>NZ_BAAFHE010000002.1:0-549904 GCF_054665075.1 Acidisoma sp. 7E03
CTGGACGTGTCCGAAGCCATGATCCATGTCGCCATGGGCAGCCTGCTACTGCGCCGGATCGCCCATAACTGACATTTCTCAAACGGACTCTAAGGGCGGCGGCGTGGGGACATCGAGGGATGAAACGCAGACCGGAGGAGGCCTTTGGCGCTTTCTCTGCGACAATAGCATGTCCATCGCCCTGCTTCTGCTGTTCGTGGCCTGCCTAGGCGGTCAGGCAGCGGCGGGTTGGCCGGCCTATAATGCTGCGCAACGTACCGCCCGGCTCGGCCCGATTTCCTTCTCGCGGTACCTTGGAACGGGCGACTTCCTCGACGGCATCTTCAGTAACTGGCAGGCGGCAATCCTTCAGCTCGCGGTTCTCGTCGCCTTCAGCAGCGTGCTCCGCCAGCGTGGCGCGGCCCATTCGCGCAAGACTCCGGCTCAGACCGGTCGGCTGACCGTGAAGCTCAGGCCGCGAAAGACGCTCGGCAGCTGGCTCTATGCCAATTCCCTGTCTCTTGCCCTGATCGGTCTCTTTCTTCTTTGTTTTCTGCTGCACGCCCTCTTCGGCGCCTGGAAGTACAGCGAGCAGCAGGCATTGCTGCGCGCGCCGGGCCTGGGCGTCGTCGCCTATATGGGCACGGCAGGGTTCTGGTCCTCGGCGCTGCAATGCTGGGAG
The DNA here is from genome assembly GCF_054665075.1 of Acidisoma sp. 7E03. Classification (NCBI taxonomy): domain Bacteria; kingdom Pseudomonadati; phylum Pseudomonadota; class Alphaproteobacteria; order Acetobacterales; family Acidocellaceae; genus Acidisoma; species Acidisoma sp. 7E03. Next base: position 662 of record NZ_BAAFHE010000002.1, read on the forward strand.
GCGGAACTCGGCGCCATTGCCACCTACCTCATCTGCAGCATCTATCTTCGTCAGGAAAGCTCGCCGGAATCGAAGCACGTGGAAGCGACGGACGACGACACCGGGGAGACGAACGAGTAACCGTAGGGGAGGGGTGGCGCTGCACGCCACCCCTTATCCTTCATCCACTCAGCCGATCTGCTGAGTCTCGGCCCCACTATCGGGCCGCGCCGGCCCGAGCACCGGCTCTTCACCCATCGGCTGATTGACGAAGGTGCGGAACTCACCGCGGCCATCCGGCGAGGGGCCACTGTTCCAGCGCGCAGGCGGGGGCGTCTCGCCATCCGCAGCGGTGGCGAAGAAAGCATAGCTGTAGTCCTCGACTTCTTCGCCTTGCGGAAAGCTGTTCGGAATCGGCAGCGTCTCGGAATGGCCGCCCAGTTCCTCGATAACGGCGAGCCACTGTTGCTGATGCATCGTGTCGCGCGCGATGAGGAAGGACAGCATCTCCCTCATGCCGCTATCCTGCGTTGAGTTGAAGAGGCGCGTGGCGAGCACACGCCCTGTGCTTTCAGCGGCAACGTTGCAGTACATGTCGGCCGCGATGTTCCCGCTCGCGTAGATGTGGGACATGTCAAACGGAACGCCATCCGCGTTGGCGGGATAAGCGGCCATGCCTGTGGACAGCAGATGCCTCTGCAGCATGCCTTCAACGGCGCTGCGCGGCCGTTCTCCACCCATGATCTCACCGACGACCCCCATGGCGCTCGCGCTCTGCACGCTGGACGGCGCGGTTTCCAGATTGAGCGCCACGGCGGTCGCCAGCATTTCGATGTGGCCGAGCTCCTCGGTTGCCGTGTGAAGCAGCATGTCGCGATATTTCGTAGAAGGCGCGCGGCATCCCCATGCTTGGAAGAAATACTGCATGCAGACCCGGATCTCTCCTTCGATCCCGCCGATCGCCTGCTGCAGCTGCCGCGCGAAAATCGGGTCCGGTGCGTCGACGCGAACCGGCCACTGCAGCCTCTTGTCGTGGTAATACATCGCCATCTCCTTAGTACGTAGGTTGCGAATGGAACCTAGTTGCAACACAACGCCGCCAATAGGCAAAAGCTCGAACGCGCCAAGCACGTTTGAGGGAGCATCAGCATCACGAGGAGCGATACGAGATTGAAAGCTCACAAGTCGGAATGCTTCTCTGAACGTGAAGGCAAGGACAAGAAGCCTGTGATACCAGTGTGGAAGATAGATCAACTACAACGGAGAGAGTGATGCACGGCGCTCACGCAGCTCCCCGATGACGGCGGCCGCTCCGCCCCTGCTGGCCATCATCCTTGCACGCGGACAGTTCGGGTTCACGATCGCCTTCCATATCCTGTTCCCGGCATTTTCCATCGGATCGGCGAGCTTTCTAGCCGTGCTTGAGATTCTCTGGCTTACCACTGGCCGGGACCTCTACCTCGCCGCCTTTCGCTATTGGCTGCGGATCTTTGCCGTCGCGTTCGCAATGGGTGTCGTCTCCGGCATCGTGATGGCGTATGAGATCGGCGCGAATTGGAGCGGCTATTCGGCGAAAGTCGGGCCTATTCTCGGCCCCCTCCTTGCCTGGGAAACCTTGACGGCCTTCTTTCTCGAGGCCGGCTTTCTCGGCATCATGATCTTCGGGCTCGAGCGCGTCGGGCACCGTCTACATGTCTTCGCCACCTGCATGGTGGCGGTCGGCACGCTCATCTCGGCCTCATGGATCCTGATGGCCAATTCCTGGATGCAGACACCCGCGGGGGCCGCGCTCGGGCCGAATGGGGGTTATGTTCCGGTCGACTGGTGGCAGATCTGTTTCAACCCGAGCTTTCCCTATCGCTGGGTGCACATGGTGCTGGCCGCCTATCTCGCGACCGCGTTCTGCGTGGGCGGCGTGGCGGCCTTCCACCTTCTCCGGGATCGCCACAATCCGATCGCGCGCCTCATGTTCTCGATGGCGATGTGGATGGCGGTCATCGTCATGCCCGTCCAGATCCTCGCCGGCGACGAACAGGGACGCAACACGCTGGAGCACCAGCCGGCAAAGGTCGCTGCGATGGAGGGCGACTTCGAGACCCGCGCGGGACAGCCGCTGGTTCTGTTCGGGCTGCCCAGCGTCGCGCAGGGACGAAACCTCGCAGAGCTTTCCGTGCCGCATCTCGGCTCGGTGATCCTCACGCATCGCTGGAACGGCGTGGTGCGCGGCCTTAAGGCCTTTCCGCGAAGCGACTGGCCGGTCGTCTTCGTCGTGTTCTGGAGCTTTCGCGTCATGGTGGGGCTTGGCTGCCTCATGTTCCTGCTGGGCCTTGCCGGGCTTTACCTACGCATACGCGGCTGCCTCTATGACACCAGGCCGTTCCTGCGGGCGGCGCAGATTCTTTCTCCTGCGGGATTCATTTGTATCTTGGCAGGATGGACCACAACGGAGGTTGGGCGCCAACCCTGGACAGTGTACGGTCAATTGCGTACGGCGCAGAGCGTCTCTCCGATCACACTCGGCGAAGTTGCACTCTCCTGCGGCATCATTCTTCTCGTCTATGTCGTCGTCTTCGGCGCGGGCATCCGCTACCTGCTGCACATGATGGCGGTGCCGCCCACGGGAACGGAGACGCAGCTGCGCGCCGACCAGCCCTTGCGCAGCCAGGGGATCAATCCGGCGCCTGTGGGTGACAGGCGGCCCGGCGGACTGGGAGTGCCAGGCCGATGACGACGATCCTCGCAGGACAACCCCTGTTGCCCGTTCTTTGGGCCGGCATCATGGCCTTCGTCATTCTCGCCTATGTCGTGCTCGACGGCTTCGATCTCGGCATCGGCTTGCTCTTTGCCGTGGAACCGAAGCTCGAGGACCGCGATGTCATGGTCAACACCGTGGCCCCGGTCTGGGACGGCAACGAGACGTGGCTCGTCCTTGGCGGCAGTGGCCTCTATGCCGTCTTTCCAGGTGCCTACAGCACGATCTTGCCGGCGGTTTATCCCTTGCTCATCATCATGCTTATGGGGCTGATTTTTCGTGGTGTCGCCTTCGAGTTTCGTTTCCGCGCAGTCGAGGCCCATAGGCGCTGGTGGGACTGGGCCTTTCTCGGCGGCTCGCTCGCGGCAGGCTTCACCCAAGGAACCATTCTCGGTGCGCTGATTGATGGCACCACGCTGCACGACGGCGCCTTCGCCGGCACTGCGTTTGACTGGCTGGCGCCGTTTCCGCTCTTCTGTGGCATCGCTGTCGTTTTCGGCTACGCATTGCTTGGGTCAAGCTGGCTCATTCTTCGCACCGGCGGCCCGCTGCAGGCACGAATGCGCCGGCGCACCCTGAGGTTGGGTGTCGTCATGCTGATTTTGCTTGGCGTCGTCAGCTTGTGGACACCCTTCCTGAATGTGCATTTCGTCAGCCGCTGGTTCTCGTGGCCCGGCTATTGGGCGACGGCCGCGGGGCCTCTTCTCTCCTTGCTCCTCGCCGTTCTGTTCTTCCGCTCGATCGCGCGTGAGGACAGCCCGCGCCACGAAGCTACGCCCTTCCTCTGCGCGCTCGGATGGTTCACCCTCGGGTTTCTGGGGCTGGGATTTTCGATCTTTCCGATGATCGTGCCACCAACGATGGATATCTGGCAGGCGTCATCCGCTCATTCGAGCCAGATCTTCACGCTGGTCGGCATGGGTGTGATGATTCCACTCATCCTCGCCTACAACGTCTTGTCATACTACATCTTCCGCGGAAAGGTGGAACCGGGTGCGCATTATCATTGAGCGCCGGCGAAAGCCCGACCTATTTAATCGTCTGCTGGGGCAGACCCTCCGCCAGCCACAGCTGAAAGCGGTGGAAGCGTGGCTTGCGCGGCGGCCACGCCTCCAGCGCTGGCTCTGGTTCGTGGGGCTTTATTGGGCGGGCGTTCTCGCGGTGGTGACGGTTGCCTTTGCACTCACCGCTATCGTGCCGAAGCATTGAGCAGCGATGTCATGCCGACGTTAATCCTCCTCGCAGAGGATGGCGCGGGCTTCCAGATCTTCGAACAGCGTCAGACAGTCAGCGATTACCTGGGGCTTCGGCATGCCCGTCGCCTCGGCAACCTCCGTCACGATGTCGTTCACCGAGCGGCTGTCATCCACGAGGCGGATCATCGCGTAGGATGACGCGCCGAGAGCGAGCACAGCCGACGCGGTCCTCAGGCTCCAAACATCGGCGTCCGCATCAAAATCGAGACGAACGTCGGGGCAGAAGCGCGGGATGCTATCTTCGTTCATGATGATCTCTCCTCCGAGACGCAAAGAAGGCGGCCGCCCCGGGGCGGCCGCCGCGCGCGTAAATCGTCGTTCGGTCAGCCCAGCTTCAGCTCCGTCTTGATCCAGCCGGGCTGCCTCTGGTCGAAGGCGAGGTAGGCGTCAACCACTTCCGTCATCTGCTCCACCTTCGTCAGCACCGACAGAGGATCGATACGACCCATCCGCACCATCTCAACGAGTTCCGGCACATAGGCGCGATGGTTGCAGTTACCCGCCTTGATCGTGAGGTTCTTGTTCATGGCGATGCCGATGGGGAAGCTCGTGTCCGCCGGCGGGTAGACACCGATGATACCGAGCGATCCGGCTTTGGCCAGCGACTGGACCGCCCATTCCAAGGCCTGCGCCGGGGCATCTCCCGGCACCCAATGCCCGTCATGGGGATGCTGTTCCGGCGCAATTGACTGCTGCTCCTGCTTGTCCTGAGCTTGAGCCGCGCGATCCGCCGCTGCGGGGCCCGCGTGACTGTGCATCGCATCCACCCCGACCGCATCGATCGCACGATCCGCTCCGATGCCGCCTGTCAGACGCTTGATGGTTGCGACCGGGTCCTCCTCCTCGAAATTGACCGTGAAGGCCCCCTGTCGCCGCGCCATGGCCAGCCGATCCTCGTAGCGGTCGATGGCGATCACACGACCGGCACCCTGCAGGAAGGCGCTCGCGATGGCGAACTGGCCGACCGGGCCGCAGCCGAAAACGGCCACAGTGTCTCCTCTGCGCACCTCCGCAAGTTCGGCCCCGAACCAGCCTGTGGGAAAGATATCGGAGATGAGAATGGCCTGATCATCGTTCACGTCGTCCGGCAGCTTGACCAGCGTGGTCGCCGCAAAGGGGATGCGAGCACGCTCGGCCTGCAAACCGTTGATCGGCCCCGTCATGGCCGGGCCGCCGAAGAAGCAGGTGCCAGCATCGGGGCCGTTCGGATTTGCCCGGTCACACTGGGCATAATAGCCCGCGCGACAGTAGCTGCACGTGCCGCAGCCGATGGTGGAGCAGACGACCACCCGGTCGCCGACTTCGAGATTGCGCACATCGGATCCAAGCTCTTCGACGATGCCGACGCCTTCATGCCCAAGAATTGTCCCCTTCTTCATGCCGCTCATCGTGCCGCGGACGAAGTGCAGGTCGGTGCCGCAGATCGCGCTTGCGGTGAGACGAACGACGGCGTCCGTCGGTTGCTCGATACGGGGGTCGTCCACCTCGGCCAGTGCTATGTCGCCTACGCCTCTCCAGATGACTGCTTTCATGATCCTCGCTCCGCTCACAGGGTTGGGCGGCCACCCGTCACCGGGATATAGGCGCCGGAGATGTAGCTGCTCTCATCTGAGGCGAGCATGACGTAAGGAGCGGCAAGCTCCGCCGGCTGAGCCGCGCGGCCGAGAGGCACGTTCTGCCCAAAGGAGGCAATCTTCTCGTCCGGCATGGTGGAAGGGATGAGGGGCGTCCAGACCGGCCCAGGGCCGATGCAGTTGACCCGGATTCCCTTCTCACCGAGGGACTGGGCGAGTCCCGCGGTGAAATTGGCGATCGCACCCTTCGTCGTTGCATAGGGAAGAAGAGAGGGCGACGGTGTCTTCGCATTTACCGAGGAGGTAGCGATGATGCTCGCGCCGGGACGCAGGTGCGGAAGGGCGGCTTTGACGAGGAAGAAATAGGCGTAGATATTGGTGCGGAAGGTGTGATCCCACTCCTCCTCGCTGACGTCCTCGATAGAGGCATGTGTGGCCTGGAAGGCGGCGTTGTTCACAAGAACATCGATTTTGCCGAAGGCCTCTACCGCCGTCTCGATGATTTTTCGGCACTGCGCGTCTTTAGAGACGTCGCCTGGCACCAAAACCGCGCGCTGTCCCGCGGCCTGAACAAGTGCTTCCGTTTCCTTGGCATCATCATGTTCGTCCAGATACGAGATCAGAACATCGGCGCCTTCCCGCGCGAAGGCCAGAGCGACGGCGCGGCCGATGCCGCTATCGCCCCCCGTGATGATGGTTGCCTTGCCCTTCAGTCGGCCACTTCCCCTGTAGCTCTCCTCGCCATGGTCGGGGCGAGGCTGCATCGCCTCGGTGTTCCCAGGCATCGGTTGCCGTTGATTGGGAAAAGGCGGACGCGTTTCTTCATCTTTCGGTTGCTGCGACATGACTACACTCTCTCGACAATGGTGGGTGTTCATAAAAAGCACGCGGCAACCCTGCGCCGGTCTCACGATGGGGTGCTTGATGATGACCTCATTGCAGTGTGAAGATGTCGGTCGATGAGACGTGAAGGGTCACGTCTCACTCAGAGGAGGAGTCTATGATCCTCCGCTGGCTGCTGCTGGGTCCGCGCGCATGCCTGTCCGGCCTGCTAGATGCCATCGCTGACATGGCGTCCCCGTCTCGCTAAGAGCGATGCCAGAGCGCCAGGATAGTGTCCGTCGTGGTGGTTTCGATCTGCTGGCCGTAGCGCTCGTGATAGAGGCGCATCAGCGCATCATGCGTCCGATCTGAGGACGAACCCAGTGCGTCCGAAGGAATGAGAACGCGGTAACCGCGATCGACCGCCCCCAGCACGGCCGCCAGAACACAAACATCCGTCTAGGCGCCGCTGATGATCAGCGTGTCTGCTTGCGCCTCCCGAAGACAATCAGCGAGTGTGGGTTCGACCCAAGGCGAATAGGTGAGCTTGTCGATGACCGTCGCAGGAGGGCAAAGATCCCGCAGCTCCGGGAGAAGTTCAAACTGCCGTTGCTTCTGCCCTTCTGCCACAAGATCAGCCCACCGGTCATAGTAGCGGCGCCAGGTGCCGGGCAAGTCTTGCGCCGCGGCCGGCGGTACGAAGCGTGTGAAGATCGTGCGGTCCGGCCGGTAGCTGGCCAAACGATGGACGATAGGACGAATGCGCCCCATCCATGGGGTATGCCACTCGGTTTCTCCCGCGAACACGATCTGCATATCGATGCAAAGATGATAGCATCGGGCCCCAATCGGCCCGAATGGCAACTCCTGTAGTGTCATGATTCGTCATTACTCTTAGTTCATGAGAGACAGCGGGTGGAGAGGCGTGTGCCGGAACCATCTAGTGGCATTATAGAGTGCTCAACATCGAGTTTTGGAACACTAGGCCGTGTGGGCCCTTGGGGTGCGTCCTCGGGGGTGCCAGTTGCAGGGGGCGGGTCGATCCCGCCTGAAACACGATGGAGAAGCTAGATGCGTATCATCTTCAAAACGGCAGTCGCCTCGGCCTTCTTCCTTTCCGCAGGCGGGCTGGCTCCAGCCTTTGCACAGACCACTTCGCCGAGTGCGTCGACGGCGCCGTCCTCCAGCGGCAACGCCGGCGGCACGTCGATCCAGAAGATGCCGGGCAATGTCGGCGCCGGTGATTCCCAAAATGGAAGCGGCGGCATGGGTGCAGGCACGACGGGGGCGGGCACGGGCGGCGGCTCGGGCACCGGTGCAGGTTCGGGAACCGGGGCTGGGTCCGGCACCGGAGGTGGGTCCGGCACGGGCGGCGCGGGTGGTGCCGGCGGCGGCTCGGGTGGTGGCGCCGGTGGCGGTGGCGGCTGATCTACCGGCCTTTTGACGGGATGTATGGCGCGCTGCATGGGGTTGCTCCATGCGGCGCGCACCTCGTTGGCGGCAAGCATGCACCGACGGGGACGGAGCCTGTGCTGTATCATCGATCCTTGGAGACCTCGTTCATGAAAGCCCTCGTCTGGCACGGTAAAGGTGATATCCGCTGTGACACGGTTCCCGATCCCGGCATCGAAGATAGTCGGGACGTCATTTTGCGCGTGACCGCGTGCGCGATCTGCGGATCGGATCTTCATTTGATGGACGGCCAGATGCCCACCATGGAGAATGGTGATGTTCTCGGGCATGAGTTCATGGGCGAGGTCGTGGAGACTGGCTCGCCCGGCCACGTCCTCAAGAAAGGTGACCGCGTCGTCGTGCCCTTCACGATCAACTGCGGCGCCTGTGCGCAGTGCAAACGGGGAAACTGGGCCGCGTGCTTGCGATCAAACCGCAATGGAGAGATGGCGGCCAAGCAATTTGGCTATCCCACTGCGGGCCTCTTCGGCTATTCCCACATCACGGGCGGCTACTGGGGTGGGCAGGCGGAGTACGTGCGTGTGCCGATGGCGGATGTCGGGCCCATGAAAGTGCCCGAGAGCATGGGCAACGAGGAAGCGCTGTTCCTTTCGGATATCTTGCCCACGGGGTGGCAAGCCGCCCTTCATTGCGACATCAAGGGCGGAGAGACGGTCGCGATCTGGGGTGCCGGGCCGGTCGGCCTCTTCACCATCAAATCTGCCCAGATCATGGGAGCGGCGCGGATCATCGTCATCGAGACGGTCCCGGAACGCATCGCCCTGGCGCGCGAGGCGGGTGCGACCGATATCATTGATCTTGCAGAGGGCGATGTGGTCGCGAAGATCAAGGACATGACGAATGGGGAGGGGCCCGATGCCGTCATCGACTGTGTCGGCATGGAATCCTCCGCGCCACCCGGAACGCTTGGCACGCTTGGCAAGATACAGGAAAAGCTGACCTCGACGCAGCGTCCGTATGCGTTGGCGGAGGCCCTGCAGGCGGTGCGCTCCGGCGGCATCGTCTCCATCCCCGGGGTCTATGGTGGGCCGATCCCGCTCAACATGGGTGCCGTCGTGCAGAAGGGTCTCACCATTCGCAGTGGCCAGACACATGTGAAGCGTTACATGGGAGATCTTGCAGAGCGGATCGCGCGGGGCGAGATCGACCCAACCTTCCTCATCACCCATCGCAGCGGGGACCTTGCGCAAGGTCCAGAACTCTACGAGACGTTCCGTGACAAGAAGGATGGCTGCGTCAAAGTGGTCTTCAACTTGGCCTGAAATCTGCGGCGGGCAATGAAGCAAGGAGAAGGCCGGACAGGACATTGCCCTGCCGGCCTTTTTCTCATGCGGCGACGGTTTCGGCGGGACGCTCGGCGAGTGCCAGGCGAAACCAGTCGATGGTCCGCTTGAGGCCAAGTCGTAGTTCCACCTTGGGCGACCATCCCAGCAGACGGCGCGCCGCCGCGATATCTGGCCGGCGGCGGCAGGGATCATCCTGCGGCAGAGGGCGATGCACAAGCGGTGACCGCGTCTGCGTCATCTCGGTAATCAGATCGGCAAGCTCCGCGATCGTGATCTCGCTCGGGTTGCCGATATTGACCGCATGGTCCAAGGCGCGCGGGTGACTGATCAGGGCGAGGAAACCCGCGATCAGATCGTCCACATAGCAGAAGGAGCGAGTTTGGCTGCCATCACCATAGATCGTCATCTCTTCGCCGCGGAGCGCTTGTGAAATCATGTTGGAGACGACCCGGCCATCACTCGCACGAAGGCGAGGTCCATAGGTGTTGAAGATGCGCGCGACGCGCACTTCGGCGAGGCCACGTCTCTGATAGTCGAAGCAGAGAGTCTCTGCTGCGCGCTTGCCCTCGTCATAGCAAGAGCGGGGGCCTGCCGGATTGACATTGCCGAAGTAAGTCTCCGGTTGCGGATGGACCTCGGGGTTGCCGTAAACCTCGCTTGTCGAGGCCTGGAGGAGACGTGCGCCCTGAGCGCCCGCGAAGGCGAGGAGATTGTTGGTGCCGACGACGCTGGTCAGCATGGTGTGAACCGGATCCCGCCCGTAAAGCTGAGGTGATGCGGCGCAGGCGAGATTGAAGACGAGATCAGCCTGCAGTCCTGCGGGAAGAGGATCGATGACGTCATGGCGGACGAATTCAAACCGCTGATGGTCGATCAGGGTGTCGATGTTGTGCAGCGTTCCCGTCTCAAGATTGTCCAGGCAGATGACGTGGACGCCCTGGGAGAGAAGCCTTTCACAGAGGTGAGACCCGAGGAAGCCGGCACCGCCGGCCACGAGAGCGGTTCTTGTGTCTTGAGCGGTCATAGCGCAGCTCTCTCTTTCTGTTCAGATTGGGCTTTCGCGTCCTCCAACTGATGGACGAGGTCCCGGGCCCGTTCAGTGGCAGTATGGCGGCGGAGGCAAAGCACACGCGCGCGACGCGCCATCTGCTGGCGACGATCCTCCGCCATCGCAAGGGCCGCCAGCACATCGGTGCTCGTGCGGACAGGTTTGATCGCCTCCCCCAGCGGGAAGAATGTCTCGAGGCCCGGCCATTCATCCGTCAGGACGGGCGTCCCGCAACCAGCGGCTTCAAACAGCCGGACACTGGGGCTGTAGCCCGCGGCGATCATGTCCGCGCGCGTGATGTTCAACGTCCAGGCCTGCGCGCTGTAGAAGTGAGGGTGGTCGGTGGGTGGGAGATGTTCAATCCGCTCTACGTTGTCCGGCCAATCGATGGTCGCAGGATACTGGGCACCGGCGACGACGAAGCGCCGCTCGGGCGCCCGCCTCGCCGGTTCCAGCAAAAGCCGCTCGAGCGCGGGTTGGCGATCCACACTATAGGTTCCGAGATAGCCAAGATCCCACCGGCGTTCGCACGCAACCGGCTTGTAGCGATCTGCGTCTACGCTGCAGTACAGGGGCACTGCCCGGCGTGCGTCAAAATCCTGCTCCAGATGACGAAGCGTCGGGCCGCCGGTGAACGACAGATAGAGATCGAAGAGCGGGATGGTCCGCCGCGCGAGATACTCTTCGTCTCCGCGATACAGCTTTTGCAGCGTCACCGGCGTATCGATGTCGTAGAAGCAGAGAAGTCCCCGCTGCACGATGCCGGAAAGCCACGAGGCGATCGTCACACCATCCGCCGTGTATGAGCCCAGAATGACTATGTCCGCTGCCGCAATGGTGGTGCGGAACCGGCTGAGATCCTCGACATCTTGATACAGCGCGAGCTCGCAGAAGTCGGGAGCCGGCATGTCACGATGCGCGGCGTACCAGGGCTGGTTGCGTTCCAGAAACAGGACCTCATGGCCCAGTTGCGCCAGCGCCCTCAGGAGCGCTCTATACGTGGTGGCATGGCCGTTGCCCCAGGAGGAGCTGAGCGTCAGCCCTATAATGACGAAGCGCATGGAGGCCCCTTACACGAGTGCCATGGCGCGCTTCTGCGCGCGCAACTCGCCCAGCAGGGCGTGGACCTGCCGGCCGCGATGTTCATAGGTGTGGTCCCGGCGGATGCGGGCCAGGGCCGCCTGTCCGATCTGACCTGCCCGTTCGGGCGAAAGGTCAGCCAGCAACTCCGCCACGTCCCGACCGTCCCGGGCGAGAAGAATCTCCGTATCGGGTTCGAGAAAGAGCTCTATTCCCGCCCATGCATCGGTGATGAGGCAGGCGCCGGCCCCAGCGGCTTCAAACACACGCGTTGCCGGCGAAAAGCCGACGTCCGCCATGCTGTCACGCGCGATGTTGAGAACGGCACCCGCCGAGCTGTTGAGCACGTTGTGCATTGCCGATCCGACATGCCCTATGGATCGGACATTGGCGGGCATCGATTTGTCCTGCCAGCCCGATCCGGCCAGGAGAAAGCTGCGATCAGAGAGCAAACCAGCTGGAGAAAGGAAATACTCCTCAACCCGATGCTCACGATCGGGCAGCCGGTTGCCGAGGAAGAGCAGATGGCAACGATACCTGTCCTCCGGCGGCATCGGGTGATGAGTCGCAGGATCAAGTGCATTGTAGACCGGGATGCAGCGGGGCGCTCCCAGGGCTTCGTAGCGGTCGATGACCGGCGGGCCGCCGCCATAGGTCAGAACGGCATCCAGCCCCGGCAGGCTGCGCCGCAGCGGATGGTTTTCCGCATGCGCCAACTCGGCGAGCGTCGCAGGTGCGTCCACATCCCAGAAGATCCGAAGCGCGTCTGCCCGCGCCGCGGCCATGACTCCCTGCAGCAAGACGTCATCGAACACGCCCACACCGCTTGCCTTGACCACGACCTCGTACTCGGCGGCTTCATCGATGACGGATCTGACGCCGTCGACGGTCGCGGGGTAGATGACGACCCTCGCCCATTCGGGCGGCGCGATATCGCGATGGGCCTGGCGCTCGAAGGCGTCCGGCTCGAAGAAGGTGATCTGATGCCCATGCTGCGCCAGGGCCTGCAGCAGGCCGCGATAATAGGTGGCGGCGCCGTTCCAGTAGGAGGAGAGAAGGCTGGAGCCATAGAAGGCGATGCGCATCAGGCGGCCTCCTCCTGCTGCCGCTGGCCAAGACGGCCGAGGATATCGAGCAGTTGCTGAGCACGATGGCCGCAGGTGTGACGCGCCTCGATCGTGCGACGGCCCGTGTTTGCCAGATGCGCTCGCAAATCCACGTCGTGTTGAAGCCTACGCATCATCTGCTCCATCTCCGCGGGTGTTTCGGCCATCAGAAAATCGTCACCCGGCGTGAAGAGGTGTTCCACGTCCTGCCATGGCGCTGACACGAGCGGGATGCCACAGGCAAGAGCCTCGAACACCCGGATGGTGGGGATGCCTGGAAGCTGTGTCGTGTAGAAACGGCGAGGAACGTGGATGGTGAACTGGTGCCGGTGGAAGATCTGCGGTGCGCGGGCATTCGCCGTCCATCCATGATACTGCGCGCCGAAAGCGGCGAGTGCTGCACGCGCGTCTTCCGGGTAGCGAACGCCATAGATGTCGAGCGGCAGACCCATCTGCGCCGTTGGGCGCAGTAGATAGGCATGCAGTTCCTCACTGCGTTCGCCATCGCCCCAGTTGCCGATCCAAACCGCGCCGTGGCGCTCAGCCTCCTGTGCGGGGGGCTGGAAGGTGGTGGTGTCAGCAGCCTCGTGCCATGTGAAGACTCGATCGGCCCACCCGGCACGCCGATAAGCGTCCGCCAATGAATCTCCGAACGCGAGAACCCCATCGAAGGTGGAGAGGTCGAAGGCCGTCATGGCCGCGGGGTCGCTCACCATGCGATGATGGGTGTCGTGGAACAGCAGTTGGAAGCGGGCGCCTTGCGCGCGGCGCCGCCCGATGGCCGAGATCAGAGACGACTCCGTCCATTCATGCACGAGAACGACATCAGCGTCGGACAGCATGAGGTCGAGATCCGGCGCGATGATGTGGCTGCGGGTCGCCAGATCCGGAAAGTCGCGGACGAAGGCCCGCACGGCGTCCGCACCCTGATCGGCTTCGAGGTTCAGCCGGCTCCAGCTGTCGGCCGGCTCGTAGAAGGCAATTTCATGTCCAAGGGCGAGCATTGCCCGGCCCAAGCCCCGAAGGAAATGCGCATTACCATGATTCCAACATGACCGGATGGAATGCGTGAAATAGGCGAATTTCATGCGGCTCTTGTCCAATGTCCACGGGTGGCAAAGCCCTGGTGGAGCGCCCAGGTTGCCGCGGCCTGCGTCTGTGGCGCGTAGTTTGCAGCGCGACGGCAAGCCGCTTCGCCGAGCGCTCGGCGGCGCGTGGGATCCGCCTGAAGTAGCGCGAGCACCTCGGACCAGGGCGCCGGGTCTCGCGCCGGAAGGAAGATGGCGCAGCCCTCCCACAGCTCGCGGAAGCTCGGAATGTCCGACAAGACGAGCGCGGCACTGGCTTGCGCCGCCTCAAGCACGGCAAGGCCGAACGGCTCGTAGAGCGCAGGGCTTGCAAAGATGCCGCTCCCGGCGACGAAGCGGCGGAGTGCACCCTCTTTCAAGGATCCGATGCAGGAGAGGGCAGGTAGCATCACCCGGTGACCGCTTGGGGAGGCCAGAGGCCCGGCTGCGGTGATGTCCAGTCCGCTCATCTCGGCAACCTGATTGAGCAGGACCACGTTCTTGGCATCGTCCCACAGGCGTCCCGCGGTCACGATTCGCGTGGAACGGGGGTCCGAGGGGATCGCGCCTGCGGCACTGCGGCCGTTCGCGATGACGGAGAGCGACGCGTGCGGGCCGTAGGCCACCCGTAAGGCGTCGGCGAAGGCGTTTGATGGAGCGATCACCGTATCGGCGCGAGCCATTCCCTCTGCCATCATGGTGACGCGCCAGGCAAGATCCCCGGGTATGGGCTGCCCTGGCCGCACCGCCTGCCACCAAGTGCCGACGCAAGAATGTGCGACGGCGATAACAGGACAAGGCCATACGGCGGGACCCAGAAGAGCAGGGCTGTGGAGGTGTGCGCTGGCACTGCCACACTCCCGTGCGAGGTCTCGGAGACCCTCTTGCGCTGCGCGCACTTCCTCGACCGAGCCAAGCCATTCAAGGGAGAGGCCGGTCCGATGGAGGGTTATTCGCTCCGAATGGGGCACTCCTTCCAGATCTGCCGGCACTGGGCCGAGCAGCGCGAGATCCACGGCAGCACCCGCCTGCGCAAACGCCGTTGCCAACCCTGTCGAATAGCGCCACACTCCGCCCACGGCATCTGTCGTCAAAAGGATGCGTGGTGGCGCCCCTGTGCGCGTCAAATCCCAGCCTCCAAGGCAGCCAGGGGCCAAGGCTGATCTTCCTGAATATCGCTGAATTGCGTGAACTGGCGCAGGTAATAGTCCTGTGCGCGCTCCCAGGCCTGGTCATCAGGCTCGCCCCAAAGCCGGCGATAATCCGGCGCTGCGGGATAGGGGAAGAGCGGAACCGGATCGTTCGCCCAGACACCATGGCGCTGCAGTTCGGCACGCCAGGCCGCAACTTGTGCCATATCATCCTCTTCCATGCGGATGAGATTCGCCTGTACGAAGGGTATGGTCTTGCGCGCATGAATGAGCAGGCGAGACAGTGCGTCGGTGTCGAGTTTGCATTTCTTCGTCAAGGCGGCCCGGCCATCGGCACTGAGGCTTTCGAATCCTGCCTCGATCGAGACGCAGCCTGCAACCCCCAGTAGATCCAGCATCTCTGGCTGCCAAAGATCGATGCGGGTTTGAATACCGAACTCGACCGGGCGACGAGCGAGGGCATTCAGAAGATCTTCCCTCGGCAGGAAGATCTCGTCGATGAAATACAAGTAGCCCACGCCCTGCGCGATCAGTCCATCGATCTCAGCCAGAAGACGATCGAGATCCCTCTTGCGGTAACGATCGCGAAAGTCGATCTTGGCGCAGAAGCTGCACGCGAAGGGGCACCCGCGCGACGCCTCGACCTCCGCGCCTGGGGCATCCGCTTGCGTACCGAAGCGATGGTGATGGTGTCGATGGCGGTGCACCCAGGCGTCGGGCCAAACCAGCGCTTGAGCTTCCGCAAAACGAGACACGGCGGCGGGCTTTCCGACGACCTCGATCTCGCCGCGTGGCGAGAGACGAGCCGTGCCGGGGATGGTTCGATCATCGGGGGTGGCGGCGAGCGCCGCGACCACCTCTTCGCATTCACCACGGACGACGACATCCACGCCCAATTTGCGCAGCGTGGTGCCGGGCGTCGTGGATCCGTGTGGGCCGACCGCGACCTTCATGCCGCCATCGTGACCGAGGGCCCGCAACATTTCTTTGGGTACACGCAACTCTGGTGGCGCGCAGCGCCAGAAGAGATAGGTGGGCGCGGTGGTGACCACGCTCATCTCGGCCCCGAACCCCCGCACGGCTTCGGCCATGGCCGCGAAATCGAGACCCTGGATCTGGCCATCGAGAAGCAAGACGTCGTGGCCGGCTTGCTGCAGCAAAGCGCGGCTATAGCCGAGTTCCAGAGGCAGATGCGCCGCGCGGCACCCGAAATAGATGCTGTTTTCGTAGTGCCAGGGGGGATTGAGCAAAGCGACTTTCATGCGAAAACCCTCCCCAGATCGCCGGACGTTGCGTCCAGCCGGCGCGTTGTCGGGCGATCAGCGATTTCGTCCAAGAGCATCGCGGTGCCACAGCGCCAGTCGAGCGGCTCCGGCAGTACGAGCGTTGCCGCGACGCGGCGCCGATCGGTCACAAAATACCGCTGGTCATGCGGTCGCCAGTCCTCGAAACGTCGTGCCACGGGCCGGCCGAGACGTGTCTCGAGATGACCGATCAGCTCGAGGAGGCTGACGGCATTGGCGGGGCCGCCGCCCAGATTTAAGGCTCGCCCCTGTGTCGCGCCGATGTGCTTCCATGCGGCGACATAGGTGCGCACGGCATCGGAGACGTGGAGAAGGTCGCGAACCTGGGCGCCATCACCGTAGAGTGTGATGGGTAGATCTTGCACGGCGCGCAGGATGAAATGCGCGACCCATCCCTGGTCCTCCGTCCCGAGCTGGCGCGTGCCGTAGATGCAGCTCATTCTCAAGACACAGGCGGGTAGATCGAAGCTGCGCGCATAGTCGAGAACATACTGATCAGCCGCACCCTTCGAGCAACCATAGGGTGTGGCGAAGGCGAGCGGCCTCGATTCGCTCAAGCCGGTCTCGGCGATCCCCCCATCCTGCGGCATCCAGCGGTCGTCGACGCGCGCGAGCGGCAGGTCGTCAAGATCGCCGTAGACCTTGTTGGTGCTTGCAAAGATGAAGGGAACTGGGCTCGCGCGCAGAGCCTCGAGAAGGTTGAACGTGCCGAGCAGATTGATCGCAAAGTCATTGGCAGGGTTCTCCATGCTCGTCGTCACTGCAACTTGCCCGGCCAAGTGGAAGACGGCGGAGGCGTCTGCTGCGAGATCGCGGGTCGTCGCCTGGTCACGAATATCCGCGAGAGCGAAGGAGAACTGCTGGGGATGACGCCGCTGCAGCCAGATGAGATTCTGCTCCACGCCTGGCCGCGCCAGGGCATCGAGCAGGAGGACATGTGCGCCATCCTGCATCAGATGGTCCGCGAGATTGGCGCCGATAAAGCCGGCGCCACCGGTCACGAGGACGGGCTTGCAGCCGAGGAGGGCAGGCCGGGGATGCGTGGCCGCGGCTTCGGCCACGGCCTGCACGGCGGGCACACCGCCTTCGGAGAGCAGCTGCCCGAGCAGCTTTGGCCGTCCCACGGAATCGAAGGCGCCGAAGTGATAGTGCCGCTCGTCGAAATGTGGACCCTCCTGGATCACCGTCGAGTCGGTGAGATCCCGTAGGCTGTACCAATAGACCCGTGAAACCTCGGCTTGTGCAGCGGCGAGGAAGGCATCGATCTGCGGCGCCGGGTCATGGCGCCAGGTCGAATAGCCAGTTTCGGTCAGCCAATAATCCAGGTCAGGATTGAAGGCAGAGGCGATCCGCCGGGTCTCCTCAACACGTTGGGGCCAGCCTGGCCACAGGCCGGCGTGAGCGGAATCCCAGGTCCCTGGAAAGCCGTGCATGCCGACGGCATCGACCACTGAGAGAACGCCACGTTCACCCATCAGTCGGAGCCAGTTGGGATCATGAGGGGAGGTGGCCGGCAGGACGACCTTCTTACCCCGCTGGCGGGCCCAGTGGGCGGCTGCACCGAACATGGTGCAGAAGCTCAGCCAGTCCGGATCCAGTCGCCAATCCCAATCGAGAAGATTGTTCGGCTCGTTCCAGATCTCGAGCCATTCAAAGGAATTGCCGTGGCGGTCGATGATGAGGTCAACAAAGTCGGCGAGCAGCTTGAGGTCGCGCGGGGGACCGGAGGTGCGGCCGTTGATCGCAAGATCCGGCGGCGTGTAATGGAGGCACGGCAGGAGATCGAATCGGCTGCCGAGCATGTCGAGCAGCCATGTATACCAGGCCTCTCCGCCGTCCGTCCGATAGTCTGCCCAGGAGAGATGCGTGCGCAAATGACGGACGCCGAGCCGGTCGAGGCAGTCTGCTGCCTGCAAGGCAAGATCGCGCTCGCCCAGGTGGAACCACTGCACGAAGCCGAGCGCGGGCCCAGGCGCCATTCCTTGGGGACCCGTCATGCTACGAGACCTCGTAGTTCGAGCTCGCGCTTCGCCTGTTCGGCCCGGTCGGCGGCCGTTTGGCGCGTGAGCCATTCGGCAAGGTCGGGCAGGCCGTCCGCCAAACTGCGCTGCGGACGAAAGCCGAGGCGTTCCTCGGCGAGAGAGATGTCGGCAAAGCAGTGGCGCACGTCGCCAGCGCGGGCTTTGTGGAGAAGCTGTGCCGGGATTTCGGGACGGCCCATGGCCTCGGCGAGAAGACGTGCCACATCGGCGACCGCGGTGCGCACGCCACTGCCGATGTTGAAGACGGAGCCTGCCGCGGCCGGCGTTTCCAGCGCGAGAAGAAAGGCGCGCGCAATGTCGGAGACGTGAACGAAATCGCGTTGCTGAAGGCCGTCCTCGAAAATGAGAGGAGACTGCCCGTTGAGCAGTCTCGCAGCAAAGATCGCGAGAACGCCGGTATAGGGATTTGACAGGGCCTGGCCTGGACCGAAGACGTTGAACATGCGGAGCGCCACCGCCTCCATGCCATAGGCGGGCGCGACGTTCATGCAGAGCCGCTCCTGCGCGAATTTTGTTATCGCGTAAACGGATGACAGTGCCGGCTGCTTCCATTCGGGTGTCGCGACCGGGATCAATGCCTGTCCGTCGGCGTCGACCGGGTCCCATCCTTGGCGGATATCCCGCTGAAGGCTTTGGACCAGCCCGCCGCGCGCATCCTTGTAAAGACCCTCTCCATAAATGCTCATGGAAGAGGCGACGACGATCCGATGCACCGGGTGGTCGATCAAGGCGCGCAGCAGGACGGCCGTGCCGAGGTCGTTCACGCCGACATAGCGGTCGATCTCGTACATGCTTTGGCCGACGCCCACTTCGGCGGCAAGATGAATGACCGCATCGACGCCCTCGACTGCTTGTCCGACGGCCGCGGGGTCGCGCACATCGCCACGCAGCACATGCACATCATCAAGCACGGCATGATCTGCGCCTTCGCCGTGGACCTGTTCGATGAACGGATCCAGCACGCGCACCGTGTGCCCGGATTCGAGCAACAGTGCACACACATGGCGGCCGATGAAACCGGCGCCTCCGGTGATCAAGACATGCATTTGTGGGACTCCACCAGGCGAGACGTGGAAAGTCGTTACTTGACGACGAAATCACGATCTCGGTCCTACCGAAGAAGAAGCTTGGTGTAGATGCACAGTCGCGTGAAGCGCGGCGTGATCGCAACGAACGCTCAGATAGTTGATGATTCAGCGATGGGGTATCACCCTGGCGTTACGCCGTCGCATGATCGGAAAGAAATACGATTTAAGAGCGCCGTCGACTGGATGATGCCGCGCCGTGGTTCGTTGGGTGTGCGGGCGCTGTACGCGTGGCGCCGGGAGCTTCATCTTCTTCTTGTTGATCAGTCTCTCAGAAGAAGCGGGGCGTGCATCGGCATTGCCCGAGGCCGCGGGCCAGCGCATGGGATGGACGAAAGGGGACGCTGCAAGACGGATCAGCAGGCGCCGTAGTTCTGAAGTCTTTTCCCGGTTGTTAACTATGAAATTCGTTATAATGGATTTCAAACGTAGTAAGGATGAGCGAGATTTATTGAAAATGCCCTCTTGCGGTCATCCTGGTTCCGTGATTAACAAAACCCACCCTGAACAAAGAAAAGGCGGCACCGAAGCACCGCCAAGTTTAGGGAGGAAACGTCCAAGAAAGCAGCAACACGATCCGTGACCGCCGTCGCTGCGAGAGACAACTTATGTCTAGTTAGACAAAAGTGCAAGTCCCTCGGTGCGGCGCAGCATTGCGTGTTGCGCGGCCGAGGGGCCATGTCCGTGCATAGGCTGGCACGCGCTGCTGTCCTTTGCCGAGCGAGGCAGCCCATGGATGCCCTGGTTACTCCCGACAATCGCCTTGGTGTCTATCTGAAAGGGCGCCGTTCCAAGCTTGATCCTGCTGCCCTCGGCTTCCCGGTCGGTCGCCGCCGTACGCAGGGCCTGAGACGCGAGGAAGTCGCGCAGCGTGCCGGCATTAGTGCCACCTGGTACACCTGGCTCGAGCAGGGGCGCGGCGGCGCACCTTCCGCCGAGGCGCTCGACCGGATCGCCCATGCGCTGCTCATGACCGAAGTGGAGCGGGAGCACCTCTTTCTCCTTGGCCTGGGCCGCCTGCCCGAGGTCCGCTTCCGCGGTGCCACTGGCGTCACGCCGCGGCTGCAGCGCCTGATCGACACGCTGGAATACGCGCCGGCTCTGGTCAAAACCGCGACGTGGGACATCGTCGCCTGGAATCGGGCCGCTGCCATCGTGCTGACCGATTATGGAGCGCTGCCGCCCGAGGCGCGGAACATCCTCCGCATGATCTTCATCGACCCGAAGGTGCGCGCGCACCAGATCGACTGGGAAGGCGTCGCCCGGTTCGTCGTCGGGGCCTTTCGGGCGGAGATGGCACGCGCTGGCGCGGAGGCAGAGGCCGCCCCGCTGATTGCCGAACTCAGCGAGCGGAGCCCGGAATTCGCTGCCATGTGGCGGGCCAATGACGTGCATGACCATGGCGAGGGCGTCAAACGGCTGAAGCATCCTGCGCTCGGCACCATCACGTTCGAATATTCCGCCTTCGCGGTGGATGGGCGGCCGGATCTCGGTCTCGTCATCTACAACCCGGCGACGGCGGAGGATCTGGCGCGCGCCCGCAGCTTCATCCAGGCGGCGGAGGCTGGCGCTGGCGACACGCGCCCAACTGCGACGGAGCAGCCTGCAGCCTGATCGGCGATTCGACCCCCGGCGCGTCGATGCAGGGATTGTGAGGGCGGAGCGCGAACAGACTTATAGAGCCAGAGGCAGGCAAGGAGACCGGGAATGCCCCGCTGGCTGTGGATTTTGACCCGCATGATGCGCCGCCTCTGGGTGCGGGCCAGCGCCATCGGCATTCTCGGGGTCCTCGCCGCCATCCTGGCGGCCGTCGCCGAGCGCTTCCTGCCTTGGCACGTTCCCGGCAACATTGGGGCCGATGCCGTCGGCACCATCCTGAACATCATGGCCGCCAGCATGCTGACGGTCACGACCTTCTCCCTCAGCGTGATGACCTCTGCCTACGGCACCGCCACCAACAGTGCGTCTCCCCGCGCGACGCGGCTGCTGATGGAAGACCGGGTGACGCAGAACGTCCTCTCCGCCTTCATCGGCTCCTTCCTCTTCAGCATGGTGGGCATCGTCGTACTGCAGACGGGTGCCTATGGCGATCGTGGCCGCGTCATCCTCTTCGTCGTCACTATCGGCGTCATCTCCCTCGTCGTGGTCTCGCTCCTACGCTGGATCGATCATCTGACCGGCCTTGGGCGCGTGGGGGAGACGGCGCGGCGCGTCGAAGTTGCGGCGCGCACGGCCTTGCAGGCGCGGCTGGACGATCCCTATCTCGGCGGCCGGAAGCTCGCCGACCCGGACCGCGCCATCCCGCCTGACGCCGTGCCGGTCTCTGCGGAGGCTCTTGGCTACTTGCTCCACATCGACATGGTGGCCCTCTCCCGCGTCGCGGAGCGACTGGATGCCACGATCTACGTGACGGTCAATCCCGGCGCCTTCATCTACGCGGATACCGTCTTGGCGTGGATTGCCTCGCCGAAAGATCGCGCCACGGTGGTGGAGGCGACATCCGCCGTCGCCACCGCCTTCACCATCGGAGAGGAGCGGACTTTCGACCAGGACCCGCGCTTCGGCCTTATCGTTCTGAGCGAAATCGCGTCCCGGGCTCTGTCCCCCGCGGTCAATGATCCGGGAACGGCGATCGAGGTGACGGGCCGGCTGGTCCGGCTGATGACCCTGTGGTCGCAGGGCCCTGGAAGCAAACCCGATGAAGAGGTGCGGCATCCGCATGTGTACGTGCCAGCCCTCATGACGGCCGATCTCTTCCAGGATGCCTTTCTCGGGCTGGGCCGAGACGGCGCAGGGATGGTGGAGGTTCAGCTGCGCCTGCAGAAGGCGCTCGTGGCGCTGGGGCGGCTGGGGGATGCGGATTTTCAGGCCGCGGCACGGGAGCAGGCGGCCTTTGCCAGGGCGCGGGCGGAGGCCGCCTTGGACCTGGAGGCCGAGCGTCGCCGCCTGCAGCGGGTAGGTGAAGAGGTGACGGCGGTCTCGCCTGATTTACCGGCATCCGCAGCAGCCGAGCATGAGGCCGGCTGATCAGCGGAGGCTTTCCGGCGTTTCGATCACCATGTCCAGAAAACACGGGCTGAACGCCTCCACCCGACCTGCCGCCCTATCCGAGCCTGTGGGCGGCCTGGGTCGAAGTCAACCACGCTTTGATACGTCAATCCTGCGACCCCAGGTATTGCGTGGCCCGCAGCCTGCCACCTGGCAGCAAGGCGATGATGCCGATGGCCGCCGACTGACCCGAGGCTCCGTGTCAGCCGTCCAGTCGTGGCCAGGGGCGCTGCGGCCCACGCAACCGCTCGAAGGCGGCGCCCATACGCAGCACGCCCACGTCGTCGAAGCGCCGGCCCACGATCTGCAGGCCGATCGGCATGCCAAGCTCCGAATAGCCGCAGTTGAGCGACAATGCCGGTTGCTCGCTCATGTTGAAGCTCACGCAATAGCCGATGTGCTCGAACGGCCGAAAGGGATCGTTGATCGGGCTCGCCTGCTCGGCAGGAAAGGAGACGGTCGGCCAGACCGGCAGCAGCACGTAGTCATAGGGCGCCGTCGCTGCATTGGCGGCCTGGCTCATCGCCGGCATCTGCGCGAAGCCGCGATACACGTCCTGGCCGGACAGCGCGGCCCCGCCTTCGATCCAGGCACGGATATAGGGCAGGATCTTCGCCCGCTGGCTCTCGGAGAAGTGCGCGACGTCGGAAGCGAAACGGGTGCGCCAGAATCCGTCCAGCCCGTCCAGCATGGCGCGGGTCAGGAAGGGCGCCATCGGCTCGACGGTCGCACCTTCCGCTTCGAAGATCCGGGCGGCCGCCACGGTGGCCGCCACCACGGCCTCCTCGGGCTCGCTGCCGATGCCGGTGTAGAGACAGAGGCCAAGTTTCAGGCCGCGAAGCGGCAGCGGCTCGGCCGACCAGGGAAGGTCGGCCGGCGGCAGGCTCATATAGTCCCGCGCATCCGGGCGGCTCAGCACCTGCATGGCGAGCACCGTGTCAGCCACCGTCCGGGTCAGCGGCCCGACCACGCGGCCGAGGAACGGAGGTGAGACGGGAACGCGGCCGAAGCTCGGCTTGAGGCCGACGGCGCCGCAGACGGCCGCAGGCAGGCGGATCGAGCCGCCGATATCCGTGCCGATGTTGATCGGGGCATAGCCTGCCGCCGTCGCAGCGGCTGCACCGGCGCTGGAGCCGCCGGGGTTCATCGCGAGGTTCCAGGGGTTGCGCGCCAGCCGGTGGAAGCTCGACAGTCCGGAGGAGAGCATGCCGAAATCCGGCATGGTGGTCTTGCCGAGGATGACGGCGCCGCTTTCGCGCAGCCGGGCCGCCGCCGGCCCGTCCTCTGTCGCGATCGCAGCGTCGACGGCGGCCGTGCCGGCCGGCATCGGGTGGCCTTTGGTCGCGATGTTCTCCTTCACCGTCACCGGCACGCCGTCGAGCGGGCCCTGCGGGCTGCCTGCGGCCCAGCGCGCCTCAGCCGCGCGGGCGGCGGCCAACGCCGCCTCAGGCTCCACCATCCATGTCGCGCAAACGCGGTCGTCCCAGGCGGTGATGCGGGCGAGGGCGGCTTCTGTTACTTCGACGGGGGAGAGCCGGCGCTCCCGAAAGGCATGGACGAGGTCAGTGGCCGGGATGTCGGGAAGTTCGCTCATGCCTTCAGGCTAGCGCGGGGACAGGGCCTTGTCTTCCCCCTTTCTGGCTTGTTGCATCAACGAACGAACGGTCTGTTGTCGTTGGTCAACCAACGTCGTAGCGGCGCAGCCAGGAGAGTGCCTGCGCCCAGGCGGCCTCGGCGTCCCGCGCATTGTAGCTCGGCCGGTAGTCGGCGTGAAACCCATGCCCGGCATCCGGGTAATAGATGATCTCGACCGTCTTGCCTGCAGCCTTCGCCTTCGCTTGAGCTGCGAACACGTCGCTCCGATGAATGCTTGGGTCGAGTCCACCATAAAGACCGAGCAGGGGGCAGTTCAGCCGGTCCGCCAGGTCGAGTGGGGTCTGCGGCTGGATGGTGCTTGTGGGGCCCGTCACCGGGCCATAGAAGGCGACCGCTGCCTTCAGCCGTCTCTCGTGTTCCGCGAAAAGCCAGACGTCCCGCCCGCCGCGGCAGAAGCCGAGGGTCGCGATGTGCGCCGCGTCGCCGTGATGCGCGACGGCCCAGTCGACGGTCGCCGAGAGATCCGACAACATCGTCGCGTCCGGAGCCTTCGCAATCACCTGGGTGACGATTTGCCGAACGTCCGTCATCTGGGACAGGTCGGCAATCCGCGCGTAGAGCTCGGGCGCGACGGCGAGGTAGCCTTGCTTCGCCAACCGCCGGCAGACGTCCTTGATGTATTCGTGGACGCCGAAAATCTCCTCGATGACGACGACGATCGGCGCATGGCCAGACGTCGCAGGCCGTGCGGCGTAGGCGGGAAGGGTGCCATCGGCGACCGGGATCGTCACCTCGCCTGCCACCAGGCCCTTGTCGTCGGTATGGATCGGCGCGGTCTCGGCCCGGGCCGTCGCAAGCGTGAAGCCCGTCATCAGGCTGGTCATCATCAAGGTGCGGCGGCCGAAAGGGGAAGCAGGCACAGGGATCATGGCGTCTACGTCTCGAGACCTCGGGATGGAGCACAGGGACGGCGGGAAGATGAACATCCCTACACTAGGCCCTGGGGCCGCCCTTGGCATAGGTTCCGCTGGTCAAAGCTGCGCGTGGAGAGCGAATGTTCGATCGGATCATGGGGGTGACCTGCCTTCTGGGCGCTGCCGCCCTCGCGGTTTACCTGCTCCAGGAGCGGTATGCGGCTCCGGCCTGCGATGACGACCAGGTGGCAGCGCAGGTGGTGAGCGACATCAAGGGCAAGGTCGGCTCTAACGGGGTCTATCTGCTCAACACCGCGCAGATCGCCGGTGGGTTCTTCTCCACCGTGCGGCATTGCGCGGTGGATGCGGCGCCGATCCAGGATTCGGATACGCTGGGCCAGTCGCACTGGCGAAAGGTCCTGTATACGGTGACGCTCGACCGCAAGACCGGCGGCACCAAGGTCTCAGCCTCAGTCGATGGGCCGGTCAGCCCGCACTTTGCGCTGGACGGCTGAGGTCCTTGGCCGCCCCAGGGGATGAAGATCGCCCTCAAACCGCCATCTGACGGGTGTTCAACCACAGGGCGCCTCGGCGCCGAGATCCAAACCAGGCCCCGCGGGGGCGGCCCATCATCCAGGCCGGCTAGCAAGGAGTAGTTCATGCGCGTGACGATGATCGGCGGCGGTTACGTCGGGCTTGTTTCGGGCGCCTGCTTCGCGCAGTTCGGCATGGAGGTGGTGATCGTCGAGGCGGACGAGCGCAAGCTCGCCGCGCTGCAGAAGGGCGAGATCCCGATCTTCGAACCGGGGCTGGACGCGTTGGTGGCCGAGAACGTCTCGGCCGGGCGGCTCTCCTTCACCGGCGACATGGACAACGCCCTGGAAGGGACGGAGGTCGTCTTCATTGCCGTGGGCACGCCGACGCGGCGCGGGGACGGCCATGCCGACCTCACCTATGTCTACCAGGCGGCGGAGCAGGTGGCGCGGCGCCTGAAGGGCTATGCCGTCATCGTCACCAAATCGACGGTGCCGGTGGGCACTGGCCGGCGGGTTGCGGAGATCGTGCGGGCGGCCCGGCCCGACCTCGCCTTCGACGTCGCCTCCAACCCGGAATTCCTGCGCGAAGGCAGCGCCATCGGAGATTTCATGCGCCCCGACCGCGTGGTGATCGGCGTCGAGAGTGACCGCGCCGAAGCGGTCCTGCGCACCCTCTACCGGCCGCTCTTTCTGATCGAGACGCCAATCGTGGTGACCTCCATCGAGACCGCGGAACTGATCAAATACGCCGCCAACTCCTTCCTCGCCATGAAGGTAACCTTCATCAACGAGGTCGCGGATCTGTGTGAGAAGGTGGGTGCGGACGTGCATGACGTGGCGCGCGGCATGGGGCTGGACGGGCGGATCGGCCGCAAGTTCCTGCATGCCGGCCCGGGGTTTGGCGGCTCCTGCTTCCCCAAGGATACGCTGGCGATGGCGCGCATCGGCCAGGATGCCGGGGCGCCGCAGCGCTTGGTGGAGACGGTGGTGACGGTGAACGACGCCCGCAAGGCGACGATGGCGCGGCGCATCACCGCGGCCTGCGGCGGCTCCGTGCGGGGCAAGCGGATCGCGATCTGGGGTCTCACCTTCAAGCCGGAGACGGACGATATGCGTGACGCGCCCTCCATCCCGGTGGTGAGCCGGCTGGTGGAGGAGGGGGCGGAGGTGCTGGCCTTCGATCCGGAGGGGATGGAGCAGGCCAAGCCGCTGCTGCCGGGGGCGGTGACCTATTGCGCGGACGCGATCGAGGCGGTGACGGGGGCGGATGCCCTGGTCGTGCTGACCGAGTGGAACGTGTTTCGCGCGATGAGCCCGGCGCGGCTGCAAAGTCTGATGCGCGGGCGGGTGATCGTCGATCTGCGCAACGTCTTCGACCCCGTCGCCATGCGCGCCGCCGGCTTCTCCTATAGCTCGATCGGACGGGCCCTGCCGCCCGCTTGACCAAGAGTCACCGGCCTCACCCCAGGGTGAGGCCGAGCAGGGCGAGCAGCAGCGCCGGGGGCATGACGAGCAAGCCGAGGCGCAGGAACGTCCAAGCGTCGACTTGAAGGCCCTCCCGCCGGAGTGCCGAGAGCCACAGAATGGTGGCGAGTGAGCCCGTGACCGACAGGTTCGGGCCGAGATCGACACCCACGAGGATGGCGCTCGCCACCTGATCCGGAACCTGGCTTCCATGCACCGCGCTGCCCGCAATCAGCCCGGCCGGCAGGTTGTTCAAAAGATTGCAGCCAAAGGCGATGGCCAGGCCCGCGATCCAGGTGGTGTCCTGGGCCGACCGCTGCGCCGCGTCCTGCAGCAGCGTCCCGATCATCCTGATGAGGCCGGTCTTCTCCAGCGCCTCGACCAGCACGAACAAGCCGGCGACCAGCGGCAGCACGCTCCAGGAAATCCCCCTGAGGAGAGACCAGGGAGACCGGCGACCCCGCAGGAGGACGGCGGCTGCCGTCAAGGCGCCGCAGAGCAGCGTCGGCAGACCCAGTTGCCAGTCGAGCCCGGAGGAGAGGAGCAGCACCAGCCCGGTCAGCGTGATGCCGGCCGCCGCCATCCGGCCATTGCCGGAAAGCGCCGGAATCTCGATCTCCTGCTCCACCGTGTCGGCCGCGAGCGCCCGTCTCTGCGTGTAGCGAAGGACGAGGTACGTGACGGCGATCGACAGCAGCGACGACAGGGCGAAACGCGGCAACCACAGCAGCAGCGGCGGCATGTGATTGCCGTAGATCACGAGGTTCGCAGGGTTTGAAATCGGCAGGACGAAGGAGGCCGCGTTCGCGATGAAGGCGCAGATGACGAGGTAGGGAAAGGGGCCCTTCACGCGTGCCGTCTTGACCGCGGCGGCGACGGCCGGTGTCAACACAACGGCCGTCGCATCGTTCGACATGAAGATCGTGACGATCGTGCCGACGAGATAGACGAGCAGGAACAGACGCTTCGCGGAGCCGGCGGCACGCCGCGTCGCGTGCGCCGCCAGCCAGTCAAACAGGCCTTCCCGGCGTGCCGTCTCCGCCAGCAGCATCATGCCTGTGAGGAACAGATAGACGTCCGTTCCTCTGAGGATGCCGCGCTACGCGACGTCCAGGCCGATGAGCTGGAGGAGCACCAGCACCGCCGCCCCGAGCATGGCCCAGAGCGCTTCCGGCCATCCGAAGGGACGGAGGATTACGCCCGCCGTCGCCACCCGAAATCACCCATGTCGCCACATGTGCATTCGCGGTGGGGGTGAGCATCAGCCTACCACTTCCGGCCGTTGCGGTTGGGGCCGAGCTGCGTGCCCAGAATGCCGTTTTCCGGCCAAGCGCCGATGGAAGCGGTGTCGCTGCCTTGGGCGGCGCGGACCGGGCGTGTCGAGCCCGGCCCGGCTGCGGTGATGCTATGGGTCGCGGGACGACCGCTCGGCGTCGTCGCGCGCACTGTGATGGTAGCGCGCGCCGCCGCTGACGGCCGCACCGTCGCCACCCAATGGTGCCCGTCTGCGGCCCGCGTCATGGGCGTCCATGCGCCGTCGCCCACCCGGCACTCGACGAGGCTGACCTCTTCCTCGCCGAAGACCAGGGCCCGTACCGGACAAGTCTCCCCAAGCGCCTGATCGTCGTCACGCATCAACCGATGGTCCGCCGGCATCGTGATCATGACGAAGGGAAAGGGATCCTCGAGCAGCTTGAATCGCCAGCTGACCACGCCTTGTTCGATCGTGGTCAGGCTGAAACCGACTGCGCCTTCGTCGATTTGACCCGTGGAGCGCGTGGCGGCGTAGATCGTCGCACCATCCTGCGCGATCTCGTTGTAGTGGGTATGCCCCATGGCAACGAAGGCGACGGAGTGGGCAACGAAGAGCCTGGTCAGGGCTTGCGCTTCGCCCTCTCCCTTCAGGTCGGCGGGGTAGACATGCATGAAGACGACTGGCGTCTCATCCTGCGCGGTGGCCTCGGCGAGTTCCGTCTCCAGCCACTGAATTTGGCCACTCCCGAGACGAAAGTCGGGTCCGCCGCTGCCGTTGCCACAGCAATCCAAGAAGAGCAGCCGGTGGCCATGGACGATGGACGATCGTGGCAAAGGATCGGGTGCCAATCGGGCATGGAAGGCCGCGAGCGACCCTTGCTCCATGTCATGATCGCCCGGGATGGCGTAGACTGGCAGGCTCAGCATGCGGAGCGCGATGGCCGCCAAGTCGTACTGCTCGGGCTTCCCGTTATCGGCATTGTCGCCCGGCAGCACGGCAAAATCGAGATGGCGCACGAAATGGGCTTCAATCTGAGCGACGATCGACAGCATGTCCTTGTAGTTCTGCTGCCGGGCGTCTGTCAGATGCAGATCGCCCAGCTGCACGAATGCCAGATGCCTTTTCTTGGTCACGGTCATAGCGTGGCTTCCGCTGCGAGGGGCTGAGGGGTGCGCGTTTCTCCGTCGCAAGCCGGTTTCAGAAGACGGGCGAAACCGAGCCAGAGTGCGAGCGAGACGAGCGCGAAGCAGCCGAGGATTGTGAACATCGCCGGATAACCCAGGCTCTGCGCGATCCAGCCGCCGATCGCGGGGCTGAGCGAGGCGCCGACGCCTTGCACGGTCATCACGGCCCCCTGGCCGACGTTGACGCGGCCGGTGCCGTTCAGGATGCGCGCCACCAGTCCGGGAACGGCGACGCTCTGCAGGCCCGCGCCGATCCCGTCTAGCATCTGCACGGGATAGACGCCCCAATGGGTGATGAGATGCGCGGCGATGATCCCACGCACGGGTAAGGCGGCGAAGGAGATCAGCAAGATCAGCCAGTAGCCGCGGCAACTGGCCATCCGCATGGCGAAGAGCGAGGCGACGATCATGACGCTCTGGGCAACGACCACCGTCTGGGCGACGAAGATTGCGGGGTTGCCCTGTTTGCTGCCGACGACCGCGAGACCGTACAGCGGCAGCATCGCGCCATTCCCAAGATGGAAGCAGGCGAGGGCGGCTGCGAGAATGAGCAGCGGCTTCGTCTGCAACAATACGCGGAAGCCGCTGGCGTGCCCGTCGCCTTCACCATCACCCTTCAGTCCGCGCGCGGCGTCGTGGTTGATGGCGCGACCTGGGATCAGCAGCACCGAGATGATCGACAGAATGCCGAACAACGCGGCGAGCCCGAGGACGGCGGTGAAGCCGAAGGCCCAGCCGAGCAGGCCGGAGAGGGCTGCGCCTGCCACGTTGCCGGCATGGTTGAAGGCCTGGTTGCGGCCGTTCTGCCGCGGGAAGCCGGACTGGCGCACGATGCCGAGGGTGATGCCGGCGACGGCCGGCCCGATGGCGGCACCTGCCACAGCCGTCGCCACCTGGGAGGCAGCGACCACCCAGAAGGTCTGCGACAGCAGGATCAGGCTCGACGCCAGCACCGTCGCCACGCCGCTTACGACGATGAGCGTCTTCTTACGCGTCGTCGCGTCCACCAGCGCGCCCGCCGGTGCCGTCATGATCATGCCGGCGACGCCCCCCAGGGTCATCACCGTGCCGATCAGGCCGCTCTTCCAATGATGCGCGAGCAGGAAAACGCCGAGGAAAGGGCCGATCCCCGCCTGCATGTCCGCCATGAAGAAGTTGAGCGCTTGCAGGGGCCAGATCGCACCGCGCGCCTGTCGCTCCTGATGAGTCGGATCTTTCATCGTCATCCTGCGTGAATGAGTGTCGGGTGCCGCCGGCCCAGCCGGTCGAGCTGCTGATCAGGGAGAGGCGGGCGCGCCTGCTGCCGGTGGGGCGGGCGGCGGCGGGCCCGGAGGCGCCGGCGGTGGCGGCCCGGCATCCGGGCCCGGCGCGGGTGCGATCGCCGAGACCGTCACGAGCGTCGCAGCACTGGTGCCAATCCGCTGAGCATCCAGCGCGCGTCCATAGGGGCCGGAGACGCCATATCCCTCGGCCACGAGTGGCTTGCCGGCCTGGAGGTTCTGGGTCAATGCCGCGCCCTGGTCGGGGGGAAGGTGGACCTGTGTTCCATCGGCGAGCAGCGCGCCGTTGAGATCGCCGAGCGGGCCATACAAGGGCTCGCGCACTACACCCTGAACGGTCATCCATTGCGCGGGGTTCGCCACGGGGGCCGGCGGCGTGGGACGAGGGCCGGTATCGACAACGGCCGCGCCGGAAGCCGTGGATGTCACGGAAATGGCCTGGACCACCGGCAGGGCCTGCGCTTCGAGACCGCGAACCTCCACGGCATCGCCGGGCTTGACGATGGTGACCAATTGCCGCCCGAGATGCACGGGTAGATGCACTTGCGTACCGTTCGTCAGGATCAGGCCGTCGACGTCACCGCGGGGCGTCAGGCTGTATTCGGAGACGGTTCCGCTGATCACGGGCACGCGGCTCGGATCATAGGTCGCCGGTTGTTGCGCGATGGCCAGGCTCGCCGTGCTCGTCAGCAGCGCGGCCGCAAGCAGCAAAGGCTGTGTGGTCATGATGCCCTCCATGATGCAAATGCGCACCCGGAGCGCAGGGCAAGGCGCGTGCCAGAGGGTAGTCGTTTGATTTTGCGCGGCGAAACCTGCGCGGCCCGTGATCGGCCGTCGCCTTAGGGGACAGATCCCGTCCCTTTATCGGACACCTCCAGCCCGTAGCGCTCGATCTTTTGGTAGAGGAGCTGCCGCCGGATTCCCAATTGGTCGGCCGCGCGGGTTCGGTTGCCATCGTTCGCCGCCAGGGCGCGCGCGATCATCTCCCGCTCCACCCGCTCGATCACTTCGGGCAAGGTGCCGGAAAGCCAGTCGCCGCTCGGCCCCGATTCCGGCGTCTTCAGGAAGGCCAGGTCCTTGGCATCGATGACCGGCTGTCGCACGAGCGTCGCAGCCCGCTTCATGGCGTTGAGCAATTCCCGCACATTCCCCGGCCAGGGATGGGTCAGCAGCCGTGTTGCGGCATCTGCCGTGAGCTGTTTGGCCATGCCGCCATCGGCCGCGCGCGCCAGGAAATGCTCCGCCAGCGGCACGATGTCAGCCAGCCGGTCTCGCAACGGGGGAAGCAGGAGGGGAACGACGCCGAGACGGTAATAGAGATCCTCCCGAAACCGCCCGTCGCTGACGGCAGCTTGCAGATTGCGATGCGTCGCGGAGATGACGCGCACGTCGATCGGCACCGGCTTGCCGCCCACTGGGGTGACGATGCGATCTTGCAGGGCACGAAGGAGCTTGGCCTGCATCGACAGCGCCATGTCGCCGATCTCATCGAGAAACAGGGTGCCGCCCTCGGCCTCGCGGAAAGATCCCATCCGGTCGGCCAAGGCGCCGGTGAAGGCGCCACGGGCGTGGCCGAACAAGAGGCTTTCCAGAAGTTCAGATGGTATCGCTGCACAGTTCACCGCGACGAAGGGGGCTTTGGCACGCTTTCCATGGCGATGGATGGCGCGCGCCACCACCTCCTTGCCCGTGCCCGTCTCCCCCATGATCAGGACGGTCGCGTCGCTGTCCGCCAACAGCCCGATGGCCTTCTGCACCTCCCGCATTCCGCTGCTGAGCCCGATCAGCGCGTCGTCATCGGCGGCAGATGGCGCCGTAGCCAGCGACCCGAGATCGACCTTCGTCAGGATGCGGTCGAGCAGGGCTTTGAGACCCGCGCGCCCGATCGGCTTGGCGAGATGATCCGCGGCGCCGAGGCGCATCGCCTCGATCGTATTCGCGCTTGTGGGCACGGCGGTCAGGATGGCGACGGGAGGGGCGTGCTCCTGCACCCGGATGCGGCGCAGAACCTCGAGCCCGTCGAGACCTGGCATCCGCAGGTCGAGAAGAACGGCGTCGGCCCGGTTGCAGGCCAGCCAAGCGAGCGCCGTCTCGCCATCCTCTGCCTGGACCGGATCATGCCCCAGGTCTTCGAGGGTCATCGCGAGCGCGCGTCGCAAGGCGGTGTCGTCGTCGACGATCAGGATGGTGGGCACAGCAACTCCAGAGCGAAGATGGCACCTTGACCGGGCACCGCGCCCCCGGCACGGCGCAGCCTAAGATGCCCGCCATGGGCATCGGCGAGCTGACGGGCGATGGCGAGGCCGAGCCCTGTACCATCGGCGCGGCCGGTGACGAAGGGCTCGAAGAGCCGTGGGGCGAGGTCCGGCGCGATGCCCTCACCACTGTCCTGCACGAGGATAGTGAGCCTGCCTGCGTCTCTCTCGACCGAAAGCGTGACGACGCCTCCGCCACGGCTATGCCGCACCGCGTTTCCGAGAAGATTGTCGAGCACACGGCCGATCATCATGGGATCGAAGACGGCGGTGCCCTCCGCACCGGACAGCGCCAGAGTCACCTGCCGCTGCGCAGCGATCGCCTCGTGGCGGCTGAGGCACTCCGCCAGAAAGGCTGGCAAAGCGAGGTGCTCAGGTCGCGGGACGGCGCGTTGCGTCATGGCGAGCAACTCGGTCACCAGCATGTCCAGCCGGTCGAGTTGCGACAGCATTTCGCCGATCGCCTCTCTCCGGCGTTCATCGCTGCCGGCGAGCGCATTCTCGCCCTGCAGCCTCGCGGCGGCGATGGGGTTGCGGATTTCGTGCGCGACGCCGGCTGCGACGCGGCCAAGGCCCGCGAGATGTTCGGAGGCCGCGACCCGCTCCGCCATCTCCTCCGCTTCGCGCCGGGCGGCGGCAAGCCGTCTGCCGGCATCGTTCAGCGCGCCTACGATCCGGTCGAGTTCCCGTTCACCTGTCAACGGAACCGCCGGCAGGTGTCGCTGGCTTGTGTCCGCAAGGCTCGTCTCGATCGCGCGGACGTGACGTCCCCAAATGAGAAGGGTGCGGCCTAGCCACGCAGCCATGCCGAGTTGCAGGGCCAGGAGAACGCCGAGGCCGAGGAGAAGCGGCCAGAAGCCGGGTGCCGCGTTGACGCGCGTCATCGTCCACGCGGTCAGCCCATCCACGGGCCCAAGCAGTGGGCATGCATCCAACAGCAGCGTCTGCGCGCGGCTGGCTCTCTGCCGCTTCGCCGGTTGCAGGGTGCGCGCCGCTTCCTCGTTGACGGCTTTGATCTGGCCGAGTTCGGCGGCCGGCAGGTCGGTCTTTGGCCCGCTGCCCTCGTAGGTGGGGAAAGCATAAGCCAAGGGCCCCGCCCGCGACTGCCAGATGCCGCCCTCCACCCCTTTGAGATTTGTCAAGGCGAGGCCGACGACATTGGCGAGGCTGGTGCGGAAGCGTGGATCGGAGAGATCGGGGGGCGCCCCGGCCCAGCGCGCCGTGAAAAAGCTGTAGCGATCCTTGATCAGGTCGCAGCCGTGCGAGACGACCAGCTGCGCTCGTCCGATCCTGGCATCGACGGACTGCTGATAGAGCTCGCCGAGCAGCACGGCGACGGCCACCCCTGCGGTGAGGGAAAGTAGCCACAATCCGAACAACCGTGCCCGCAGCGAATGCACCGCGATTTTTCCCCCAAGCGGCAGGGGCCGTCCAGCGCCTGCCATCGGCGGATTATTCTCGAGGCGCAGGGGGATGGCTAGCCCGTAGGGCAGCGCAGCCGCCTGCGCCGTTCGCTCGTTCCTTGCCCCGTGGCATTTTGCTCTTTGTCGTGGATAGGATCGCGGCCTCCAGCATCAACCATGCGACTTCGGACAACGACAGGATCGGGGGCCTTGCGCTGCAGATCGCAAGCGCGTGTGACCAGGGTAATACCCTCGTCGCCTATGGCGTCTCCGTGTGCGCCCTTCGCTGAGGACCTCAGCCTTTTGCGCCAAGCCTCACGTTGCCGCCATGGCCGCCGCCGCCGAAGACTTCCTTCTCGCCGAAGGAGGCGCGGAGCTTCTGGCGCGGAGAGTCGATGCCGAGTTCCGGAAACAGCAGTTCTGCCACGCGATAGGCTTCTTCGAGATGCGGATAGCCCGAGGCGATGACGGTGTCGATGCCGAGCGCCTGATATTCGCGGAGCCGCGCGGCCACGGTCGCCGGCGAGCCGACGAGCGCCGTGCCGGCGCCTGAGCGCACCAGCCCGACGCCCGCCCAAAGATTGGGCGAAACCTCCAGCTTGTCGCGCCGCCCGTTGTGAAGGGCCAGCATGCGCGCCTGCCCGACGGAATCCGATTGATCCCGCAGCGCCGCCTGAGCGGTGGCGATGGTCTCGTCGGACAGGTGAGAGATCAGCCTGTCGGCGGCGGCCCAGGCCTCCTCGTCCGTTTCGCGCACGATGAAATGCAGGCGGATGCCGAAGGTGACGGTGCGGCCATGCTTGGCCGTCGCTGCCCGCACATGGGCGATCTTTTCCGCCACCTGCGCCGGCGGCTCGCCCCAGGTCAGATACTTGTCGACGAGGCCGGCCGAAAAATCGACGGCGGCATCGGAGGAGCCGCCGAAGTAGAGCGGCGGCCGCGGCTCCTGCACCGGCGGCACACCCAGCCGCGCATGATGCGCCTGAATGTAGCGGCCCTCGAGATGCGCTTCGCCCTTCTCCATCAAATCGTTAAAGACCCGGAAGAACTCGGCGGCGTGATCATAGCGCTCGTCATGCGGCAGAAAGATGCCGTCACCCGCAAGTTCTTTGGAATTGCCGCCGACGACGATGTTGATCAGCAGCCGTCCGCGCGAAACGCGATCGAGGGTCGAGGCCATGCGCGCATAATGGCTGGGGGAGGCAGTGCCAGGGCGGATGGCGACGAGAAACTGCAGGCGTTCCGTATAGGCGGCGAGATGGGCCGCCAGCATGAAGGATTCCTCGCAGGCGGCACCGGTCGGAATGAGCACGCCGGAATAGCCGAGGCGATCGGCGGCTTGCGCCACGGCGGTGAAATAGTCCGGCTCGGAGGGGCGCGACAGGAAATCCGTGCCCAAATAGCTGCCATCGCCGGAGGAGGGGATGAACCAGAGGAAATCCAGTTTGCTGTCAGCCATGCGAAGAAGCCTTCTCGTTCAGGGTGCAGATGCAGGGGTGGCGGCGCCGGCCAGGACGCGGGCGACATCCCGCGCCACGGCCTCGGGCTGTCGGGCAACCTGGGGCAAGCCCATCAACTCGCCGAAGCGTTCGCGCGCCAGAGGCCCAACGACGCGAAGGAAGTCGAGGGCTGCGCCGTTCGTGCCGATCGCTCGGCTACGATCATCGACGGCAAGACCCAGCCCGAGCGGGTCCGCCTGGATCAACCCTTGGGCCGCCAAGCTGGCCAGAACGGGAGATTGGCGGATCAACTGGCCGTGCGCCGGCCCGGTCGCGATGATCACATGGTCCGCGCGGAAGCTCTCGACCGGCCCGTGCCCGTGATGGCGTGGGCGCAAGCCGACCGTCACGCTATCGCCGACCGCGATATGCGCGAGCGCGGCGGCCCGCACCCGCAATTGCCCAGAGGCTCTCATGCGCGCCAAAGCCTCGGCCATCGGCGGGGCGATGCGATAGCGATGCGCATCCCAGAAGCTGCGCAGATGTCGCAGGAGGCGCCGGCGTTCGTCCTGATCGAGACCGCCCCAGATGCCCGAGGCGTGGGTGCGCACGTCATCCAGAACCGCATGCCAGGATAGGCCATCCTGGCCGGCCGCTCCGATCAGGGCGCGGATGCGGGCGGTCAGCGCGCGGGCCGTGCGGGGGGCAGGCTCGTCCGCAAACCAGGAAGGCGGGGGGAGGGGCACGGCACCATGCTCCCGGGGAAGAAGGCCGCGGCGAGAGAAGGCAAGGACTGGCCCCCGATGCCCCCGGCGCGCCAAGGAGACGGCGATATCCGCCATGGTGAGGCCAGTGCCCACGATCAGCACCGCATCCTCGGGCGCGATGGTGTCGAAGGCGTCCGGCGCCCAAGGGTTGGCGATGAGGCTCGGATGCCCTGCCAGCGCCTGGGCGATTGCAGGCGGCGCCGCCGGCGGCGGATGGCTTGTCGCGAGGACGAGGATGTCGCTGTCGAGGGTGGCCCCGGTGTCGAGCGTGACCGCAAACCCGCCCGCGTCGGTCCGCTCGGCCGCGGTCGCACACGCGCGCAGGTGGTGGAGCGATCCGGCGGTGCTTGCTGCAGCCTGCGCCACCTGTTCTCTCAGATAGGCGCCGAAAAGGGCCCGGCGCGGATAGAGCTGACCGTCGGACCAGGCGCCCTCCGGATCGTCCTGCAGATGGTTGCCGGACCTCAGCCAGCGGTCGAAATGCAGGGGATCGTCCTCGTAGATGGACATCTTGGCCGCGGGCACGTTTACGCGATGGGCGGGGTCTTCGGTCGAATAAGCGAGGCCCGGGCCGAGGGCGGGCCGAGGCTCGACCACGGTGATCGCGGCGACAGCTGGGCTGCGCGCCAGCGTCAAGGCGAAGACGCTTCCGCTCAGCCCGCCGCCGAGGACGGTTACGCGGGGGCGACCGGCGCCTTCGGCCGGCCCGTGCTGGTTCGGCAAGGCCACAGGCACACTCCTGAATAAACGGAGGCCGCTGGAGGCGCGGGCGCCGCAGTTCAAGGTTCGGGGAATCCCCGCGACAGGCAAGGATGAGATCACACAATTCCTATCAAATCAATATGAATATTCCATCGCCTCAGGGTCGGATGCGGTAGGGTACGACGCCACGTTCCACCGTGCCCGTGTCCAGTGTACCGCTGGCCGGTGGCACGGCACGATGACGGCAGTCGACCCGCTCGCAGGCCCGGCAGCCCGGGCCGATCGGGTCGGCGATGTTGGGATCGAGCAGATCAAGCCCGGTCGCGTAGACGGTCTGCGCCGCGTAGGAGACCTCGCAGCCGATGACGATCGCGACATTGCGTGGCCGGCTGAGATAGGCGCCGCCCCCGCGGCCCACGGTGCGGGCGATGTTGAGATAAGACACCTGGTCCGGAGTGCGGGCGACCTGCACCACAAGGCGGCCGGGCTGCACGAAGGCGCGGTAGACGTTCCACAGCGGGCAAGGGCCGCCGAAGCGCGCGAACTTGAAGCGCGTGGCACTGCTACGCTTGAGCACGTTGCCGGCGATGTCGGTTTTGACGAGGAAAAACGGAATGCCCGTCGCCTCCGGCCGCTGCAGCGTGCTCAGGCGATGGCAGACCTGCTCGAAGCTGGTGCCGAAGCGGTTTTGGAGCCGTTCGATGTCGTAGCGCAGGGCGCGTGCTTCTTCCAGGAAGCGCCCATAGGGCATAATGAGGGCGCCGGCGAAGTAGTTGGCGAGTGCAACCCGCGCCAGGGCGCGCGCTTCCGGGCCTGAAAGTCCTGCTGCCCTGATCTCGCGTTGAATCTCCTGGCGTTGCTCGGTCAAGCCAATGACATGAGCGATCCAGAAGAGGCGGCTTTCGGCAGTTGCTTCTTCCGCCAGCAGCAGGGTCTTTGTGGTCCGCTGCAAGCGCCACACCGTACCGCTGTCGAGCAGCCCGGAATCCTCGGCGATGGTGATGCCATGCCGGTCCCGCAGCAGACGGGCGAGATCTTCGCGCAGGCTGGCCGCGCCACCGAAGCGTGCTGCCTCCGCAAGGCGTTCGGCTGCACGGTCCAGCCGGTCGAAATAGTTCACGCGGGACTGCACCCAGTCGCCCACCTCGTCATAGGCAAAGCCGGGTGCGGCACGGAATTCCTGTGCTTCGATCTGCGCGGCGGACGGGGGGCGCACCATCCCGCCCGAGGGATGCAGCGCCTGATGCCGTTCGGCCAAAGCGAGATAGGCCTTGTAAAGCGTCAGAAACCGGTCGGCGACGGCCGGGGCGGCGCGCACCGCGGCGCGTGCCTCCTCGGCCGAGACCGCAGCCTGGGCGAAGAGCGGGTCCCCCGTCACCTCGCGCAGGCTGCTCGCCACCCGCTCGTCCGCCTCGTCCGCGAAGTGGCTGTCCGGCACGCCCAAAGCGGCGGCCACACGCTGGCGCAAAGGCGTTGGCAGCGGCCGCACATCCGCTTCCAGCTGGCTGAGATAGCCGGGCGAGATGCCGAGCGTTCCGGCCAGGGCCGCCTGGGAGAGCTGCCGATCCAGCCGCAGCCGGCGCAGCCTGGGGCCGGCGAAGACCTTTCTGCTGCGTGGAGTGCTGATCGTTCTGGCCTTTACAAAATTAACAAGATTAGCCTCGCATATTGGCCGCTTCTCGCAAAGTGTCCTCTGACGGTCGTGCCGAAACCGTGGCAAACTTGGCAAAAGATGAGCAGGGGAGCCGCCATGTTGACCCACGAAGTCCGCGTTCATCCGGAGAAGGACCGCCTGCCCCGGTCTGGGCAACTCGCCTGGAAGATCGCCGCGGTCGCGGCGGACCCTGTGCCGGTGCTGCCCGAGGTCGCCGAGATGATCATCAACCGGATGATCGACAATGCCGCTGTCGCCATCGCCGCGATCAACCGCCACCCCGTCGTCTCGGCCCGCGGCCAGGCCGTGAACCATCCCCGTCCGGGCGGAGCGACCGTCTTCGGCCTGGGGCCGGATGTGCGCGTGCACGCCGAATGGGCGGCCTGGGCCAATGGCACCGCGGTGCGCGAACTCGACTATCACGACACCTTCCTGGCCGCCGACTACAGCCACCCGGGGGACAACATCCCGCCGATCCTGGCGGTCGCACAGCAATGCGGCGCAGACGGGCAGGCGCTGCTTCGCGGCATCGCCACGGGCTATGAAATTCAGGTCGATCTCGTCCGCGCGATCTGTCTGCACAAGCACAAGATCGACCACGTCGCCCATCTCGGCCCGTCCGCCGCCGCCGGCATCGGCACGCTCCTCGGTCTGTCACCGGAGGTGATCTATCAATCCATCCAGCAGGCGCTGCATGTGACGACGGCGACCCGCCAGAGCCGCAAGGGCGAGATCAGCTCGTGGAAAGCCTTCGCCCCCTCCCACGCCGGTAAGCTTGCGGTGGAGGCGGTGGATCGCGCCATGCGCGGCGAAGGCGCGCCCAGCCCGATCTACGAAGGCGAAGACAGCGTCATCGCCTGGATGCTGGACGGCAAGGACGCGCTCTACCACGTGCCGCTGCCGGCGCCGGGGGAGGCGAAACGCGCCATCCTCGACACGTACACCAAGGAGCATTCGGCCGAATATCAGAGCCAGGCGTTGATCGACCTCGCCTTTCGGCTCGGCAAGCGCATCAAGGATTGGAACAGCGTTGCCGACGTGCTGATCGAAACCAGCCACCATACCCATTACGTCATCGGCACCGGCTCCAACGATCCGCAGAAGTTCGATCCCCAGGCCTCGCGTGAGACGCTGGATCATTCGATCATGTATATCGTGGCGGTCGCCCTGCAGGATGGCACGTGGCACCATGTGCGCAGCTATCTGCCGGAACGGGCGCAACGACCGGATACGGTCGCCTTGTGGCGCAAGATCCGCACGATCGAAGATCCGAAGTGGACGGCGCGCTATCATTCCGAGGATCCGAACGTCAAAGCTTTTGGCGGACGGATCATCGTCACGCTGACGGATGGCACCACCATCGTCGATGAACTCGCCGTCGCGAATGCGCATCCCCTGGGCGCCACCCCTTGGATGCGGCCCGATTATGTGCGGAAGTTCAAGACCCTGACCGAGGGCATCCTGGAGCCGCAGGAGGTCAGCCGCTTCCTCGGTCTGGTGCAGCGTCTGCCGGAGCTGCGTGCCGAGGAGTTAGCCGGTCTCACCATCGCCCTGCCGCCCGGCGATTTGCTGAGCAGCGCCGAACGAGGCATTTTCGGCTGGGGGCAATAGACGGGTCAACGAGGAGGGGAGGCAGACAATGAGCGAAACCGCCACTGCGCCGAAGCCGAAGAAATCCGTCGCCCTCTCGGGCGTCGTCGCCGGCAATACGGCGCTCTGCACCGTGGGCCGTAGCGGCAATGACCTGCACTACCGTGGCTATGACATTCTGGATATCGCGGAGAGCAGCAGCTTCGAGGAAATCGCCTATCTCCTCATCCACGGCGTGTTGCCAAATGCCTCGGAGCTTGCAGCGTACCACAGCAAATTGCGTGCGCTACGCGGTATTCCGAGCGCGGTCAAAGCGGTGCTGGAGACGCTGCCCGCGGCCGCGCATCCCATGGACGTGATGCGCACGGCGGTGTCCACCCTCGGCTGCGTCCTGCCGGAAAAGGACGATCACGGCCATGCTGGCGCGCGCGACATCGCGGATCGGCTGCTCGCCAGCCTCGGCTCGATGCTGCTCTACTGGTACCATTACAGCCATACCGGCAAGCGCATCGCGGTAGAGACCGAGGATGACAGTATCGGCGGCCACTTCCTGCACCTGCTGCACGGTAAGCCTCCGACGGAGAGCTGGGTGCGCGCCATGCACACCTCCCTGATCCTCTATGCGGAACATGAGTTCAACGCGTCCACCTTCGCCTGCCGTGTCGTCGCCGGCACGGGTTCCGATTTCCATTCGGCCATCACGGCAGGCATCGGCGCGCTGCGCGGCCCGAAACACGGTGGCGCCAATGAATTCGCCTTCGAGGTGCAGAAGCGTTACGCAACTCCCGAGGAGGCGGACGCCGACATCCGGCGCCGCGTCGAGGCGCGCGAAGTCATCATCGGCTTCGGTCATCCGGTCTATACGATCGAGGATCCCCGCAACGTCGTCATCAAGGAGGTCGCGCGCCGGCTGTCTGCCGAAGCCGGGGACATGAAGATGTTCGCAATCGCCGATCGGATCGAGGCCGTGATGGCCGAGACCAAGCGGATGTTCGCCAATCTCGATTGGTTCAGTGCCGTCTCTTACCATGCGATGGGCGTGCCGACAGCGATGTTCACGCCGCTCTTCATCATCGCCCGCACGGCAGGGTGGAGCGCGCATATCATCGAGCAGCGGATGGATGGCAAGATCATTCGCCCGAATGCCAATTACATCGGGCCGGACAGCCGGGCCTTCGTGCCCTTGGCCGAGCGCAGCTGAAGGAGCGCGACGATGACCTATCTGCTGGCCGAAGACATGCCGACCGAACCGGCGGGGGTGCGCTTCCGCCGTCTTGTCGAGCGCGGCGGCATCCTGCAGCTGCCCGGGGCGCATAACGGTCAGGCGGCCTTGCAGGCGCGCCAGGCCGGGTTCGAGGCGCTCTATCTCTCGGGTGCTGCGATGACGGCCAGCATGGGCCTCCCCGATCTCGGCATCATCACCGTGGATGAGGTGGCCTTCTTCATTCGGCAGATCGTGCGCGCGGCGCGGCTGCCGCTGCTCGTCGATGGCGACACCGGCTATGGTGAAGTGCTCAACGTCATGCACATGGTCCGCACGTTTGAAGAGGCGGGCGCCGGCGCCGTCCATATCGAAGACCAGCTGCTGCCCAAGAAATGCGGCCATCTCAACGACAAGAAGCTCGCCGATGCGCATGATATGGCCGCGAAGATCGCGGCTGCGAAAAAGGCGCGACGGCATCTCTACATCATCGCGCGCACCGACGCCGCCGCGAGCGAAGGGATGGACGGCGCCGTGGCGCGGGCGGAACTCTATCTGCAAGCCGGGGCGGATGCGATCTTCCCGGAGGCCTTGACCGATGCCGAGATGTTTCGGGAATTTGCGCGGCGGGTCTCGGCGCCCTTGCTCGCCAACATGACGGAATTCGGCCGCACGCCCTTTTTCACCGCGGCCGAGTTCGAAGCCATGGGCTATCGCATGGTGATCTGGCCGGTGAGTTCCCTCCGCGTCGCGAACAAGGCGCAGGAGCGTCTCTATGCCGCGATCCGCCGGGATGGCGGCACGCACGCCATGATCGACGCGATGCAGACGCGCCAGGAACTCTACGCCACCATCGGCTACAGCGACTACGAGGCGCTCGACAGCTCGATCATCGCGACCGTCGTGCCGGCAGCCATGCCGCAAAAATAGCGGCGCGCTTAGGCCGAAGCGCGCCCGGTGCCCTGGATGGGCGTCAGATGGCGGATGGGCCGTCCTGCGGAAATCGCCTGGGCGGCGGCGACGATGCCCTGTGTGTCGATGCCGTTGAGGCGATAGAGATCGGCGATGGTGCCGGTCTGGCCGAAATGCTCGACGCCGAGCGAGCGTGTGCGGTGGCCGCTGACGGCGCCGAGCCAGCCAAGCGTCGCCGGATGACCGTCGATCACCGTGCAGAGCGCGCAATGGCTCGGCAGGCCGGAGAGCAGGCCCTCGGCATGGCTTTTGGCCGTATAGTCGCCGGCCTCGCGGGCGCGCTGCGCCGCGGTCCACCCGGCATAGAGGCGGTCCGCCGAGGTTACGGCCAGCAGTCCGACATCGCGGCGGTCCTCGGCGACGAGCCCGGCGGCTGCGATGGCCTCCGGCGCCACGGCGCCGGCATAGGCGATGACGAGCTGCGCATTCGGGCCGGGCGGGCGCATCCAATAGGCCCCTTGTGTGATGGCCTCGGCGAGGTCCGGCGTCATTTCGCGCCGTGGCTGCTCGATGCTGCAGGTGGAGAGGCGCAGATAGACCGAGCCGCCGCGCTCCTCGGCAGTGCGCCCGCCGTGCCGCTGCATATGCGCGAAGCCCCAACGCATGATGACGGCGAGTTCGTCGGCGAAGGCCGGCTCGAAACTGGTGAGGCCGTCCTGCGCCAGGCCGATCAGCGGCGTCGCGATGGACTGATGCGCACCGCCCTCGGGCGCTAGGGTGACGCCGGAAGGGGTGGCCACCAGCATGAAGCGGGCATCCTGGTAACAGGCGTAGTTCAGGGCATCGAGGGCGCGCGCGATGAAGGGATCATAGAGCGTGCCGACGGGCAGCAGGCGCTCACCGAAAATCGTATGGGACAGGCCGAGCGCCGAGAGCATGGTAAAGAGGTTCATCTCGGCGATGCCGAGTTCCATGTGCTGGCCGTGCGGCGCGAAATTCCAGGCATAGGTGGAGGGGATGCGCTCCGCCTTGAAGATGTCGGCGATCTCCTCGCGCGCGAAGAGGCCGCGCCGGTTCACCCAGGGGCCGAGGTTGGTCGAGACCGTCACGTCCGGCGAGGCGGTGACGATGCGGCGGGCGAAATCGCTCTCGCTCTTGGCGATCTCGTGCATGATCAGGCCGAAGCTCGCCTGGGTCGAAGCGGTCGGCTTGTGGGGCAGGGCCAAGCTCTCCGGCACGGCGATCGAAGGCGCCTCGAAGCGGCGTGATC
The DNA here is from genome assembly GCF_054665075.1 of Acidisoma sp. 7E03. NCBI lineage: Bacteria > Pseudomonadati > Pseudomonadota > Alphaproteobacteria > Acetobacterales > Acidocellaceae > Acidisoma > Acidisoma sp. 7E03. The sequence continues at coordinate 44,157 of NZ_BAAFHE010000002.1, forward strand.
CGCCCTGCGCGAAGGGAACGGCGGCGAGGAAATCCTTCAGCACCGGGGCTGGGAAGGGCAGGCCCTCGAAGGGGTCCCACTCATGCCCGTCCCGCACCTGCATGGCGTGTTTCAGCGCCTCCACCTGGGCCGCATTCATGAGCCCGGCATGATTGTCCTTATGGCCTGCCAGCGGCAGGCCATAGCCCTTGATGGTATAGGCGATGAAGCAGACCGGGCGGTCATGCCGGCGGGCTTCGGCAAAGGCGTCCAGCAGCACATGCGGATCGTGGCCGCCGAGATTGCCCATCAGCGCTGCCAAGTCTTCGTCCGACCGGCGGTCGATCAGGTGCGTGACCGGTCCCTGGTCCCCGAGATCGTCGAGCAGGCGCTTGCGCCAGGCGGCCCCGCCCTGAAAGGTGAGGGCGGAATAGAGCTGATTGGGACAAGCCTCGATCCATTGCCGCAGCCGCTCGCCTCCCGGCTCGGCGAAAGCCGCCTGCTGCAGCTTGCCGTGGCGCAGCACCACCACGTCCCAGCCGAAATTGCGAAACATCGTCTCGAACTTCGCCCACAGGCCTTCGCGCACCACGGCGTCCAGGCTCTGGCGGTTGTAGTCCACGATCCACCAGGTATTGCGCAGACCGTGTTTCCAGCCTTCGAGCAAGGCTTCGAAGATATTGCCTTCGTCCATCTCGGCATCGCCGATCAGCGCGATCATCTTGCCCTCGTCGCGCGCCGTGCCCCAGCCTTTGGCGCGGAGGTAGTCCTGGGTCAAAGCGGAGAACAGCGTCTGCGCCACGCCCATGCCGACGGAGCCCGTGGAGAAATCGACGTCGTCGGTGTCTTTCGTGCGAGACGGGTAGGATTGTGCACCGCCGAGGCCTCGAAAAGCCTGCAGCTTCTCGAGGTTCTGCCGTCCCAGAAGATACTGGATGGCATGAAAGATGGGGCTGGCATGCGGCTTCACCGCCACCCGGTCTTCCGGGCGCAGTGCACCGAAGTAGAGGGTGGTCATGATGGTGGCCATGGAGGCCGAGGACGCCTGATGGCCACCGATCTTCAGATCATCCACCTTGGGCCGCAACGTATTGGCATTGTGGATCATCCAGGTCGAAAGCCACAGCGTCTTGCGGGCCAGGGCTTGCAGGATTTCGGTCTTGTCAGAGCTCATGAAACGCGGTCCGCTGCATCATGGTGTGACGCCAAGGCATGGTCTGGGTCGCGCGTGACGCGCCGCTGCGCGCGGCAATGGCCGCCTCGATCGGTCGGCAGCATCTCAGCATATCGCGTGATGCGGCCTGCACAAAGAAAGATGAGCGACAGTCAGCTTGGACTGGCCGTGCGGTTCCGACACATCATTGTGCTCAGCCGCTGTTGCGCTGCAGCAAAAGAATCGTGACGCCCAACATCTGCAGCGACGCAGATGCCGTTCGACAATTGATGACAGAGCAACGATCGGTCAGCGCGCTCGCTGGCATTCCGGCACGATGGGGTGCGGCCAGCCGCGCATTACGGCCTCCAGCTCGACCGTTCCACGAAGAATTCCGGAAAGATCAGCCGATTCTTCCAAAAGATCGGTTCACGAAGCGCCGTCGCCAGCCGTGTGCCGATACGCGAGAGAAGATGTGCGGCCTCGGGCTTGATGAGGACGAGAAAGCTGCCTGAATCGGGCACGCAGGCGGTGCCCAGCGCCTCGATGAGATGGCGAATCCTGTCGGCGCTGCACTTCAAGACCTCATCCGTGCCGGCGAGGGGCACGTCTCGTCTCATGGCGCCGAGGCCTTCCAGCGTGATCCGCAGGCACGGTGTCTCCAGCCGGCCGTCCGCATGGAGGCCATTTTGTTGCAGTGCCGCAAATGTCCCCGGAAGCCCCGTCACCGCATCATGACCGGGAAGGTTGCGCGCCTCGCGCCACGCGGCATGCAGTGCTGTGATGTCGCGCTTGGTGCCGACGAGCCGGCGCGGACCCAGACCCGCGGTAAAGACCTTGCCGTCGATGTGGACCCGCCGCTTCTGGCTCGCGTCGATCCAGATCGACGCATCGAGACTGAAACCATTGCCAGAGCGAATTCCGTAGGCGCGCACGGCCTGCATCCGTTCGCGGCACCCATCGGCATACATCTCTACAATCGTCTGCCGGCGCAGATCGGCTTCCGGGGCTATGCCGAACAGCTGCCGCACGACGGGCGACCAGGCGAGCTTCTCCGATGGCAGCTCACACTTCCAGAGCCCAACAGCCGTGCCACTCGCGTCGTTCGCCATACCATCATGCTCGAGGTGTCGCGCGGCGTCACGAAGGCGCGTCGCGCCGATCCACGCTAGATGAAGACCTCGTCTCGCGCCAGATGGCGCCCATCGAGGGGTGGGGGCAGCGCGTCAGGGAAATCGGCGACGTTCCGGTCGTGCATCGGCGGGACGGCTCCTCTGCGCACAGCCGAGGCGCCGATCGGCGCCATGAGCAGAGGAAGATCCCGCACCGTGCCGAACCAGGCGGTGCTCACGAGGCCGGTCACCGCGATGCCGAGGCAGGCGCCGAGCGACAGGCGCAGCCCCTCGGCGAGACTGATGGTCTGGGGCTGCGGCAGAAAGCGCCGGAGAAAGGTCATCGGCGGCTCCGGGCAGCATCGGGTCGAGAAGAACCCTCTCCGCGATCTGCGGGCCCGGGGAGCGTCTTCATCTGTGGGGAAGCGGTGTGGGAAGGAATGGTGCCCAGGGGCGGAATCGAACCACCGACACTGCGATTTTCAGTCGCATGCTCTACCAACTGAGCTACCTGGGCATGCCGCCCTCTCGGGCGTGGCGGGTGGGTAGCCCAGCCCGGCGCCGGGATCAAGGGGGGTTCTGCCATCAACCCGTCATCAAAGGCGCGGGTCAGCCCGGCGTGAGGTAGCGAGCGGTGAGATGCGCCTCGAAATCCTGCGCGTCGAGTGGCCGGCCGGTTGCTGCGCGCATGAGATCGTTGAAGCCAAGGAGGTTGGCGCGACCATGGATCTCCCGCCGTACCCAGCCCAGGAGGCCAGACAGATCGCCTTGCGCCAAGGCGCCGTCGAGATCCGGCAGCGCACGGCGGATCGCTGCCATGATCTGCGCCGCCGCCATCGCCCCCAGCGTATAGCTCGGGAAATAGCCGAAGGCGCCGTCGTACCAGTGGATGTCCTGCAGGCAGCCGCGCCGGTCGTCCGGCGGGGTGATGCCGAGCAGACCTGTCAGGCCCTCGTTCCACGCCCCCGGCAGGTCGGAGACCGGGAGATCGCCCGCGATCAGCGCCCGCTCCAGCCGGAAGCGCAGGATGACATGGGCCGGATAGGTGACTTCATTGGCTTCGACGCGGATGAACCCGCGCTCCACCCGCCGCAGCAGCCGTCCGAGGTTGTCGGGAGCGTAGAGCGTCGTGTCGCCGCCAAAGGCCTCGTGGAGCTGCGGACCCAGCCAGGACAGATAGGCGTCGCCGCGGCAGACCTGCAGTTCGATCAGCAGGGACTGGCTTTCATGTGCCGCCATGCCGGCCGCTTCACCCACCGGCTGCCGGGCATAGGCGCGGGGCAGGCCGGCTTCGTAGAGCGCGTGCCCGGTCTCGTGCATCACCCCCATGAAGCTCTGGAAGCACTCGTCTTCCGAATAGCGGCTGGTGATGCGCGTGTCCGTGGGTGTCCCACCGCTGAAGGGATGGGCCGAGCGGTCGAGCCGGGCGTGGTTGTAGTCGAGGCCGGCGGCAGCCGAGAGGCGACGGCACAGCGCCTCCTGCACCTCGGTCGGGAAGGGGCCGGGCAAGGGCCGGGCCGAGCCCTGCGCCGCCTGCAGAGCCTCGGCCCGCGGCAGTGCATCCGCCAGAAAGACTTCGTAGGCGGAGAAGATCGGCTCCACATCCGCGGCGTTGATGCCGCGCTGGTAGAGGTCCATCAGCGCGTCATAGGGCGTCATGCCGAAGGCTTGGCCGAGGGCCGCGCCCTGCTCGCGCGCTAGGCGCACCACCTCTTCGAGATAGGGCCGCACCATGGCGAAATCGGACGCGGCCCGCGCCTGCCGCCAGACGGATTCGCAGGCGGAATTGGCGCGGCTCTGCGCCTCCACCAGATCGGCCGGCAGCGCCACCGCTTGCGCGTGGCGATGACGCATGAGGGCGAGATTGGCGACCGCCCACGGCTCTGCCGGCGGGGCGGCCTCGGCCGCTGCCAGATCCTCCGCGACCGCGGGATGGACGGTGAGTTCGTGGGCGAGACCGGAGAGTACGGCAAGCTGGTCTCCGCGCGCCGCGGCACCACCTGGCGGCATCATCACGGAGGCGTCCCAGTTCAGCATGGAGATCGCTTCCCCCACGGTCGCAATGCGTGCGAAGCGGGCGGAGAGGCGATCATAGGCGGTCATGCGGAACCTTTCGGAGGAGAGGCGCTGCCTCTCAGTGGATCACCCGGCAGAGGGCGAGGGCCAGGAAGAGCAGGAAGAGATAGAGCAGCGAATAGCGGAAGGCCTTCCGCGCCGGGGCATTGTCGCTGACCGAAGCGCCGCCGGGGCCCGCGCCGTCCCGCAGCACGCGTAGCGCGTGCCACAGGAAGAGGCCGGTGAGGATCAGGCTGATGACGAGGTAGGGAAGGCCGACGAAGCCGACCATCCAGGGGCTGGCTGCCACCGGCAGCAGCAGGATGGTGTAGACGAGGACGTTGATGCGCGTCGTCCGCTGCCCGGCCACCACCGGCAGCATCGGCACTCCGGCACGTGCATAATCGCCGCTCGCATAAAGCGCGAGAGACCAGAAGTGCGGCGGCGTCCAGAAGAAGATGATGGCGAACATCAGCACGGGCACGAGGTCGATGCTGCCCGTCACCGCGGCCCAGCCGATGATCGGCGGAAAGGCGCCTGCGGCGCCGCCGATCACGATGTTCTGCGGCGTGCGGCGCTTCAGCCAAGCGGTGTAGACGAAGACGTAAAAGGCGATGGAGAGCGCCAGCATGCCTGCCGCAACCCCATTGGTCAGGACCTGCATAGCGCCCACGGAAAGACCGGAGAGGACGAGCCCATAGATCAGCGCCGGTAGAGGCGCCACGCGCCCGGCGGGAATGGGCCGATTGGCGGTGCGCCGCATCACGGCATCGATGTCGCGGTCATACCACATGTTGATCGCCCCGGCGGCGCCGGCGGCGACGGCGATGCAGAGGATGGCCCCCACGGCCCGCAGGGGGTCGATGTGTCCTGGCGCTACCAGCATGCCGATGGCGCCAGCGAACACCACGAGGCTCATCACCCGCGGCTTGAGCAGCGCGATCCAGTCGGCAAGCTCTGCGCTACCGGGCAATGCCCGGGCCGAAGCGATCGCGGTAGCAGGCTTATCCATGATCAGGCTTTCGTCTTTCAGAACCGTCCTCGACGCTGGCCCCACCCTTTACGGGAAAGGGGTCACCTCCGCGTAGCCATGACATGAGGAAGTGCCTGATGGCTGCCATGTCAGCTTCGGGACCCTGGAAGCCGCCGGCGGGAGCCGGATCCGGGGCGGCGGAGGGCTAGCACAGGACGGTGCGTGACGAAACCATTTGTGCGGGCCTCAGCAATGTTGCCCGCGCCCGGGCGCGTCAGGCCGTCATCGCCGGCAAGTGGACCAGGGTGAAGATGCCGAAGGGGGCCGTCGAACGGCGTGCCGCCTGTGCCGTCTCTGCCGATGTCAGCAGAGCCTCCACCGCGAAGTCGGGATGCCAGCCGAGCGCGTGGGAGGCAGGAGCCATCGCCTGTTCGATCCAGCGCCGGGGACCGGAGGGCGCGATGAAATGATTGACGAAGAGGAGGTGGCCCGAGGGGCGCACCAGCCGTCGCATCTCCGCCATCAGCCGCTTCGGGTTGGGAACCACGGAAGCGACGAACATGGCGACCGCGATGTCGAAGCTCTGGTCGGGAAAGCCCGTGGCTTCGGCATCCATTTCATGCAGGCCGGCGACGTGCGAGAGGCCGAGTTTTTCGGTGCGTGCGCGGGCCCGGGCCAGCATTTCAGATGAGAGGTCGATTCCGGTGACGCGCTTTTCCGGTCGGTAGAGCGGCAGCGCAAGGCCGGTGCCGACGCCCACTTCCAGCACGTCCCGTCCGGGTAGGCTGTTGATGAGGGACACGGTACGATTGCGCGCAGGCCGCGAGATGAGGCCGAAAGCAGCATCGTAGATGCCGGCCCACCGGCGATAGGCCGCCTGCACCGCTGCCTTGTCGAGAGCGGAATGGGGCTGGTGCTCACGCGTTTCGGAAACCTGCATCATGAGCGGCCTTATGTTCCTCGACGTTCCTCATCGCTCCCGCAAGACATAGGGAGAAACCTAACCAATGCCTTACCAGCGTTACACAATCGTGACCAGACGCCATGACCGCGCTGCTTCGCCGAGATCTGGGTCAAGGCGGAGGATGGGCGCAGATCCGGTGCGTTCCCGGAACTGATCGCGCGCTGCGCTGTCGGCGTCCAGGGCGCCGAGGAGTGCAGGGCTCAGCGCCAGACTATGCTCGGCACCCGGGCGGGAGAGAACGAGGTCGGCGAGGGCGGCGAGGGCTGACAAGGCTTGGCCTGCGACGCCGGACAAGAACTCGTGAAGCGGCGGATGAACGCGGCTGCGCTGGATCTCGGCAAGGCCCAAGGCGGTGAAGCCCAGGAAGCGCGGAGCCAGCGGATCCGGCGCGAGCGCCGCGCGAAAGGCCTCAGCGAGGAGCGGCCGCTGCCGCTGCGCGAGCCCGGCCAGGTCAACCACGATGGCGCCGGAGAGATTGCGGAGCCGGATGTGCCGCGCGAGCACTGGGATCAGCCGATGGTTGAGCGCCATCAGCATGTCCTTCTTGCCGCGGCGGTCACCGATAAGGCCGCCCGCATCGAGATCGACGGCGACGAGCGCGGGTGTGGGGGTGATCGTAAAACGCCCGCCGCCGGTGACCCGCACTTCGGGCTCGGAGAGCATGGCCCAGACGTCGCGCGCACGCTCGGCCTCCTGGCCCAGGCCAAGCGTCATGCGGTCGCGGAGCGCAGGTGGGAGCGCCGCTGCGAGTTGAGGCGTATCCACCAGGATCGCGGCATCGGGATGCAAGGCGGCGAGGCGCGCAACGGCACCGGGCCCTCGGGCCAGCAGCCGCATCGGCCCTTCCGCCACGCCGTCCGCCGCGAGGCGTGGGCCTTTGCCGCCCTGGGCGCCGCGCGTCACCCGCAGCGCAAGATGCGCGCCTTCGGCAAGGCCGGCGCCACCAGCCGAATCCGGCAGGAACCCATCCTCCCCGCTGCCGGGTAACGCGACGAAGGCCCCGGCCATTGCGGGAACATGAGCGCGGAGGCGTCCCACCACTTGGTCGCCTGACGCGAGCGGCCCGTCCGGGCGCTCTATGGCGCTGTCAACCGCGCGCCCGTCCACCAGTGCCAGCGCGCGCACTTCGCCGGGGCTGGAAGTGGCGAGAATGACGGAGACGGGGTTACTTGGCAGGGATCTTCTCGCCGGGCAGGGTGCCCCAGAATTCACTCCGCTCGAGCCAGCCGGAAACGCGGTCGGCGCGCACGCGGCACCAGTCGCCTCCCGCCGCGCAGCGCTCGATCGACCCGACCACGCCTGGCATCAGCTGGGCCCTTGGATCGGAATCCGTGCTCGCGCGTCCATAGAGCGTGACCGGCGTCGTGCCGTTGATCACGAAATGGCGATTGCCCGTCAAAGTCGCCTCGTGCATCCAGCCCTTCGTGCCCTCCGAATCCACGACTAGGCGCCAGACGTCGAATTCCCGCAGCACCTCCACGGGCAAGCCGACGCGGTGATAGACCCAGAGGATGGGATATTGATCGCCCGGTCCCACCCGGAGATTGACCGAGTCTGCGCGCAGAGAGACGAAGCGCGGCAAGGGAAGGCCGGAGGAGCTGCCGACATGCGGGTCCTGCACGGGCTTGGGCGGCGCAGTGGTCGCCGGTGCGGAGGCGGCAGGCTTGGCTGCGGTCTTGGCGTCCTCGGCCCAAGTTCTGGCACTCGCGACCAGGAGAAGGATCCCGAGGCCCGACGCGGCCAGATGGATGAGGGGGCGCGTGGTCCGAAAGCTCATGCCCTGTGCCTGCCAAGCCCCGCGCTTCGGGTCAAGCGGGATGGAGGGCTTTTCCGCGCCCTCTACAGGCTGATGGTTTGAGCCGTGGCACTCTCGGTGAGAAAGGCGGCGATTCCGGAAACGCGGACGTCGGGGAGAAGGGCGGACACGGGGAGCCCCTCCGCCTGCAGGCCCGCGGCACAGGCGAGCAGGGAGACACCCAGTTCGAGGCAGGCCTCACGCAGCTCGGTGAGCCCGGCCACGCCGCGGGTGCGGATCGCCGCATCGCGTTCGGGCTCCGCCAGGCCGGACCAGTCGGTGGCGAGGGCGTGGCAGCCGCCATTGGTCGCAAAGATCAGCGCCGGGCGGCCGAGGGCGGCCGCACCTGCCGCCAATGCGAAAGCGTAATGGGCGCGTTCGTGATTGCCAGACAGCAGCAGGATGGCGAGCGGACGATCGCTCATGCCGCTGCTCCGCAGACCGGGCATCCAGGGTCACGCGGCACCCGAATGGTGCGAAAGCGCGTCGCGAGCGCATCCCACAGCAAGAGTCGGCCGGAGAGGCTTTCCCCGAGACCGAGGATTTCCTTGATTACCTCCGTCGCCTGCAGTGTGCCCATGACACCGGTCACGGCGCCGAGCACCCCCGCTTCGGCGCAGGAGGGGGCGAGGCCGGGCGGCGGTGCTTCGGGATAAAGGCAGCGGTAGCAGGGCCCATCCGCATGGAGATGCGGCTTGAAAACCGATAGCTGCCCCTCGAAGCGCAGCACGGCGGCCGAGACGAGCGTCCGCCGCTCCCGCACGCAGGTATCGGCTACAAGATAGCGCGTCGTGAAATTGTCCGATCCATCGCAGACGAGGTCGTAGCGGCGGACGAGATCGGCGGCGTTCGCCGCGTCCAGCCGAGCGGGATGCTCCTCGATCCGGCACAGGGGATTGAGTGCCTGGGCCGCCGCGGCAGCGGAGGTCGTCTTGCGCTCGCCCAGTCGTTCCGTCGCATGCGCGATCTGGCGCTGCAGGTTCGATAGCTCGACCCGATCGTCGTCCACGAGGCCGAGGGTGCCGATGCCGGCCGCCGCGAGATAGAGCGCAAGTGGGCTGCCGAGCCCGCCCGCGCCAATGATGAGCACGCGGGCACGGCGCAGCGCCGCCTGGCCGGTGCCGCCGATTTCCGGCAGCAGAATATGCCGGGAGTAGCGCTGGATCTCTTCTTCCGTGAAGTCGAGATCAGCGGGGTCGGGGGGTGAGGGCGCAGCGCTCATGGAAAATCCAGAGCATCAATGCGCTCGGCTGCACAAGGCTCTCGGGGCAGGGCTGATGATCGCTTCCCGCTGATCCCATTGTCCCTTCTACAATCCGCATTACTACCAGATGGTTGCAGCTCTTTGGTAATGTAGGATATGAGAAGAAGGGCCGATACGGTCCTTTGAGGATTGCACCGATGACGTGTCTGGGGCTGTTCCGTCTGGGTGGAAGGCGCCGCTTCGCCCGTCCTGCGGCTTGCCTGCTCTCGGTCCTGGCGCTCGCTGGCTGTGGCGGCGGCTATGCCGAGTATGGCCAGCACACCTCCATGACCTGCGTGCCCTACGCCCGGCAGGTTTCCGGCCTGCCGTTGAGCGGCGACGCCTGGCAGTGGTGGGGGGCGGCGGCCGGCCGCTATGCCGAAAGCAATCAACCGGTGCCGGGGGCCATTCTCGTCTTCCGCCGTACCAACCGCTTGAGCAGCGGCCATCTGGCCGTCGTCACCTCGGTGGTCGCGCCGCGGAAGGTATTGGTGACGCAGGCCAATTGGCTGCCCTATCGCATTACCAGCGCGCAGCCGGTGCTCGACGTGTCGCCCGGAAACGACTGGTCGGCGGTGCGGGTCTGGTGGCCGCCGTCCGGCAGCTGGGGTGTCACGGTCTATCCGACCTATGGCTTCATCCTGCCCGCACCCGCCTCGCCGGGCGTCGGCCCCGGCATGCGCCAGGGCGTGCCGGTCGCGGCAGCCTTTACCGGGTCGCCATCCGGGTGCTGAGGGCTAGCCGCAATGGCTCGGCAGCAGCTCGAACTTCGCGAGCGTGCCCGCCATCGTGAAATTGCCGAAGTCGAGATTGAGGGAATCCGCGACACCATTGTCCCAGTAGCGCATGGCGATGAGCGTGTCGGGCAGCATCTGGGTCGTGTCCTTGGGGAAGTAGCCCATGTGCACGGTCAGGCTCGGTAGCGCCGCCAGCGGCTTGAAGTCGCTCTTCACCACCTCGCCATGGCTGGTGATGATGGCGAAGGTGTTTTCGGCCGCCGCACCGGTCGTACCATCGAACACCGGCAGGGCGACGAAGGTCTTGCCCGCCTGGGCTGCGGCCAGCACGTCGGCGGTCTGGCGCATCGGAAAGACGGTGCCGGGCGGGAGGCTCACCCGCTGATCATGGGGCTCGGTATAGACGGCGAAGCCCGGCTTGCCCGGGGGCAGTTCGGCATAGCCTGCGCGCACGTCGCGCGACCCGTTGGTGACTTGGGTGATGCGGAAGCGGAAGTTGTGCCCGTCCTTCGATTCCCAGGTCGAGTAGTCGGAAACGGTATGGGTATCGCCGCCTTCGCGGTCCAGCACGGTCATGTCCAGACGTTGTTGTGTCGCCCAGCCGGTGCAGCCGTCGATGACCTCGTATTCCATGGCGCCGGAGGCGCTGGTGACGCCACTGTTGCCGGTGGAGGCGAGGGTGAGCCGATAGAAGGCGCGGTGCGCCGCGAGATCGGTGGCGCTTGCCGCCAGCGGCATGGCGAGGAACGCAACGCCCGCAAGACATGCGGTGAGGCGGCGGAAGGCTGGGGTCATCCTGGGCTTTCGGTCCTGCTATTCCTGGCCCCGAACCGGGGCGCGCAGCCCATCAAAGCACGATCGGCGAGGGAGACACATGCCAATCTTTGACGGTGACGACAAAGCCGGATCCCGCGTGCTCTTCACCATCGGCTACGAAAAGGCGGGCTTCGGCGCCTTCGTCGAGACCCTGCGCCAGGCCGGCGTGCGCCGGGTGATCGACATTCGCGACCTGCCCCTGTCACGCCGGGCGGGCTTTTCCAAACGCCAGCTCGCCGCAGGGCTGGACGAGGCCGGCATCGGCTATCTTCACCTCAAGGCGCTGGGTACGCCGGCCGCTGGGCGAGAGGCCAACCGCCGGCGCCAGTGGCCTCTCTTCTGGCAGATCGTGGAGGAGAGTCTTGCCCGGTCGGAGGCGCAGGCGGCGCTCGTCGAGGCGGGGGAGGCCGCGGCCGGTTCTGCCTCGGCCCTGCTCTGCTACGAGGCCGAGGCCTGCATCTGCCATCGGCGGCGGGTCGGCGAACTCCTCTCGGCCCGGCACGGCTTTCGTATCGAGGATTTGCGCGTCACCGCGCCCTTCGAACCGCTTTAGAGCCCGGCATCCTCCGCCGCGCGTCGGGCGATCGCGCAGAAATCGAGCTCGCCCTCCCCCCGTGCCTCGGTCGCGAGGAACCGGTCCCGCAGGAGAGAGGCGAGCGGCAGGGGAACGGCCAGTTCCTCGCCTGCCGCCAGGAACAGCCGATTGTCTTTGGCGCCCAGCCCGACCTTGGCGCCTGGCGGGTCATAGGCCTGGTCGAGGATGAGGCGCCCGTAATTCTTGTGTACTGGGGCAGTGAAGAAGGACTCGGTCAGGACCTCGAAGAGCGTCGCCTTGTCCACGCCGCCCTTCTCGCTGAGCGCGAAGATCTCCGCAAACTGCTCGATGGTGGAAAAGATCAGGAAGTTGCAGGAGAGCTTGATGAGATTGGCCTTGAATGGGCGATCGCCGACGATGAAGAGGCGCTGGCCGAGATCTTCCAGCACGGGCCGCAGCGTCTCGATCAGCGCGGATGCACCCGCCACCATCACGAAGAGCTTGCCGGACTCGGCGGCCGCGGGCCGGCCCAGCACGGGCGCAGCCACGAAGCCTTGCCGCAAGGCGCCGTGCGCTTCCTCCAGCCGGCGCGACAGATCAACGGAGATGGTGCTGCCCGAGACGTGGATTTGGCCCGGACGCAACCCTGCGAGCACGCCGTCCGCACCGAACACCGTCGCCTCCACCGCATCGTCGTCGGCGAGCATGGTGAGAACGAGGCCCGTTTGCGCCGCGGCCTCCGCCGCGCTCTCGGCGAGCGTAATCCCATCACCACTCAGCGCTTCGGCTTTCGCGCGCGAGCGGTTGTAGATCACCAGTTCATGGCCCGCGCGCCTCAGGGTGCGCACCATGCCGCTGCCCATGGCGCCGAGGCCGATCACACCGATTTTCATCACCTGCGTTCCTTCTGCTGCCGTCCCGATGTGGGGTCTGGCTGCGGCCTGCCAGCGGCCGCCTGCCATTGCTCTTCCGTTACGAGAGCGGCCGCCAGCATATTGCTGCGCGCCGCGCCTCGCCCTAATCTCCCGCCGTGGAAAATCTTCTGAGTGGATACAGGCGCTTCCGCCATACCGTATGGCCCGGGCGCCGCGAGCGGTTCGAGGCTCTGGCCAAGCTTGGCCAGAAGCCCGAAACCTTGGTCATTGCCTGTTCGGACAGCCGGGTTGATCCGGCCATGGTCTTCGACGTGGGACCGGGCGAGATCTTCATCGTCCGCAACGTGGCGAACCTCGTCCCGCCCTTCGAGGAGGACCTGGCCTTCCATGGCACTTCTGCGGCCATCGAATTCGCCGTGCGGGTGCTCGAGGTGCGGACCGTCATCGTCATGGGGCATGCGATGTGCGGCGGCATCCACGCCTTGCTCCATCCCGCCTCTGCCGAGCGGCTGGACTTCATGTCGTCCTGGGTCGGCATTGTCGCCGAAGCGCGAGACCGCGTTCTCGCGTGCGAGCCGGTGAAAGAAAAGCAGCAGCAGCTCTGCGAGTACGAGGCCATCAAAATCTCGCTGCGCAATCTGATGACCTTCCCTTGGCTCGCCCGCCGGGTCGAGGAAGGGAAGGTGGAGCTGCACGGCACGTCCTTCGACATTCGCACCGGCGTGCTCTCGGTGCTGAACGAGAAGGGCGAGTTCGAGCCTGCCTGACGCCGCGGGCCTTTCGCCCGAGGCGCCAAGTTTACGGGTGTCTCCAAGCAGGAGTGACGAGGCCGTGCTGACCGCCGTTTCCAAAGGGATCATCAGCTTTTCCTTCGTGCTCGCGGGACTGGCCTGCCTTTGGCTGGCGGCGGATCTGCTGATCGCCGCGCCCTCCACCTTGATTTTCGAAGAACTCGCCATCGGCTGCGCGGGTCTTGCGCCTATCCTCTGCCTGTTCGGCTGGGGTCTGCGCTGGACCGCAGCGCAATTCGGCCACTGACGATTCGGCCTTAACTACAGCGGCTCCATTGGGGCGCCGGCCCACAGCGGAGCGGGAGTCGCGCCGGCGCCAGGCGAGCATCATGCCGGCCCTCGTGCGGTCAGCTCCGCAAGGAAGCGTTCCAAGGCTGCGTCGAAATGGGCGATGGTGCGTGCATCGGTCAGCCGGCCCTCGCTGATTTTCTCCGCGATCTCGGGCACGATCAATTCCTTGAGCGGGGCCATGCGGCAGAGCATCGCCGCGAGCGTCTCCCGTAGCTGATACTGGGCGCGGACGCCGCCGAGAGCGCCCGGCCCGATGCTTGCGAAGAGCACCGGCTTGCCAACGAAGCAACTGGTGAAAGCAGGCCGAGACAGCCAGTCCAGCGCGTTCTTCAGCACGCCGGGAATGCCGTGATTGAATTCCGGCGTCACGATGAGCACGGCATCGCTGGCGGCAATGCGGGCGCGGGCGTCCGCCACCGCGGCGGGTGCTGCCTCTCCGTCAAGATCCTGGTCGTAATGAGGGAAAGCGCCGATCGCGAGCTCTGCGTAGTTCGTCTGCGCGGGCAGGAGGGCAGCGAGGCTACGCAAGGCCGCTTGGCTATAGGCCTGCCGGCGAATGCTCCCCGCGATCCCCGTGACGGTGAGGCGCTGCTCCATGATGCTCTCCTTGTGTCCTGCGCTGGTGATGGCGTTTAATCAAAAGTATCGCGCGATACTTTCGAAAAACTGCCAAAACCATGCGCCCAGATGCCATTCAGGATTTTGAAGCGCGGCACGTCGTGCACGAGGCGGGGACGATGGTTGCACGCCACGACCATGCACGCGCCCAACTCGGCGTGGTGCTGGCCGGCACCATGGCCGTCGAGGCGGAGGAGGGTGCCTGGCTCGCCCCGCCCGGGCGCGGCATTTGGGTGCCACCGGGCGTCAGTCACGCCGCGCGCTACAGCGAGTCCGCCTCTTTCGTGCAGCTCCTGATCCCGGTGGAGGCGGCGGAAGGCCTGCCACAGCACTGCTGCAGTCTCGTGGTGTCGTCTCTTCTGCGGGAGCTGGCGCTGGAAGCGGCGGGTCCCGATGGCGAGGACGCAGAGGAGCGTGGCTTGATCCTGAGCCTGATTCTGCGCCGCATCCGGGCGCCGCGCACTGGCCCCACTCTCTTCCTCCCCTACGGGCGGGACCCCCGGCTGCGCCGGGCCGTGGCGCTGCTTCTCGCCGATCCTGGCACCAGCCTCGATTTCGCGGCCGTCGCGCGCAGCGCCGGCGCCAGCCAGCGCACGCTGGCGCGGCTGTTTCAGGCCGAGACGGGCATGGGCTTCGCGCGGTGGCGCGAGCATCTGCGCGTCACGGTCGCGGTCGACTGGCTGACGCAGGGGCGGTCGATCACGGAGACGGCGCTCGATCTTGGCTACCAGAGCCCGAGCGCTTTCACCGTGATGTTCAGCCGGCTTCTGGGCCAGCCGCCGGGGCGCTTCCTGAAGCACGAGCGCCGGTGAAGAGGCTGAGATGCGCATCGCCCCAGAGCTTGAGCGCGAGGAGGACCGGCTCGAGCGTGCGCCCGCGTGGTGACAGGCTGTATTCGACCTTGGGTGGCACCTGGGCATAAACTTGGCGGGTGATCAGCCCATCGACTTCCAGCTCGCGCAGCTGGTTGGTCAGCATGCGCTGGGTGACGTCGGGGATGAGCCGGCGCAGCGCATTGAAGCGGAGCGTCCCGTCCAACAGATGGAACAGGATCACGCCCTTCCACTTGCCGTCGATCAGACTGAGCGTGGCTTCCACCGAGCAACCGGGGCTGCAGTCGAAGCGGGAATGGCGCGGCGGCGTCTGAACAGTATCCATTTCGACACTATAACCCAAAATTGTGCGTACTTTCCAGGGTGGAGGGTAATAGCCATACTCGAGGAAACAGAAGAGGAGATGCGCGATGCGCGCCATCGGTTATCGGCAGCCCGGCCCCATCGAACGGGACGGCTCCTTGGTCGACATCACCTTGCCCGATCCCCAGCCGGGTGCCGGCGACTTGCTGGTCGAGGTGCGGGCAGTCTCGGTCAACCCCGTCGACACCAAGGTGCGCGTGCGTGCGGCACCGGCGGACGAGGCCTGGAAGGTGCTCGGTTGGGACGCGGCCGGCGTCGTCCGCGCGGTGGGACCCAACGTCACCCGCTTCCGTCCGGGTGATGCCGTCTATTACGCCGGCGACCTGAACCGGCAGGGGACCAATGCGGAACTCCATCTCGTGGATGAGCGCATCGTCGGCCACAAGCCCGCCTCCCTGGATTGGGCGGAGGCCGCGGCCTTGCCGCTGACCGCGCTCACCGCATGGGAAGCTCTGTTCGACCGCCTGGAGGTAACCCGGCCGGTGCCTGGGGCGGCACCTGCGGTCCTGATCATCGGCGGTGCCGGCGGCGTCGGCTCCATCGCGGTCCAGCTCCTCCGCGCGCGGACTGACCTCACCGTGATCGCCACCGCATCCCGGCCCGAGACTCAGGCGTGGGTTCGCAACCTCGGCGCCCACCACGTCATCGACCACAGCCAGTCCATTCCCGAGCAGGTGGCGGCATTGGGCCTGGGCGCGCCGGGCTTCGTGTTTTCGACGACGCACACGGACAGCCATCTGCCGGCGATCGCAGAGACGATTGCGCCTCAGGGACGTTTTGCGCTGATCGACGATCCCGCGGCGCTGGACGTGAACCCCTTCAAGCGCAAGGCGGTGTCGGTGCACTGGGAGTTCATGTTCACCCGCTCGATGTTCCAGACCGCGGATATGGCGGCGCAGGGCGAGATCCTCGACGCAGTGGCGGGACTGGTGGAAGCAGGCGCGGTGCGCACGACGCTGACGGACCGTCTCAGCCCGATCTCCGCAGCCAATCTCCGCCGCGTCCACGGGCTGATCGAAAGCCATGCGGCCCAGGGGAAGATCGTGCTGGAAGGCTGGGGTTAGTCCCTGGAAGCGCTTGACAGGCGGAAGCCCTCACTCGGCGGGGATTTTCGCCCCGGGCGGTGCCGTGTAGGAGCCATCTTCGGCGAGCTGCGCGGCATCCACTTCCTCGGCCGAGGTGAGAATGACCAGGCCATGCCGCGCTTCAATATCGGGTAGGCTGCGCTTGACCGGGGCGATTTGGCCCAATCCTTCACCGGCGATCCAGGTCCAGTAGTCGTAGACGACGATTCTTCGAGTCACAGCTGTCTCTCCGCGCGCCCGGATCAGACCGGGCGGGCACGCCGCAATTATGATCAGGCCCGCGTCATTAGATACATCGCAATCGCGTGTGGGCTATGCGGCTCGAACGCAGACGGACCTCCTTCACCTTGTGACGTCGCGCCTGACGTCGGTCTCAGCATGTTGATGCAAGTGAAGGAGTGGCAGGGCCACCTAGGGAAGGCGGCGGGGGCCGGCAGCCTGCGAAAGGGCGGTCGGCTGTACCCGCGGCGGCCCGCCCTTGAGGAGATAAGCCATTGAAAGCGAAGCAGGACGCGATGCGTTATCACTACCGCGCCGAAGACCTGGCGGCCGCGCGGTGCCTCGGTTGGGTCTCTCTCGGGCTGGGGATCCTGGACATGTTCGGCCGCCGCCGCGTCGCGAAGCTGACGGGCGTTGATAATCTGCCTCTCATAGGGCTGGTCGGCGCGCGTGAGCTTCTGACGGGCTTCGGTCTCCTTCTCGCCCGCGATCCTGCACCCTGGGTCTGGGCGCGCGTGGGTGGCGACGCGTTTGATCTCGGAACGCTCGCATCGGGCGTGACGCGGCACAACCCGCGCCACCTTGGGTCGCTCGTGGGATTGATGATGGTGGCCGGCATCGCGGCGGTGGACGTCGCCATCGCGGGACGGCTGCACGCGACTGCCGAGCGTGAGGCGCTTGGCGCGTAAGCCGCAACCATCAGCGAGAGCAAGAGGACTGTCCCTCGCCGGAAGGTCGCCAGACGATCACGGCGTGCAGAGCGCGACCATGATCCGCCAGCGATTGATCTGATGGTAGCGGCGGACGGATTTGAACCGCCGACCAAGGGATTATGATTCCCCTGCTCTACCGCTGAGCTACGCCGCCATATCAGACCCTGCGACGTCGACCGTCGCGCGGTGCGTGCGGATAGCGCCCGGGCGGGCGCCCGTCAACCCGCCTCCACAGCATGGGCGGTCACGCCGGTCGCCCCGGATAATCATCGTCTACCAGGAACGGATAGGGGCCGGGGAAGCGTTCGACATAGGCGGTGTGGGTAACGATCTCACCGGCGGGCAGCTGCAGATGGAGATGATAGGCGGACGGCTCCATGACCAGCCGGGAGTCGGCGCCCGGCCGCAGATCGAGTTCCGACTGATGGACCACCGCAGGCGCCACGATGACGATGGCGTGGCCCAGCCGGCCGACGATGCTACGGTGGTGATGGCCGGTGAGGATTCGCTCCACCTGGGGGTGGCGCGCCAGCACCGCGCCGAGCTCCGCCGTGTTCCGCAGCCAGATGTGGTCCATGTCGGTGACGCCCGCCAGCATCGGCGGGTGGTGCAGCACCAGCATCGTCGGCTTCTGCGGCTGGGCCGAGAGCGTGCGGTCGAGGAAGGCGAGCCGCTTCTCGCAGAGCAGGCCATAGCCCGCCTCAGGCACCACCGAATCCAGCATGAGGAGGCGCACCGGCAAATCCTCGACCGCATATTGGACGAAGTCGGGATCGGCGGTTACGCCGGGAAAGTCGGCGAGGCCGGCGCGGAAATTGTCGCGTCGGTCGTGATTGCCCGGAACGAGATAGACCGGCATGGGCGCCAGACGCTGCAGCAGCTTTGCCGCCATGCGGTATTCCTCGGGACGTCCACATTCCGTGACGTCGCCGGAAACCACGACCGCATCGGGCCGCGGATCGAGGCTGACGATCACCGCCAGCGCGCGTTCCACCAGCATATTGGTTTCAACGACGCGGGCGGCGGGCACCCCGTAGGGGCGGATGTGCAGGTCCGAAAGATGGGCAATCAGCATGGGCGTGGTCTCTTGCTTTGAGACCGGAAGCTTAGGTGCCGACGGCCCCCAGCGCCATGGGACGTTCGATGAAACCGCCGCCGAGCACGCGGTCGCCGTCGTAGAAGACGCAGCCCTGGCCAGGCGCGGGCAGGGCCGGCGTGTCGAGCGTCACGAGTGCTCCCCCGCCAGGCTGGACCTGCACCAGGGCGGGTGCGGGCTCGGCACGGGCGCGCATCTTGACCGTGACGCGCAGGCCTTCCGGCGGGACCTCGGCGAGCCAATTGACTTCGCGCAGCCTGACCTCGCGCACACCGCCCTGACGCGGACCGACGACGACGCGGCGCCGCGCAGGGTCCAGCTGCGTCACCACGGGGCCATCCTCGCCCTCGCGGCGGGTCAGCCGCAGGCGCTTGGCCTGCCCCACCGTGTAGCGGGCGATGCCCTCATGCTGGCCCAGGACGCGGCCTTCGGCATCGACGATCTCCCCCGGCTCCAGCGCCTCGGGCCGAAGCTTGGCGATGATGTCGGTGTAGCGGCCTTGCGGCACGAAACAGATGTCCTGGCTATCCGGCTTGACGGCGACCGCGAGGCCGAGACGCGCCGCTTCGGCGCGCACCGCCGCCTTGTCCGGCATGCTCCCGAGCGGAAAGCGGCTGAAGGCGAGCTGATCGCGGGTCGTCGCGAAGAGAAACCAGCTCTGGTCCCGCTGGGGATCGACCGCGCGATGCAGCTCCGGACCCTGCGGCCCCTCGATGCGGCGGACGTAATGGCCGGTGGCCATCGCCTCCGCGCCCAGATCGCGTGCCATGGCGACGAGATCGCCGAACTTGACGCTCTGGTTGCAGCGCACGCAGGGCACCGGCGTCTCGCCGGCCGCGTAGCTCGCCGCGAAATCCTCCATCACCGCCGCGCGGAAGCGCGCCTCGGCGTCGATGACGTAATGCGGGATGCCCAGGCGGTCCGCCACGCGGCGGGCGTCATGAATGTCCTCGCCGGCGCAGCAGGCGCCCTTCCGCTTCGCGGCGGCCCCGTGGTCGTAGAGCTGCAGGGTCACGCCGATGACCTCATGGCCCTGCTCGGCCAGAAGCCCCGCGACGACCGAGCTATCCACCCCGCCGGACATGGCGACGACGATGCGCATTCAAAATCCCTTGAAACTAGCTGTCTTCTATCGCAACGGCCGTGACCCGGCCACGGGGCTTGGGAGATGGCCGTGTCGCGGCGGGCGGCGGGCTCTTCAGCCGGAAGGCGCACCAGGGCGCGGCATTGCAGCGCCAGCATTCGGGGGTCCGCGCCTTGCAGATGTAGCGGCCATGGAGAATGAGCCAGTGATGGGCATGCATCAGCATGTCGGCCGGAATGCGGGCGAGAAGCCCATCTTCCACGGCGCGCGGGGTCTTGCCTGGTGCGAGCCCAGTGCGATTGCCGAGACGAAAGAGGTGGGTATCCACGGCGATGGTCGGCTCGCCGAAGGCGACGTTCAGCACGACGTTCGCGGTCTTGCGCCCGACGCCGGGCAGCGCCTCCAGCGCCTCCCGGTCGTGTGGCACCTGCCCGCCGTACTGGTCCAGCAGGATTTGGGACAGCGCGATGACGTTGCGTGCTTTGCCCTGCCACAGCCCGATGGATTTGATGTAGCGACCGAGCCCTTCGACGCCGAGGGCGACCATTGCCCGCGGATGGTCGGCTTGGGCGAAGAGCGGCCCGGTCGCCTTGTTTACCGAGGCGTCCGTCGCCTGTGCCGAGAGCACGACGGCGACCAGCAGCGTGAAGACGTTGTGATAGACGAGCTCGGTCTTCGCATCAGGCCAATGCGCCGCCAGGGCTTCGAGGAAGGGGCGGACGTTCTTCTTCGGCATGCGCGGGCCGGCGGCACCGGGTTTGGCCCGCGTTGCCTCTGCAGTTTCGGTCATCGCTGTCGCTCTCGCGGAACATGAAAACGGCCCGCTTCCTCTTCAGGAAGCGGGCCGCATGACGGGCGGTGGAAACGTGGTGGTCAGGCTTTTTCGGCAATATGAGCCAGCAGGAAGTCACGGAAGACGGCGACGCGCTTCGAGTTCCGCAGCTCTTCCGGATAGACGAAGAAGACGTCGACCTTGGGGGCCTTCACGTCCTGCAGGACGGTGACGAGGCCCTCGGTGTCACGGCCGAGATAATCCGGCAGCACGCCGATGCCGAGGCCCGAGCGGATGGCAAGGGCCATCCCGTGAAGGTTGTTGATCTCGAGCGCGGCACGGCGCG
The DNA here is from genome assembly GCF_054665075.1 of Acidisoma sp. 7E03. Taxonomy (NCBI): domain Bacteria; kingdom Pseudomonadati; phylum Pseudomonadota; class Alphaproteobacteria; order Acetobacterales; family Acidocellaceae; genus Acidisoma; species Acidisoma sp. 7E03. The sequence continues at coordinate 64,605 of NZ_BAAFHE010000002.1, forward strand.
GATTGCCCGGGCGCCGGCCGGCCTCGGCCAGCCAGTTGATGTCGTCCACCGGCGGGCGATAGCCGCCGAAGAGGATGATCTTGTGGTTGTCGAGATCTTCCGGGGTCTGTGGCGTGCCGTATTTCTTGAGGTATTCCGGCGCCGCATAGACCGTCCAATGGATGTCCATCAGGTGGCGCTGGACGAGATCCGGCTGCTTCGGCGGATGCATGCGGATCGCGACGTCGGCTTCGCGCATCGCGAGGTCGAGGTCTCCGTCATCCAGAAGGAGCGACATGGTGACTTCCGGATACTGCTCCAGGAAGGCCTGACAGCGGGAGGCCAGCCAGATGGAGCCGAAGCCCACCGTCGTCGTCACCTTCAGGCGGCCTGCCGGCTTTTCCTTGCTTTCGGTCAGCAGCGCCTCGGTCATCGCCAGTTTGGCGAAGACTTCGCGCACCGTGCGGTTGAGCGCCTCGCCCTGCTCGGTGAGAATGAGCCCGCGCGCATGGCGGTGGAAGAGCGGCACCTGAAGCGCTTCTTCGAGCGCGGAAATCTGGCGGGAAACGGCAGACTGGCTGAGGTTCAGAGTGTCACCGGCATGCGTGAAGCTTCCGGCTTCCGCCACCGAGTGGAAGACCCTTAATTTGTCCCAATCCATAATACCGTTTCCAATCCGCTCATCATAAGGTTCATCTGGCTGGTGGCGCGGCCCTCCACACCACCTCCTGCGGGCTTAATAGGCTGCTACCGAGACTTTCGAAATGCTGTGTGTGAGCCATTTTTCTGCATCCAGTGCCGCCATGCAGCCTGAAGCGGCAGCGGTGACGGCCTGACGATAAATTCGGTCCTGAACGTCGCCCGCGGCGAAGACCCCGGGGACGGAGGTGCGAGTCGTTCCCGTCTCGGTGAGGATGTAGCCCTCAGGATCGAGATCGAGCGCGCCCTTGAAGACGGTGGTGTTCGGAGAATGGCCGATGGCGACGAAGACGCCGTCGAGGTCGAGCGTCTGGGTCGAGCCGTTCGTCACGTGCTTGAGTCGGAGACCGGTCACCGTCGGCGGGGTGCCAGCGCCGAGGATTTCGTCCACGGCATGGTTCCAGATCACGGAGATCTTCGGGTTGGAGAATAGGCGGTCCTGCAGGATCCGCTCCGCCCGCAGAGAATCGCGCCGATGCACCAGCGTCACGTGGCTTGCGTGGTGCGTGAGGTACAGCGCCTCTTCGACGGCCGTATTGCCGCCGCCGATGACCGCGACCCGCTTGCCGCGATAGAAGAATCCGTCACAAGTGGCGCAGGCGGAAACGCCGGCGCCACGCAGCGCGCGCTCGGACGGCAGTTCGAGCCACCGGGCCGACGCGCCGGTTGCGATGATCACCGCATTGGCCTCGAAGCGCTCGGCCGAATCCGTCACCGCGACGAAGGGGCGGCGCGAGAAATCGACCTCGGTGACGATGTCATGGATGATGCGGGTGCCCATGCGCTCGGCCTGCGTCGCCATCTGCTCCATCAGCCAGGGGCCCTGGATCGCATCGGCAAAGCCCGGATAGTTTTCGACGTCCGTCGTGATGGTGAGCTGGCCGCCCGGCTGCAGTCCCGCGACGAGAACGGGCGTAAGTCCGGCCCGCGCCGCGTAGATCGCAGCGGTGTAGCCTGCGGGGCCGGCGCCAATGATGAGCACCGGAATGGGCTGCGCGTTGGTCATGAGAGTAAACAATCCACCGATTCGGTCATAGCAAGGATATCTGCCAGCGGAAAGACAAGGCAAGGAAAACACTTATCTCTTGCCGCGGGCGTTGTTCCCTCGATCTGGCACGATTAAAACAATATTGCGTGTGCGCCCCGTTTTCGGAGCGCTTTGGAGTATTTGGACCCGCCGATGAAAAACGACCCGAACGACGTCGCGGATTTCGATGCGATCGACCGCCGAATCTTGACGGAATTACAAATGGACGGCCGGATCACAAATGTCGAGCTTGCGCGGCGCGCGGGAATATCGGCTCCGCCTTGCTTGAGACGCGTGCGTCGCCTGGAGGAGGCTGGCTTCATCCGCGGTTACCATGCCGAAACCGACCCGGCCCTTCTCGGCTGGAGCATCACCTTCTTCGCGATCGTCGGCCTCGAAAGCCAGAAAGAGGTGGTGCTCTCCGCCTTCGAGAAGACCGTGTCCACCTGGGAGGAGGTGAGGGAGTGCCACATGATTCGCGGCGGCGGCGATTTTCTGCTGCGACTCGTGGCGCGCGATGCTGCGCATGAAAATCTCCTCACGCAGCGCCTCACCGGGCTCAATGAGGTCAGCCGGGTGCAGACCCTGCAGACCATCCGTACCAGCAAGAGCCAGGCCGGCGTCCCGATCTGACGGAGCGCCCTCCCTCCCCTCAATCGATCGTCTTCAGCAGCCGGGGCCGCATCTCCGGCGGGTTGGCCATGGCGGCGGCCAAGCCTTCGAAGAAGGGCGACGCCGCCCCGGACCGGCGGATGAAGGCGAGGAAGGCGGCGATCGAGCGGCTGCCTTCGGCCAGCGGCACTGGCCCGTCCGGGGCCGTTGCCGTGCCGCCGAGACCCTGGCCGAGGTCGACGCCGAATCGGTAGTTGCGCGACTGCGCCGAGGTGCAGGTGAGCACCAGATCGCCGAGGCCGCCCGGCGTCATCACGGTCTCCGCCCTGCCACCGAGGGCGGGAAGCAGACGCTGCAGCTCGGCGATGCCCCGCGCGACGTAGCTCGCCCGTGTGTTCTCGCCGAGGCCGAGCCCCTGAGCGAGACCGGCACCGATCGCGATGATGTTCTTGGCGACGCCGATGATTTCCAGCCCGCGCAGATCGGGGCTATGGCTGATGGACAGTTTCGGGCCCGACAGCCGATCCGCAACCCAAATCCCCTGCGCCGGATCGGTGCAGGCGAGCGACATCCAGGCCCGGTGCCCGGCAAGCATCTCCCCGGCGAAGGTCGGCCCCGACAGCATGGCCACGGCATGGCCCGGCAGATGTCGGGCGATCAGGTCGGTCGGGAATTCATGCGTCTCGGCATCCATTCCTTTGATGCAGGAGACGAGCGTCGCTTTGCCGCCGCGCCGCGGGATAGCGTCCAGCACGGCGGCGAGGGCTCCGCTCGGCACCGCAAGCACGACGACCGCATAGGCGGTGAGGTCAACTGCCGCGAGATCATGCACAAACCGATGGACGCCTGGAGAAGGGTGCTCCGTTTCCACCGGCCGCCGGCAATAGACCGTGGTTGCGATGTCGCCCCGCGCGGTCAGCTCCAAGGCGAGGGCCTGACCGAAGGCGCCGTAGCCCATGATCAGCAGAGGCAGGGGAGACGTTTGGGCAGCCATCATCCGATCCGGGTGGTGGAAGCGGCGAGGTGCCCCGTTCTGGCGCGGAAGTCCAGCGCGGTTAGAAGCGATAGCCGATGCCAGCGCCGATGACCCAAGGGTTGATCTGCCCCGATGAGCTGAGCCGGCCATTATTGGCCGAGGCATCGGCGGAGAGCAGCAGCTTCTTCACGTCGAAATTCGCGTACCACGGCCCCTGCACCCGATAGTCCACGCCCATTTGGAAGGCCGCGCCCACTTCGGAGCTGATGGAGAGCTGCTGGATCCGCCCGCCCGCCGGTTCGGTATCGAAATAGGGCGTGATGGCGATGCCGATGCCGAGATAGGGGTTGAGGCGGGCGTGCGGGCGGAAGTGATACTGCCCGGTTACGATGATCGGAACGGCCGAAACCTTGCCGATCGGCACCGTGCCGAGCCGCGTGCCGACGGCCGTCAGCGTCTCGTGAACGATGCCGGTCTCACCCTCGATCGCCAGATGGTCCGTGAAGAAGTAGGAGAGATCGATCTCCGGCGTGACCGAGTTGGAATTGTCGAAGTAACCGCCGATGGGATGGATCGTCGTCGCGCCATGTTTCGGCAGGACGCCGACGACGCGGCCGCGAAGAAGGAAGCTGCCGGCGGTGAGGTCGTCGCTGGCCTGCGCCCGGGCCGGATGGATGGCAAAAAGGATGGGAAGGGCGGCCAGAGCTGCCCCGACGACGAATTTCAACATGAGGGTTTCCTACGCCGGAACCGGTTCGGGCGGTGCAAACTAGGGGGTTCCGATTCCAGTGCCTAGATGTGATTTTGGTCGTATGCGGGGCGCCACCATCCGTTTGGCGCCTTGGCTCGCGGCGCTCTGCCTGCCCGCACTGGTGGCGGCAGCCCCACCGGCCAGGCCACCGGTTCCATCCGCAATCGGCCCGCTGCTCCGGCCGGTCACGCCTGGCTGCGTCACCTCACCCTTCGGCCCGCGCTTCCTGCCGCAGGCGCCGGTCTCGGGCCACTATCATTGGGGCGTCGACTTGCGCGCCGCGGCCGGCGCACAGGTGCGGGCGGTGGCGGTCGGGCAGATCATCCGAATCGACCGCAAAGGGATGGGCGGCCTCGAAATCCTGGTCCAGCACAAGGGGTTCCGTGCGCTCTATGCCCACCTCGGCATGGTCGCGCCGCGCATCGCCAACGGTGCCCGGACGCTCCACGCCGGGGACTGGATCGGCCGGATCGGCCGCACAGGGCTGACGCTCGGCACGCATCTTTATTTCGAAATCGCGATCGACGGAAAACGGGTGGATCCGGTGCCCTATCTCGGCGTGACCGCCTGCGGTGCGGGAAAGAGCGCCGAGGTGCGGCCCATCAGCCAGTAGGCGATCAAGCCGGCCCATTCATGCGCCGCGAGATCGACCAGTTCGAGGCGCTCTGGGAAGCTGCCGCGAAAGGCCATGATGGGGTCGGGTGCCGTCTTGTATCCGACGGGATAGGGCAGGACCGTCCAGCCGGCGCGGCGAAAGAGGCCGACGGAGCGGGGCATGTGCCAGGCGGAGGTCACCAGCAGCCAAGTTTCGCCTGGCTGCGGATGCATTTCGGCTTTCAGCAGAACCGCGTTCTCGTAGGTGGTGCGCGACCGGCCCTCATAGGTGATCCGGTTCTGGTCGAGGCCGAGTTCGGTGAACAATGCACGCGCGACCGTCGCTTCATTCATCTTGCCGTGAATCAGCAGCCCGTTGCCGCCAGTGAAGGCGAGCCGAGCGTCGGGATAGTGGCGCGCGAGGGCGACGAGGCTGGTCATCCGCTCCGCGGCGGCATTGAGTGACGGCATGCCGCGCGCTTCGGAAAGATCCGTTTCCACCGCGCCGCCGAGGACGATGATGCCGGTCACCGCCGGCGGCAGGGTCCGCATTTCGGGGAACCGGTTCTCGAGCGTGCCGAGCCACAGATCCCCGATGGGCAGCACCGCGATCGCGACGAAGCTGCCGAGCGAGAGGCTGAGGCACAGAAGGCCGGCGCGCCGCCGATGGTGATAGAGCAGGGCGAGCCCGAGACAGCCGAGCAGAAGCAGCATCATGCTCGGCGCACAGACGAGCCAGAGCAGCTTCGAGACGAGAAAGAGCATCAGCGGCGCCGGCAACCCCGGCGCGTCAGTGGCAGCGGCCGATCACGCGGTCGCCTCCGCCCGGGAAGGTGTCGGGCGTGCCGCCTGACGGCAGGATGGAGATGGCGCGGATATTGCCAACCCAGGATTGGCCGCCGCCCAGATGGAAGGCGCTCAGATCGCCATAGTAGCAGCCGTTCTGAACGAAGAGCGTGTGATCGGCATCCGCCGGGCTCGCATTGTCCGAGACCGCGATCCATTGGCCCGTGCCATTGGAGATGGAATAGGCGGGAAAGTCATGGATCAGGCTGCTGACCGTCACGTCCACCGACTGGCCTTGGCAGCCGAGGCCGGCCCAGAGGCGCACGAGGCCCGAGGGGGGAACACCACAGGCCGTCTGCGCACCCGCACCCGCTGCGCTCCCGATGAGAAGCGCCGCGGCGATGGTGCCGAGGATGGGGAAGCGGGCGCGGGACGGACGGCGTGCGGGGCGCATGCGGCTCTCCTAGGGGTGGTGCGGCGGCGGCACGCTACTTCCTGCCGCCTGCGCGAACAACGCGCCTATGCATTACCGAAGCGTTAGTCTGCCTGCGCCGTAGCGCGGTCCTTCCCGATGAGAGCCAAGCCCTCGGCGACCGAGACGAATTCGCCGCCGCCTGAGAGTTTTTCCGCACCGAAGCGCTGGGCGAAGAGGGCACGGACCGCCGGGACGAAGGAGGTGCCGCCGGTGAGGAAGACGCGGTCGATCTCCGTGGCCCGCAGCCCCGCCCGATCCAGCGCCTGATCGACGGCGGCCCCCATCCGCACGAGGTCTGCCGCGATCCAGCCCTCGAACTCAGCGCGGGTGATGCGGCGTTCCACCGCGAGCCCCCCATGATCGAAGTGCAGCACGGCCTCCTCCGCCGTCGAGAGTTCCGCCTTCACCGCGCTCACCGTCTGGTAGAGCTGATAGCCCAGCTCCTCCTCGATGATGCGGATGAGGGTGCGCAGCTTCTCCGGGTGGTCGCTCGCGGCTGCCACCTCCTCGATGGCGCGTAGGGTGCGCGGCGCGCGCATCAGCGACAGCCGGTGCCAGCGCGCGAAACCGGCGAAATACTCGGGCGGCACCGGCAGGGCCGTCCCCATGACCCGGTAATGGTCGCCCTTGCCGAGCAGCGGCGAGACGACATGATCGATGATCCGGTAGTCGAAGGTATCGCCGGCGATGCCAACGCCGGCATAGCCCAGGGCGGTGACCGGTGCCGCGCCGCGCGGATCGAAGCGCATGACGGAAAAGTCGGAGGTGCCGCCGCCGAAATCCCCCACCAGCACGGTCGCCGGTCCGTCCAGCGTCCGCGCGAAGCGGTAACCGGCAGCCTCCGGCTCCAGCGCGACGTCGACCGCCGCGAAACCCGCCTGTGCAAAGGCAGCGCGCAGCCGCTGCTCGCCGAAATCGTCGTCGGCGTGTTCGCCCGCGAAGCGAACCGGCCGCCCCGCCGTGACATGCATACCCCTCTGGCGTCCCTCCGCCAGCGCGTCCAGGAAGGTTCCGATCATGTCTTCGAGCGAGAAGAGCTTTCCGGCGATGTTGGTGCGCGTGAAGCTATGTTGGGCGAGATAGGTCTTCATGGACATGATCAGCCGGCTGTCCATGGGATCGTTGACGTAGGCTTCGACCGCGTAGGGGCCTGCGGCATGCTGCAGGCGCGGGCGGCCGCGCGTCTTCTCCTGCCAGAAACAGAGGACGGTGCGGAAGACCTCGAATTCACGGCTTCCAAGGGCGTATCGCGTGGTGGCGATGCCGCCGTCGGGGAGCAGCCGCGCGAGCACGCTGTTCGTGGTTCCGAAGTCAATACCCACTCGTTCGGTCATGCCCAGGCGTCTCGTCTCGTCAAAGGGCGGCGGTTCAAGCCTAGCTGACGGGGCAGCGCAAGAGAGGCGCATGGGAGGCGTCCATGCGCTATGGTGACGGCGCGGATTCAGGGGAGGGATCGTTGGACCAGGTTCTCGCGCTCAGGCCTTTTGTGCCCGCGAAGGATTTTGCCCTCTCCAAGCGCTTCTACGGGGCGCTGGGCTTCCGCATAACGCTGGAGGAGACGCCGATCGCCGTACTCAAGCTCGGTAGTTTCAGCTTCATCCTTCAGGATTTCTACAAGCCGGACCTCGCAGAGAACCTGATGCTTCAGCTGCTGGTGCGGAACGTCGACAGCTTCTGGGCCGGGATCGACTTTGCGGCACTGATGCAGGACTTCGCGGTCAAACCGCCGCGGCCGCCGGCGATCCAGCCCTGGGGGATGAAAGTGGGTTTCATCCATGACCCTTCCGGTGTTCTTTGGCATATGGCAGAGGCGCCGTTCTGACGGGTCAGAACGGCTCGACCCAGGGCCGCAGCTCAACCTCGAAGGACCACGCGCTGCGCGGCTGGCGCAGCAGGGCAAGATAGGTTTCGGCGATCGCCTCCGGGTCCAGCATGCTGTCCGGCGCGTCTGCGGGCTCCGCGCGCGCCGCGCTGCGCACCGCGCCATCGATGTTGATGTGGGCGACGTGGATGCCCTTCGGCCCCAATTCCCGCGCCGCACTCTGCGCCAGACCCCGCAGCGCGAATTTGCCCATGGCAAAGGGTGCGGACTGGGCAAAACCCTTGTGGCTGGCGGAAGCGCCGGTCAGCAGGATGGCGCCGCGGCCTGAGGGTTCCATGCGCCGCGCCGCTTCCTGCACGGCGAGGAAGCCGCCGAAGGCCGTGACTTCGATCGCGCGGCGCACCGCCTCCGGATCGAGGCTGCTCAGCGGCCCGCGTACCCGGCCGCTCGCATTGTAGATGACGACGTCCGGCGGCCCGAGCGCCGCCTCCACCGTCTGGAAAAGACGGGAGACGGACGCGGGATCGGCCGCATCCGCCGCGACGGGGCGGGCGCCCGTCTCCGCGACGAGTCCTGCCAGCTTCGCCGTGTCGCGTGCCGCAAGAGAGACCGCGAGGCCGGCGGCTGCCAGCTGTCGGGTCAAGGCACCGCTGATCCCGGTGCCGGCGCCGATGATCAGGGCGTGGCGATAGGGGATCGGGCGCATGGCGACCTCACGAATGCAGGCGCGAGAGGTCGAGCAGGACGCGCGCCTCGAATTCCTTGTCCTGCAGACGCTGCCGGACGAGATCGACGATGCTGACGACACCGGCGAGAGCCGTGCCGTCCAGCACGACAAGGTGGCGGACGTTGGCGAGCGTCATGGTGGCGAGAGCAACCTCCAGGCGCTCGTTCGGCGTGCAGGTGACGAGGGGCGCGCTGCTCAGCGGCCCGACCGCCATGGAGAGAGCGCCGGCGCCGTGCTTGGCGATGGCCTTGCCAAGGTCGCGCTCGGTAAAGATCAACGCTGGCTGCAGGTGGTCATCTTCGACGATGACGGCGCTGACGTGCTTCTCCCGCATCAAGCGGACGATGGAGAGCACGGTCTCGGTCGGGCGGACGAGCACCGGTTGCTCGCGCTTGTGTTGCAGGATCTCTTGGATCGTCATCGGGCGATCTCCTTGTCTGGAGAAACCGCCGCCGCGGGGCGGCGGGGCATCCGATTGGGTGCGCTCCTCAACTATGATGCGGTTGTGAAGGATGGACACCCCCGTCCGCCTGGCCTCTCCCTTGCCGGCGATGCGGGGCTCTTCTTCCTCTCAGGCCCGCCGCCGACGGGCGCGGGGCCTTTCCTGCACCACCTGGCCTTCGAGCAAGGGAGCCAAGAAACGCCCGGTATGGCTCGCCGGATTGGCGGCGATGTCTTCCGGCCGCCCCTCCGCAACGATGCGCCCGCCGCCGTCTCCACCCTCGGGGCCCAGATCGAGGATCCAGTCCGCGGTCTTGATGACCTCCAGATTATGCTCGATCACCACCACCGAATTGCCCTGATCGACCAGGGCATGCAGCACTTCGAGCAGCTTGCGCACGTCTTCGAAGTGCAGGCCCGTGGTCGGTTCGTCCAGGATATAGATGGTCCGTCCGGTCGCCCGGCGGGCCAGTTCCTTGGCGAGCTTGATGCGCTGCGCTTCGCCCCCCGAGAGCGTCGTCGCCTGTTGGCCCAGCTTGACGTAGCCCAAGCCGACCTGGGCAAGCAGGTTCAGCCGGTCATGAATGCGCGGCACGGCGGAGAAGAAGGGGATGGCCTCCTCCACGCTCATGTCCAGCACGTCCGCGATCGACTTGTCGCGGAATTTCACTTCCAGCGTTTCGCGGTTGTAGCGCTTGCCCTTGCAGACGTCGCAAGTGACGAAGACATCGGGCAGGAAGTGCATCTCGATCTTCAGCACGCCATCGCCCGAGCAGGCCTCGCAGCGGCCCCCCTTGACGTTGAAGCTGAAGCGGCCGGCCTTGTAGCCGCGCGCCCGGCTTTCGGGGAGTTCGGAGAACCAGTCCCGGATGGGCGTGAAGAGATCGGTGTAGGTCGCGGGATTGGATCGGGGCGTGCGTCCGATGGGGGACTGGTCGATGTCGATGATCTTGTCGAGCAGTTCCAGCCCTTCGATCGCCTCGTAAGGGGCCGGAACCTCGCCGGAACCCATCAGCCGGCGCGATACCGCCTTATAGAGCGTGTCGATGACGAGGGTGGACTTGCCGCCGCCCGAGACGCCGGTAATGCAGGTGAAGGTGCCGAGAGGAATTTCCGCCGTCACGTTCTTCAGGTTGTTGCCGGTCGCGCCGACCAGACGAAGCATGCGCTTCGGGTCCACCGGGCGGCGCTTTTCCGGCACGGCGATGCGCTGGCGGCCCGAGAGATAGGCGCCTGTGATGGAATTGGGATCGGCGGCGACCTCCGCGGGCGTGCCCTGCGCGATGACGCGGCCGCCGTGAATGCCCGCTGCTGGCCCCATGTCGATCACGTGGTCGGCGGCCCGGATGGCATCCTCGTCATGCTCCACCACGAGGACGGTATTGCCGAGCGATTTCAGACGGCGGAGGGTGCCCAGCAGGCGCTCGTTGTCGCGCTGGTGCAGGCCGATGGAGGGCTCGTCCAGCACGTAAAGCACGCCCGTGAGGCCGGAGCCGATCTGGCTCGCGAGGCGGATGCGCTGGCTCTCGCCGCCGGACAGGGTGGTCGAGCTGCGGGACAGGGTGAGATAGTCGAGCCCGACATCCATGAGGAAGCGCAGGCGGTCGATGATCTCGCGCAGGATGCGTCGGGCGATCTCCTGCCGCTGTGGTGTCAGCTGCCGCTCCACCCCCTCGAACCAGGGCAGGGCCTCGCGAATGGCGAGGTCCGAGCTTTCGGCGATGGTACTGCCGGCAACTTTGACCGCGAGAGCTTCCGGCTTCAACCGCGCGCCGTGACAGACGGCGCAGGGCTTTTCGGCTTGGTATCGCGACAGTTCCTCGCGCACCCAGGCGCTATCCGTCTCTTTCCAGCGGCGTTCGAGGTTGCGCAGCACGCCCTCGAACGGCTTGGTCACGTTATAGGCGCGTACCCCGTCCTTGTAGGTCAGTTCCACGGGGTCGCTGCCGGTTCCGAACAGGATGCCGTCGCGCGCGCGCTGCGGCAGCTCGCCCCATGGCGTCGTCATCTTGATCTTGAAGTGGCGGGCAAGCCCCTGCAGCGTCTGGTCGTAATAGGGACTCTGGGCATTGGCCCAGGGGGCGACGGCGCCCGCATTCAGGGGCCGCCGGTCGTCCGGCACCACGAGCTGGCCGTCGAAGAAGGTTTCCATACCGAGCCCGTCGCAGGCCGGGCAGGCGCCATGCGGCGAGTTGAAGCTGAAGAGCCGCGGCTCGATCTCCTCGATCGTAAAGCCGCTGACCGGGCAGGCAAAGCGGGAGGAGAAGGTGATGCGTGCGCTGCCATCCTCCGGCGCGTCCGGCGGCTCGGCATAGGCGATGCCGTCGGCCAGGCCGATCGCCGTCTCGAAGCTGTCGGCCAACCGCGCCTCGATCCCAGGCCGCACGACGATCCGGTCCACCACCGCCTCGATCGTATGCTTGAGCTTGCGGTTAAGGTTCGGTACTTCGCCGATCTCATAGAGCGTGCCGTCCACCTTGACCCGGGTGAAGCCGCGGCGCTGCAGCTCGGCCAGTTCCTTGCGATACTCGCCCTTGCGGTCCCGCACCACGGGAGCGAGGAGGAGCAGCCGCGTGCCCTCCGGCATGGCCATGACGCGATCGACCATCTGGCTGACGGTCTGCGCCTCGATCGGCAGGCCGGTGGCCGGAGAGTAAGGAATGCCGGCGCGCGCCCAGAGTAGGCGCATATAGTCGTGGATTTCCGTCACCGTGCCCACAGTTGAGCGCGGATTGCGGCTGGTGGTCTTCTGCTCGATGGAAATGGCGGGCGACAGGCCCTCGATGCTGTCGACGTCCGGCTTGCCCATCAGCTCCAGGAACTGGCGGGCATAGGACGACAGGCTTTCTACGTAGCGGCGCTGGCCTTCGGCGTAGATCGTGTCGAAGGCGAGCGACGACTTGCCCGAACCCGAAAGGCCGGTGATGACGACCAGGCTGTCACGGGGAATCGAGACATCGACGTTCTTGAGATTGTGTTCGCGTGCTCCGCGCACGGTGATGAAGGCGCCGCCAGGATTCTGTGCCACTCTCGAAGACCGCATTCTCGATTGATGTTCGTGACTTGTTCACGTACAAGCTTTGAAGCGCGCCGTCGAGCGCCCCTCTTGCAGGGGACCCTTTCCGAGAGGAACCGTGGGACGGGATGCCGCCGCGCCTCGTGCAGATTGGGACCAGGGGCGGGATTGTAAAGAGATGCCGCGGCCAGCCCTTGTGTTGGTTTGTTTATGTTGCGATTGTGGAATTAATGCGTTGCGGCGGATGGCGAGCTGCCGCTGCGGAATCGAGGCGCAGCGCGTCAGGTGGCTGGCTGCCTCGGGCAAATTCAACTAGGCTGGTTCCTTTCCAAGACTGACGGCCGACGGAGACTGAGAACATGGCGGGTAGCGTCAACAAGGTAACCCTCATCGGAAACCTCGGCAGAGACCCGGAGGTGCGCAACACCCAGTCCGGCATGAAGATCGTCAATCTTCGGATCGCGACCTCCGAAAGCTGGAACGACAAGGCGAGCGGCGAGCGTCAGGAACGCACGGAGTGGCACAGCGTCGTCATCATGAACGACCGGCTGGCAGACGTGGCCGAGCGCTTCCTGCGCAAGGGCAGCAAGGTCTATGTCGAGGGCAAGCTGCAGACGCGCAAATGGACCGACCAGCAAGGGCAGGACCGGTATACGACCGAGGTGATGCTCGGCCGGATCGGCGCCGAACTCGTCCTGCTCGATCGGGCGGAAGGGGGCAGCATGGGCGCCTCAGGCGGAAGCAGCTTTGGCGGCGGCCGCAGCGAGCGACCGGCCGCGGCGCGGGCCCCGGCCTCCTCCGGCTGGGACAGCGGGCCCGGCCGCGGTGGTGACTTGGACGACGAAATCCCCTTCTGAGCACAAGCTCGCGGCGGAGGGCATGATCGAGACTCCGGAAACCATCCATGGTGAGCCGGGAGACGCTCCTATTCTCCCATTCACGATGATGGGCCCGCTTCTCCAGCGGGCGTGGGATCTTTCGTGCCAAGGCCAGATCGAGACCGCGACCGCGCTGGCGCAGCGGGTGCACGACGAGGCAGCCGCCAGCAACGACGAGGCCCAGCGCGCCCTCGCTGCCTGCCACCTCGGCTGGTACTGCTTCATGCAGGCCTATTACGAAGAGGGCATCCTGCATGTCCTCTCGGCGCGCGACTTTTTCCAGTCGATCGGTGACAAACCCCGCGAGGGCTGGGCCCGCGCCATCCACGCTTGGCTGCTGATCGAGATCGGCGCCCCGAATGAGGCACTGGACGAGGCGATGCTCGGCCTTGAATGCGCCGAACACTCCCGCGAAGACCGGGCCATCTCCACCTGCCTCAACGTGGTCGGCGTCGTTTACTGGATGCTGGGCCAGCTTGACCGCGCGCTGCAATTTGCGGAAAGCGCCGTCGCCGTCGCCCGAAACGTCGGCGATCCAGTCGATCTCGGCCGCTGGCTCATCAACCTCGCCGACATCGAGGCCGCGATCTGGAAGCAGCAGCGGGATGCCGGCGAGGCTCCGGACGAGGCGAGGCTCGACCGCGCCTTGACGCTGGCGGCGGAGGCGCTGTCGCTCACCTCTCTGACGCGCGACAGCTGGACCGGCCGAATCGTTCTTTGCTCCCTTGCCGACTTCCATCTGCTTCGCGGCCAGCGCGGCGAAGCGGCGCGGCTGCTGGAGGATTGGGACAAGTTGCAGGGCGGCTCGGGCGCGCGATCCCGCCTCTATTACCTGCTCGCTCTTGGCCGGTTGCGGCACGCAGAGGGCGAGCATGAGGCGGCCATCGGCGCTCTCCTCTCCTGTGCCACCCTCGCGGAAGAGACCTCGGATCTCGAAATCGGCGTACCCTGTTGCCTGCTGCTGTCGGACTGTCTGGCCGTGCGGGGCGAGTTCGAGCAGGCGCTGCGCTGGCACCGCGAGTATCACAAGCGTTTCCTGCGGCGGAGCACCGAATCCTCTCTTGCGCGTTCCCGCGTCGCCGCGATCCGCTACGAGACCCGGCAGTTGCAGGCCCGCGTCGAGGCGGAGCGGTCGCGCGCGGATGGGCTGGAGGAGATGAACCGGGCCTTGGCGCAACAGGCCGCTCTGCTGATGAGCGCGAGCATGGAGGATGTGCTGACGGGCCTGCCGAACCGGCGCGGCCTCGAGAGCGCGTTGCTCGCCATCACCCTGGACGGCGCCCGGAGCTATAGCCTGGCGATGATCGACCTCGACCACTTCAAGCAGATCAACGACCGCTTTACCCATCTCTTGGGAGACGAGGTGCTCCGCGAAGTCGCGCGGGCGCTGCGGATCGCGACCAATCCGGAGGATCTGCTGTTCCGCTACGGTGGCGAGGAGTTCGTGCTGCTGATGCTCGATGGGGACGAACTGCGGTCGGCCCGCACCTGCCTTCGCGTCTGTCAGGTCGTACGCAACTGGAATTGGGCGCGCATCCACCGCGAGCTTCAGGTGACCCTCAGCATCGGTCTTGCCCGCTCCAGCGAAGCGCCGACCCCGGCCGACGTTCTCAGCATTGCCGACGGCCGGCTGTATGAGGCCAAGAATTCCGGGCGGGACGGAATGGTGCTGGGTCGGCGCCCCCGGCTGCTTCGCTCCTTGACGCTGTCTCCCATGCTCCATTAACCCCCTCTGCAGGACTTCGGGTCGGGGCTGACCGCTCCCCAGCAGCCGGGTTGAAGCCGCTTTCTTCCACCCGACCGCACCTCCGGAACCCTCGATGCGACTTGATCGGCGCTCCCTGCGCTTCTGGCGCCAGTTTCCCCTGACATCTCCCCGCTTGTGGGCCCGGCGAATCGCCTTCTGGGTGGGAGCCGCGATCGTCGCCCTGGTGGCAATCGCCTTCGCCCGCCTCGCAGATGGGGCGCAGGATCTCTTCACGGCGGCGACCGCCGGACATCGGGCCTGGCTGGTCCTGCTGATCGCGCCGACAGGCTTCGCGCTGTCCGTTTATCTCACCCGCACAGTCTTTCCAGGCGCTCAGGGCAGCGGCATTCCCCAGGTCATCGCCGCGCTCAAAATGACCGATTCACGCATGGTCGAGCGGGTGCTGTCGCTGCGCGTGGGTCTCGGCAAGGTTCTGCTGACCCTGCTGGGGCTTGCCTCTGGTGCCTCGATCGGACGCGAGGGCCCGACGGTGCAGGTGGGCGCTTCGATCATGCAGGCCCTGGGCCGGGCGCTCAGCCTGCCCAGGGTGGAGACGCAGCGTGGGCTGGTGCTGGCGGGCGGCGCTGCGGGTGTCGCCGCCGCCTTCAACACACCCCTCGCCGGTATCGTCTTCGCGATCGAAGAGTTGAGTCACAGCTTCGAATCCCGCACGAGCGGCATGGTGCTGACGGCGGTGATCCTGGGTGGTATCGCGACCCTCGCGCTCTCCGGCAACTACACCTATTTCGGCGTCACTAGCGTCGGGCTGCCGCTGGGCAGCGGCTGGGTCGCCGTCATCCTCTGCGGCCTCATCGGCGGCCTGTTGGGCGGCTGTTTTAGCGCGATGCTGCTCGCCTTGCCCAGCAGCCTGCCAGGACGGCTCGGCCGCTGGGTGAAGAGCCATCCCATTCGTTTCGCGGGTTTCTGCGGCCTCGCGATCGCGGTCATCGGCCTGTTGTCGCACGGCGCCACCTACGGCACGGGCTATGCCCAGGCCCGTGCGCTGGTGGAGGGCGATGCGCGGCTGCCCGTCACCTTCTTCATCCTCAAATTTCTGGCGACGGTCTTTTCTTACCTCAGCGGCATCCCGGGCGGCATCTTCGCGCCCTCGCTCTCGGTTGGCGCCTCGCTCGGCAGCTGGCTCGCTCAGCTATTTCCGCACAGCCCGGCGCGCGCCATCGTGCTGCTGGGGATGGTGGGATATTTCGCGGGGGTGGTGCAGGCGCCCATCACCGCCTTCGTCA
Source organism: Acidisoma sp. 7E03 (assembly GCF_054665075.1). Lineage (NCBI taxonomy): Bacteria > Pseudomonadati > Pseudomonadota > Alphaproteobacteria > Acetobacterales > Acidocellaceae > Acidisoma > Acidisoma sp. 7E03. Next base: position 80,379 of record NZ_BAAFHE010000002.1, read on the forward strand.
TCGTGCTGGAAATGACGGCCAATCAGCAGATGACCATCCCGATCATGGCGACGGCGTGGCTGGGTTATGCCGCCTCGCGGCTCGTTTGCCGCCGGCCGCTTTACGGCACCCTGGCACGGCGTTTCTTGAAGGAGACGGTCGCGACGTCGCGCGCCGCGCCCCAGGTCGTGGAGACCGCGACGATTTCCGTCACCCGACCGCAGGAACACTGAGGCTCCTGCGGTCCAAGTACGGCGCTCAGCTGCGGCCGTAGGTGTCCTGAAAGCGCACGATGTCGTCCTCGCCCAGATAGGCGCCGGACTGTACTTCGATCAGGGTCAGCGGAATGCGGCCCGGGTTGAAGAGCCGGTGCTTGCAGCCGAGCGGCAGGTAGATGCTCTCGTTCTCCCGCACCAGAACCTCTTCCTCGTCCCGCGTCACGATAGCGGTGCCTTCGACCACCACCCAATGTTCGGCGCGATGGAAATGGCTCTGGAGCGAGAGCTTCTCGCCGGGCTTCACCACGATGCGCTTCACCTGGAACCGGTCGCCCAGGATCAGCACCTCGTAATGGCCCCAGGGGCGGTAGCTGAGATTGTGGCTCACCGCTTCCGGGCGCTGGTCCTTCTTCAGGCGTTCGACGATTTTCTTGACGTCCTGCGCCCGGTCCTTGTGAGTGGCGAGCACCGCATCCTCGGTCACCACCAGCACCACGTCCTCGAGGCCGAGGACGGTCGCGAGGATGCCGTCACTGCGCACGTAGCAGTTCCGTGCGTCTTCGAGCACGGCGTCGCCCACGGCGACGTTGCCGCCCGCGTCCTTCTCGCCGAGCTCCCACAGGGCGCTCCAGCTGCCGACGTCCGACCAGGCGAAGGAGACCGGCACCACGGCAGCGCGGCTCGTGTGCTCGGCCACGGCATAGTCGATGCTGATGTTAGGGCAGGCGGCGAATTCATCCCGGCCGAGGCGGATGAAGTCCAGATCGGTGGTGCGGGCTTCCACGGCCTTGCGCGCCGTCGCCAGAACATGCGGTGCGTGAGCCTGCAGCTCTTCCAGGAGTGTCGAGACAGTGAAGACGTAGATGCCGGAATTCCACAGCACGTTGCCGCCGGCGATGAGCTTTTCTGCCAAGGCCGCATCCGGCTTTTCGATGAAGCGGCTCAGCTGGTGGGCGGCCGGCATCTCGGGCAGCGCCGCGCCCATCTCGATATAGCCGAAGCCGGTTTCGGGTTTGGTCGGCCGCATGCCGAGCGTCACCACCCGGTTGGTGTGAGCGACCTCGGCCGCGGTCAACAGTGCCTGGCGCAGCGCCTCGGCATCCGGGATCGCGGCGTCGGCCGCCATCATGCAAATGACGGCCTGCGGATCATCCTGAGCCAGCACGAGGGCGGCGGCGGCGATCGCGGGGGCGCTGTTGCGGCCCACCGGCTCGAGCAGGATGCGGGCGCCGTCCACGCCGGCTTCACGCAGCTGCTCAGCCACCATGAAGCGATGCGCCTCGTTGCAGACGACCAGAGGGGGAGCAAAGGGCGCGCCGAAGGTGCGCAAGGCCGTGTCTGCGATCAGGGACTTGTCCGAAGCGAGGGGCCAGAACTGCTTGGGGAAGCTCTCACGCGAAACGGGCCACAGCCGGGTGCCGGAGCCGCCGGAGAGGATGACCGGCACGATCGGCGTCACCGGGGTGGCGCTCCGACGGGACAGTTCGGAGGCGAGATCAAGGGACATTCTTCAAGGGCTCCTGCGGCGGATCGCGATAGATCCCACTATGCCGCAACTGCAGCATTGAATTCAAACGACACCTTCGAGTGCGAGCCTAAGCCGATCGGCTGCCCTGCTCCCTCCGATGGCCACTGACTGCAGCACCGGCGGCGGGGTGGAGCAGAAGGAAATCGGCAACGCCCACAAGGCAGAGGAGGAAGATTCCGGCGAAGGCAAGGCGGAATGCCGCTACCCCAATCGTGCCGCCGAAGAGCGCCTCCCCGAGCCGGAGCAAAATGGCGCCGACGGCGACGCCGAGGCCGAAGCTCACCTGCTGCGCGAGGTTGAAGAGGGTATTGGCCGAGGCCATCCCCGCCTTGGGGACGTCGGCGAAGGCGAGAGTGTTCATCGCGGTGAACTGGATCGAGCGGGTCATGCCGCTGAGGAGCAACAGGGGCAGGAGCGCCCAGTCCGGCGTCATCGGCGTGAGGAGGGCCATGCCAAGGAAGGTGAAGGCGAGGAGGACGCCGTTCACCAGGAGCACGCGGCGGAAACCCACGCGCCGCATCAGCGGGCTGGTCAAGGGCTTGATGCCTAGATTTCCGACAAAGAGAACAAGGAGCAACGACCCGGCGGCCACCGGACTGCGTCCGAAACCCAGTTGAAAGAGCAGCGGCAGCAGGAAGGGCACGGCATTGATCGCGAGGCGGACCAGGGAACCACCGCGGACCGTGGTCGCGAAGCTGCGTGTGCGGAGCGCGTCGAAGGTGATCAAGGGCCGCGGATGCCGACGTGCATGCAAGACGAGCGCTGCACTTCCAAGGAGGCCGGCGAGAATCAGGCTGCCGCTCAGCGCGATGCTGCCGGACGCGCTGCCGAGCAGACTGGCCCCATAGACCAGGGCGATCGCGGCACCTCCGCTCAGCAGCGCCCCGACACGGTCGAGTGGTGTGGCCTCGCGATGATCGTCGTGGATCAGCGCAAGGGTCGCGAGGAAACCGAGCAGGCCGAGCGGCAAATTGAGGAAGAAGATCCAGCGCCAGGAGGCATAGGTCGTGAGGGCGCCGCCAACAGCGGGGCCGAGGATGGGGGCGACGAGGGCAGGCCAGGTGATGAGGGCCGTTGCCCGCATCAACTCGGCTTTCGGGGTCACGCGCAGCACGACCAGCCGCCCCACGGGCACCATCATTGCCCCGCCCATCCCTTGCAGGATGCGTGCACCAAAAAAGCTCCAGAGCCCGTTGGAGAGGCCACAGAGCGCTGAGGCAATGGTGAAAAGCGCGATCGCGAGGGCGAAGACCCGGCGCGTGCCGAAGCGGGTCGCGGCCCAGCCGCTCAGCGGAATCCCCGCCGCCAGCATGACCATGTAGGCGGTGATGCCAATGTTGAGATCGATCGGATGCACCCCGAAGGTACGCGCCATATGCGGCAATGCCGTTGTGATCACGGTCGTATCGAGGAGTTCCATGAAACCGCTGCCGGCGACGAGCAGGGCGACGAGGATGGGGGAGGCGGCGCGGACCATCGCTTAGCGTCAGCCTGCTGATCGATGGCTGGGCTTGGGGCGGTCGAAAAGGAAGATCGCCAGGGCGAGCAGGGGAGGGGTGGTGCCGAGAACCGCCACCAGAGACCAGCCGGCGAAAGCATAGACGAGCGGGGCAAGCGCCGAGCCAACGGCGGCGGAGACGAAGGCGCCGGCGATGAAGAGCGCGTTGATGCGACTGCGGATATCCGGCGCCAAGTCGAACAGCACCTTCTGCGCAAAGGCGAGGTGAGCCTGCACGCCGCCGTCGAGCAGGATGGTTGCAAGGACGAAGAGGCCGAGGCCGGCCCAACCGCGGGCGAGGCCGGCCGGCCAGGTCAAGGCCAGGCCCAGGCTCACCATCGCCATGCAGCCGATGGTGCCGGAGCGGATCAGGCCGCGATCGGCCAGGCGCCCGGCAACCGGTGCGGAGAGCGCGCCCGCCGCACCGACGAGGGAGAAAATCGCGATCCCATCCTGGCCGAGGCCGAAATGCCGCGCCAGTTCGAGAGGAATCGTGGTCCAGAACACCGAGAACGCGAAGAAGAGGCTCATGTGAAAGGCCATACGGCGCTGCAGGATCCGGGTGCGGAGCAGCAGCGGCACCATGGAGGCGATGACCGCGCCGTAATGCTTGCGGGCGTGCGGTCTCCGGTCGGGCAGGCGGTGCCAGAGCACCAGTGCCATGCCGAGCATGGCGACGGTCGCGACGACGAAGACGGTGCGCCAACCCGCAACGCTCGCGATCAGGCTGGCGATCGGCCGCCCGAGGAGGATGCCAGTCAGCAGCCCGCTGACCACCGTTCCTACCTGCCTTCCGCGACGCGCGGGGTCCGCGAGATGCGCGGCCATAGGCACTACCATCTGAGTGGTCACCGAGGTGACGCCGATGACGAGGCAGGCGAGCAGGAAGGTGAAGGCCGCATGGGCCGAGGCGGTAAAGAGAAGAGCGACGGCGCTGAGACAGAGCGTCGTCACCATCAGTCGTCGGTTCTCGACGAAATCGCCGAGCGGCACGAGGAGCAGCAGGCCGAGCGCATAGCCGATCTGGGTCAGCGTCACGACGAGCCCGTACGCCCCCGGATGCAGGCCGACGGAAGGCCCGATCAGCCCGATCATCGGCTGGGCAAGATAGAGATTGGCGACGCTGATGCCGGCGGTGACGGCAAGCAGCATCGTCATGCCCGCCGACATGCCGCCGGGTCCGTCACGCTCTGATTGTGTCGACATCGCGGGAGCTAACGGTGCGCCGTCCCCCCGTGTCAACCGGTGGCGCCCTCCGTATCGGCGTCGAGCGCCGTGATCAGAGCTTGAAAATCGGCCGGCGGATCGGTGTGGAAGGACAGCTCTTCCCCGGTACGCGGATGGGCGAAGGCAAGGCTTGCCGCGTGCAGAGCCTGGCGCGGGAAGTCGAGAAGCTGGCCGCGCAGCGCCGATGGGAGGTTCTTCGAGACCGCCGGAATGCGGCGCAGATAGACCGGGTCGCCGATGATCGGGTGCGCCTGATGCGCGAGATGCACACGGATTTGATGGGTGCGTCCGGTCTCGAGCTTGAGGTCGAGCAGGGAGACGGCGAGGCGCCAGATCTTGGTGGTGCGGTAATGGGTGAGGGCGGCACGGCCACCGATACCGCGGACGGCCATGCGCTTGCGGTCCCGCGGGTCCCGCCCAATTGCGCCCTCGATGTCCCCACTCGCCGGGCTCAATACCCCCCAGGCCAGCGCCATGTAATGCCGGTCGAGATCGCGGGCCGCGAAAATCTCCGACAGGCGGGCATGGGCCAGTTCGGTCTTCGCCGCCACCATGACGCCCGAGGTATCCTTGTCCAGCCGGTGGACGATGCCGGGTCGGCGCTCGCCGCCGATGCCGGTGAGGCTCTCCCCGCAATGGGCCAGGAGAGCATTGACCAGGGTGCCCTGGTAATTGCCCGGTGCCGGGTGAACGACGAGACCGGCCGGCTTGTCGATGACGATGAGATCGGCGTCCTCGTACAATACCGTGAGCGGAATCGCCTCCGCCTGGGGGATGGCGGGGGCGGCATCCGGCACGGACAGACTGTACGTCATGCCGGGCTGGACCGGCTCCGATGGGTCGCGGACCGTGATCTCTCCGCGTCTTGCCATCCCGTCCAGGATCAGGTTCTTGATCCGGGAACGGGAGAGCGCGTCGAAATGCCGGGCAAGAAATCGGTCCAGCCTTTCGCCTCCGTCTTCCGGGGCGGCCTGGATGGGCGCGGCGCCGAGCGGCGCCTCGTCTTCGGGATCGTCGTCGAGGTCTGGGATCGGGGGAGGGCTCTTGGTCATCCGCGAGACATACCCAGAATTGTGAGACCCCTGATAGGGCTTGGGAGCGCGGAGATGAAAAGCACACGACCGCTGCTGATCGCGGTCATCGTGATGGGCGTGCTGGTGATCGCGGCCACCGGTGTCGTCATCGTCAAGGTGGTGCAGGATATTGCAGGCGGCGGCCGCAGCCGGCAGAGCGCAGGCATCGCGAGCACTATCGTTCCCGGCGAGCCGCAGACGATTACGCTGACCACCCAGATGCTGAACCAGCCCGCAGGCTCCCACATCTCCTCCATCGCGACGGCCGGGGATCGGCTGGCGGTGCTGGTGAACGGCGGCGGGCCTGACCGTATCCTCTTCGTCGATCCCGCGACCGGCGCGGTGACGGGCCAGCTCATGCTCGGGAAATAGCAGGCGGATGGCGGCCTCTCCCGCACCGGTGACGACGGAGGCGGACCGCGCGGACCGGCGGTCGCTCCGCCGCCACCGCGCCTTCGCGACTGCACTTCTGCTTCTCATGGTGCTCCTGTGCCTCGGCAGTTTCGCTCTGCCGCACGGCCTATGGCGCGACCTTCTCGAATCCGCGGCCAAGGCCGGTATCGTCGGCGGCTTGGCGGACTGGTTCGCCGTCACTGCGCTCTTCCGGCATCCGCTGGGCATCCCCATTCCGCATACGGCGATCATTCCGGCGCAGAAGGAAAGGCTGGGCCGCGCGCTGGGCCGCTTCATCGGCACCCATGTCATCACTGAGGCGGAGGTAGGCCGCGTGCTGGCGCGGGCGGATCTGCCCGGCCTCATCCACCGCTTCCTCTCCGATCCCGCGACCGTCCGGCCCGCCGCAGAGGCCATGGCAGCGAGCTTGCCGAAGATCCTGCTTTCGCTCGAGGACGGCCGTGCCCGAAAGCTGATGGAACGCCTGCTGCCGCGCCTCGTCGGCGGGCCGGCGGCTGGTCAGGTGGTGGCGCGCGCCCTCTACGGCCTTGTCGAAGGCGGCCGGCACCAGGAGGTGTTCACCTTCGTCCTCGACCAGCTTCGTACCATGCTGAGCGCTAAGGAGGAGGATCTGCGCGGCGGCATTCGCGAGCGGGTGCGCGAGCAGGGGGGGCAGCTACTGGGCTGGGCGATCGGCGGCAGCGTGGCGCGCCGTGTCATCACGGCGGTCAACGCCGAACTCGACACGATCGGGCCCGATGGATCCACCATGCGGGTGGCGTTCGACGAATGGGTGCGCCAGCAGATCGCTTTGATCGAGACCGATCCGGAGCGGGCGGCGGAAATCGGCACGGCGATTCGTCGTGTCGTCGCCCATGAGAGCGTGCAGAGCTGGCTCGGCGACGTCTGGCTGCGGCTGCGCCGCGCCGTGGAGCAGGATGCGGCGCGCCCGAACGGCCACACCCTCTCGGTGATGGAGGCAAGCCTGCGGAAATTCGGCGAAGCCATCGAGCAGGACCCGGCCATCCGTGCCGGGCTGGAGCGGGGTGTCGCCGCCATCGTCTCGGCGCTCCTCCCGCTCGCCCAGGCCCGCGCCGCGGATTTCGTAGCCGAGGTGGTGGCGGGGTGGGACGCCAAGACGGTGACCGAGCGGCTGGAATTGCGGGTCGGCCGCGACCTGCAGTTCATCCGCATCAACGGCACCCTGGTCGGTTTTCTTGCCGGTGGTCTGCTCTACCTGCTGCTGCGCGCGCTTTTCGGGGCAGGCGCGCTTTGACAGAGCCGCGGAGTGCCGCTCTGATCAGTGGACAATAAGCCCCGTCGGGCAGGGAGGATGACGATGCATGTGATGATTCTGGGTGGGGCCGGCATGGTCGGCCGCAAGCTTGCGGAGCGCATTGGGCGGGATGGCGCGCTGGCCGGCAAGCCCGTCGATCATCTCTCCCTGATCGACGTCGTCACCCCGATGACACCGCATGGCTTCCTCGGCACCACGGATTGCACGGCGGCGGATCTTTCGGCCCCCGGCCAGGCGGCGGAGGTTCTCGCGTCCCGCCCTGACGTCATCTTCCACTTGGCGGCCGTCGTCTCGGGCGAGGCCGAAGCCGATATGGATAAGGGCTATCGCGTCAACCTCGACGGGATGCGTTTCCTGCTGGAGGCGATCCGGGCCGAGCAGGGGCGGAGCGGCTACAAGCCGCGCGTGGTCTTCGCCTCCTCCATCGCGGTCTTCGGCGGCGACATGCCGCCGGTCATCGGCGACGACTATTTCCTGACACCGCAGACGAGCTACGGCGTGCAGAAAGCGATGTGCGAACTGCTGCTGGCGGACTATTCCCGTCGCGGCTTCATCGAAGGGATCGGCCTGCGTTTGCCGACCGTCGTCGTCCGCCCGGGAAAGCCGAATCTGGCGGCCTCCGGCTTCTTCTCCAACATCATTCGCGAGCCCTTGCAGGGGCTGCCCGCCGTGCTGCCCGTGAGCGACAGCGTGCGCCATTGGATGGCGAGCCCGCGCGCGACCGTCGGTTTCATGACCCATGCCGCGGGTCTCGACATCGGGCTTCTGCGCGGCCGGAACAGCCTGACCATGCCGGGCCTGTCGATCACGGTTGCCGAGCAGATCGCGGCACTCGAGAAGGTTGCCGGCGCGAAGGCGGTTGCCCTGATCAAGCGCGAACCCGATGAGCGCATCATCCGTATCGTCGACACCTGGGCACAAGGCTTCGACGCCAGCCGGGCTGCGGGGCTCGGCTTCGTTGCCGAGACCAGGTTCGAGGACATCATCCAGGTGCACATCGAAGACGAACTTGGCGGACAGATTCCGCTCTAAGCTATTCAATTCCGTTGCTTGTCTCTGCGGCTGGCGCTTATCGTTCGAGGGACGAACATTGCGTCAGCCGTCGTAGAGAGACAGTCGCCAAGCCAAAACTTCTCGCCTAGCATGACCGCGTAAAAAGTGGGGGCTATCACGCCCCCCAACAAAAAAGTCGGGATAACGACCTATGCGCGTAGCGATAGCCGCGGAAAGCGACGCCGATGAAACCCGCGTGGCCGGCACGCCGGAGACGGTCGGCAAGCTCATCAAACTCGGAGCCAGTGTGGTTGTCGCGCGTGGAGCGGGCCGGACATCGGGCGCGAGTGACGCCGAGTACAGCGCAGCAGGGGCGGAACTCGCCGATCCGGCGGCGGTCGCCGATGGCGCAGATATCATCTTGAAGGTCCGTCCGCCGACCGAGGATGAGTTGCGGCGCTATCCCGCCGGCGCCATCCTCATCGGCATGCTCGACCCCTACGGCCGGTCCGCGGCGCTGGAACAGATCGCCGCCGCCGGCATCAATGCGTTTTCCATGGAGTTGATGCCGCGCATCACCCGTGCGCAGAGCATGGACGTGCTGTCCTCTCAGGCCAATCTCGCCGGCTACCGCGCGGTGATCGATGCCGCTGCACGCTATGGCCGGGCCTTACCGATGATGATGACCGCCGCTGGCACCGTGCCGGCCGCGAAGGTCTTCGTCATGGGCGCGGGGGTCGCCGGGCTGCAGGCAATTGCGACGGCGCGGCGGCTTGGCGCGGTGGTCACCGCGACGGATGTGCGCCCTGCGGCCAAGGAGCAAGTGGCGTCCCTCGGCGCCAAGTTCGTCGCGGTCGAGGATGAGGAGTTCAAGCAGGCGGAGAGTGCGGCGGGCTATGCCAAGCCGATGTCGCCCGAATACCAGGCCAAGCAGGCGGCGCTCGTCGCCGAGCACATCAAGAAGCAGGACATCGTCATCACCACCGCGCTGATCCCAGGCCGCTCCGCACCGCGCCTGATCAATGCGGAAATGGTCGCATCCATGCGGGCGGGATCGGTCATCGTCGATCTTGCAGTAGAGCGCGGCGGGAATGTGGAGGGCGCGGTCTCGGGGCGGGAGATCGAGACGCCGAACGGCGTTAGCATCCTCGGGCACAGCAATACCGCCGGCCGCATCGCCGCGTCGGCCTCCGCCCTCTATGCGCGGAACCTTCTCGCCTTCGTGGAAACACTGATCGACACCACGACGAAGGCCATCAACCCGAATTGGGATGACGAGCTTGTCCGCGCCACATTGCTGACGCGGGACGGGGCGGTCGTGCATCCGACCTTCAAAGCCGCCGCCTAAACCACGCCTTCACGACGCCACGCCGCGCAAGACGGCGGTCAAAGGGGGACTTCATGAATCAGACGACGGATGCGATAGCGACCGGCGCAGGTGCCGCAGCCCATGCTTTGAGCGGAGGCGTGGTTGATCCCTTCGTCTTTCGCTTCGCGATCTTCGTGTTGGCGATCTTCGTCGGCTATTACGTCGTCTGGTCGGTCACGCCAGCGCTGCACACGCCGCTGATGGCGGTGACGAATGCCATCTCCTCCGTCATCGTGGTGGGCGCGCTTCTCGCCGTGGGCGTCTCGCTGCATGACGTGATGGGCGGCCACTCCCTCGTGGCGCGTTTCTTCGGCTTCATCGCCCTGATCCTCGCCTCCATCAACATCTTCGGCGGCTTCCTGGTCACGCAACGCATGCTGGCGATGTACAAGCCGCGTGCGGCGCAAACGCCCAAGAAGCAGTGAGCGCCGCCATGTCCCCGGATCTCGCGCAGCTTCTCTATCTCGTCGCCGCCATCCTGTTCATCCTGGCCCTGCGTGGCCTGTCTTCTCCCAGCTCCTCCCGTCGCGGCAATCAGATGGGCATGGCCGGCATGGCGATCGCCGCCCTGACGACGCTTGCCGCGGCCGCCCCAAGTGGTTTCAGTGGCTGGCTGTTGGTGATCCTCGGCATCGCCATCGGCGGCGGCATCGGCGCCGTCGTCGCCCGGCGCGTCGCGATGACGGCGATGCCCCAGCTGGTTGCAGCCTTCCATTCCGGCGTCGGCCTCGCCGCCGTATGTGTCGCGGCAGCTGCGAGCTACGCGCCGCAAGCTTTCGGAATCGGCCTGCCCGGTCATATCGAAACCGGCTCGCTGGTCGAGATGTCGATCGGGCTCGCAATCGGTGCAGTGACCTTCACCGGCTCGGTCATCGCTTTCGCCAAGCTCAACGGCAATATGTCCGGCCGGCCGATCATGCTGCCGCAACGCCATACCATCAACGCGGCGCTCGCAGCCCTGTTGGTGCTGCTGATCCTGTGCTTCATCACCACGCAGTCGCATTTCATCTTCTGGCTCATCGTGATTTCGGCTCTGGCACTGGGCGGGCTGATCATCATCCCGATCGGCGGCGCGGACATGCCGGTCGTTGTTTCAATGCTGAATTCCTATTCCGGCTGGGCGGCCGCTGGCATCGGTTTCACCCTGGGCAATCTGGCGCTGATCATCACCGGCGCGCTGGTCGGCTCCTCGGGTGCCATTCTGAGCTACATCATGTGCTCTGCGATGAACCGCAGTTTCATCTCGGTCATCCTGGGCGGCTTCGGCGGCGAGACGGCGGTCGCGACGGGTGTGGTGGAGACGCGGCCCGTGAAGCAGGGTGCCGCGGACGACGCCGCTTTCATCATGAAGAATGCCGGCCAGGTGATCATCGTGCCGGGCTACGGCATGGCGGTCGCGCAGGCGCAGCACGCGCTGCGAGAGATGGCGGACCGTCTGAAGGAGGACGGCGTGCAGGTGCGCTACGCCATTCATCCCGTTGCGGGCCGGATGCCGGGCCACATGAACGTGCTGCTGGCCGAAGCGAACGTGCCGTATGATGATGTTTTCGAGCTGGAAGACATCAACGCGGAGTTTGGCCAGGCAGACGTCGCCTTCGTCATCGGCGCCAACGACGTGACCAATCCGGCGGCGAAGCTCGACAAGAGCTCTCCGATCTACGGCATGCCGATCCTCGAGGTGGACAAGGCAAAGACTGTACTCTTCCTCAAGCGTGGCATGGGGTCCGGCTATGCCGGCGTGGAGAATCCGCTGTTCTTCAAGGACAATACGATGATGCTCTTCGGCGACGCCAAGAAGATGGTGGAGCAGATCCTCAAGGCGCTCTAGCGGCTCCTCACCTCTGCGGGAAAATGCCGCGCCAGATGATCGATGAAGGCGCGGACCGCTTGTGGCAGGCCGCGCCGCGTCGTGAAGACGAGGTGGACGATGCCGGGCGGCCCCCGCCATTCCGGAATGACCTGAACGAGCGCACCTGACCGCAGTTCCGCCGCGATCACATGATCGGGCAAAAGCGCGATGCCGAGGCCGGCGATCGCCGCTTCGGCCATCACTCCGAAGCTCGCGCAGCTCATGCGGGGAGACAGCCGGAAGCGGCGGTGCACGCCGCCCGGACCTTCCAGAAGCCAGTCGAGTTCTCCCGCTTCGTCGCTGGTGCCGAGGATGGGCGCCGTTTCGAGGGCGGCCAGCCCATCCGGGAGCCGGCGCGCCAAGCCGGGGCTCGCCACAAGGATGCGGTGCGAGATGCCCAGTGAGCGCATGGTCAGCGCTGCATCACTGTCGAGCGTCAGACGTACACGGAGGGCGACGTCGATCGCCTCGGTGATGAGATCGACGGGCCGGTCGGTTGCCAGCACCTGCAACTGCACCTTTGGGAAGCGTGTGAGGAAGGCGGGGAAGACGGGTGCCAGGATATCGGCGAGGCCGGTGGGGCAGGAGAAACGCACCAGTCCCGCAGGTTCGCGCTGGCCTTCTGCCACCATGCGTTCCGCGAGTTCCATCTCGGCCAGCATCGCGACACAGCGGGCATAAAACGACTGCCCGGTGTCGGTGACGCGAAAGCGCCGAGTCGACCGCTCGATCAGCCGCACGCCGAGGCGCGCCTCCAACCCCGCGATACGCCGGCTGAGCTTCGACTTCGGCATTTGCAAGACGCGGCCGGCTGGGGCGAAGCCGCCATGCCGAACCACCGCGGCGAAATAGGCATAGTCGTTGAGGTCGATCATTGTCCTATCCATAGAACGATGAAGGCCGATTTCGGCTTCTACCGCCGATACCGTTCCAGGGATACCTCTTCCGCCATCGAACAACGCGAGACAGGAGACTTCCGATGGCTGGACAGTTTCAGGACAAGGTCGTGGTCGTCACCGGCGGCAACAGCGGGATCGGCCTGGCGACGGCCGCGGCCTTCCTCGCCGAAGGCGCGCATGTCATCATCACTGGGCGGCGGAAGGACGCGCTGGACAAGGCCGTCGCCAAGCTCGGCGGCCGGGTGACGGCGGTGCAGGCGGATGTCTCCAAGCTTGGGGACATCGACAAGCTCTACGACGTCGTGCAGCAGAAGCACGACCATATCGACGTGCTTTTCGCCAATGCCGGCGGTGGCGACTTCGCCCCCCTTGGTGCGATCTCGGAGGAGCATTTCGACCGCATCTTCGACACCAACGTGAAGGGGATGGTCTTCACCGTTCAGAAGGCGCTGCCGCTGTTTCGCGATGGTGGGGCCATCGTGCTGATGGCGTCCATCACCAGCAGCACGGGCGCGCCGGCCTTCAGCATCTACAGCGCCTCCAAGGCGGCCGTGCGCAGCTTCGCCCGTACTTGGATTCTCGATCTGAAAGACCGGCATATCCGGGTCAATGCCGTGAGCCCCGGTGTGACGGAGACCCCGGGTCTGAACGATCTCTTCGGAGGCGGGCAATCGGCGGAAGAGGCGAAGACCTTCCTCACCACGCAGATTCCGGCGGGCCGGGTGGGTCAGCCTTCGGAGATTGCGAAGGCCGTGCTCTTCCTCGCCTCTGACAATGCGAGCTTCGTGAATGGCGTGGAACTCTATGTCGACGGTGGCCAGGCTCAAATCTGAACCTGGCGTCGATCCGCCGGGTCAGGGACCCCGGCGGCGAGCCCGCATCATGGCATCCATCTGCGCCATGATCGGGCCGAAGGGCCCACCCATTGGCGCACCGCCACGACGCATGCGCCACAGCTGGAAGCGAAGTGCCGCATAGCCGATGAGCGCGGCGCCGATCATCACCGGCACGAGAACCAGTGCAAGCGACAGAACCACGCCTGCGACTGCTACCGACCCGGCAATAACGGCTGCGATGGTCAAGGTGCGACCAAGCGAGCCACCGCTCCGCGGAGGCCGTGGTGGCCAGCCCGCAAAACCCTCGGTCCGGGGCTTTTCGACAAAGCTGCCGTCGGCGCGCATGTCGATGTCATAGGGGCGACGTTCGATCATGCTGAGGAGAGTGGGCCTCGGTGGCTTACCGTTCAACCGGTTTCCGCGTGACGGCTTCGTAATTTCCTCGTTCAGCGCGCCCGGATGGAAGGCTTGTCCCGCAAGGCGACCAGGGAGAGCATTTCGAACAGAACCTGCGCCGCGATCTGCGCCGTATTGGTGGTGGGATCGTATTGAGGCGCGACTTCGACGACGTCTCCCCCGACGACGTCGAGGCCACGAAGGCCGCGCAGCAGAGCCAGAACTTCCCGCGGCTGCAGGCCGCCGACTTCCGGCGTGCCGGTGCCCGGTGCGAAACCCGGATCGATCGAATCGATGTCGAAGGAAAGATAGACGGGTCCATCCCCGATGAGGCGGCGCGCAACGTCGATGTAGCGGCGGATGCCGTGCTCCTCGACCTCTTCGGCGTGCACCACCGTCATGCCGCTATCGGTCGAAAATTCGTAGAGATATTCCGCCGTGCCGCGGATGCCGATCTGCAGCGTGCGGCGGGGATCGATGCAGCCATCCAGCGCGGCCTGGCGGAAGGGGCCGCCATGATGGAAGCGGCTTCCCTCATAGGAGCCGGCGGTGTCCGCATGGGCGTCGATATGGATGAGGCCGACGGGTCGCGTTTCCCCGACGGCCTTCAGGATCGCCTGGCTGATGGAGTGGTCCCCACCGACGGAGAGGGGGATGACGCCGGCCGCCACCACCGCCTTGTAGCCGGCCTCGATGTCCTCGTGGCAGCTTTCGAGGCTGTAGCGGGAGCGCAGCGGCACGTCCCCGACATCGGCAACGCGCAGTTGGCCGAGCGGCGCCACGCGCAGCACATGTTCGTAAGGTCCGATGCGTTCGACCGCTCGAACGGCGCGCGGCCCGAGGCGGCAGCCTGCCCGGTTGGTGACGCCGAGATCCATGGGCACACCGATCAGCGCGACGTCGAGATCCTGGAAGCCCTCAGGCGAGCCGAAGGCGTTCTGCCGGAAGGGCGCGGCCAGAAAGGTCGCGGGATCGGAATAGGGCAGGCGACGGCGGCCATCCGGGCTGATGGTCTTCTCGGCGATTTCCTTGAAGTGCGGATCGAAGACCTGGCCACCGCTCAAACCTTCGTATTTGTCTCGAATGCGCTTCAGGTTCGCCGCAAAAGCCTCGTCCGCCATGGTGCTCGATCCTCTTCCGTCTGTGCCACGGGTAGACACTTCCGCCGCGGGGTTCAACCGGCGGGGCAGCGGAGCCCGGCCGGATGACAGGGCTGCCTTCCAAAACAGGACTGGCACGGTCCTGAATAGAGCGGTAGAAAGTCCCCATGCTCAAGCTGTCGAAATTGACGGATTACGCCGTGGTGGTGCTGGTTCGCCTCGCCGAGGAAGGCGGGCTGCAGACCTCGGGCGGCATCGCTGCGACCACGGGCGTGCCGGAGCCGACGGTCGCCAAGGTGCTCAAGATCATGACCAGCGCCGGGCTGGTCTGCTCACAACGGGGTGCGCGCGGTGGCTATCGCATTGCGCGCCCGCTATCCCAGATTCCGGTGGCGGACGTCATCACCGCGATCGACGGGCCCATTGCTTTGACCGCTTGCGTGGAGCATTCCCCCAGCGTCTGCGAGGCCTCGGGGCTTTGCCCGGTGAAGGGGCGCTGGGATGCGGTGAATGCCGCCATTTTGGGGGCTCTGTCCGGCATCAGCCTTGCCGACATGAGGCCCGCGGGCGCCTTCGCGCCAGCGACCAACCATCGGCCCGAGCCGGGCCACGCCGTTTCAACCACTGCCTTCGTCGAGTGAGGCCATGCCAGCAGTCGCAGAGACCCTAGAAACCGTCCGCTCCGTGACCGGCTCCACCTACAAGTGGGGCTTCGAGACCGATGTCGAGATGGATCTCGCGCCGAAGGGGCTGTCGGAGGACACCATCCGCCTGATCTCCGCCCGCAAGGAGGAGCCGGCTTGGCTGCTGGAGTGGCGGCTGAAGGCCTTCGCCGCCTGGCAGAAAATGGAAGAGCCGCACTGGGCGAAGCCGGACTATCCGAAGATCGACTATCAGGACATCCACTACTACGCGGCGCCCAAGAAGAAGGGCGGCCCGAAGAGCCTGGACGAGGTCGACCCGGAGCTGCTGCGCACCTATGAGAAGCTCGGCATCCCGCTGAAGGAGCAGGCGATCCTGGCCGGTGTGGAGCCGGGGGACGAGGACCGCCTGCCGATGGCCGTGGATGCGGTCTTCGACAGCGTGTCTGTCGCCACCACCTTCCGGGAGACCCTGGCCAAGGCGGGCGTCATCTTCTGCTCGATTTCGGATGCGGTGCGCGAGCATCCGGAACTGGTGCGGGAATATCTGGGCAGCGTGGTGCCGGCGGCCGACAACTTCTTCGCCGCGCTGAATTCGGCCGTTTTCACTGATGGCAGCTTCGTCTTCATCCCCCGCGGCGTGAAGTGCCCGATGGAGCTTTCCACCTATTTCCGCATCAATGCGCGGAATACGGGGCAGTTCGAGCGCACGCTGATCATTGCCGAGGAAGGCGCGTCCGTCAGCTATCTCGAAGGCTGCACGGCGCCGATGCGCGATGAGAACCAGCTGCATGCGGCGGTCGTCGAACTCGTGGCGATGGATGACGCGAAGATCAAGTATTCGACGGTGCAGAACTGGTACCCGGGCGATTCCGAAGGCCGAGGCGGCATCTACAACTTCGTCACCAAACGCGGTGCCTGCCGCGGTGCGCGCAGCCATATCAGCTGGACGCAGGTGGAGACGGGCTCCGCGATCACCTGGAAGTATCCGTCCTGCATCCTCATCGGCGAAGGCAGCGTAGGGGAGTTCTACTCTGTCGCCGTGACGAACAACCATCAGATGGCCGATACCGGCACGAAGATGATCCATATCGGCCGCAACACGAATAGCACGATCATCGCCAAAACGATCAGTGCAGGCCATTCCGATAGCACCTATCGCGGCCTAGTGCGCATGATGCCGAAGGCGCAGAACGCGCGGAATTTCACGCAGTGCGACAGCCTGCTGATCGGCGACCAGTGTGGCGCGCATACCGTGCCGTACATCGAAAGCCGCAATCCGTCAGCTAAGATCGAGCATGAGGCCACCACCTCGAAGATCGCCGAGGATCAGCTTTTCTACTGTCGCAGCCGTGGCCTTTCCGAAGAGGATGCGGTTGGGCTGATCGTCAACGGCTTCTGCCGCGACGTGCTGAAGGAGCTACCGATGGAATTCGCCGTCGAAGCGCAGAAATTGTTGGCTGTGAGCCTCGAAGGCTCGGTGGGTTAAGGAAGGCTCGCGTATCATGCTCGAAATCAAGGGACTGACCGCCGAGATCGACGGCAAGGAAATCCTCAAGGGGATCGACCTGACGATTCCCCCCGGCGAGATTCATGCCGTGATGGGACCGAACGGCGCCGGCAAATCCACCCTGTCCTACGTTCTCTCTGGCCGGGAAGGCTACGAGGTGACGGGCGGCACGGCGACCTTCAACGGCGTCGACATTCTCGCCATGGAGCCGGAGGAGCGCGCGGCCGCCGGCATCTTCCTCGCCTTCCAGTATCCCGTGGAATTGCCCGGCGTGGGCAATGCCAATTTCCTGAGGACGGCGCTCAACTCCATCCGCCGCGCCCGCGGCGAGCCCGAGATGGACGCGGTGCAGTTCCTGAAGGCGGCGCGTGCGGCGGTAAAGAAGCTCGCCATGTCGGAAGACATGCTGAAGCGCAACGTGAACGTCGGCTTCTCGGGCGGCGAGAAGAAGCGCAACGAAATCCTGCAGATGGCCCTGCTGGCGCCGAAGCTCGCGCTGCTCGACGAGACCGATAGCGGGCTCGACATCGACGCGCTGCGGATCGTGGCCGATGGTGTGAACGCGCAGCGGGGCCCGGATTTCTCCGCTCTCGTCATCACCCATTATCAGCGCCTGCTCGACTACATCGTGCCGGACCACGTGCACGTGCTGGCAGCCGGGCGCATCGTGCGGTCGGGCGGCCCTGAACTCGCGAAAGAGCTGGAAGCCAGCGGCTATGCCGGCCTCATTGGCGAGGCGGCGGAGGCGGCGTGATGGCATCCGCGACAGGCGAGATGGGGGAAGCCCTCCGCGGCTTCCTGGCGCGCTACGAAGGGCTGCGGACGCAACTGCCCGGCGTCGCGGCGGAGCGGGAGGCCGCTGCCGGTGTGCTGCGGGCGCGCGGCTGGCCGACCACGAAAGACGAAGCCTGGCACTTCACCAGCCTGCGGCCGATTGCCGGTCTCGACTTCGCGGAGCCGGTGAGTGACCTCGACCATGGGATCGACCTGCAGCGCCTGCTGCCGACGGTGGAAGGCCCGCGCCTGGTGTTGGTGGATGGGCGCTACCGCCCGGACCTGTCGGTTCTGCCCGAGGATGTCTCGGTCCGCTCCTTCGCCGAGAGCCATGCCTTTGGTCCGCTGCCGCGGCCGGAGCGTGACCGGCTGGTGGCGCTCAACACCATGCTGGCCGAAGACGGCATGATGATCGAGGTGCCGGAGGGCGTCGATGGCGGTTTCCTGATGCTCGCGCAACTGTCGAGCGGCACGCATCGCCGTTCTGCAAGCCACCCGCGCCACCGCATTCGACTTGCGCGCGGTGCGCGACTCGTCATGCTCGAGGTGTCCGCCGGCGAGGGGGCGTATCTCAACAATCCCGTACTCGAGATCGAAGTGGCCGAGGAGGCGCATCTGACTCACGGGCGTCTGCAGAACGACTCGGCCGATGCCTTTCATCTGGCGACGATCTACGCCGACACCGCGGCGGGCGGCGTCTATGACTGCTTTTCCCTCGCATTGGGCGCGAAGCTGGGGCGGACCGAGATTCACGCGCGGCTCGGCGGTGAACAGGCGGCTGTGCACCTGAACGCGGCCCAGATCATGGGCGGCAGCCAGGTGAGCGATTTTACAACGGCGATTTCGCACGATGCGCCAAACTGCCCGTCCCGCCAGACGGTGAAGAGCGTTCTGACGGGAAAGGCGCGGGCCGTTTTCCAGGGCCGCATCGAGGTTGCCCGGATCGCCCAGAAGACCGACGGCTACCAGATGAACCAGGCGCTGCTGCTCTCTCCCGATGCCGAGATCAACAGCAAGCCGGAGCTCGAAATCTACGCCGACGACGTGAAGTGCAGCCATGGCGCGACGGTGGGCGCATTGGATGCCGAGCAGTTGTTCTATCTTCGCAGTCGCGGCGTGCCGGCCGACATGGCGCGGATGATTCTCGTGCGCGCCTTCCTGACCGATGCCTTCGAGGCGGTTGCCCATGAAGGGCTGCGCGCGGTTTTCGAGACGGCGGTCGAGCGGTGGTGGGAGACGACGGGCCGTGAGGCGGAGGTTCCGGCGGCATGAATGCGATTCTAGGACGGCCGGCCTTCGACGTCTCGCGCGTCCGGGCTGACTTCCCCATCCTGTCCCAGACCGTGCGCGGCAAACCGCTCGTCTTCCTCGACAGCGGTGCCTCCGCGCAAAAGCCGCGCGTCGTCATCGACGCGATGCGGGAAGCGATGGAGACGCAATACGCGAACGTCCATCGCGGGGCGCATTGGATGAGCGAGCGGACGACGGAGGCTTTCGAGGCGGCGCGCGATTCCGCGGCGCGGCTGATGAACGCGTCTTCGCAGGACGAGATCGTCTTCACCCGCAACAGCACGGAGGCGATGAACCTGGTCGCCCATAGCTATGGCCGCGGGGTGCTGACGCCGGGCCAGGCGGTGGTGATCTCGGAGATGGAGCACCATTCCAACATCGTGCCGTGGCAGTTGCTGCGTGACACGCATGGGGTCGAGCTGCGGGTAGCGCGCGTCACCGATTCCGGCGAACTGGACATGGCGCATCTCGAAAGCCTGTTGGCGGATGGCCGTGTTGGTCTCGTCTCCGTCACCCATATGTCGAACGTGCTGGGCACCTACACGCCGGCCGAGCGCATCGTGCAGCTTGCCCACGCCCGTGGCGCGCGCGTTTTGCTCGACGGCAGCCAGGCCATCGTTCATCGACGTGTCGACGTGCAGGCGCTTGACGTCGATTTCTATGCCTGGACCGGCCACAAGCTCTACGGCCCCACGGGGATCGGCGTGCTGTTTGGCAAGCGCGAATTGCTCGAACAAATGCCGCCCTTCCTCGGCGGCGGCGACATGATCTCCTCCGTGACCTTCGAGCGCTCCACCTGGGCGCGGGTGCCGCATAAGTTCGAGGCCGGAACGCCTGCCATTCTCGAAGGCATCGGGCTGGATGCTGCCATCCGCTACGTCGAAGCGATCGGCTATGACGCGATCGCGGCGCATGAGCAGACCCTGACCGAGCACGCGCTGGCGAAGCTCGCGACTGTCGAGGGGGTGCATCTCCTCGGCCGCGCCCAGGACAGGGGCGGTGTCTTCTCCTTCACGATGGACAGCGCGCATGCGCATGATGTGGCAACGCTGCTCGATCAGTCGGGCATCGCCGTGCGCGCAGGGCATCATTGCGCTGAGCCGCTGATGCAGCGGTTCGGACTGGACGGTACCGCACGCGCGACCTTCGGCGTCTATACGACCGTCGAGGAAATCGATGTCTTGGCCGAAGCTCTCGGCCGTATCCGGGCGTTCTTCGCCTGATGCGGGAGCAGGAGGAAAAGATGGTGGATCAGTCACCGAAATACGAAGGTGCGGAAGGCGAAGCGGTGCATCACGCCTGGACGCCCGAAGGCGAGGTGCCGCCCCCCTCGGCCGCAACTATCAGCGAGGATGCGATCATCGAGGCGATCTCCACCGTCTATGATCCCGAGATCCCCGTGAACATCTACGAGCTGGGGCTCATCTATGCCGTGGACATCGCGGATGACGGGAAGATCAAGGTGGAGATGACCTTGACGGCGCCGGGCTGTCCGTCCGCGCAGGAACTGCCTGTGATGGTACGCGAAGCCATCCTCGCCGTGCCGGGCGTCACCGATTGCGAGGTGGAGACGGTTTGGGACCCGCCCTGGGATATGAGCCGCATGAGCGACGAGGCCCGCCTCGCCATGAACATGTTCTGATCGAGGAGATCGCCATGAGCCAGACGACAGACACCGGTTCCGCCGCTCCGAAGCCTGCGCGCCGCGCGCTGCCGCCGCTGATGCGCCTGACGGACGCTGCCGCGGCCCGGCTCGCCCAGCTCTATGCCAGCGGCCAGCAGGGCAAGCTGCTCAAGATCTCCGTCGGTACCAAGGGTTGCTCCGGTCTTTCCTACGACATGGATTTCGTCGATGCCGCCGGCCCGACCGACGAGGTCGTGACCGACAAGGGGCAGACCGTGCTGGTCGACCGCAAGGCGAGCCTGTTCCTGATCGGCACCGAGATGGACTACAAGGTGGAGAAACTCTCCGCAGGCTTCACCTTCACCAATCCGAACGAGAAAGGCCGCTGCGGCTGCGGCGAGAGTTTCTACGTCTGAGCGGATAGGTTCCGGTGAAATCGACGAGCGCCGCCCTGACTTTCGGGGCGGCGTTTTTTATGGCGCGGGCTGGATCAGATCCCAGCGATTGCCGCAGCAATCGAGGAAGACGGCGACCGAGCCATAGGCTTCCACTCGCGGTCCTTCCTCGAAGATCACGCCTTTTGCGAGAAAGTCCGCGTAGTCGCGCACCAGATCGTCGGTGTGCACGACGGAGATAACCCGGCTGCCGGCCTGACGGCCGACCAGATCGACCTGCTCCGGCAGGCTTGGCAGCGCCAGGCGAAGCGCCACGCCGCCGCCATCGGGCGTCACCTCGACCCAGCGCTTGCCGTTCGGCTGGGTGCAGTCATGGGTCAGAACGAAGCCCAGCTTGCCCACGAAGAAGGCGATGGCTTCATCGCAATCGCGGACAAGAAGCGTGGTGGAGGCGATGCGCAGGGTCATGATGAGGTCATGCGCCACCGGATCGCATCGAGCAAGCTTGAAATAAGGCAAAATTGCATTACTTCCGATGGACTGACCGAGGCAGGGGCATGACGACGTTAACCGTGACGGCGCGGGGCCAGGTGACCTTTAGGAAGGACGTGCTGAATCATCTGGGCATCCGGCCCGGTGACAAGATTGAGCTGGATAAGCTGCCGGACGGACGACTTGAGCTGCGGGCCGCGCGCCCGACCGCGACGATTGACGGCTTTATCGGTGTGCTTGCTGGGAAAACCGATAAAGTTGTAACCATCGAGGAGATGAATGAAGCGATCGCGGCAGGCTGGGCTGGCGAACCGTGAGGGTTGCTGTGGACACGAACATCCTGGTTCGTGCGGCAACTTTGGATGATGAGCGGCAGGCGGCGATGGCTGCCAAGCTCCTGCGCGAGGCAGAGATCGTCGTTGTTACCTTATCAACCTTGTGCGAACTCGTCTGGGTGCTGAGGCGCGCTTACAAGCTCGGAGCAAATGTCATTGCAGAAGCATTGGCGGCTCTCGTTGCGGCGGAGAATATTGTAGCCGACCGTCCGGCGGTTCAGGCCGGGATTGCGACTCTGATGGCCGGCGGAGATTTTGCCGATGGCGTCATCGCCTATGAAGGCCGCTGGCTGGGTGGCGAAACCTTCGTATCATTCGACCGGCACGCCGTGTCCCTGCTGAACGGCCAGGGCGACAGCGCGCAGCTTCTCGATTAGATCTTACCGCGTAACGCCTTTTGGCGCGTTTGCGGTATTGACCAGCGAAATCGCCTCATAGGCCGGCGGGAAGCAGGGCCGCTCGATGTAGCGCCCCGCGCCGCGCACCGCGCGCAGCTCACCTTCATGCCAGACGATCTTGCCTTGACTGATCGTCGTCGCGGCGAGACCCGTGACCTCCATGCCTTCGTAGACGTTGAAATCGACGTTCTGATGATGAGTCTTCGCGGAGATCTTGCGGTTGGCCTCCGGATCCCACAACACGAGATCGGCATCTGCCCCGACCTCGACCGCACCCTTGCGGGGATGGAGATTGAAGATCTTCGCGGTATTTGTGGAGGTGACGGCGACGAATTCCGAGGGCGTCAGCCGTCCCGTGCGCACACCATGATGCCACAACACGCTCATGCGGTCTTCGATTCCGGCCGTGCCGTTGGGAATGAGCGTGAAATTCTCGCGCCCCGCTGCTTTCTGGGGTGCGCAGAAGGCGCAGTGGTCGGTCGCGGTCGTCTGCAACTGGCCCGAGGTGAGGCCGGCCCAGAGGGCCTTCTGATGATGCTTGGGGCGGAAGGGTGGGCTCATCACATAGGCGGCGGCCGTCGCGAAATCCTTGTTCTGATAGACGCTCTCGTCGATCACCAACTGCTGTGCCAGAACTTCGCCATAGACTCGCTGGCCGGTGGCCCTTGCGCGCGCAATGGCGGCCGTCGCCTCTTCGGTCGACACGTGAACGATATAGACGGGCGCACCGATCAGGCCGGCAATCGCGATCGCGCGCTGCGCCGCCTCGCCCTCCACTGCCGCCGGCCGGGATAGCGCGTGCCCCTCCGGCCCGGTGATGCCTTGTGCCAGCAAATTCTTCTGCATGAAGGCGACGGCTTCGCCATTCTCGGCATGGACGGTGGGCACGGCGCCCAGCTCCAACGCGCGCGTGAAGCTCTTCAGGAGGATGTCGTCATCCACCATGATGGCGCCCTTATAGGCCATGAAGTGCTTGAAGCTGTTCACCCCGTGCTCGCGCGTGAGCACGCCCATCTCCTCGGCCACCTGATCCGACCAGTGGGTGACGGCGACATGGAAGCTGTAATCGGCCGCAGCCTTTTCGGCCCAGCCGCGCCACGTCTTGAAGCTCTCCAGCAGGGAAGCGCCGGGGGAGGGAATGACGAAGTCGATAATCATCGTCGTGCCGCCGGCAAGCCCGGCGGCCGTGCCGGTATAGAAATCCTCCGTCGCGACGGTGCCCATGAAGGGCAGTTCCATATGCGTATGGGGGTCGATGCCGCCGGGCATGACCAGCAGGCCGCCGGCCTCCACCACCTCGGCGCCGGCCGGCACTTCCAGATCGGGTCCGATCGCCTGGATCACGCCGCCGTCGCACAGCACGTCGGCGCGGAAGCGCCGTTCAGCGGTCACGACCTCGCCGCCGCGAATGAGAAGGGACATGGTTTCCTCCAAAGCGTAACGATGAGCTATCGTGAACCGTCACGGCGGGATTGGGAAGCGGCCAAGGGCGTCCGTTGACACGTTGTGCCAATTTCATCAGCATTCCCGCCGAGCGTGATCGGGGGACTGGATGTCGGAAAGGCTTGGCGATCAAAGTTTAAGCACCTCGGGCGCAGCGCAGGAGACGGCGGCGGCGATCGCCAGCCGCCTGGGGGAAATGGCGCCGCCGCTTTCGACGGACGAGGCGCGCGTCGAGGCCGATCGCTGCTATTTCTGCTACGATGCCCCCTGTATCGAGGCTTGCCCGACCGGGATCGACATCCCCGGTTTCATCGGAAAGATCCGCAGCGGCAATCTGCGGGGTGCCGCCACCACCATCCTCGAGAGCAATATCCTGGGTGGCAGTTGCGCACGCGTCTGCCCGACCGAAATCCTCTGCGAGGACGCTTGCGTGCGCATGGCACAGGAAGGCAAGCCGGTGACCATCGGCAGCCTGCAGCGCCACGCGACGGATTTTCTGATGGATCAGGGGGAGCATCCCTTCACCCGGGCCGCGGCGACCGGTAAGCGCGTGGCCGTGGTGGGCGCGGGGCCGGCCGGCCTCGCCTGCGCGCACCGGCTGGCGCTTCTCGGCCATGACGTCGTCATCTACGAGGCGAAGCCAAAACCGGGCGGCCTCAACGAATATGGTATCGCCGCCTATAAGGTCGTGGATGAGTTCGCGGCGCGGGAAGTGGCGTTCATCCTCCGCATCGGCGGTATCACCATCGAATACGATGCCCCGCTCGGTGCCGATCTCACGCTCGACCATCTGCGGCAGCGCTTCGATGCCGTCTTCCTCGGTCTCGGCCTGGGCGCGGCCCGCGCCGCGGAGGTGCCGGGTGAAGAGCTCCCCGGGGTGATGGATGCCATCGCCTATATCGAACTCCTGCGTCAGGCGCCGGAGCGGGCCGCGGCACTCGCGCGCGGCAACGTGGTTGTGCTCGGTGGCGGCAATACGGCGATCGATGCCGCGACGCAGATCCGCATGCTCGGCGCCGAGACCGTGACCATGGTTTATCGCCGTGGGCCCGCGCAGATGGGGGCGACCAAGGTCGAGCAGGATTGGGCGCAGACCCACGGGGTCACGATCCGCCATTTCCTGGCGCCGGTCTCCATCGAAGCGGTAGCCGGGGGCGGGCTCGCCCTGCATCTTGCGCGCACGCAGCTCGACGGTGACCGATTGGTGCAGACGGCCGACCGCGTGACGATGCAGGCCGACCTCATCCTCAAGGCGGTGGGCCAGAGCTTCGTGCCGGCACCGCTGCAGGCGGGGGAGGCGCCGGCACTGCAGCGCGGGCGTATCCTGGTGAATGCGGAATTCCAGACCTCGCTGCCCGCTGTCTTCGCCGGGGGAGATTGCATCGGCACCGGTGAGGATCTCACGGTTCAAGCGGTCGCTCAGGGGCGGGATGCCGCTCTTTCCATCCATCGCCTCCTCAGCGCCTGACTTAGGGAGACCAGCATGGCCGATCTCTCCGTCACCTTCGCCGGTATCCGTTCTCCCAATCCCTTCTGGCTGGCCTCCGCGCCACCGACCGACAAGGAATATAACGTCGTCCGGGCGCTGAAGGCAGGCTGGGGTGGCGTCGTGTGGAAGACGCTGGGCGAGGACCCGCCGGTGGTGAACGTCTCCAGCCGCTATGGCGCCGTGTCCTATGGTGGCCAGCGCATCATGGGCTTCAACAACATCGAGTTGATCACCGACCGGCCGCTCGCCCTCAACCTGCAGGAAATCAAGTCCGTCAAACGGGATTTTCCGGATCGGGCGATCGTCGTCAGCCTCATGGTGCCCTGTGTCGAGGAGGCCTGGAAGGCGATCCTGCCCCTGGTCGAGGAGACGGGCGCGGACGGGATCGAGCTGAATTTCGGCTGTCCGCACGGCATGAGCGAACGCGGCATGGGGGCGGCCGTCGGCCAGGTGCCGGATTACGTCGAGATGGTCACCCGCTGGTGCAAGCAGAACACACGCATGCCGGTGATCGTGAAGCTGACGCCGAACGTGACGGACATCCTGCAGCCGGCGCGCGCCGCCCATCGTGGCGGGGCGGACGCCGTTTCCCTCATCAACACCATCATGTCCATCGTCTCGGTCGATCTCGATCAGATGGCGCCGACTCCGGTGGTCGGCGGCATGGGCACCCATGGCGGTTATTGCGGCCCTGGCGTGAAGCCCATCGCGCTCCGCATGGTCGGCGAAATCGCGCGCGCCGCCGACATGCGCGGGCTGCCCATCTCCGGCATCGGCGGCATCTCCACCTGGCGCGATGCTGCGGAGTTCATCGCCATTGGGTCCGGCACGGTGCAGATCTGTACCGCGGCTATGCATCATGGTTTCCGTATCATCGAGGATCTGACCCAAGGTCTCTCCAACTGGATGGACGGCAAGGGCTACGCGCGACTGAAGGACTTTCAGGGCGCGGCCATCCCGAACTTCGTCCATTGGGAAGATCTCAACATCAACTTCAAGACGCTGGCGCATATCGACCAGGATCTCTGTATCAAATGCGGCCTGTGCCATATTGCCTGCGAAGATACGGCGCATCAGGCGATCGCGGCGACGCGGGTGGATGGGCAGCGCCGTTACGAGGTGATCGAAGAAGAATGCGTGGGCTGCAATCTCTGCTCCCACGTCTGCCCTGTTGAGAACTGCATCACCATGAATCCGGCGGAAACGGGCTTGCCATTTGCCACCTGGAAGGAGCATCCGAACAACCCGCTGCGCGTGGACGCGCCTTCCGAGACGAAAGCCCTGTCATGAGCCTTGCCACCAACCTCGCGATCGATCCCGCCCGGCTTTGGGATACGGTGATTGAGACGGCGAAGATCGGCGGCACCGCCAAAGGTGGGGTGAAGCGCCTGACGCTCACCGATCTCGACGCCGAGGTCCGTCGCTGGTTCATCGCCGCATGCGAGGAAGCGGGCGCGCAGGTGACTGTCGACGACATGGGCAATCTCTTCGCCCGGCGACCGGGCCGCGACGACAGCCTAGCTCCCATCGCCATCGGCAGCCATCTCGACACGCAGCCCACGGGCGGCAAGTTCGATGGCATCATCGGCGTGCTGTCCGGGCTTGAAGTGCTGCGCACGCTGAAGGATGCCGGCTACGAGACCACGCATCCGATCGAGATCATCAACTGGACGAATGAGGAGGGGTCGCGCTTCGCGCCCGCCATGCTGGCCTCCGGCGTCTTCGCCGGTGTCTTCACCAAGGATTGGGCCTATGCGCGGGAGGATCGCGCGGGGGTGCGGTTCGGAGACGCCTTGCGCGAAATCGGCTTCGTCGGCGATCAGCCCTGCGGCCAACATCCGCTCGCCGCGCATTTCGAACTTCACATTGAGCAGGGGCCGATTCTGGAGGCCGAGGGCAAAACCATCGGCGTCGTCACGGGCGTTCAGGGCATGCGCTGGTACGAGGTGACGGTGACGGGCAAGGACAGCCATGCTGGCTCGACCCCGATGACCCTGCGGCGGGATGCGCTGCTGGCCACCGCTCGGATGATCGAGGTGGTGAACGCCATTGCCATGGAGCATGCGCCGCATGCGGTGGGCACGGTCGGTCTGATCGAGGCGCGGCCGAACAGCCGTAACGTGATTCCCGGCGAGGTGTTCTTCGCGGTGGATTTCCGCCATCCGGAGGATGCAGTCCTCACGGTGATGGAGCAGAAGCTGCGCGAGCGGGTCGCCGTCATCGCCGATGCGAGCCAGGTGACAGCGAAGCTCGACTGTATCTGGAACTCTCCCGCCGTGCATTTCGATGCGCGCTGCGTCTCGGCCGTTCGCCAGGCGGCGCAGCAGGCCGGGTTCCCGCACCGGGACATCATCTCCGGGGCGGGGCATGATTCGGCCTATATCGCGGCGGTGGCACCCACCACGATGATCTTCGTACCCTGCGCCGGTGGCGTCAGCCATAATGAAGAGGAAAGCGCGGAGGCGCCTGACGTCGCGGCCGGCGCCAACGTGCTGCTTCAGGCGGTGCTGGCGATGGACGCGACCCTCGCCGAGCGTGCTTCGGCGTGAGCGCCACCCCCGCCGTCGTGGCGGAAAAGCTGAGCATCCGTTTTGGCGAGGGCGATGGGGCGACCATCGCCCTCTCCGATGTCGATCTCACCATCGGTGAGGGCGATTTCGTCTCTCTCATCGGCCCGTCCGGCTGTGGCAAAACGACGTTGCTGCGGGCTATTGCCGATCTTGTGCAGCCGAGTTCCGGCTTGCTCCGCGTGAAAGGGATGACGCCGGAGGCCGCCCGTCTCGCCCGCGCCTATGGCTATGTCTTCCAGGCGCCCGCCTTGCTGCCCTGGCGCAGCGTGGCCCGCAACGTCACCCTGCCGCTGGAGATCATGGGCCTGCCGCGGGAACGCCGGCAGGTGGAGGCTTTGCGCCATCTCGACCTCGTGGGCTTGCAGGATTTTGCCCGGAAGTTTCCCTGGCAGCTCTCCGGCGGCATGCAGCAGCGCGTCTCCATCGCCCGCGCGCTGAGCTTCGAGCCGAGTCTGCTTCTGATGGACGAGCCCTTCGGGGCACTGGACGAGATCACGCGGGATGGACTGAACCTGCATCTGCACGAGCTCTGGGGCCGCACCGGGCTTACCGGCGTCTTCGTCACCCATTCCATCCCCGAGGCGGTCTTTCTTTCCACCCATATCGTCGTCATGTCCGCCCGGCCGGGCCGGGTGGTGGAGGTGATCGAGAGCGACCTGCCGCGCAGCCGCCGCCTGGAAGATCGGGAGACGCCGGCTTTTCTCGAGCTTTCGCGCCGCGTGCGGGAGGCGCTGCATATCGGCTACGGGCATGAGTGACGGGCCCGCGCGGCGGCTGTTGGGCCGCATCCTGCCCATCCCCACGGTGCTGCTCGGCATTCTCCTCCTTTGGTATGCGGCTGCTGTCTGGCTCAATGCGCCGCAGGCCTCAGCCCTCATGGACCCGGATCAGCCGCATGGTCTCTGGGCGCTGGCGCAGGCCTGCTGGTCGATGGACCGGCCAGTGCTGCCGGCGCCCGACCAGGTGGCCGGAACCTTGCTCGACAGCGTCTTCGACTATCCTTTGACCTCGCCGCGCAACCTGTTGCTGCAGGCGGGTTATACGGCGGAGGCGGCCGCCGTCGGGCTGCTCTTCGGGACGGTCTTCGGAATCCTACTCGCTATCGGCATCCTCTACGTCCGCACGCTGGACCGCTCCGTGATGCCCTGGGTGATCGCCAGCCAGACGATTCCCATCCTCGCCATTGCGCCCATGCTGGTTGTGGCGCTGGGAGCGATGGGGGTGACGGGCCTGGTGCCCAAGGCCGTCATCGTCGCCTATCTGACCTTCTTTCCGGTGACGGTGGGCATGGTGAAAGGGTTGCGCACGCCCGAGCCCCTGCAACTCGACCTCATGCTGACATACAGCGGGGGCCCCGCGGCAGTCTTCACCAAGCTGCGCTGGCCGTCCTCGATGGCCTTCCTTTTTCCGAGCCTGCGCGTGGCCGTGGCGCTGGCGGTGACGGGCGCCATCGTCGCGGAGATGCCGACCGGCGCGCAGGTCGGCCTCGGCGCCCGACTGCTGGCCGGGAGCTACTACGGCCAGACCATGATGATGTGGAGCGCCCTGACCATGGCGAGCCTACTCGCCCTCTTCGCCCTGCTGCTCGTGACCCTTGCGGAGCGCAGCGTGACCTGGGCTAGGGGAGGCCGGATGTGAGCCGCAAGAGCCAGGCCCCACCGGGTGGCGCACAGTGGATCATGAGCACTGCCGGGCTCGTATTCTGCAGCCTTGCCGCCATCAGTCTGCGGAACTTCGGCGTGATGCCCTGGATCATGGCCGGGGTCGGTCTCGTCCTGTCGATCGCGGGCCTCTCGCTCTTCGCCCGGGGGAACAGCCGGGCGGATCGGCTGGCGTCACCCATTCTCTTCGGCCTGCTGGTATTGTGGCTGTGGCAGATGTTGGTGGTCGGCCTGCGCGTGCCCTTCGTCATCCTGCCGCCGCCGTCGCGCATCGCCTGGGCCTTGTGGAGCAATCTCGGCGTGCTGCGGGAGGACTTCGCCCAGACCTATCTGCATGCGGTGGTCATCGGCTATCTGATCGGCTGTGGCACGGGTTGCCTGTTGGCGCTTGCGATCGACCGCTCCCCGTTTCTGCAGCGGGGTTTGACCCCTCTCGGCAATCTGGTCAGCGCGATGCCGATCATCGGCATCGCCCCCATCATGGTCATGTGGTTCGGCTTCGGCTGGCCTTCCAAGGCGGCCGTGGTGGTGCTGATGACGGTCTTTCCGATGCTCGTGAATGCGCGGGCGGGACTGGCCGAGGCAGGGGCCATGGAACGCGACCTGATGCGGACGTACGCCGCGGGCTACTGGCAGACGCTGCTCCGGCTGCGCCTGCCGGCGGCGATGCCGATGATCTTCAATGCGCTCAAGCTCAATTCGACCCTTGCCCTGATCGGGGCGGTGGTTGCCGAATTCTTCGGCACGCCGACCCGCGGCATGGGCTTTCGCATCTCGACCGAAGCGGCGCGGATGAATCTTGACGTGGTCTGGGCGACCATCTGCGTCGCCGCCGTTGCCGGCTCGGCCAGCTTCGCCGTCGTCGCCTTCCTGGAGCGTTTGGTCACCTTCTGGCACCCGTCCTTCCGGAGCAGCGGAGGACGCTAGGGCGTGCTGGGCGGCAATTGACTGCAAGAAACGTTTCATTCTGATCTTTCCGGATCAATCCCGACGCAACGGCATTATTCTTGCTCTTCCAGTCCCTGAGATGGTCTCAGCCTGGGCTGACGGTCAGAGAGGATATGATGCGACAACCGACGAGACGGCTATTAATGGGAGCAGGCGCTGCCCTGCTCATGGGCGTGTCCGCAGCCCTTGCGGCGGCCCCGGCGCGCGCTGCCGATGCGCTCACGCTGCAGCTCAAATGGGTGACGCAAGGCCAGTTCGTGGGCTATTACGTCGCCCTCGCCAAGGGCTTCTACAAGGCTGAAAACCTCGACGTCACCATCAAGCCGGGCGGTCCCGACATCAACCCCGATCAGGTTCTCGCCGGTGGTGGCGCCGATGTGGTGATCGACTGGATGCCCTCTGCGCTCGCGACGCGTGAGAAGGGTGTGCCGATCGTCAATATCGCCCAGGTCTTCCAGCATTCCGGCATGGAACTCACCTGCCGCAAGGACAGCGGGGTGAAGACCCCTGCCGACTTCAAAGGCAAGACGCTCGGCGTCTGGTTCTCGGGCAATGAATATCCGTTTCTGTCCTGGATGGCGAAGCTCGGCTATACCACCGAAGGTGCGCATCCCGACGTGACCGTGCTTAAGCAGGGCTTCAACGTCGATCCGCTGCTGCAGAAGCAGGCGGCCTGCATTTCCACGATGAGCTACAATGAATACTGGCAGCTGATCGAAGCAGGAATGAAGCCGGCGCAACTCATCGTCTTCAAATATCAGGACGAGCATGTCGCGACGCTGGAGGATGGGCTCTACGTTCTGCAGTCGTCGCTGGGTGATCCGGCAAAGGTCGATCGTCTGGCCCGCTTCCTCAAAGCCTCCAAGGAAGGCTGGACCTATGCTGCGGCGCATCAGGCGGAAGCCGTGAAGATCCTGCTCGCGGCGGACACAGCTGGTGTGCTGACCAAACAACATCAGACCAGAATGGTTTCGGAAGTCGCGAAGCTCCTGGGCACGACGCCCTGGGGCTATCTGACGGCCGCGGATTACGATCGCACGGTAGACGAACTTCTGTCCACCAAGTCGACACCTGTGATCACAAAGAAGCCGGATGGCGCCTATACTCGCGTCGTCTGGGACAAGGCATTCAAGAACTGAGCAAAAACTCGTGGCTGGGCGAAAGATTTCCTCTGGACTTCTTTCGCCGCCCGAGGCTTGCTTGCCCGCGACAGCGCGGTGCCATCTAGACTGCGTTCAAGCCATCACCTAGGAGATCGAAGGATGATTACGAGACGTTCTGCGGCGTCCCTGTTCGCCGGCACGGCGCTGGGCGCGGCGCTCGGCCTGCCCCGCCTGGCCTTTGCTGCTGACAAGACCATCATCATCGGCATCAACCTGCCGATCACCGGTGCGGACGCGGCGGGTGCGAAGCGCATGATGAACGGCGCGCTGCTCGGCATCAGCCAGGCGAACGATGCCAACGAAATTCCGGGCTACACGCTGAAGCCGCTGGTGCTGAACGATGCGACCGCGACCGCGGGCCAGTATGACCCGGCCCAGGCCGCGACCAACGCGCGCAAGTTCGTTTCGAACCCGAAGGTTCTGGCGGCGATCGGCCCTGAGATGAGCGGTTCGGCCAAGGCGATGGTGCCGATCCTCAACCAGGCTTCGATCTCCATGATCACGCCCTCGGCCACCAATCCCGATCTGACCAATCCTCAGTTCGCGGCGCAGTATGTGCCGACGGGCAAGACCACCTTCTTCCGTACCGTGACCACCGATGCCTTCCAAGGCCCGAACATGGCGAACTTCTACGCCGAAACGCTCGGCCTGAAGGACGTCTACATCCTCGACGACAGCGGCGCCTATGGCGTGGGTCTCGCGGATGCCTTCCAGAAGCAGGCGGAAGCCAAAGGCATGAAGATCCTCGGTCGTGACCGGCTGGATCCGACCGCGTCCGACTACACGGCCGTGCTGACGAAGATCAAGTCGCTCAACGCGAGCTCGCTCTACTACGGCGGCGTCGCCAATGCCGGCGTCAAGCTGGTGAAGGAGAGCTATCAGGTCGTGCCCAACATCAAGAAGGGCGCGGGCGACGGCATGTATTCGCCGGACGTGACGAAGGGCGCCGGGTTCCCCGCGGCGGAAGGTTGGTACATCACCAATGCCTCTCCGCATATGACGGAAGACCCGAAGCTCGTGAACTGGATCAACGACTACACCTCCAAGTTCAACGAGTCGCCGGATGACTACGCGATCACGGCCTATGACGGTGTGCTCGTGATCATCGCCGCCCTGAAGAAGGTCATCGCGGAAGGCAAGGCGCCGACCCGTGAGAACCTGCGTGCCGCGATCGCCGGGGCTTCCGTCGATACGCTGCAGGGGCCGGTTTCCTTCGACGCGCATGGCGACATCACCCAGCGCGTGGTTTCGGTCTTCCAGATCACCCACGATCCGAAGTATCCGATCGACGACGCCATCCATCAGTTCAAATACGTCGGTGTTGCGCCGCAGAGCTGATTGCAGGCTCAAGCCTTCGGGCGCCCCGCGTGGGCGCCCGCTACGCCTTCGGCTGCACGGCGGTCCGGCAGAATCCAATCCTGTAGTCATTCCCGTCGTGCAATCGGTTCCCGACCCTGATCAGCGGCATTACCGCCAAGGGACGAGACCGACCAGCCTGCCTGTCACTGAACCATTCGTCGAAAGCCGGGACCCTCTGACGCATGTCTTCTTTTGATCTCTTTCTCCAGCAAATCATAAACGGTGTCAGCCTCGGCGCGATGTACGCCCTGCTCGCGCTGGGCTTTACCATCGTCTACGGCATCATGGAGCTGATCAACTTCTCTCATTTCAACGTCTTCATGGTCGGCTCCTTTGTCGCCATGGGCGTGCTGAATATCTTCGGCTTCACCGATCAGAGCGTCCTGCTGCACGGTCTGCCGCTGGTCGCTGTTCTGCTGGCAACCCTCGTCATCACCATGACGGCGACGGGCTTTCTGGGGGTCGGCATCGAACGGCTCGCGCTACGTCCTTTGCGAGGTGTACAGGGGCCGATGGCGATGATCACGACGATCGGCGTTTCCTACGTCATCTCGAACGTCGTCATGCTCGGCGTCGGCGCCAGTACGATGAACTACCCAAACCCCATTCCGCCCGTGAACTTCCACTTTGGCACGGCGCAGCTGTCGGTTTTCCAGCTGATCATCTGGATCGTCGCTTCCCTGCTCATGGCGGGGCTCTATTTCTTCGTCCAGCGCAGCAAGCTCGGCAAGGCGATGCGCGCGACGGCGCAGGACCCGGATGCGGCGCTGATGATGGGCGTTGACGTCAACCGGGTCATCATGACCGCCTTTTTCCTGGGCTCGGCCCTGGCCGGTGCCGGCGGTTTCATCTTTGGCCTCTATTACAACTTCACCAATTTCGGCATCGGCTTCACCGCCGGGCTGCGCGCCTTCACGGCGGCCGTGCTCGGCGGTATCGGCAACATCCCGGGTGCCATGATCGGCGGTCTCATCATCGGCATCATCGAAGCGATGGGCGGCCAATACATCGGCGCCAAATGGGCCGACGTCATCATCTTCTCCCTGCTGGTTCTCGTGCTGATCTTCCGGCCGGCCGGTCTGCTCGGGCGCTTGGCGCCCACCAAGTCCTGAAAGGAGCACGGATCATGGATACGACAACCGCGCCCCCCGATGCCAAGCCCGGCCACGAGAACACCAATGCTCTGCATATGGTCGAACCGCCGCCGAGCCGTTGGCAGTGGCTGACCGCGCCCTTCGACAAGGCGCAGAACCGAGCCATCGCCATCGGCGTCGTGGCGCTGCTCGCCGTCCTCCTTCCGGTGATCACCAGCGATCAGGCGAATATCGATGCCGCCGGCAATGCCGCGGCCTATGCCGCCCTGGCCCTCGGCCTCAACATCGTCGTCGGCTTCTGCGGCCTGCTCGACCTCGGCTATGCCGCCTTCTTCGCGATCGGCGCCTATGCCTACGGCATCCTCACCTCCTGGCAGATCACCCCCACCTGGAACGCCTTCTGGATTCCCTTTCAGGCGCTGGGGCTGGTTCAGAAGGTCGTCCAGAATGGCCAGGCGATCGTGCACTTCACCGTGTCCTTCTGGCTGATGCTGCCGCTTTCCGGCGTGATTGCTGCCTTCTTCGGTGTGCTCTTTGGTGCGCCGACCTTGCGTCTGCGCGGCGACTATCTTGCCATCGTCACACTCGGCTTCGGCGAGATCGTGCCGATCGTCGCCCGCAACTGGACGGGCCTGACGAACGGTGCCGCCGGGCTCAACGGCATCAGCGCGCCGACGCTGTTTGACTATCATTTCGGCGTGGACTCGCGGCCGTACTACTATGTCGGCATCGGCCTCGTCGCCTTTCTGATCTTCGCGAGCACGCGGCTGCGCGAAAGCCGCGTGGGGCGCGCTTGGATGGCGATCCGCGACGACGAGATTGCGGCGGGCGCCATGGGCATTCCGCTCACGCGGTTCAAGCTGCTGGCCTTCGGCATGGGTGCGGCCTTCGCCGGCATGGCGGGCACCTTTTACGTCGCGAAGCTGCAGACGGCGACGCCCGACATGTTCGGTTTTCCCGTCTCGGTCATGATCCTCGTCATGGTCGTGCTGGGCGGCCTGGGCAGCGTCTGGGGCGTGGTCGTCGGCGCCGTTCTGCTGCAGCTGCTGCAGTCCTGGTTCCTGGCGGACCTCACGCAGTGGGTGAACGCCTTCGGCGACTCGATCGGGTCCAACTACCTGGCCTCCCTCGACCTGACCCAGGCGAGCGAGCTGATCTTCGGCATCATCCTGGTGCTGATGATGCTCTACCGGCGCGAAGGCCTCATCCCCGCCAATCGCCGCCAGCGGGCGCTCAGCTTCGATCAGCAGCAATCCGCCGTGGCCGCTCATGCGCGGGCCAGCGACATCAAGCTGTCCCAGATCGGCGGCCAGGTGGCCCATGCACCGGGCGACGTGCCGATGCTCGAGATCCGCGACCTGACGGTGCGCTTCGGCGGTCTCGTGGCGCTCAACAAGGTCAACATCACGGTGCCACGGGGCAGCGTGGTGGCAGTGATCGGGCCCAACGGCTCGGGCAAGTCGACGCTCTTCAACGCGATCACCGGCCTGACCCGAGCGGGGGAAGGGAGCGTTCTCTTCAACGGGCAGGACATTCTGGGCCAGCCGCCGCATGAAATTCTGAAAGCCGGGATTGCCCGCACCTTCCAGAACATCCGTCTCTTCGGCACGCTGACCGTCGCCGAGAACATCATGATCGGTCAGCATTCGCGGCTGAAGGCGGGGATTTTCACCGCCATCGCCCGCTCGGGCAAGACCTTGCCCGAGGAGAAGGCGGCGCGGGAATGGCTGCTGGAGATTGCGAACATCTTCGGCAACCGGCTGGTGGCCCGGCTGACCCATACGGTGGCGGGGCTGTCCTACGCCAACCGCCGCCGCGTGGAAATTTCGCGCGCCTTGGCGTCCAAGCCGCAGATCCTGCTGCTGGACGAGCCGGCGGCCGGCATGAACACCTCGGAAAGCCTCGAACTTGCCGAGCAGATCCGGGGGCTCAATGCGCTTGGTCTGACCGTGCTCATCATCGAGCACAAGCTCGACGTCGTTACCCGCGTGGCCCACAAGGTCGTCGTCCTCGATCACGGCGAGAAGCTCACCGAAGGCTTGGCCGACGAGGTGCGCCGCGACGAACGGGTTCTGGAAGCCTATCTCGGCCGAGGAGCCGCCGCTCATGCTTGAGTTCCGCAACGTCAATACCTACTACGGTGACCTGCACGTTCTGAAGAGCGTCAACTACACGCTGGGACAGGGCGAAATCGTCTGCCTGCTCGGGGGCAATGCTAGCGGCAAGACGACGACGATGAAGACCATCATGGGCATCGTGCGCCCCGTCTCGGGCGAGGTGATTTTCGAAGGCGAGCGGATCGACAAGCTGCCGTCGGCGGAACGGGTGCGGCGTGGCATCGCGCCCGTGCCCGAAGCGCGGCGACTCTTCCCGCGCATGACGGTCTTCGAAAATCTTGAAATGGGCGCCTATACCCGCAAGGCGGGCCCGGAATTCGCCGAGGATCTGGAGCGTGTCTACAGCCTGTTCCCCCGCGTGAAGGAACGGCGGGACCAGATCGCCGGCACGCTGTCGGGCGGCGAGCAGCAGATGGTGGCGATCGGCCGAGCGCTGATGGCGCGGCCCAAGCTGATCTGCATGGACGAGCCGTCGATGGGGCTGTCCCCGCTCTATGTGGAACAGACCTTCGCGATCATCCAGGAGATCAACCGCCAGGGTGTCACCATCTTCGTGGTCGAGCAGAATGCGGCCATGGCGCTGTCCATCGCGCACCGCGCCTATGTTCTGGAAACCGGGCAGGTGGTGCTGAGCGGCGACGCCGCCGAGCTGCGCGAAAACGAGCAGATCCGCTCCGCCTATCTTGGTGAGATGCAGGTCGAAGCCGCCTGATCTTCCCAGTCACCGCTTGAGGATCGTCTGGCCCCTGGTCTAGTCAGGGGTCATGACGATCCTTTTCATCGATGGTGACGCCTGCCCGGTGCGGGAAGAAGCTTATCGTGTCGCCGAACGCCACGCGCTCCATGTCTTCGTCG
Source organism: Acidisoma sp. 7E03 (assembly GCF_054665075.1). Lineage (NCBI taxonomy): Bacteria > Pseudomonadati > Pseudomonadota > Alphaproteobacteria > Acetobacterales > Acidocellaceae > Acidisoma > Acidisoma sp. 7E03. Next base: position 117,192 of record NZ_BAAFHE010000002.1, read on the forward strand.
TTGCCAATGGGTCGCGTCCTCTCAGGCCGACCGGCCGCCCCAATGTGGAGATGATCACCGTTGCCGAAGGTGCGGACGTTGCGGACGATTGGATCGCCGAGCGCATCGAGCCTGCCGACGTCTGCGTGACGTCCGATATTCCGCTCGCCTCCCGCTGCCTCGCACGCGGGGCACGCGCGATCTCACCCAAAGGCCGGGTCTGGACCGAAGACAACATCGGCAGTGCGCTAGCGGGCCGTGCGGTCGCCGAACATCTGCGCTCGGTCGGGGTCGATACCCGCGGCCCGGCGGCGCTGACGAAGGAGGATCGCTCCCGCTTCCTCGCCGCGCTCGATGCCGCCGTCACCGCTGCGCGCCGGCCATCTGCGCCGAAGTTCGTCATCCCGCCCGGCGGTTTCTGAGAGCTGTCTCAGGCAGCGGCCTTCTCCCGCAACAGAGCTTTGAGCTTGATCCCAGGGTCGGCGAGGGCCGCGGGATCGGGATGGGCGCGTGCCTGGATCAGCATTTCGGCGAGCCGGATCTCCCGTGCAATGGCACCGTTGGGCCCGAAGGCGCTGGCACCCACGAGACGACCCTCCCTGAGATGGAAGAAGAGTGGGGTGCCGCGCAGATCCCGCGTCACCGTCTGATCTCCCTCGTCCGGCAAGCCGGCAATCTGCAGGGTCTCGCCGTGCTGGTCCGACCAGAACCAGGGCACCGTCTCGAAGATGGCCGTCTCACCCAGGAGGCTGCCCGCGACATGACGTGCCTGGTCGCCGGCGTTGCGCCACGCTTCCAGCCGCAGGCGGCGGCCACTGAAGACGGGATGGGGGAAGGAGCAGCAATCGCCGGCGGCGAAGATCATGGGATCTGACGTCATCAGCCTCTCATCGACGCGGATGCCGTTCTCCACGGCGAGCCCCGCCGCTTCGGCGAGCGCGGTTTCTGGCACGGCGCCGATCCCCGCGATGACGGTATCCGCCTGTAGGCGCCGGCCATCCTGCAGGCACACCGTATGGCTTGCATCGTCTGCTTCGATGGCCGTGAGGCCGACGCCGGTCAGGATCGTCACACCCGCCGCTGCGTGGCGTGCGGAGACGAGGGCAGCGACTTCGGCCGGCACGGCGCGGCCAAGGATGCGCGGGGCCATTTCCAAGACGGTGACCTCGCAGCCTTTCTCGCGGCCGCTCGCCGCAAGTTCGAGGCCAATGAAGCCGCCGCCGATGATGACGATGCGGCGCCCAGGCTGCAGACGCGCCCTCAGCGCCAAGGCATCCGCGAAGCTGCGAAGATAAAAGGCCTGCTCTCCCCCGGGGATGCCGAGGCGGCGCGGCCGGGCCCCCGTGGCGAGAAGAAGCCGGTCGTAGCCCAGGTGGCTGTCATCCGAAAGCTGAACCCGCCGTGCCGTGCGATCGATCGCGACGGCACTGATGCCGCGGCGGTGGCCGATGGCCTTCTCCGCAAGCTCCTGCTCCGTCGTGATGGCCGCGGGGGCCGGGTCATCCGGGCAGCACATCGCCGCTTTGGAGAGCGGCGGCCGCTCATAGGGGAGATGGCTTTCCGCACCAACGAGGGTGATGGGGCCCATGTGGCCGCGCTCGCGCAGGGCCAGTGCTGCCCGGCCCCCCGTCTCGCCGGCGCCGATGATGACGATGTTGTGGGCGATCACCGCGGTCATCCGAGATCGACGAAGACGCGGCCGCCCTCGATCTTGACCGGATAGGTTTTGAGATTGACGCAGGCGGGCGCCCCCTTGGCCTGGCCGGTGATGACATCGAAGCGGCCGTTGTGCTTCGGGCACTCGACGATGCGTCCCATCACCAGGCCATCCGAGAGGTGCACGTGTTCATGAGTGCAAAAGCCATCGGTCGCGCAGAATTGGTCGTCCTCCAGCCGGTAGACGGCGAGGCTGATTGCGCCATGATCGACGCGAATAACATCCTCTTCCTCGATGTCGTCGGGCGCGCAGGCGTCGATCCAATTAGCCATGTTATGGTTTCCTCCGATTGCCGTTGTGCGGTCACTCTGCAGGCTGGGATGCGGCCGGCGGCAGTGCGCGAACGACGTAATAGTCTGGGTTACGTCGTTGACGAAGCAATGTCGGGATGATCTCTCGGTATGCGGCAAGGATGTTGGGATAGGCCGGTGGGCACTGGTCCTTGATCGCCGCATGCAGCGCGGGCAGGGCGTGGTACGGCACCATCGGGAACATGTGGTGCTCCACGTGATAGTTCATGTTCCAGTAGAGGAAACGGGAAATCGGATTCATGTAGATCGTGCGGCTGTTGAGCCGGTGGTCGAGCACGTCTTCCGACAGTCCCGCATGCTGCGTCACGCCGAAGACGATGGTGAGCCAGCCGCCATAGAGCGTGGGCAGACCGACGAGCATGGCCGGAAGCCAGCTGTGGAGAGCGATGGACAGGCCTGCGACCGCGAGCAGGATCGCGAGATAGATGCGCGCAACGACGAAGACCTTCCAGCGCTCCATCTCGGGGATGAAGGTGGCTTCTTCATCCGTCAGCCGGCCCATGGCGTGCAGCGCGAGCTTGCGCATTGCTGCGGCGGTCGACTTGAGTGCGAAGAGGTTGAGCAGCATGCCGAGAATGTCGGGTGGCCGCTTGACGGAAATTTCCGGGTCGCGCCCGACGATGATGGTGTCCGTATGATGGCGTGTATGGCTCCAGCGCCAGACCGTGGGTTCGCGCATGATCATGAAACAGGCGAGCTGGTAGACTGCCTCGTTCATCCAGCGCGTCTTGAAGGCGGTTCCGTGGCCGCACTCGTGCCAGCGCGAGTCTGTTGCCGAGCCGTAGAGCACGCCATAGACGAAGAAGAACGGCACCGCGGCCCAACTACCCCAGAAATGGACGCCCCCTACGCCCGAGAGGATCAGCGCGCCGAGCCAGATTACGGTGTCGCGGATCGCCGGCCCATCCTTGCGGCGCATCAATTCCTTGAGTTGCTTGCGGGGAAGAGTGCAGGCGTACCAGTCGGCGGAGGCGAGTCCCCGATCCACGGCCTGCCGCGCTCCCTCGCCGACGAGGCTGTAGTCCCGCTTGCGTGCCTCAGCGATCGTCGTACTCATGCCATTCCCCCGTTTGATTCAGGCGGCCCGTTATCCTTGGGCTTTCCGCTGCTATAGCCCAGGCCGAGGCGCCTCCCCGTCGCTCGTTTGGGGGATTTCCCTCATTTGGTTACAGTGGCAGAAAAGCGGGAGGGGCCGTGGAGAGCGGGAAGAAGCGCCCGGGGCTGGCGGAGGTGGCGCGACGCGCGGGCGTCGGCCTCGCGACCGTCGACCGCGTACTCAATGAGCGCGGCAGTGTTTCTCCAGCGACGGAGCGCCGGGTCATCGAGGCCGCGCAGGCGGTGGGCCTCCGACGGATCCTGCCACGGCCTCACATGCGGCAGCTGCGCATCGAGGTCATCCTCGCGCGCGCCATCACGCCGTTCATGGAGCGGCTGACCCGCGCGATGGGCCAGGTGGCGGAGACCCTGGATCGGTCGATCACGATCCAGCGGACCAGCCTCGACATGCGGGATCCGGCTTCCGTCGCGCCGCGCATCCTGGGCAGCCGGGCGGACGGGATCATCATCTACTGCGAGGAACACCCGGCCAACGTCGCCGCCATCGCTGCCTCCGAAGCCGCGGGCAGGCCTGTCATCTGCGTGGTGACCGATGTCCCCGATGCGCCACGGACTGCCTATGTCGGTATCGATCATGCGAAGGCCGGCCGCACGGCGGGGTTCCTGGCTGCGCTGATGCTGCGGCGACCGGGGCGCGCCATCGTCATCTCGACCAGCGGCGGCTTCCGGGCGCACCGCCAGAGGATCGATGGCTTCCGCGAGGCGTTGGCGGTCCATCATCCGGCAGTGACTGTCGTCTCCGGCCTGATAACCGGAGATGATCAGGAACGCGCCTATCATCAGGTGGCGCAATGGCTGCGCAAGGGGCCCGAGGTAGTGGCCGTCTACAACACCGGGGGCGGCAATCGCGGGGCCGCCATGGCGATTCGGGATGTCGGCCGTCGGGGAGAAACGCTGTTCCTCGGCCACGAACTGACCGACGAAACCCAGCGGCTGCTGCGCGACGGGGATATGACGGTGACGATCGATCAGGCGCCTGAGCTACAGGCGCGGCGGTCAATCGATCTGATGGTGGCGACGCTCGGCGCGAACGCCGGGCCGCCGGTGGATCCTGAAATCGCCTTCACCCTGCACACCGCAGAGAACTGCTGACGGGCCGGGAGCCTTAGGCGGGAGGACCTTGCTCGATGGGGCGGGGCTTCCGGTCTTCGTCGATGGCAACGAAGGTGAAGACCGCGGTGGTGACGCGCACTGTCTCGGTCTGAAAACGCGTCCGCCGTTCGGCTTCGACGGTGATCTTCATCGAGGTGCGGCCCATGGAGAGGAGGTCTGCGTAAACACTGACCTCGTCACCCACATGCACGGGCGCCAGGAAGGCCATCGCATCGACGGCCACGGTAACGCAGCGTCCTTTAGCGATGCGGTGGGCGAGGTTGCCCGCCGCAAGGTCCATCTGCGACAGCAGCCAGCCGCCGAAGATGTCCCCTGACGGATTGGTGTCCGCCGGCATGGCGATGACGCGGATCAAAGGCTCACGAATCGCCACGGCCGGGGACCCCATCGTCAGACCTTAGAGGCTGCGTTCGATCCAGGCCTTGAGCACGCTCTTGGGAGCGGCGCCAACCTGAGTTGCCGCCGGCTTGCCGTCCTTGAAGAGGATCAGGGTCGGTATGCCGCGCACCGCGTAGTCGCTCGGGGTCTGCGGATTTTCGTCGATGTTCACCTTCGCAATAGTGAGCTTGCCCGCATATTCGGCCGAGATTTCTTCGAGTGCCGGCGAGATGGCGCGGCAGGGGCCGCACCATTCCGCCCAGAAGTCGACGACCACGGGCCCGGGCGCATTGAGCACGTCGGTCTGGAAGCTTGCGTCTGTTACCGCCTTGGTATTGCCAGCCATTGGAACCTCGTCATGAAACCCTGCCTCGCCTCGCGGCGAAGGGATGGTGGAGTTGAACGCAAGGTGGGACATTCGTCGCCACCAAGCAAGCTTGACCGAACGAGGATCAGTCGTGTCGCGTGGTCAGCCAGTCGCCAAATGCAGGAATGATCGATGCAAGATCCGCGCCTGACGACGATTCTCAACGGTTTCGGCATTAGCTTGGGTGACAGCATCATCGGGATGCAAGCCTTGGCCGCGGCCCGCGCGGTGGGCGCCATCGAAGGGCGAGTCGTCCTTGGCCGCGTGGAGCCCGCGGCCAAGCCTCTCGTGCCCCAGGTGTATCGCCTGGCGGGAGACCTGGCTGAGGTGCTGCCGATGGGCCTTGCGCCACGAAGCGGCCGGGTGATCGACATTCGCGACTTCGCCTTCGATCCAGAGTTCTCCCGGGTCTCTATGATCGATTTTTTCCTCATGCGGCTGGGCATCGCGCCGGAGAGGATTCCCCCTGCGCTCAAGCGCAACCTCTGGCTTGCGCCGCGACTGCCGGCTCTGCCGCCACTGGATCTACCGCAGGACTACCTGCTGTTCTGTCCAGGTGCCTCCATCCCGTTGCGCGACATGCCAGCACCCGTACGGCAAAGGATCGCGCAGCGTCTGGTGGACCATGGGCCTGTCTTAGCCCAGGGTGACCCCCTGCCGGGTACGATCCAGGCCCCGCAGTTCGCCACCATCGAATCGCTCGCTGCCCTGGTTGCGGGGGCGCGGGCCGTCATTTCTACCGACACGGCGATGGTGCATCTGGCCGATGCCTTCGACCGCCCATGCCTCGCCTTCTTCACGACGCATCGGCCGGAGTGGCGGGTTCGGGACTATCCGGGCTGCACCGCGGTTCACCTGCCGGCACCCAATTTGCCGGAAAGCCTGGAATTTCCCCGTGGCCCTGCCGATCTCGCCGCCGCGCGGTTGGCCTGGTTCCCCACAGGCCAGGATTTCGACTGGCTCGACCGCAGGCTGGATCAGTTCCTGGCGACGCTTCCCGGCGCGTGAGCCTGCAGCAAGTGGTCGGGTAGCGGCATGATCGTTCCAGTCTCCGTCCAGACCAGGGCGCAGTGCACCCGGTGCTGCGGGAAGATCGCGCCGAGCAGGGCGCGATAGGCCGCCATCTGACGCAGGTAGAGCATCGGCGCGTCATCGGCCGAAGGCGGTGCGTGACGGCCAGTCTTGAAATCGACCGCGAAGACGTCCTCGGAGGTGACGGCGAGTCGGTCGACGACGCCGGTGATGACGAGGCCGTTCACCTCCCCGGTCAACGGCACTTCGGCCTGACTGCCGGGAGCGAAGGCGGCCGCGAGGGTAGGATGCGCGAGGACCGCCTCGCATTGTGCCAGCACTTCCGCCGCCTCCTCGGCGGAGAGCCGCGCCGCCCCCTGCTGCAAAAAGGCGAGGCTGCGTGCGGTGCGGCTCTCCGGCGGCAGGTCGGGCAGATACTGCAGCAGCCTATGGATCAAGGTTCCCCGGGCCAGCGCGCCGATGGGCGCAGCGCCGCGGGTGAGGGGCGAATCGGCGGCCGGCACGGGACCCAGGGCGACATCTTCCGGCCGGCTTGGCGCGAGCGGCCGCGCGCGCGCGGGTTCCGGCGGTGGCGCGGCAGGCGCCCCTCCTGGCCCGGCGGTAAGCCAGGCGGGCGAGGGGAGGGCGGTGAGCGTGGCGAGTCGCGGCCTGGCCGGCGGTGGCCGCCGCTGCGGAGCGGCGAGGACGCGGCGCGCCGGCGGCCACAGTGCCGGATCTTCCTCCGTGGGTGCACCCAGTCGATCGAACCCGCGACCGATCAGATCATGCCAGGTGGGCAGGCTGCCGGTGCCACTTTCCCAACCGCAGACCACGAGCCGGTCTTCGGCCCGGGTCATGGCGACGTAGAGCAGGCGATGATGTTCCTCGGTCGCGCGGGCCTGGCCCGCGGCCTGCACCGCCCGGCTCGCCTCGCAATGGCCCTCCTTGCGCGGGCAGAGGACCGGCAGTTCCATGCCGCTGACGGGATCCGCCATCCAGATCAACCCGCTCCGGTCGGGCGTCGGCCGGCTGCCGGCATCAGCCATGATGACGATGGGCGCTTGCAGCCCCTTGGAGGCATGGACGGTCATGATGCGCACGGCATCGCCGGCGGTGCCCGGTTCACGCTTTGCCTCCGCCGTCGATTGCCGCAGCCAGTGCAGGAAGCCTTGCAGCGAGGGAGGGTGGCCGGCCGTGTAGGTGAGTGCTGCCTGAAGCAATTCGTCCACTGGCTCCGCGGCTTCGGGACCCAGCCTGCGAAAGAGGCGCGCGCGGCCCCCGAGCGCGCCAAGGGCGAGGGAGAGCAGGGCATGCGGCGAGGCGTAGTCGACGCGGCCCTGCAGCGTCTCGAAGAAAGACCAGGCCCGAGCCCATTCCGGCCGCTCGGCTGCGCGTGCGCGCAGGGCATCGGCGAGGTGCGCGTGGCTGCGCCCGGCGGCAAGATCCATCAGGCTGTTGTCTGAGAGATCACCCAGGGGACTGGTCAGCCAGCAGGCGAAGGACAGATCGTCCTCGGGCAGCAGCAGGCTGTCGGCGAGGGCCATCAGATCCTGCACGGCGGCTTGGGCTGCGAGTTCCAGCCGGTCGAGACCCGCGACCGGGACGCCTGCGGCTTTCAGCTCGCGCACCAGGATGGGCGCGAAGGGGGCGCGTCGCTGCAGCAGGACCAGCACGTCGCCTGGGGAGACGGGGCGCCCCTGGCTTTCCAGCAGGGTCGTGCCGTCGGTGAGCTTGGCGATCCACCCCGCGAGTTGCCGGGCGAGCCGGCCCGATGCAGAGGTCTGGCCGAGATTGGTTTCGGGAATCGTCCAAGCCTCGGGGGAGGGTACGTCCTCCTTCGGCGTGAGTGGCCAGAGCTCCACCTGCCCGCCATCTTCTGGGCGGGCGGACAGATGGGCGAGTGGAAGTCCACCCGTTTCGACCACGCCGCGCGCGGCCTCGGGGTCGGCAAACACCGCATCCACCAGTTGCAGGACGGGTGCGACGGAGCGGAAGGAGACGTCGAGCGCGCCATCGTGCCAGCCGCGCCCCGCGCCGCGCACCCGGCTGCGGAGCCGCGCACGCCACTCGTCGAAGGAGCGGAGGTCGGCCCCCTGGAAGCCATAGATCGATTGTTTCCGGTCGCCCACGGCGAAGACGGTGCGGCCGATGCCGCCCTCCTCATTCCGGGTGCCGAGGCCGGAGAAGAATTCCTCCGTCAGGCTGCCGGCGATGGTCCATTGCACCGGCGCGGTGTCCTGCACCTCGTCCAGCAGCAGATGGTCGAGCCCATGATCGAGCTTGAAGAGCACCCAGGCGGCACCCGGATCGCGCAGGAGGTCGTTCGACCGCAGGATGAGATCGCCGTAATCCATTAAGCCTTCGACCTGACGCCGACGCGCCTGCTGGCGGAGGATCGGCAGGCAGAGATGCAAGAAGGCGGCTGAGAGGCGGGCGAGGCGGTCTGCGGCGAAAGCCTCCTGCAGGGCCTCAAGACGCTGCTGCTCGCGTTCGATCGCCGGCCACAGCTCCGGCCGTTGTCCGTCGAGCTTCTTACCCACGAGCGTGACGCGGGCCAGCGGCTCGCCCGTCTTGCCGAAGAAGCTCGACGCCCAATTGGCCCAGGCGGCCCGGCGCCCGGCGGCGTCGAGGGCGAGCCAATCGAGCAGAAGCAGCGCCCGTTCGGCGGCCTTGGCAGGACCCTCCGTTGCAACGGTGCCGAGGCTGGCCCGCAAGCTTGCCCAATCGCCACCGGAGACAGCGTCCTCCCAGATGGCCGCTTCGTCACGATGGGCGCCGAGGGTGCGGCGGAGCATGGTGGTGAGACTGGCCCCATCCTGGATCAGCAGCCCCTCCGTCCGGTCCCGTGCGGCATCGACCTGGCGCAGCAACTGGTCGAGATCGTCGGCCGAGATTTGGCTCGCCAGCAGATCGACGGCTTCGGCAAGGGTTGGGTCGCCCTCATGCAGGCGTGCGAGCAGGCTCTCCTGTTCCTCGCGCAGGCCAAGCAGTGCGTCGCGCTCCTCGATCAGGCGGAAATGAGGAGAGATGCCGGCTTCCAGCGGAAAGCGCCGCAGCAGGGATTGGCAGAAGGCATGGATGGTCTCGATGCGCATGCCGCCCGGCAGATCGAGCACGATCGCGAAGAGCGAACGGGCGCGCTGCCTGTGGGCGGCGGTGGGCAGTACGGCGAGGTCTTCCAAGGCGCGGTCGAGGGCTGCGTCGGGCAGGCTGACCCAGTGACCGAGCCGGTCCTGCAGGCGGAGCGCCATCTCCGCGGCGGCGTTGCGGGTGAAGGTGAGGCAGAGGATGCGCCCAGGGTCGACGCCGCCAAGCATCAGCCGCAAAAGCCGGTCGGTCAGCAGCTTGGTCTTGCCCGAGCCCGCGGAGGCCGCAACGAAGGTGGAGACCCGCGGGTCGGAGGCCGCCATCTGGCTCTGGCTCGCGCGCACCCGGGCATCGGCTGCCGAGGGCGTCGGCGGCAGGGGCAGACCCTCCTGCGGTGCGGCAATCGTCATGCGCCGTCTCCGCCACCGTCACCGGTTGCGCCCGCCCACTCCGCCATGCGGGCAAGGCGGCCATAGGCACTATCGCGCGCGGCGCGGCCGGGGTGTGGACGGGCAAGATAGGGTCGCGCCGGCTGGTCGAAATCGGCGATGAGCCGGCGCAGGCTCGCTTCCGCCTGGGTGACAAGTTCGGCGATCTCTGCCGCGCTTTCGATCGGCGTGATGACTTCGCCGGGGTCGGCGCCGCCGCGCAGGCGCCAATAGGCCATCTCGACCGTCGGACCCATGTAATCCGGACCGAAGCCGCCGGCCGCGGCCATGGCGGCGGTCAGAGGAAGCTGGGGCGCGTGGCCGTCCTTGACCCGGCTCTTCTGCGGCACGGTTCCCGTCTTGTAGTCGATGAGGCCGAGGCTGCCGTCGGCGCGCCGCTCGATCCGGTCGGCGCGGCCGGTCAGGCGGAAGACGCCGCCAGGTGCCGCAAGCGGCCAGTCCCCCGCGACTTCCGTGCCGATGGCTCGCAGTTGGAGGGCGGCCCGGCGCTCGCTCTCGACGGCCGCGATCCAAGCGGCGATGCGCAGCAGGCGCGGCCTCCACCAATTGGCAAGCGCCGGGCGCAGCCGGGCGGCCCCAAGCGCCTGCTCCATGGCGATGCGCAGGCGCTGTGGCGAGTCGGGCCGCCATTCGGCGCCGGCCTCCTCGAGGAAACGCTGCACCCCGGCATGAACGAGGCGCCCGTAATCCGCCGCATCCGTCGCCTGGTCGAGCGGATCGAGCTCCCGCAGGCGCAGAACGTGACGGGCGTAGATGGCATAGGGATCGGCCAGCCAGGTTTCGATTTCGGTGATCGACAAGCGGCGCGGGCGAAGATGCAAGGCTGGCCGCGGAGCGGGCGGCCGCGCGGGCACCGGCGGTCCGGCCGGCTGATCGATGCCCGCGGCCCAGGCGGCGGCCGGGTGCAGCGGCAGGCTGAGGCCTTGTCCTGCGAGCATGGCCTCCAATCGAGTGAGCCAGCGCGCCGGCACCGCAGGCGCGCCACCCAGGCGGCGTGGCGCGCTGAGAATGACCGTCGGAGCACCGCAGGCGCCAGCCATGAAATCATGCGCCGCCTGCCCGATTTCTTCCTCAGGCGATGGGAGACCGGCTTCCGCGCGCATCCGGCGGCTTAGCCAAGGGCCGGGATCGGGCAATGGTGGCCAGGACCCTTCCACCAGACCCCCGAGGATGACGACGTCCGCGCTTAAGAGGCGGGCTTCCACGAGACCCCAGATGAAGATTCGCGGATGCAGGGTGGTGCCCTCGGCGCCGCCGCGAATGGCCCGCCGACTGCGCACCACCTTTCCTTCCAGCACGGCATCGAGCAGCCCGGGCAGCACGCGCGGCGGCGTGTCTGGCAAGAGGGCGAGGGCGGGCCGCAATTCCGCGAGGGCGGCGGCCAGGGCTTCCCCTTCTTCGCCCGACCAGAGGCGTTCGGTGCCGCTGCTATCCGCCGTCGTGGCAATTGCTTCGGCGGATTCCACCAGCGCATCCATCAAGACGGTCGGCGCTTGCGCAAACGTGCCTTCGGCGACCCGCAAGAGCGGCAGGAGTGCGGTTTCCACACGGTCGAGCAGATCCGCAACGGCGGCCGGGACCTCGCCACGGGCGGCGGCCACGGCCTGGCGCAGACCGGTGAGGCCGGCCGGCGGCCGCGGCCCCCGCAGGCAATGCCGCTCCAGCGCGCGCGCAGCGGCGCGGGCCGCTCCGGGAGAGAGGCCGGCTGCCATGAAGGGGTGCTTGAGCAGCGACAGGAGTGGCACCGGCGCCAACCGTTCGGCGACCGCCTGCGCCAGCAGGCGCAGCAGGGCGGCATGGGGTGTTTCGATCAGCGGTTCGCCGGCGCTGTCATCAGCGATCACGCCGAAGCGGCGCAATTCGGCGGCGACGCGGGCGGCGAGCACACGGTCTGGCGTGATCAGGGTGGCGCGCGCGCCCGGCGTCTCCAGCGTGTCACGCAGGATGGTCGCGATGGCGAGGGCTTCCTGCTGCTGGTCTGCCGCCGCCAGGCGGTAAAGGCCGCCGAGATCGAGTGGGGTCGGCTCGCGCCAATGGTCGAGGGCGACAGCCGGCAGCAGCGCGCGCGCCAGCAAGTCTTCACGGCCGGAGGGAGGCTTCCTCTCGTCCCAAAGCCGCACCTCGTCGCGGCGGGCGCCGATAGCGCCGAGCAGGCGCTGCATGCCGGTCTGCGGATGGCTCGGGGTGAGCGCGCGCCATGCGGCGTCCGGCATCTGCCGATCCAGCCCCTGGAAGATGACGGCGCCCTGAGGCAGGTGCGCGACGACCCGGGCGAGATGGCCGAGGGCGGGGCGGAAGGCCGTTACTCCAGCGATCCAGACTGGATGAGCGGGCGGCGCCGCCTCCCAGCTTTCGGCCTGAGCATGCAGCAGCCGCACTTGGCGGCTGGCAGCATCCATCATGCCGCGTTCGGCGAGGATGCGAGGCCATTGCTCGGTTGCGATGGCCAGAAAGGTGAGCGTTTTCTGCCAATGGGCTGCGAGTTCTTCGGGCACGCTGGCCGCGAGCGCTTGGGCGAGCGGGATTTCCGCGCGGGCCGCCTCGTCCATCAGCGCGGCGAGCTCGCGTGCAAGGCGCCAGGTTGCATCCAGGCTAGGCTGCAGTGTCCCGCTTGCCTGCTCGAGAGCGATGATCAGCCGGCAGAGGGTTGCCAACCGCTCGCCCTCCGGCATGGCCGGCGGCAGGGCGAGCGCCGTCGCGCTTTGCAGCAGCGATGTCTCCTCCGCCGCGGCGATGGCGGAGATGCGGGGAAGAATGAGCGGCTTTCCATCCGTCGCGCGCAGGAAGGCTTCCGCCAGGCTGCGCGCGGCGCGGCGCGTCGGCAGCAGGATTAGGCCGCCGCCCAGCGGGTTGTCGCCGTGTTGCGCAAGCCAGCGTGTGGCCAGCGCGTCAAGAAAGGGCGTGCCGGCCGGAATCGTCCACAGAGCGGGCGCCGTCACCGTTTCTCGCCCGCGAACCGCTCCCTCAAATCGGCTTCGGCGCGGCCGAGATCGGCAGGGGTAGAGAGATGAAACCAGAGCCCGTCATGGACGATAGCGCGCAGCCGGCCGGCGGCGATGGAGGCATCCCACAGCCGGTTCATGCTGAATGCGCCATGCGGGGCCGCCGCGAAGAAAGCGGGGGCGAGGAGCTGCACACCGGCAAAGAGATAGGGGACCTGCTCGTGCTGCTCCGGCCGGCGCGGCACGCCCCAAGGATCGAGCGCGAAATCTCCCGCGCCTGCCTCGCCCATGACCTGCGCCACGCGATGCAGCAGCAGCACGGCGTCGGCAGGCGCCAGAGCCTGCGCATCAGCCAGCCGTTGCAGCGTCAGCAGCGGCCCGTCGAGCCAGAGGGCATCGCCATTGACGACGAAGAAGGGCGCGTCGCCGAGCAAGCCCTCGGCCAGGGCTGCGGCCACGGCGCCGCCGGTGTCGAGCAAGGTTTCCTCGTGGCGGATGACGATCTCCGGCCCGTCGGCGCGAGCCTCGAGATGGGCGGCCACCTTGCTCGCCTGCCAATGGGTGTTGACGACCACGCGGGTAACGCCGGCTTCGGCCAGCCTGTCCAGCGCGCGATCGAGCAGGGTACGCCCGCGCACCGGTAGCAGCGGTTTCGCCGTTTCGCCGGTGAGCGGCCGCATACGCGTGCCGAGACCGGCCGCGAGGATCATGGCGGTGCGGGGCGAGGCCGCGGGAAAGAGGCTTGGCTGGCTCATGCCGGCTCCATAAGCTGCGCCCGTCGATCAGGCCAGCCCGAGAGGACTGCGGTGCGGCCTTCATCGGGTTCCGGATGCAGGGTGATCGCAAGCGCGCCTGCCGGTGCCTGGGCGCCCAAGCGGTCCGGCCATTCGATCAGGGTGATGTCGGCGAAGGCTTCCTCAAGCCCAAGTTCGCGGAGATCCGGACCTGGTTCGACGCGCCAAAGATCATAATGATGCACGACCCCGCGCGGGGTCTCGTAGCTCTGGACGAGGGTGAAGCTCGGGCTCGGCACGTCGAGCGTCGGATCCTCAGCGAGGCTGCGGAGGATGGCGCGCGCGAGCGCGCTTTTGCCGGCGCCGAGGGGCCCAGCGAGCAGCACGCAGTCGCCGCGTTGCAGCAGGGCGGCAATACGGCGGCCAAGTGCTTCCGTCGCCGCGAGAGACGGCAGGGACAGGTACGGGCCGTCCGGCTCGGTGTGGTTCATGGCCGGGACCATGCCCCAAGGCTGGACGGACCGGAAGGCCGGAGCCTATCTACCCGCGCAGTGAGAGGAGGACGGATGCGCATGGCCGAGACCATCGAGACCGACGTCGCGATCGTAGGAGCGGGGCCGGCGGGGCTTTTTGCCGTCTTCGAATGCGGCATGCTGAAGATGCGCAGTCTGCTCATCGACGCGCTGGACGAGGTGGGCGGCCAGTGCTCAGCCCTCTACCCGGAAAAGCCGATCTACGACATTCCGGCCCATCCGGCGATCGAGGCCATGGACCTCGTGGCCAAGCTCGAAGCGCAGATCGCGCCCTTTGCCGCACCGCGGCTGCTCGGACGACGGGTGGTCGGTCTGGCGGGGGAGGCAGGCGCCTTCACGCTCACGACCGATGCGGGTGACCGGGTGACCGCACGCGCCGTGATCATCGCAGCTGGTGCCGGGGCCTTTGGGCCGAACCGCCCGCCGCTCGACGGGATCGAGGCCTTCGAGGCGACGGGGAGCGTCCAGTATTACGTGCGGCGGCGCGAGGATTTCCGCGGCAAGCGCGTGGTTATTGCTGGTGGTGGCGATTCGGCGGTGGATTGGGCCTTGGCGCTCAAGGACGTGGCGGCGTCGGTTGCCGTGGTGCACCGTCGGCCAAAATTCCGCGCCGCTCCCGAAATGGCTGCGCGACTGGACGAGGCCGCTGCGGCGGGCGCGATCGAGATGGTCATTCCCTATCAGCTACATGGGCTGGAGGGGGCGGGCAGTATGCTGTCGGGCGTGACGGTCGCGACCTTGCAGGGTGAGCAAAAGACCCTTCCTGCGGATGTCCTGCTGCCCTTCTTCGGCCTCTCGATGGATCTCGGACCGATCGCGGAATGGGGCCTCGCGCTGGAGCGGCACCATCTGCCGGTGACGCCCGCAAGCTGCGAAACCACTTTGCCCGGCGTCTTCGCCATTGGCGACGTCGCAACCTATCCGGGCAAGCTGAAGCTCATTCTCCAAGGATTCTCGGAGGCAGCGATGGCCGCTCATGCCATCCACCCGATCGTCCATGCCGACCAGGCGCTGCATTTCGAATATTCGACCAGCAAGGGCGTTCCTGGCTGATCGTCAGCACCGCGGGGAGGCCGCAATCCTCCCCGCGGTTTGGCTTAAGCGGGTTACAATATGAGCAGGACGATGATGATGATCAGGATCAGTCCCAGCCCGCCGCCAAGCCCATAGCCGTAGGGGCCGCCGAAGCCGCCGCCGACGAAGCCGTAACCGCCGCCGAAGATCAGCAGCAGAATGAGGATGATCAGAAGGAGGCGCATCGCATATTCCCGCAAGGTGACAAGGTTGTAACCTAGCTGGGAACGAGTGGCGTTCTGGCAAGACGGAACGGGGGCGTTCCGAGGCCTTCATCTTTTCGCGATCTAGACTCTGGTCAGCTCGGCGGCGGGCCCGCGGTGTAGGTTGCGAGTACCGCATCGGTTTCGGCATCAACCTCCTGGAGCCGCACCTCGTAGCCCCAGAGCTGGGCCACGTGCCGCAAGGTCGCCTCCGCATCACGCTGGGCGAGCAGACGGCCGGGTTGTGTCCGATGCTGCAGCATCAGGCGACGGTCTCCCGCGAGGTCGACGTCCACCACCTGCACGTCCGGGTCATGAGTTGCGGGATCGTAGCTCTCCGCCAGGCTGCGACGGATGGCGCGATAGCCCGCATCGTCATGAATGGCATCCACCAGGAGCGCGGAATCAGCCGTGTCGTCCAGCAGGCGGAACATGCGAAACTGCCGGATGACGGCGGGTGAGAGGAACTGCAACACGAAACTCTCGTCCCGGAAATTCTCCCACGCATACCGCAAGGTGCCAAGCGGGTCCTGGTTGCCGGCGATGTCCGGGAACCAGTTGCGATCCTCCTCCGTCGGATCGGTGCAGATCCGCTCGATATCACTCATCATGGCGTAGCCGAGGGCATAAGGGTTGAAGCCCGGTCCGCCTGCCGGATGATCGAACCCCACCTGCATGATGACGTTGCTCGTGGAGTGCAGGACCTCCAGGAAGGCGGCGTCGTTAATCTGCGCCGTTTCATGCAGGCGCCTCATGATGCGCTGATGCACCCAGGTCGCGCAGCCCTCGTTCATCACCTTGGCTTGGGGTTGTGGATAGAAATACTGGGCGATGAGGCGCACGATGCGAATCACCTCCCGCTGCCAGGGTGCGAGCCGGGGCGCCACCTTCTCGATGAGATAGAGCAGGTTCTCTTCGGGCAGACCTAGGCGCCGGCGCCGGTCGGCCACCGTATCCGTCGTGTGCTTCGGCTTGCCGCCGGGCACGGTGCGCCAGAGATCGTCGAACATACGCTCGTCATGCTCGCGCCGTTCGCGTTCGCGCTTCTGGTCCAGCTTGAGATTGAGCGGGCGCGCGCCGCCGTGGCGATGGACTCCGTGGCGGGACAAGGCGTGGGCGGCATCCAGCACCCGCTCAACCGCAGCAGCCCCGTGTTGGTCTTCGCAGGACGCGATGTAACTGCGCGCGAATTCCAGATAGTCGATGATGGCCGAGGCTTCGGTCCATTGCCGGAACAGGTGATTGTTGCGGAAGAAATGATTATGGCCGAAGGCGGCATGGGCGATCACCAGCGCCTGCATGGTCGCCGTGTTCTCCTCCATCAGATAGCTGATGCAGGGGTTGGAGTTGATCACCACCTCATAGGCCAGGCTGGAATAGCCCCGGCGATAGCTGGCCTCGTGCTGCAGGAAGCGCTTGCCATAGGACCAGTGACGATAGGTGAGCGGCATACCATGCGCCGTGTAGACGTCCAGCATCTGTTCCGGTGTGATGATCTCGATTCGGTTCGGATAGACTTCGAGTCCCAACTCCTCCAACGCGATCCGTTCGATCGCGTCGTAGCTGCGCTGGATGATGGGGAAGTCCCAGTCTGAGCCTTCATACAACAGGCGATGCTCGGTCACGCGGCTACCTTGCGAGCAAAGAGTTGGCGGAACACCGCGAAGATGTCGCGTCGGTCAGAGACACGCGCGACGGCCAAGCGCGGATCCCGCGCGGCGAGCGGCGCATAGCCGCGCCACAGCTCGGTCTCCCCGCGGATCACCGCCATGCTACCGACCTCGATATAGGCGAAATACTGCACGCAGGGCAGAATCTCGCCCTCCAGCATGGCGACGGACTTGTGGGTGTCACTCGTCGAATTGTCGCCGTCCGACGCCTGTGCCACGTAGATGTTCCAGCTGTCCGGAGGGTAGCGCCGTTTCTGGATCGTGAGGAACTCGGTGAGCGCGCTAGAGACGACGGTGCCGCCGGTGCGCGGATCGGTGAAGAAGGTCTGCTCGTCCACTTCTTCGGCCGTCTCGGTATGCCGGATGAAGACGAGATCCACATGCTTGTAGCGACGCTCGAGAAAGACGTGCAGGAGCAGGAAGAATCGTTTGGCGAGATCCTTCATCTGCTCTGACATCGAGCCTGACACGTCCATCAGGCAGAACATCACGGCGCGCGCGGAGGGCTTGGGCACTTGCGTAAAGCGGCGGTAGCGCAGATCGACCGGATCGATCCAGGGAATCCGGCGTTGGCGCAACAGCGCGGTCTCGCGCTCGGCTCGGAGCGCGCGAAGCCGGTCGGCATCCTCCTTGGAGGCCTCGAGCCGCGCGATCTCGGCTTCCAATTCCAGAATGTCCGGGGTTTTGGGCCGTTTCAGACCGATGCGCCGCGCCATGGACTGACGCATGCTGCGCGCCATGTCGATCTGGGAGGGTGAACCATCGGTGGAGAGACCGGTGCGCAGCGGCGCCATGGTCTCGGTTGCGACGATCTGGCTTTTGACCAGGTCGGGCAGCTCCAGATCCTCGAAGAACAGATCCATGAATTCGTCGCGTGTGAGGATGAAGCGGAAGCCATCCTCACCGCCGCCCCCGCTGCCCGGTTCCCCGCCATCGCCGTTGCCGCCCTGGCCGCCCGGCGGGCGCTGGATGCGATCGCCCGTCGAGAATTCCTTGTTCCCCGCGAAGACGACGTGGCGGCGCCCCTTGGTGAAAACGCTGTGGAAGCTCGGCTCGTTCAGCGTGTCCGCCGGAATGGTGACGCTCTGGTCTCGCCCGACTTCCCGGATCGTCCCTTGATCAATCGCCTGTCGGGCAGCCCGGGCGACGGCCGCCCGGGCCCGCTTCAGAACGCGCTGGCGGTTTTCAAGGTTCTTGCCGTGCGGGTTGCGTCTGCGATCAATGATCTCCAAGGCCGCTACTCAGGCTGACTGTTTCACGCGCATATACCATTCGACGAGACGTCGGACCTGCCGCTCAGTATAGCCCCGTGCGGCCATGCGGCTCACGAAATCATTGTGCTTGCGCTCTGTCTCGTTGTCCTTCTTCGAGCCGAAGCTGATGACGGGCAACAGATCCTCGACTTGGCTGAACATGCGCTTTTCAATGACCTCACGGATCTTCTCATACGAGGTCCAGGACGGGTTGCGTCCGCCATTGCTTGCGCGGGTGCGCAGTGCGAACTTCACGACCTCGTTGCGGAAATCCTTCGGGTTCGCGATGCCTGCGGGTTTTTCGATCTTGGTCAGTTCGGCGTTGAGCAATTCCCGGTTGAGCATCTGGCCGGTGTCGGGGTCCTTGAAATCCTGATCCTCGATCCAGGCATCGGCATAGTCGAGATAGCGGTCAAAGAGATTCTGCCCGTAGTCACCGTAGCTTTCGAGGTAGGCCTTCTGGATTTCGTTGCCGATGAATTCCGCGTAGCGCGAGGCGAGCTCATCCTTGATGGTGGCGAGGTAGGCGGCCTCCGTGTCCGGGGGGAACTGCTCGCGGCGGATCGCCTGCTCCAGCACATACATCAAATGCACTGGGTCGGCCGCGACTTCGGCAGAGGAGTAGTTGAAGGTCTCCGACAAAACCTTGAAAGCGAAGCGGGTGGAGATGCCGTCCATGCCTTCGTCGACGCCGGCCGCGTCCTTATATTCCTGCATGGTCTTCACCTTGGGGTCGGTCTCGCGGATGTTCTCCCCGTCATAGACGCGCATCTTGGCGAAGGGCTTCGAATTGGCGTGCGGTTTGAGGCGGGAGAGTACGGCGAAACGGGCCAACATCTCGAGGGTATGCGGCGCGCAGGGTGCCTCGCCCAAGGCGGAGCCCGCGATCAGCTTCTGGTAGATCTTGCTTTCTTCGGTGACGCGGAGGCAGTAAGGCACCTTGACCACGCTCACACGATCGAGAAAGGCCTCGTTCGTCCTATTGTTGCGGAAACTCTGCCATTCCGCCTCGTTGGAATGGGCGAGAATGATGCCTTGAAAGGGGATGGCCCCGATGTTCTCGGTGCCGATGTAATTTCCTTCCTGCGTCGCCGTGAGCAAGGGATGCAGCATCTTGATCGGCGCCTTGAACATCTCGACAAATTCGAGAAGTCCCTGGTTCGCCCGATTCAGCCCCCCGGAAAAGCCGTAGGCGTCTGGGTCGTTCTGGCTGTAGCTCTCAAGCTTGCGAATATCCACCTTGCCGACGAGGGCAGAGATGTCCTGGTTGTTGTCGTCACCAGGCTCCGTCTTGGCGATAGCGATCTGCCGCCGCCGCGACGGATAGAGTTTGACGACGCGAAAGCGCTGCAGATCGCCGTTCCATTCATCGAGCCGCTTGATGGCCCAAGGGCTCATCAGCCCGGTCAGCACGCGGCGCGGAATGCCGTAGCGTTCCAGCAGCATGTCGCCCATGGTTTCGGGATCGAAGAGGCCGAGCGGGCTTTCGAAGACCGGACTCAACTCGTCGCCGGCTTTCAGCACATAGATCGGCTCCTTCTCCATCAGTGACTTGAGCCGTTCGCCAAGGGAGGATTTGCCGCCCCCTACCGGGCCGAGCAGATAGAGAACCTGCTTGCGCTCTTCGAGGCCTTGGGCGGCGTGGCGGAAGAATCCCACGATTCTCTCGATTGTCTCTTCCATGCCGTGGAAATCCGAGAAAGCAGGATAAATGCGGATCGTGCGGTTGAGAAAAATCCGAGAGAGGCGTGGATCGCGCGCCGTATCCAGGATTTCCGGTTCGCCGATGGCGCTCAACATCCGTTCTGCCGGGCTCGCGTAGCAGAGCGGATCATTCCGGCAAGCTTCTAGGTAATCCGCGAGGCTCATCTCTCTCTCACGCGTCTGCTCGCGAAGGGTCGCGTGCAGAGAAAAGATGTCGTCAGATCGAACCATGCGGGGTGTTCTCCAGGCAGTCGGCGAGACGTTCAGGGGATTTGGACAAGGTGCTCTGCGGTGGTCACTCTCCTTGAGCTGCGGCTTCCATCCTGGACCGCCGTCGCTAGCCGTTTCAGCCTAGCGCAAGCAGCTTACGATTTTCATCAACAAGATTTGCTAGAGGCGCGCC
The DNA here is from genome assembly GCF_054665075.1 of Acidisoma sp. 7E03. NCBI lineage: Bacteria > Pseudomonadati > Pseudomonadota > Alphaproteobacteria > Acetobacterales > Acidocellaceae > Acidisoma > Acidisoma sp. 7E03. The sequence continues at coordinate 137,236 of NZ_BAAFHE010000002.1, forward strand.
CTGTCGAGGTTTTCATCCCGGCGACGGCATCGCTAAAGGTCGGGGACGCTTGGGTTTTTGGTGCGCTGCGGCGCGACAAAAAAAGCCCGGCCCCTCAACGGAACCGGGCTTTCGCCTACAGCGACTCGGTGGCGTCAGCCTTCGCCGGGCCGCAGCACGCCCTTCTTGAGGATGATGTTGCCGTAGAGGCGGCGTTCCGCTGTCTGGACGACCGCGAAGCAGCTTCTGACGAGATCGTAGAAGGCGAAACGCTCCACCGGCACCACGCCGAAGCGGCCACCGCTGTGCTGCTTGACCTGTCCTTCGAACTCTTCGCAAATCGGCGCGAGCACGTCCGGGTCATGCACTTGGCGCATGACGAATGCAGGCTCCTCCACGAAATCGTCAAGCGGCATGAGCTTGAGGATCGCGTCGGTCAGGTGGGTGGCGGTCACGCCGTCCGCCCGCACGACACGCTTGCCCATTGTGGCGGCAGGGAAATTGCAGTCGACGATCGCGATATCGTCACCATGGCCCATCTGCCGCAGGATGGCGAGCAGTTCGGGAGAGATCACAGGGTCGATGAAACGTAGCACGGCCTTCAGGCTCCTTGTTGACGGCTCCGGCCCCGTGTCTACAGGAGGGTACCCGCGGCGCGAAGCGGTGAAACCGCAGTTGAAACCGGTTCAGGCGGTCTCCGACCGCCGGGCTGCCGCCCAAGCGAGGTAGAACAGCAGAAGCGTTGGCAGGGCGAGCGCGAGGAAGCCGAAGGTGATCGCGCCGAGACCCCCAGCAATGGCGCCCACCGCGAAGGATCCGACGGTCAGGCTGATGCGCTCTGCGCCACGGACGAGGTCCTGACGGGCAGTCACGGTCTTCTGCTCGGACGCCGCGGTCAGCCACTGGGTCCAGCGGACCGTCGCTTCCGAGATGTTGGTCGTCATGGCCGTGGTGGAGGGAAGCTTTGCGAGGAAGATGCGCATGAGCGCGTTCTGGGTCGCCATCGCCATGAGCAGCAGGGTCGCGACGCAGAAGGCGCTCGGGTCGTCGGCGAACTGGCTGTCCGGCAGCCAATGCTGCGTGGCGCCGGCCGCGAGGAAGAACAGGCCCTCCAAGACCAGGGCACGCGCCAAGGTTCGCCCGCTCCAGCGGATCATCAAGGTCGCGGCCATGACGCCAGTTACGAAGATCGGCAGGGCGCAGAATTTCAGCAGCACGTGCGGGTTGCCGCGGGCGATGCCCACCGCCATGAAGGCGAGATTGCCCGTGACATGGGCGACCAGAAGCCCATGAAGCGTGAGGAAGGCGAAAGCATCGGCAAAGCCGGCGGTCACCGCCAGCATGACGGACAGTTGCCGCTCCGGCAGTGCGCTGTCAGGCATCCGGCGAGAGGATCGATCCGGCTTGAGCCGCTCGCCGCTCCTGGTCCCGGACGAGCCAATACACCAGGCCGAGAGCAAGGATCGCCACCGCCACCGCGATCGTCTCGCTGACGTTCACCTCCTTCAGATCGAGCACGATGAACTTCCGGAGCGTCGCTAGCAGGCCGATCAGGATGATCGAGCGAATGCGGACGATGCTCGCCTGGCTGGAGGTGACGATCAGGAAGGAGCGTTTGAATTCCAGCCCAATCAGCACCGTGAAGAACATGCCGAAGATGGCGGGATAGACGGAGGGGTCCGCGGGGTCGAGCGATCCGGTGCTGATCAGGGCGGCCGTCACCAGGACGAGGTGCCAGGTGGCGAGCGCGATGAGAACGACGATGACGAGGGTGAGCACCAGCATGATGATGTGCTCGAAAGTCTCGTACAGCGTATTGCCAATAAAGCGGCGCACCGCCGCATGAACATCCGCCATCGCCGGAAAACCCCATCTCGTGGAGATGTCTGCCATAGCGGAGCGGCGGACCGAATTCTATCGGAAGACTACTGGGCGAGCCAGTTTCGCACTGCAGCGCGGAGAAAGGCGCGCTCCTCCGGCAGGTCCGACGGGGCCCCGGCGACATGGCCCCAGATGCTCGGGATGGCGTGCAATGCGCCGGTTTGCAGATGCGCCAGTTCCAGGGCGTTGTCGGCGACGGGGAAATAGAGGTCGGTCTCGCAGGGCATCAGTAGTACCCTGGCGCAGATGGCGGCGAGGGCCGCCGCGAGATCGCCGCCGTAGAGGGCGTTGTTGCTGATGTCCCCCGCATACCAAGTGCGGAGCTGGGCATAGAGATCCGCCGCCGCCAGCTGAAAACCCGGCTGCCAATGCGCGTCGAGAAATTCGTCCAGCGTGTGGGCGCCGGTCGAGGACAGGTGCAAGCCTTCCCGATACCAGGCCTGGCTCATCGCCCAGCCGGCGTAGCACCGCGCGAAGGCGCGGCGGGCGGCCTGCGGCTCGGCTGCGAAGCGGCCATCGCCCAGATGTTCGGGGGCCGCCTCCAGAATGGCCATGAGCGAGGCGAGGAAGACCTGGTTGTGCGGTGAGGTGCGGGCCGACCCGCAAACGATGATGGCGCGCTCCACAGCCTCCGGCGCGAGCGCCGCCCAGTGATAGGCCTGCTGCGCTCCCATGGAGAAGCCGTAGACACAGGCCAACCGCTCGACACCGAAGACCTCGGCAAGCAACCGGCGCTGCGCCGCCACATTGTCGGCTGTGGTCACCAGGCTCGGATAATCCGGCGTGTTGGAGGGGCTGGAGGAGCGGCCGTTGCCGAACATGTTGGGGATCACGACGAACCAGCGTCCGGGATCGAAAAGGCTCTCCGCACCGATCGCCCATTGCAGGCCGGGATGCTGGGCGCCGTAGCTCGTCGGATAAAGGATGACGTTGTCCCGCGCCGGAGAAAGGGTGCCGAAGGATTTCCAGGCGAGTTTCGCCTGCGGCAGAACTGCCCCGGACTGGAGGGCCATGTCCCCCAGATCGAAAACGCCGGTCTCCGTTGGTTCGTCCATCTCGCTCTCCTGCTGCTGAAGAAGAGGATCACCCGTCCTTCTGCATTTGGGAAGCGGGCGATTTCGTGATCGCGTTACACCGGAGCGTGAAAGGGTCAGCGCTTTGGCCGGTGCCTCCTTCCACCCAACTCCTGCAACGATCGAGCCTTGGCCCGTCCGAGCGGGGCGGTGTCGCGGAGCCGGTTGAACGACATGGAGGATACAATGCGCAGTATGGACGAACTTTTCCTGCACTTCCTGCGGGATGTCTATTACGCCGAGCGGCAGATTTCGAAGGCGCTGCCGAAGATGGCGCGGGCGGCGGAATCGCCCGAGCTGAAGCAGGCTTTCCAGGAGCATCGCGAGGAGACTCAACATCAGATCGAGCGGTTGCAGAAGATCTTCGAGACCCTCGGAAAGCGCGCCCAGGGCGTGACCTGCGAGGCCATCAACGGCCTGATCGAGGAAGGCGAGGAGTTGCTGGAGGCGGCGAAGGAGCCGAGCCCGGTGCGCGACGCAGGCCTGATCGCCTGTGCCCAAGCGATCGAGCATTACGAAATGGCGCGCTACGGCTCCCTCCTCGCCTGGGCCAAGCTCGCGGGTCAGAGCGACGTGGCGCAGCTGATCGAGGAGACTTTGGCGGAGGAGAAGAAGGCGGACAGCCTGCTCAACCAGCTCGCCAATTCCAAGGTCAACCAGGCGGCGAAGGCGGCCTAATGTCAGGAGGGGGCGCGGTCAGCGCCCCCTCGCGTTTCTCTGCCAGGTGCGTGAGCAGGCCCACCAGCGCAGATACCCCTGCTGCGATGGTGCCGTCATTGGAAATGCGGTGAAGAGCGACGCCAGGTGGCGGTTCGGCTTGGCGGGACAGGCGCCGTGCGATGTCGGCGCCGCTCTCGCGCCCTCGTTCGGCCAGGCGCGCGGCACGAAGGGCGTCGGGCGCCGTGATCTCGACGGCAACAACCGAAAAGCGCCGCGCAGCTTCCGCGATGACGCTGCGGGATACATTGACCACGACGATCGCGCCTGCCGTTGCGGCGGCGAGGCCTTCGTTCGGCACCCCGTAATAGAGGCCGTGCGCTTCCCAATGCAGTCCGAACTGTCCTTCGCGGAGCAGCGACAAAAAGGTTGGCACGTCGACCGTTTCATGGTCTTCGTGCGAAGCTTCCCGTGTGACGGTACGGCGGGCGAAAACGAAACGTGGGTCGCCCCTGAGCGCGGTCGCCGCACCGGCGAGCAGCGTGTCCTTGCCCGAGCCGGAAGGGCCAACCACGAGCACCAAGAGGCCGGTCATGCGACGCGCAGTCCCTCACGCCAGACGGCGGCCGGCGCGGCGAGTCCGCCCGCCCGGCGCACCCGCAGCAGATCTGCGCGCAGACCCGGGAGCAGACGACCACGATCCGTGAGGCATGCCATGCGGGCAGGGCCAGCGGTGACCAGCGCAACTGCCGCTGGCAGATCGAGCGCCTCCTCGGCCAGATCGAAGGCGGCTTCAAGCAGAGCGGGCGGCACGTAATCGGAGGCGAGGGCATCAACGGCACTGGCCGCGACCAGATCGGCCGCCGCCACATTCCCCGAATGCGATCCGCCGCGGACGATATTGGGCGCGCCGGCGATCACAGTCATGCCGAGGGCCTTGGCCCGGCGAGCGGCCTCCATGCGCACGGGAAACTCACTGATCGCGATGCCGGCGGCGTGGTTGTCATCCACCTCTTCCACCGTCTCGTCATCATGGCTCGCCAGCACGATGCCGCGCCCCGACACCATGTCGAGCAAGGCGCGTCGGTTAGGCGCGCGCAGACGCGCCCGATTGTCACGCAAGATGTCGATCTCGCTGTCGACCTCGGCAAGAGAGGTGCTGCCCGAAGCCATCTTGCGCGTGCGAAAGCGGCCGAGGTCGGCATATTGGCCAACACCCGGCGTATGATCCATCAGGCTCGCCATGCGGACGAGCGGGTGATCGATCACGGACTCGGCGAGGCCAAGCATGTTTTCCGCTGGCAACTCGCAGCGCAGATGGAGGAAGTGGTCGGCCTTCAGCAAGCCGGTCCCGGTCAGCGCCGTCAGATCCCCAACTCCATCCTGAAAGGTGCGGATGCGATCTTCATTGTCGAAGTTGAGGTTGCCGACGCAGAGTGCGTCGAAAACGGTGGTGACCCCGGCGGCCACGCATTGCCCGTCATGTGCGAGGAAGGCGGAGCGAGAGGGCCAGCGTGCATTGGGCCGCGGCATCACCTGACGCTCGAGATTGTCCGTATGCAGATCGATGATGCCGGGCATCACGACGTCGCCCTCGCAGTCGATCGCACCGGCAAGATGCGACGGGCCCTCGGCGATGTCTGCAATCATCCCGTCTCGGATTACCAGGCTGCCGAGGAAGCTGCGATCTTCGAGAACGAGGAGCGCATTGGAAAGGACGATCTCGGTCATGCGGCAGCCTGAACAGGAGAGAGGAGAAAGAGACGATCCGCAATGGCTTCGCGGGTCGGCGCGTCATGGACGATGCCGAGGATGGCCGTGCCCCGTGCCTTGGCTTCGGCGACGAGGCCGACCACCGCGTCGCGGTTGGCGGCGTCGAGCGAAGCCGTCGGCTCATCGAGCAACAGGATGGGATGGCCGCCGATGAAGCCACGCGCGAGGTTCACGCGCTGCTGTTCACCGCCGGAGAAGGTGGCCGGGGGCAGGCCGTGCAGCCGCTCCGGCAGGTTGAGGCGCAGAAGCAGGTCCCGGGCCTGGGCGCGCGCTTCCTCCCGCGGATGGCCCCGTTGCATCAGCGGCTCCGCGACGATCTCGAGCGTTGGCACCCGCGGCACTACCCGCAGGAACTGGCTGACATAGCCGAGCGTTTCCTGGCGCACTTCGAGGACCAGACGCGGGTCGGCCGTCGCGAGATCAACCCATGTGTCGCGATGACGAATGCGGACATGGCCGGAGCCTACGCGATAGTTGCCGTAGAGGCTGCGCATGAGGGTCGACTTGCCGGCGCCCGAGGGGCCGGACAAGACGACGCATTCGCCTTTCGAGAGCGTGAGGTCGACCCCCGCCAGAACGGGCATCGTCGTTCCCCCCTGGAGGTGGAGCGTAAAGGTTTTGCCGAGGTCTTCGGTTGCGAGAACGACGTCACTCATGCCTGAAGCACCGAGCTCACGAGCAGTTGGGTATAGGGATGCTGCGGGTCGTCCAGCACCTGATCGGTGAGCCCCGTCTCCACCACCTGGCCTCGCCGCATGACGAGGATCCGCCCGGCAAGCAGGCGCGCGACGGCGATGTCATGCGTCACCAAGACGACGGCAAGGCCGAGGCGGGAGACGAGGGAGCGGATGAGGTCGAGCAGTTTCGCCTGCACAGATACGTCGAGTCCGCCGGTTGGCTCGTCCATGAAGACGAGGCGGGGATGGGTTGCGAGCGTACGGGCGATCTGCAGCCGCTGCTGCATGCCGCCCGAGAAGGTGCGCGGCAGATCGTCGATCCGGCTTGGGTCAATTTCGACCTGACGCAGCCAGTCCATGGCGATGGCGCGAATGTCGCCGTAGTGGCGGGCGCCTTGCGCCATCAGCCGCTCCCCGACATTGCCGCCGGCCGAGACGGACATGCGCAGAGCATCCCGGGGATTCTGGTGGACGAAACCCCAATCGGACCGGTGCAGCGCGCGCAGCCGGGGCGCCGGCATGGCATGGACGTCCTGCAGCGCGCCGGTCGGGTCGCGATACTGTACCTGGCCTGCGTCCGGCCGGGCCTGCCCCGCTAAGACTCTCAGCAGGGTCGATTTCCCCGAACCGCTTTCGCCGACGATGGCCAGCACTTCGCCCGGCCAGAGTTCCAGGGTCACCTGATCCAGGGCGCGGATGGCGCCGAAGCGCAGATCCAGGCCTTGGGCTTCGAGAAGGGGCACGGTCATGCGGCCTCTCCCAGATCGGGCTCGCGCCGGCTTTCGCAGTAATCCGTGTCCGAGCAGACGAAGATGCGGCCGCCGCGATCATCCGTCACGACCTCGTCGAGGTAGCTATCATCGGCGCCGCACAGCGTGCAGGCATGGGGGGCGCGCAGCAGCTTGAAGGGATGATCCTCGAAATCCAGCGGGCGCACACGGGTATAGGGCGGCACGGCGTAGATGCGCTTCTCCCGCCCGGCGCCGAAGAGCTGCAGCGCCGCCATCCCGTTCATCTTCAGCGTGTCGAAGGCGGGAATGGGCGAGGGCGACATCAGGTAGCGGTCGTTCACCATCACCGGGTAGTCGTAGGAAATCGCGACATGGCCGAAGCGCGCGATGTCCTCGTAAAGCTTCACGTGCATGAGGCCGTAGTCGGCGAGGGCGTGCATCTGCCGTGTCTCGGCCCGGCTCGGTTCGAGTTTCGCGAGAGGCTCCGGCAGCGGCACCTGATAGACGAGAATCTGATCGGCGCGCAGCGGCTGTTCGGGAATGCGGTGGCGGGTCTGGATCACGGTCGCCTCCGCCGTTTTGGTCGTCGTCTCGACGCCGGCGACGCGGGCGAAGAAGCGGCGGATGGAAACCGCGTTGGTCGTGTCGTCAGCACCCTGGTCGATGACCTTGAGGACGTCCGTGGAGCCGAGGATCGCGGCCGTGACCTGGATGCCGCCGGTGCCCCAACCGTAGGGCAGGGGCATTTCGCGCGCCCCGAACGGCACCTGATGCCCAGGAATGGCCACCGCCTTCAGGATGGCACGACGGATCATCCGCTTCGTGGGCTCGTCCAGATACGCGAAGTTATAGCCGTTCATGCCGCCTCTCCCTGTGCGGGCTCGGCCGGTTCGGCCATCTCGGCGGTGCGCCGCAGGGCGCGGATCGTTTCAAGCTCACTCTGGAAATCCACGTAGTGCGGCAGCTTCAGATGTTCGACGAAGCCGGTCGCTTCGATATTGTCGCTATGGTAGAGCACGAACTCGATGTCCTGCGCTGGCGCCGTGACGTCCTCACCGAGCTCCTCGGCGCGCATGGCGCGGTCGACGAGCGCCATGCCCATGGCCTTCCGCTCGCCATGGCCGAAGGTGAGGCCGTAGCCGCGGGTGAACTGCGCAGGCTCCGTCTTCGATCCCGCGAATTGATTGACCATCTCGCATTCCGTCAGGGTGATGCGGCCGATTTCAATCGGGAAGCCGAGCTCCGGCGGTTCGATTTCGACGGCGACGTCGCCCATCCGGATCTCACCGACGAAGGGGTGGTTGTTGCCGTAGCCGCGCTGGGTCGAGTAGCCGAGGGCGAGCAGAAAGCCTTCGTCCCCGCGTGCCAGCGCCTGAAGCCGCAGATCGCGCCCGGCAGGAAATGTCAGCGGTTCGCGCGTCAGGTCGCCGGGCGCAGTGTCGTCTCCCGATGGTTCGGCGCCCATCAAGCTCTCGCTGCGCAGAAGGTCGAGTACGCGCGGCACATGCTCTCGTGGCGGAGCTGCGCGTGGGATGGGAGCGGGGGTGACGTCGCTCTCCGCTTCGAGGGCGAAATCGAGCAGGCGATGGGTGTAGTCATAGGTCGGCCCCAGCATCTGGCCGCCCGGCAAATCCTTGTAGATCGCCGAGATGCGGCGGCGGAGCTGCATCCGGCCGGTTTCCACCGGGCGGGAGGCGGCGAAGCGTGGCAGCGTGGTGCGATAGGCGCGCAGCAGGAAGGCCGCTTCGATGAGGTCGCCTTGCGCCTGCTTGATGGCGAGCGCGGCGAGCGCCGGATCATAGCACGAGCCTTCGGCCATCACCCTGTCCACCGCGCGGCCAAGTTGGCTCGCGATCTGATCGGTGCCAAGTTCGGCAACCGACAGCGGTCCGCGCCTGGTGCGGGCGAGCCAGTCGTGCGCCGCGTCGATCGCGCGCTCGCCCCCTTTGACGGCGACATAGGCCATATTTCAGCTCTCCCCGATGCGCAGGCTGCGCGGCAGCGCGCACACGGCGTTGCCGGCACACAGAAGAAGATCGATGCCACGCGGGAAGGTTTCGTGATTCCGCTGCCACTGCTTGACGAAATCTTCCGGAAGGCCCTGCGGCGCGATCATCGTCGGCGCTTCGAGCCCGGGGCCGTAGATCGTTCGCTTCGGGCCGCCTTCCAGGCTCGGGACCTGCAGGATGACAGTGGCGCCCGCTTCCGGATCGACGTCGCTGCCGGTCTTGAGCTGGGTGAGAGCCGGCAGGCGGGTGGTACAGAGAAAGGCCGCGTCGGCCGCATCCGCTGCGGGCACGACCCCCGCATGGAAGGCAAGCCATTCCCAACTGGCCGCGAGGTTCTCATCTAGCCAGAGGGAAACCTCGGCGTCGACGAGTGTCAGGAGAACCGAAGCGGTGGCCGGAGCGAGGGGCGGCGCCGCGACCGTGTGGCCGAGCGTGACGATGCTTCCGGGCCGAGACATGGCCTGCAGTACCAGACGAAAGCAGCTCTGGGCTTCCGTGACGGGATCGGAGAAGCCGGGTCTGTCCATTGTCATGAGCGCATCGTGGCCAGAGTGAAGAAATCGACACGGGTGGCCTCCGCTTCGGCGGCCGTCTGAGCCTCCGCAGCAGCGAGGGCGCGTGCCAGCGGTGCGATGACCTGTTCCTCCAACCCGGCCGTCAGATCGGGGTCTTGCAGCGCCGCATCGAGGGCAGCGGCCAGTTCCGCCTTCTTCCCGTCGCGCCCGGCGATATAGGCGTGGCCGACCCGACCCTGCGCATTGCGGACGCTGCAACGGGTCACCGTCATCTCGCCCAGATTGAAAGCCCCACCGCTGCCGCCGGCCCGGCCGCGCACCATGACGAGCCCGGCCTCGGGGCCGCGCAGCCGCATGTGGGAGGGAAGCGGGGCCACCTCGGCCAGCCGGGCTTCGATGGCCTGACGGTCGCTTCGCGCAAGGGTTGCCATCCAGTTTTGGCGGCGGGTGATGTCGGTGTTTGGCATCGTCATCCGATATTCATCTAGACGTCTAGACTTTACGCCTGGTGGCGTTAGTGTCAACGGCAATCGCGTGACACCACGCAGGCATGTGAAGAAGCGAGGCAGGCAATGGCTCTGGAGATCGTCGGCGGGGAATGGCTCACGCAAGCCGGCCTGGAAGAGGGAGTGGTCAGGCTTCAGGCCGGGGTGATCGCCAATAGGCTGAGCGGCGCATCGCGACGGTTCGATGCGCGCGAGCTGCTGGTGCTGCCGGGCATCGTCGATCTCCATGGCGATGCCTTCGAGCGGCAGGTGCAGCCGCGCCCGGGGGTCGCTTTCCCGATGGACCTCGCCCTCGCGGAGACCGAGGCGCAGCTCGTCGCCAATGGCATCACCACCGCCTTTCATGGCGTGACGCTGTCCTGGGAGCCGGGGCTGCGCAGCGCCGAAGCCTTCACGGCGCTGCTCATGCAGTTGGAGGCGCATAAGCCACGAACCGCCTGCGACATGCGGGTGCATCTGCGGTGGGAAGCCTACAACCTGGAGGCGCTGGACCTGGCGCTCGCGACGATCGCGGCCGGTCAGGTGCATCTTCTGGCGTTCAACGATCACACGCCCGGCATCCTGCGCAAGATAAAGGACCCTGCGGCTTGCGCCAAATATAGTGATCGCGCGGGCATGACGGTGGAGGCCTTCCGCGCGCTCGCGGACCGTATCGCCGCGCGGGCCGAGGCTGTGCCTGCCGCCCTGGAACGGATCTCGGCGGCCGCGCGCACCGCCGGCATCGCACTGGCGAGCCATGATGACGCAACGCTCGAGGAGCGGGCCGCTTTCCGTGCCATGGGCGCGCGCATCTCGGATTTTCCCATGAATGCCGAGACGGCGCGAGCTGCGACGGACGCTGGCGACTGGGTGCTGATGGGCAGCCCCAACGTGGTGCGCGGCGGCAGCCATATGGGCTGGATCTCTGCCAGGCAGATGGTGGAGAGCGGCCTGTGTCGTATCCTCTCCAGCGATTACTTCTACCCCGCCTTGCTGCGTGCGGGCTTTGCCTTTGGCGGTCGCGATGGGCTCGCCAAGGCATGGCCGCTGATCTCGGAGAACCCGGCGAAGGCCGCAGGGCTCGCGGATCGGGGTACGATTGCGCCCGGTCTGCGCGCGGATCTCGTCATCGTCGCGGCAGAGCCCGCGCCCCGCGTGGTCGCGACCATCGCTGGGGGCCGCATCGTCTATCTCTCGGCAGAGGGCGCGGCGCGGCTCCACTGAGGGCCGCGCGTCAGGCGATCCGTTGCCGCAGCGCGGCGGAAATCCGCTCGGCGCCGACGACGATGGCGAAGGTGAGGACCAGCAGCATCGAGACGGTGCGGTATTGGAAGAGGTTCATCGCCGTCAGCAGCTGGAAGCCGATACCGCCTGCGCCGACGAAGCCGAGGATGAGCGAGGAGCGGATGTTTTCGTCCAGCCGGTAGAGGGTGATGCCGAGCAGCGAAGGAATGACGGTCGGAATGACGCCGTGGGTGAAGACCGCGAGACGTGAGGCGCCGGTCATGCTCAGCGCGTCCACCGGGCCCATGTCGATGTCTTCGATCGTTTCGGCGAAGAGCCGGCCCATCATGCCAAGGCTGTGGATGACGATGGCGAGCGCGCCGGGGAAGGGGCCGAGGCCGACGGCCGCCACGAAGATGAGCGCCCAGACGAGATCCGGCACGACCCGGGCAAGTGCGATGAGGCCACGCGCCGCGTAGTAGAGCGGCTTTGCCGGCGTCGTGTTGCGTGCGGCGAAGAGGGCGATGGGAAGCGCGAAGACGAGGGCAACGGCAGTGCCGAAGAGACCCATGTCGATCGTCTCCAGCGCGGGCCAGAGGGCATCCGGCAGGGCGGAGAGATCGGGCGGCATCGAGCGGCTGACGATGTCTGCGATGCCGGCTGCACCCGTGACCAGATCTTGCGGGCGTGCATGCACGACGACGGCCGCTTGCAGAAACAGGCCGACACAAAATAGCGCCGCGACGAAACCGAGGGCGTTCATGCGGCGCGGCGGCGTGCTCTTCTTTACCGGCTGTGCTGGGTTGATGGCGAAACCGTTCATGCGCTCGCGGGCTCCGGAGCTTTGGTGTAGAGGGCCGAAACCTGCGTCTCGAGCACATCGGCAGGCTTCGTGTCGAACTGTACGCGCCCGGCCTTGAGACCGAGGATGCGGTCCGCATAACGGCGCGCGAGATCCGGCTGATGCAGGACGCAGAGCACGCCGAGCCCATCTTCGTGGGCGACGCGGCGCAGAAGCGTCATCAACTCTTCGGAGGCTTCGGGATCGAGGCTCGCGACTGGTTCGTCCGCGAGAATGGCGAGCGGACGCTGGGCGAGCGCGCGGGCGACAGAGACGCGCTGCGCCTGGCCGCCGGAGAGGGTACCGGCGCGTTGGGCAGCGAAATCCTCAAGGCCAACTTCTGCAAGGCAGGACAACGCGAATTCTCTCTCGCTCTGCGGCAGGAAGCCGAGCGCGGTCGCGAGGGTGCGGTGGCGGCCTAGCGTGCCCGACATGACATTGGCGATGACGCTGCGGCGCTTCACCAGATTGGCATGCTGAAACACCATGCCGAGCGCCATTCTGGCATCCGCGAGCGGACGTCCGGATAGCTCCGTGATCGGCTCCCCGGCGACCTTGATACGCCCAGCAGTGGGCTTGAGCATCCCGGCAATGCAGCGCAGCAAGGTCGATTTGCCGCAGCCGTTGGCGCCGAGAATGACGACGAGTTCGCCCGCTTGAAGGCTGAGGCTCGCCTCCGTCAACGCCATGCGCCCCGTAGGGTAGCGCATGGCGAGGGAGGAGACGTCGATCAGCGTTCTGCTCATGACCCCAGCTTGTTGAGGTCAAGATGCAGCACGGAAACAAGGCTGCGGATACCGTCATAGTCCTTGTCGCTGATGGCGACATAGCCGTGACCTTTGAGGCCGATGACCTTGAGGTCAGCGGCAGGGATGCTGCTGAGATCGAGATTCTGCAGAACATCCGTCAGTTTGGTCTTCAGAGCGGGCGGCAGATTGCCGCGAACGACGACGGGATCTTCGGGAATCGGCTGGCTGGTCCATAGAGTGACGAAATCCGATGGATTATAGATGCCGGCATGTTGCGCGGAGAGAATTTCCTGGCTGTTGATTTCACCCGCTTCGACCTTGTGATGCAGCAGGGCCTCGTAGCTCGCGGTATGGCTGCCGGCATAGACAGCCTTGACCCCATGATCAGGGTCGATCCCAACCGACTTCAGGGCGTAGGCCGGGAAGAGATGGCCGGAGGTCGAAGCCGGATCGGAATAGGCGAAGCTGTGACCGGCCACGCCCTTCAGGGTCGTGATGCCGGAACCGGGCCAGGTCACGACGCTTGCCGTATAGGTGTCGGGCTTGCCATCCGGCGTCGCATAAGTCGCGACGACTTCGGCACCGGCCATCTTCTGGGCCAGAATGTAGCTCAGCGGACCGAACTCCGCGATGTCGATCTTGCCGGCACGCATCGCCTCGATCGTGGCGTTGTAGCTAGTGCCGATCTTGAGATTGACTGGGCATCCCATCTTCTCGCTGATGATGGCTGCAATCTTGTGATAGAGCGGAACAAAGGCGGCCGAGGCGTCGAACGGGATGACACCGTAGTTGATGCCGCCCGCGGGGCAGACATCGGCGGCGAGCGCGCCGGTGCTGGTCGCGATCAGGGCCGCGAAGCCGAACAGCGCCTTCGAGGCGGAGCCTCGGAGAAATGTACGCATCAGGACGGGTTCCTTGTTTGGGCGGCAGGCGCCTTGCCGGCCGCTCGGTCAGGCGGCCTTCTCTAGCCCAGACGCCGCCAGAGACTTTTGACATCTAGATGAATATGGCCGGGACCCGGAACGTTGCGCCGGAGACGGAGGGGCGGAATAGTGTGTCCGTGGTTAGACGGAGACGCCGATGAGCCTCGACTCGGTCCGTGCCTTTTTTGCCGAGAAGGCACCAGACATCGCCATCATCGAGTTGGAGAGCAGCACGGCGACGGTCGCAGCGGCCGCTGAGGGGCATGGCGTCTTGCCGGCGCAGATCGCCAAGACTCTCTCCCTCAAGATTGGGGACCGCTATCTGCTGGTGGTGGCACGGGGTGATGCGCGGCTCGACAATCGCAAGGCCAAGGCGGTGCTCGGCGGCAAGCCGCGGATGCTGGATGCCGAAGAGGTCGTGCGTATCACCGGGCATCCCGTTGGTGGAGTCTGTCCTTTCGGCCTGCCGGAGCCGCTGCCGGTCTATTGCGACATCTCTCTTCAAGCTTTCGACGAGGTGGTGCCGGCTGCCGGCTCCACCCACAGTGCGGTGCGTATCGCGCCCGGCCGCATGGCCGAACTCACCGACGCCGAATGGGTGGACGTGTGCCAGACGCCTGGCGAGGGCGTTTGACCCCGCCGTGGTTCGTGATGCGGCAAGGCGGTTGACAGAGGCGCCCGGGCCTCGCCATCCTTGATCCTACCAAGGGGGGCTCCGGCAAGGAGCTGAGATTCCGCTAGGCCATCCGGTTGGGATGCAGCGCGGTGACCCTGCCGGCAAAGCCTGCGTGCGAAGGCATGTGGCTGCGCCGGGGAACCTGATCCGGATCATGCCGGCGGAGGGACTGGTACGGGAGTGCGGATGGCCCTGTGCCGCCTGTCCGTCATCTCCCGCCCATCTTCTCGCGCGGCGAGGAGGTGTTTCGATGCCAGACGATCTCGCCCAACCCCAAACCGTGACGACGGGACCGATCTCCGGCTCCCGCAAGATCCATTCTGCACCCGAAGGTTTTCCCCAGATTCGGGTGCCCTTCCGTGCAGTGGCGCTCGATCCGCAGGCTGCCGAGCCGCCAGTCACGCTCTATGACACCTCCGGCCCCTATACCGACCCCGAGGTGAGGATCGACCTCGCGCAGGGCCTGCCGCGCATCCGCGAGAGCTGGATCGAGGCACGCGGTTTTGCGGCGGTCACGCCGCGTCAGGTGCAACCCGAGGATAATGGCTTTGCGGAGGGCCGCTTTCTTGCGGCCCCCTGTCCCGCCTCGCAGGTGGTGCGGCAGGCGAGCATGGGGCAGCGGGTGACGCAGCTGGACTTCGCCCGCGCCGGCGTGATCACCGAGGAGATGCGCTATGTCGCGCATCGCGAAAATCTCGGCCGTTCGCGGGCGGCAGAGGGGCCGGCGGTGCGCAGGGCCGATGGCGAAAGCTTCGGCGCCACCATCCCCGACTTCGTGACCCCCGACTTCGTGCGCGCTGAGATCGCCGCCGGCCGGGCCATCATCCCCGCCAACATCAACCACCCGGAACTCGAGCCCATGATCATCGGGCGCAACTTCCTGGTGAAGGTGAATGCGAACATTGGCAACTCCGCTGTCACCTCCTCCGTCGCCGAGGAGGTGGAGAAGCTTGTTTGGGCAACGCGTTGGGGCGCGGACACGGTGATGGACCTCTCCACCGGCCGCAACATCCACAACATCCGCAGCTGGATTCTGCGCAATGCCAGCGTGCCGATCGGCACTGTGCCGATCTACCAGGCGCTGGAGAAGGTGGGCGGCGCGCCTGAAAAGCTGGATTGGCCGGTGTTTCGGGATACGCTGATCGAGCAGGCCGAGCAGGGGGTGGACTATTTCACCATTCATGCCGGGCTGCGGCTGCATCACGTGCCGATGACCGCGGAACGCGTGACCGGCATCGTCTCGCGCGGCGGTTCGATCATGGCGCGCTGGTGCCTGGCGCATCACCGGGAGAGTTTCCTCTACGAGCATTTCGCCGAGATCTGCGAGATCATGCGGCGCTACGACGTGTCCTTCTCGCTCGGCGATGGACTGCGCCCAGGCTCCATCGCCGACGCCAATGACGCGGCGCAGTTCGCCGAGTTGGAGACGCTCGGCGAACTGACCCGGATTGCCTGGTCTCATGGCTGCCAGGTGATGGTGGAGGGGCCCGGCCATGTGCCGATGCACAAGATCCGCGAAAACATGACAAAGCAGCTGGAGGATTGCGCAGAGGCGCCCTTCTACACGCTCGGGCCGCTGACGACCGATATTGGTGCGGGCTACGACCACATCACCTCGGCGATCGGAGCCGCGATGATCGGCTGGTTCGGCACCGCCATGCTCTGTTACGTGACGCCGAAGGAACATCTCGGCCTGCCTGACCGGGATGACGTGAAGACCGGCGTCGTCACCTATCGGATTGCGGCGCATGCCGCTGATCTCGCCAAGGGCCACCCAGCCGCGCGTCTGCGCGACGATGCGGTCAGCCGCGCGCGCTTCGCCTTCCGTTGGCAGGACCAGTTCAACCTCTCGCTGGATCCAGAGACGGCGCAGGCCTTCCATGACGAAACCTTGCCGAAGGAGGCCCACAAGACCGCGCATTTTTGCTCCATGTGCGGGCCGAAATTCTGCTCTATGCGGATCAGCCAGGATTTGCGGGAAGACGCGGTGCGCCTGGCCGGGCTTGCCGAGAAGAGCCGCGAGTTCGAGGCGCAGGGGAAGCACCTTTACCTCTCGCCACCAAGCTGAGCGATCGGCGGGCTGAGGTCGGCATGGGCCCCATGTGACAATCTGATGGCAATTTCATTTGATTCCTATCCCTGGAGTGATAGCCAGGGAGGGCGATGAAGCCTCAGGATAACTCTCCGGAACACGCCGCCTCGGCTGCCGTTTCCTGGCCCCGTCTCCGCTTTGGGATGGGCCGGCGGCAGGCCTTTCGGCCGCGCGAAATCAGCGGCGCCTTCGTCATGTCGGATGGCGCCGTGCTGCCCTATCGCGAGTGGCTGCCTGAAGGGCCGGCGCATACGGTGGTTCTCGCCCTGCATGGCATCAACGATAGCGCTGATGGCTGGGCGCCCCCGGCCGTGCACTTTCAATCCGCCGGGATCGCGCTGATCGCGCCGGATCAGCGCGGTTTCGGCGCGGCCACCGGCCGTGGCCAATGGCATGGCACCGATCGTCTGGTGGCCGATGCCGAGGCCATGGTCGCGGACATCCGCACCCGCTTCCCCGGGGCACGGCTGTTTCTGGCGGGAGAGAGCATGGGGGCCGCGATCCTCATGGTGCTCGCGGCGCGACGGCGGCAACTGGGTGTCGCGGGTTTTGTGCTGAGCGCGCCCGCGGTCTGGGGACGGCGAGAGATGGCGACGGCGCATCGCCTGTCCCTGTGGTGGGCGCATAAGACGGTGCCCTGGCTCCGCTTGCGGGCGGACCGGTTGGGCATCAAGCCGACGGACAATCTGGCCGCTTTGCGGCGCATGCAGCATCCGAGCCTCGGACGGCCCTCGGCCAGCATCCGCTCGCTCAAAGGGCTCGCGGATCTCATGGACAGCGCCTTGGAGACGGCAGGCGGGCGCCGTGCACCGACGCTCTTCCTCTATGGTGGCAAAGATCAGCTGGTACCGCCCCGCGCGATGGCGGCATGCTGGCGGCGGGAGAGACTGGCGAAGCCGGGTGAGCGTGTCTTCGCCTTCTATCCTGATGGCTACCATCTCCTGCACCGGGATCGTGCCGGCGGGATCGTCACACGGGACGTCGTGCACTGGCTGCGCGATCCGGCAGCGGCGCTGCCATCGGGCGCCGATCATCGGGCGGCCGACTGGCTGGCGAGCCTCGCCGCCTGAAGCGCCAATCGCGCGCCGGGGACCTCAGGCGTGTTCGAGATCGAGAGCCGCAACCTGCTCCTGCGGAATGACTGCAGAGAGGGAGAGGATGCCGATGATCCTTTCGTTTATCATGATCAGGCTTTCCACATAGGCACGGGACACCGCGTCTCCCGTATCCGGCGTGATCTGTCGCATCTGATCCGTGACGGTGATGATGTCCGACACTGCGTCCACCAGCAGGCCTACGGCCTTGTCACCCATCTCGATGACAACGACGACGGACGCAGGCGTCGGTTCTCGACTGGGAAGGCCGAGGCGCAGGGCGAGGTCGATGATGGCGAGAACCGTGCCGCGCAGATTGATCATGCCCTTGATGTAGGAGGGCGCATGCGGCAGGGGCGTCGAATTGATCCATCCGCGAATCTCGCGAATCGCCATGATGGTCATGGCGAATTCCTGGTCCCCGACGCGCACGGACAGAAGCTGGTTGCCCGTGTCTCCGGCAGGACCGATGCTGGCGGGGCTTGGCTGGGAGATGGCGGACATCCTGTCACTCCGATCGAAAGAAAATGCCGGTGTCAGAAAAGATCGAGCTCGCCCGAGACCTGCTCGTCCGGATCGGTCTCCTCTCCAGCGAGCCGGTGCGCGAGTGCCGCGAGCTTTACCTCGCCCAAGGCATCGGAAGAGTTAACCCGGCAATCCGTGGGCACGGCCATGTTGAGCGAGAAGAGGAAGGTTGAGATCGCGCTCAGACGCTGCGAGGTGAGATCCAGCGTTTGCACGTTGCGCACGTAATCTGCGTTGGTGGCGATTTCGAAGAGAGCCGGACTCAGCATCGTCTGCAGACGATCAATCGTCGCGCCGAGCTCTCCAACCTCTTCGGCAATCGCCTCCAGAATCGCAACGAGCTGAGTCGAATCTTGCATGAGGCGGCTTTCGCTAGAAGAGTTCGATCGCGCCGGTCTGGACCGGTTGCTTGGAGACCGAGGTCTGATACTCGGTCTGGAACAAAGCCTCGTCCTCCCCCTTCAACAGAACCTGCCGGGCGCGGCCGCTGGTGGGCCAGAACTGGACGCGTCGCCCTTGGTTGCCGCGCAAACTGCCGCCCACGACTGGTATGCCTTCGGCCTGGAGGAATTTCTCGGCGAAGGTCGCGTTCAGATTGCCGACATCGGTGAGGCCGCGGATCATGCGCGCCCCGCCGAAGAGCTTCGCCTGCAGCGAGTCGCGCCGCACGCCGCGCCGTAGCAGGGCGTTGACGAGCAGTTCCATGGCGTAGACGCCGTAGCGGGCTGAGGGACTGCTGGCGCGCGGCTCCAGCGTCTGTCCTTCCTCACCTGGCAGCAGGAAGTGGTTCATGCCGCCATAGCCGGTGACCGGATCCCAGATGCAGGCGGCGATGCAGGAGCCGAGGATGGTCGTCAGCACCGCATTGGGATTGTTATCCACGTGCTGCTCACCCTGCACGACATGGATGCGGACGAGGCCATCAGCGGTGGGAAAGCCTTTGCTCATGCGCGTCGTGCCGCCATCTGGTGAGCATTGGACAGGCGGATGATCCGGCTGCCAATCTGTTCCAGCGGAAGCTGCTTGCCGACCGCGCCGATTTCGTAAGCGACCCTCGGCATGCCGTAGACGACGCAGGTCATTTCGTCCTGACCGATGGTCTCGCAGCCGGCTTGGCGTAGCGCCAGAAGGCCGTCCGCGCCGTCCCGGCCCATGCCCGTGAGAATGACGCCGATGGCGCGGCTCCGAACCGTGCGCAGCACGGACGCGAACATCACATCGACCGAAGGGCGATGGCCATTGACCTTGGGCGCGTCGCTGAGTCGGCAACGTAGTGGTGTTTTGGCGCCCAATTCGAGATGCGTATCGCCGGGAGCGAGGTAGATCCGCCCCGGCAGCAGCGGCGCGCCGTCACTCGCTTCTGTCACCGTCGCAGGACAGATATTGTTCAGCCGGGCCGCGAAGCTGCGCGTGAAGGTCGGCGGCATGTGCTGGGTGATGATCGTCGGCGGGCAGTTCTCCGGGAAATCCGAGAGGACGGTGATCAAAGCTTCAACCCCGCCGGTGGACGCGCCGATGGCGACGATCCGGTCGTCTGGCATGAACTGGCCGGGTTCGGCCTGCGTCCTCTGCACCAGACCCCGCATGCGCCGGCGAGACCCTGCCGCCGCCTTCACCTTCTCCGGCAGTTGGTCGAAATCCTCCGACTGCCCCCCGCTCGGCTTCGGGATGCAATCGAAGGCGCCGATTTCGAGCGCCTTCAGGCTGATATCGGCCCCCCGCTGCGTCAGCGTCGAAATCATGATCACGGGAGTCGGCCGCAGTCGCATGATCTTTTCGAGGAAGGCGATGCCGTCCATGTTCGGCATCTCGATGTCGAGCGTGACGACGTCCGGGTTCAGCTGCTTGATGGCCTGGCGCGCTTCATGGGGATCGGCTGCCTGGCCCACCACCTCGATTTCTGGGTCCGAGCGCAGACGCGCCGCGATGACCCCGCGCATCGTGGGGGAATCATCGACGATGAGGACGCGTACGGTCATGTCGCACCTGCTGAGCGAGTGATGAGACGATAGGTTGTGATCCCGTCACTCTTAAGAAGCCGTTCAGCGGGGCCCGTCACTCGCTCGGAATGGCCGATGTAGAGGGCAGCATTCGCTTCCATGAGAGGGGTGATCCGCTCCCAGATGCGGGACTGCGTCTCTTGGTTGAAGTAAATGACGACGTTGCGGCAGAAGATGGCATGGAAGCGCCCTTGCATGGGCCAGCTGCCGATGAGATTGAGCTTGCGGAAGGAGACGAGAGCGCGCAGCTCCTCACCCGCCTGCATCTCGCCTGATCCGAGATTGACGAACCAGCGCGTGCGCAAGGCCGCGGGAATGGAATCGAGTGCAGAGGCCTGGTAGATGCCCGCCTGACCAAAGGCGATCATGTTCGGGTCGATATCCGTCGCCAGAATCTTGATGTCATAGCGCGCGGCATCGGGCATGAGAGACAGCACCGTCATGGCCATGGAATAGGGTTCCTGGCCACTGGAACACGCTGCCGACCATAGCCGCACACGTCCGCCCTTTTTGGCGATCGGCAGGGTATCCGGCAAAATCTGGGTCTTGAGATGCTCGAAGTGATGCGGCTCGCGAAAAAAGCGGGTCACGTTCGTGGTCAGGGCGGCGATCATCTCGCCGCGTTCCTTCGCGCCATCCGGACTCATGATCAAATCGCAGTAGTCACGAAAGGTCGTGAGCCGGAGCGCCCGCAGTCGTTTGGCGAGGCGGGAATAGACGAGATTGACCTTGTTCTCCGTCAGGGAGATGCCGACCTCGGACAGGAGAATGTCCGCGATGGTCTTGAAGTCCGTCGCGCTGAAATGGAACTCGCCGTCGGCGACGATACGCTCCTTGCTACTCATCATGCAGCCACGGCATTTTCAGGCGGCAGAACATTGTCCAGGGAGACGAGGCTGATCATGCGCCCGTCCACCGGCACGAGGCCGCGAAGGAAGGTCGCGACGGCGTCGGAAGAAACGTCCGGCGTCGGCTGGATGTTCTTGTGGTTCAAGGTGATGATGTCCGAGACGGCATCGACCAGCAGGCCAATCTGTTTCTGCTCGATCTGCACGACGATGATGACGTTGCGGTCCGTGGGTTCTGCCGTCGGCAAGCCGAGGCGAACGGCAAAATCCACGATAGGTAGAACCGCGCCGCGCAGGTTGATGACGCCACGGATATAACGTGGTGCCTTGGGCAGAATGGTAGCAGAGGTCCAGCCGCGAATTTCCCGCACCGACGTCACGTTGATGCTGAATTCCTGTTTCCCCACACGGAACGCGATGAGTTCGTGAATCCGCGAGTCAATCTTGTCGAGATCCGGAGCGGGGCTCATTAAAACACCTGTGACATGGACCGGGTGAAATCCGTACGTCCGGCTTCGCGCGTGGCGGAGACGATGGTATCGACGTCGAGAATGAGGGCGACGTGACCGTCTCCCATGACGGTGGCGGCCGCGATGCCGTAGACCGCGCGGTAATTCGCCTCGATGCTCTTGATGACGACTTGGCGCTGCCCCTGGATTTCATCGACGAGCAGGATCGCGCGATTGCCGCCTTCACTCTCCACCAGCAGGGCGACACATTGATCGGGTGGCGTCGTGTGATTGCCGAATTCCAGAACCTCGGCGACATCGACCATCGGCACGTAGCCGCCGCGCAGGGCGAGGACCGAGGTGCGATTGTCCAGCGGGTAGATGTCGCTCATGCTGGGTCGCAAGGTCTCGAGCACCGCGGCCAGCGGGACGATCAGCGTCTGGTCCGAGGTCTTGACCACCATGCCGTCCAGCACGGCGAGCGTCAGGGGCAAGCTGAGCGTGAAGGTGGAGCCGAGGCCGGGACGCGAGGTGATGGAGATGCGACCCCCCATCGCTTGCACCGAGCGGCGCACCACGTCCATCCCGACGCCACGACCCGAGATGTCAGAGATCTGGCTCGCGGTCGAGAAGCCCGGCAGGAAGATGAGATTGTCGATCTCGTCCTCCGTCAGCTGCGCGTCGGGGCTGATCAAGCCGTTCTCGATCGCCTTCTGCTTGACGCGCGCGCGGTTGATCCCGGCGCCATCATCCGAGACTTCGATGACGATGCGGCCAGACCGGTGCAGGGCGGTGAGCCGTACCAACCCTTCCGCAGGCTTGCCGGCAGCCAGTCGCTTCTCCGTCGATTCCAGCCCGTGGTCGATCGCATTCCGGATCATGTGGGTCAGCGGATCGGCAATGCGCTCGATGACCGTCTTGTCGACCTCGGTGCTTTCGCCCTCGGTCACAAGGCGCACCTGCTTGCCCGTATGAGCCGCCAATTCGCGCACCAATCGCGGCATGCGTTGGAAGACGGCGCGGACCGGCTGGGCGCGGATCGCCATCACGCTGTCTTGGATTTCGCGCGTCAGCGCCTCCAACTCCTCAAGCGCCATGGCGACGGCCGAGGTGCGGGCAAGGCCGGCCTCCAGGACACGTTGGCTGAGCATCGCCTCGGTGATGACGAGTTCGCCGACGAGGTCGATCATGCGGTCCACGCGGTCGAGGTCGACCCGGATGGTCTGGCTGACGGTCGAGGCGCTCTCCGCCTGAGCCGCCATGGTCTCGACGGGATTCGGCGGTGCCGGAGGGGCCGGCGTCTCGCTGTCTCCCGCGCTGGTCGCGACCGGCGGGGCATGCGTCTCCGCGGAAGGGGCGGTTTCCGCCGGCGCCGCGTCGCCGTCGAAAAAGCTGAAATCCGGCCGCTCAAAAATCTCCAGGTCGCAGTCGTCTTCGACGAAATCGAAGACGGCCCGGATCGCGGCACTGTCCTTGTCGGTGGTCAGGACGATGTTCCAGCTCAGATAGGCGGCTTCCGGATCGAGATCGGCGAGGTCCGGCAAGGCCGAGGAATCGACCTCTGTCTCGACATCACCGAGAAGCGCGAGTTCGCGTAGCAGAAGCGCGGTCTCGTTCGCCTTGGCGTAAAGCGCGGCACGCGGCGTGAAGCGAATGACCCAGCTGCGCCGTGGTGGCCCGGCGGGCGGAGGCGGTGGAGCGGGCGGTGCCGGCGCCGCGGCAGCCGGTTTGGCTTCAGCGGGTGCAGAGCCGCCTGCCGCGAGCGCATTGAACTCCGCGACGAGGTCCTGGGTCTGTCCGTCCGATATCGGTTCGCCCTGGCGCGCCGCTCGCACCAGATCCATCAGCGCGTCGGCGGCCCGCAGCAGGAGCGACATGACCTGCGGATCCGCTGCCATGCGCCCGGCACGAATTGCATCCAGCGTCGTCTCGAAGACATGGGCGAAGCGGACCAGGGCGTCGAGCGCGAAGATCCCAGCCCCGCCCTTGATGGAATGCACGGCCCGGAAGACCGCATTGACGGTCTCGGCATCCTTGCTGCCGCTGTCCATGCGGAGGAGACCTGCCTCCAGTTCGCCGAGCTGTTCTTCACATTCCTGGAAGAACACCTCGCGGATTTCAGCCATCGGGTCCGCTGCCATGATTGCTCCTCAGGCCGCGACGCGGCGGATGGCGTCGACGAGCTTGGCCGGATCGAAGGGCTTGACGATCCAGCCTGTGGCGCCCGCCGCCTTCGCGCGGCTCTTCTTTTCGGGGTCAGCCTCGGTCGTGAGTACCAGAACCGGCAGTGTGCGGCGATCCGCATCCTGGCGCACGGCCTCGATGAAACCAAAGCCATCGAGCCGCGGCATGTTGATGTCCGTCACCACGACATCGGGCTTCTCGGTTTTGAGGACTTCGAGTCCATCCATCCCGTCTTCGGCCTGCAGAACGCGGAAGCCGGCAGCGACGAGAGAATGTTTGAGCATGTCGCGCATGGTGCGCGAATCATCCACGGTGAGCACGGTCAGCGCCATTGCTCCTATCCTTTTGCCTGAGTGAGCATGTCGGGGCTGACCCCCAGCAAGACGAGACCGGCCTGAAGTTCCGCCGACAGAGGGGCCAAAACGAGGTCTTGACCATCTGCCAGCCAGGCCGCATGCGCCGCGAGGATGACCTGCAGGCAGAGACCACCGATGCGCTCGACCTTGCTGCCGTCGACCTGGAGCGCACCGCCACGTTTCGCGAGAAACTCCTGCTGCAGCTGCGACGCCGCTTTCAGGTCGAGGACGGTGGGGAGTGACAGGGTTTCTATGGGGCTCTCCCATGCTGCTGGTGAACGGATGGTAGAGAGCGAGGCACAATGGCCGTGGTGCTCGCCATCCTCGGGTCGCGGTGATCGTGGGCGTCGTCCGTCTAGTCAGTCGCGTTGTCGTCAGTTGGATCTGTAGGCGTTGATCACATTGGTCGTTTCGCCGCTAACCGACTGCGGTCGTTGAGGCTTTCGACCTGAGACCTTGATTGCGTTTGCGGACGCGGTCATGGATTGACCGGTCTCCCAAACCGCGCCATCAAGGCATGGTCGTTGTCCTCCTTATAGGGAGCAATCCCTAATTTTCCCTGATGCATCAGTACCTTTGCGGGACGGCGCGAATCTTTCGGCAGAGATTGCAGGTATAACAAAAAACAGGATCTCCTCGCGAAGATCCTGTTTTGAGGGCTGCGGGTGGCCAGTCGCTATTTGTTAGGAATGAGCTGTTTCACCACGTAGACGAGCTGGTTGGGCTGCGGTGGCTTGGTGAGCCATCCCGAGGCCCCGGCGGCGCGTGCCTCATCCCGCTTGCGTCCGTCCGCTTCGCCACTGAGAACGATGATCGGCGTGAACTTGGTCGCTGCCGCTTTGCGGGCCTCCTTGATGAACTCGATTCCGTCCATCTCCGGCATGTTGAGATCGGTGAGGATGACCGCCGGCTTCAACCCATTGGTGAGTTCGGTGATGCCTTCCTTACCATTCCCGGCTGTGGTGACCTCGTGGCCCGCCTTCGACAGGATTTGCGCCAGATTCATCACCATGGCGGGCGAGTCGTCGAGAATAAGAATCAACGCCATCTGGGTGAGGCCTCTTCCCCGCTGTTACGGACCTTCAGCGCGGCAAATGCTGATGGCATGATGTTTACAGAAAGATGCATTGAGATAAGCTGACCATTCCTGAACCAAAACGTGCATCCTAATCGCGAAGTTTTCGCCTGGGTGCGTTAAGAAAACATAAATAAAACCGCCAAGGATGCATTAACTGGTGAGTAAATATCGGTCTGTACTATAAAAATCATAACCCATCCGTGCAACCCGATTCCGTCCCGCGGCCCAAGATGATCACCTTGAACAGCATGAGCGTTTACAGATCGTTAAAATATCCTGGGTGATCCCGGTGGGGCCCTATGCGTACCGTTTCGACCTTCCGGAGGAATATCGTCGGGTATGGTGCTTCTGGATGATTCGCCTGCCATCGAGACACTGGATCTCCTGGCCTCATCGCTCACGCCCCAGCTGCGCTCCACGCTCATGGAAGGGTTGTCGGACCCGATCATGCGCAAGATTGCGTTTTCCCTCTCTCAGCGCATGCGGTGTCCGGTATCGCTGTTGAGTTGCGTCAATGGCGTCATTAGTCACGATTCTGCACTGTCCGCCTTGCCCGACGTCATGCTCGCAGGGATCGCAGACCTGGCGCCGCTTCACGGCCGCATCATCATCGCCGTCGAAGGCGATCTGATCGGCACTGTGGTCGACGCCATGTTCGGCGCCAAGAGTTCGGATTTCTCCAGCCGCAACGATCTGTCCGCCATGGAAACGCGCATCGGCAAGCAGATGATTGAGTTGACCCTTGAGGGGTTCACTGAGGTGTTGAGCAGCTTCACGCCCTTGGATTGGAAGATCGTCCAATACGAAACGGCAGTGAGCATGCTGGCGATCGCTGACAAGCTCGACTGGATGATTTCGACCACGGGGATTTTCGAGACGTCATTGGGGATTGGTTCGATCCGGGCGATCGCGCCCTATTCGGCCTTCGAACCCTTCGAGGTACGTGCCAATGCGCAAACCTGGCTCATCGGGCCGAGCCTCGTCGATCGTCACTGGGCGGCGACGATGGACAGTCTCACCAGTTCCACCCATCTCGACCTCTCCTTCGACATCATCCGCACGCAGATCCCGCTGGGCGTCGCGCGGCGCTTGAGAGTCGGCCAAATCCTGCCGGTAACCTTGATGCCCCACGCCATCGGCCACACCGGGGGCATCGATGTCCTCGCCACGGATTATGGCCAGACCGACCGCGCAATCTGCTGTCGTCCGATCGCCGCTACCAATAGCGACGTCTTTTTGTCCCGAGCACAACGTCCTCTGGAGAAGCCGAAGGCGCCGATCGTCTTGCAGAAGATGCAGACGGCCTTTGACGAACAGGAACCGGCGGGGTCCTCGCCGCTCGATCATGTGCTCGTGGATCTTACCGTCCGGCTCGGCCAAGTGAGCATGACGGTGGGGGCTCTTGAACATCTGCGCGTCGGAGAGCTCATCATCCTTGAAGAAGGCCCCGATGACAGCTTGGCCATCTTGGTCGGTGGCCGCCCCTTCGGGACCGGCGAGGTTGTCTCGGTCGGTGGTGGCCGCTTTGGCTTGCGGATACTGGAATTGGTGAGACCGCCGTCCGACTGAGGCCATGCGCATGAAACCCGTCGTGTCGTCTTCAGGCTTCTGCAAGAAGGTGATCGCGATCGATGACGTCCATGGCCCGGAGCGCCTGGAGAGACGCGGTCAGCCCGTCGCCCAGTCGCTCGGCCCGGCGAAGGCCAGCGCCGCTGCGGCGTGCAAGCTCCCGCAGTCTCCGGGCGATCAGCTCAATTTGTCGTTCGACGCCGGGATTCTCCGACTGATCGAATTGCTGCCGTAGAGAAACCCTGGAGATCGGCGGGGCCGCCATCGCCTGCCGGAAAAGACCGAGTTGCGGTGCGCATGCGCCGAGTTCGGCCTCGAGAAGCGTCGTCGCCTCTGCGATCGCATGCGGCCGGCCGCCGAGCAGCGCTGCGTCCAACTGCTCGACCCGCTGTCCCAAACCATCCAACACCGCAAGCGTGTCGTCCAGGATGCGAGAAAGCGCCGGCAGGTCGCTGCCGTTATCCATGGCCAGCCCCGCGATCACGGTTTCACCTCGGAGAGGGCAGTGGAGATCGATGCGGCTAGGGCATCTGGGGAGACATCGTAGGTACCTGCGTGGATCGCGGTGCGCAGCCTGGTCACGGCGGCATGGTCCACACCGTCTGCCGCGCGGGCATGGTCAAGCAATTGGGCCGTCGCGCGTGCGCCATCCGTAATGGTCGCCGCTTCGCCACCGATGGCGGGGGCAGCGCTTTGGTAACTCGGCAGGGCGGCGTCCTTGGATTGCGCCCTGGTCACCTGGGGTGCCGCCTCTGACGCAGCGGGAACTGATCCGCTGGTCGGGTATGAATTGATACGGCTCATTGTCCCCCTGTCGCTCCTTCCGACATTCTGAGGAACTCTTCATCCAGCGTGCGGAGGGCACGATCGAAATCGATCAGAGGATCAGAACTGTTCGAAATATTGGCATCCAGAAGCGCCAGACGCAACGCGTTGTAGATGCGCATCAAGGAAGGCCCGAGGGTGCTCCCGGGCCCAAGTTCCAAAATGCCACTCATGATGTTGAGAAGCTGATCCGCGCGGCTGATCATCTCGGCTTTCTGGGCTGTGTCGCCTGTGTCGATCGCGAGCTTCGCCTTCTGGGCATAGAGCCGGAGGGCGCGCCAACCCGGGCGCAGCCAGGAGACGTCGGCTTCGCCGTCGAACATCGTCGCGCGGTAGGAGACGGTCATGTCCATGATGTCACGCCGATCCCGTGCTGGAGCCGCTGGTAAGGAAGACGTTCAGATAGGACTGGCTGATCTGTGCTTTGGTCGCGGCGGATTCCGCAAGCGTGTACTGACTGATCAAAATCTGAAGCGCCGCGTTGTTCTGCTTCGTTAACTGCGTTATCTGTGAATTGATCGTGGTGACCTGGCTGTTCAGCGAGGTGGTCTGCGCACCGATGCTGCCGCTGCCATGGTCTCCGCCCGTCGCCAGCGTCGTGGTGGTGTTGAGGCTGTCGTAGATCTTGCCGATCAGCGCCTGCACGGCATTGGGGTTGCTGGCATAGGCCGAACTGAACTTGGTGCTGTCGAAGGTGATCTTGCCGTCACTCGTGACGCCGAGACCGATGCTATTCGCGCTGACGCCGCTGGCCGCGGCCCCCGAGACGGCATTGATGAGGTTGTAGGAGATGTTCGTGGCCGTGAAATTGCCCAGCAGAGGTCCTACCTGCGCCTTGGTGGCGGTCGAGCCGCTGCCCGAACCAGGAACGTATTTGGTTTGCGCCTGGATGCTGGAGATCGCGGTGTTGAGCGAGGAGGTGATCGAGGTGATCGCGTTGGTCAGCGCGGCATTGGTTTTGTTGACCTGAATGGTGCTGCTGCCGGAGCTGAGCAGGGACAGGGAAACACCCGGGACGGCATTCGCGAGCGAGTTCGTCGCATTGGAAATGGGCACGCCATTGATCTTCAGGCTGGCATTGCGTGCGCCCTGCGCCTCGGTCCAGGAACCTGTGTTGCTGGAGCTCGGATTGTAGGTAAAGCTCGACAAGCCGCCCGTACCTTTGACGGTGAAAGCCTGTGCACTGCCCGTGCTGCTGCTTTGCAGAACCAGCCGGGCGCCCCCGGTCGTGTTGACGATCGACGCGACGACGCCATCCTTCGCCTTGTTGATGGCGGCCGCGACGCCGTTCAGCGTCAAGCTGCCGGAGCCGACGGAAATCGTCTCGGTCTTGCCGTTCTGGACGAAGGTGAGAGATCCGGCACTGGCGCCGATCGAGGCGGAGGGGCTGCTCTTGATCCCAGAGTAGATGGTCTCGCCTTTGGCGAGCGAGATATTGGTCAGCGCATAGGTTCCGGTGGTCGCGTCATTGCTTGCGGTTGCCGTCACGGTGCTGCTGCTCGTCGACGTCACGCTGCGGCTCGACAGGCTGGCGACGTCGCTGATCTTGGCCAAAGCGGTCGCCAGGCTCGACATATTGCCCTTGATCGTACCCCAGGCGGAAATCTGCGCCGTATCCGTCGTGATCTGGGACTTCAGCGAGGTGATGGGTGCCTGCAGACGCGCCTGGTAGAGCGCAAGCTGGCTTTGGATCGCCGCAGAGCTCAAGGAACTGACCGTCATCAAAACACCTCATCGCCTGGAACGTGCCGGCCGGGACGCAGTGTCCCGGCCGGTGCCGTCATTACGGCAGCAGCGACAGATAGGACTGTTGCAGCGTCGTCGAGCTCTTCAGCGCCGCCACCCCGGCCTGCGCCTGGATCTGCGCCTGGGTGAGCTGGTTGCTGACCTGCGGGATGTTCGCATCCTGCACCACGCCGAGCGCGCTAGTGACGTTCTGGCTGCTCGTGTTGAGGTTGGCGATCGTCGCGGTGAGTCGCTGCTGCGCCGCGCCGAGAACACCGCCCTGGTTGTTCAGACCCTGGAGCGCGAACTTGACGACGTTGATCGCGTTGTTCGCGCCCGTGGAGGTCGTCACGTCGATCTGGGAGAGCGAGGTCAAGGTCGATTTGGCGTTGAGGCCGATGCTGGTACCGCCGGAGAGGCTGAAGGCGGCGCTGCCCTGGAATTCGACCTGGCCCTGGATCAGGCCACTCGCGGTGCCGGCGCCGCTCTTCAGCGTCGTCGCCGTGCCCTGGCCGGAGGCGGTGAGGCTGCCAGAGGAGACGGAGGTGATCTTGATGTTCTTGCCGTTCGCCTGGGTGAGCGTTACCGAGCCGCCGCCGGAGGAGACGGTCGCAGAAATACCCGTCGTGCCGGTCTGGCCGTTGATCTGGGCGGCAAGCGCCGAGACGGTCGCGGCGTTGATGGTCTGCGTCGTGCTGCCGCTGCCCTGGATCTTGAAGGCGAAGCCATTGGTGCCAGCCGTTGCCTTCAGGGTCGCCGTATTGACCGCTTGAGCTTCGACGCCGGTCTTCGAGGACAGGGCGTTGATGCTGGTGGCAAGGTTCGCGGCCGAGCTGTTGGCGGCCACCGTGAGCGAGCCGGTATTGCCGTTGTTGCCCGTGAACTTCACGGTGCCGGCGGTAAAGGCACCGGTGGTGGCGGCGGCCGAGGCAAGGGTGGAGAGCACGCCCTTCTGGGTCTTGAACAGGGTCGCCGAGGCGGTCGACTGGTTGATGCCGATCGCATTGGCCGAGGTATTGGCGATGGAGAGGCTCAGCGTCTGCCCTGAATAGGCCCCGACCTGGAACTGCACGCCGCTGAAGGTGCCATCGAGCAGGTTGACGCCGTTGAACTGGGTCTGCGCGGCCGTGTTGGTGATCTGCGTATTGAGCTGCGTGACCAGCGACTGCAGGGACTGACGGTCCGAAGCGCTCTGCGTGCCGTTCGCGGCCTGCACGGCGATAGAGTTAAGCTGCTGCGTCACGCCGATCTGCTGCTGCAGCGCGCCCTGCGCGGTTTGCAGCAGGCTGATGCCCTGGTTCGCGTTCGATGTCGCCTGGGTCAGGCCATTCAGCTGGGAGGTGAAGCCCTGCGCCGTGATGTAGCCCGCCGGATTGTCGGCCGGAGAATTGATGGAAAGGCCGCTGGACAGCTGCTGTTCCAGATTATTGTTGGTACTCGCCGTATGGGTAATCGAGTTCAGGGCATTCAGGGCGCCCTGGTTCGTCAGGATTGAGCCGATGGCCGACATCGAAAGCTCCTTCGTTCGGGTTGTCGTGCCCATTCATTCGCGGGCGCCGCCGAGACTTTTCCGAAAACCTCCTCTACCGCCCGAGCTGGACAACTGCGCCGGCGGCCGTGACCTCCGCCTGGAAGTGCTTCCCGCTGGAGAGGTTGGTGACGCTAATGCGGTCTCCGAGACGGCCGGCTTGATCCGCCCGGGCATCGAGCGTGACGTCCACGCCGCCGATGATGACGTCCACCATCAGGACCTGTCCGGCTTGCACCAAGAAGGGCCGCTGGATGGCAGTGCCGGTGATGATCGTGCCGGGCGATAAGGTCAGAACCGCCGTGGTGCCCGCCAGGTCGGCCGTGCTGTAGAAGACACGCCGGCCGGCATAGAGTGACAGCGGCTCCTCCTGCAGGGTGAGATCGGCCTCGCTGATGCTTTGCCCCGCCGGTATCGGCCGCGCGGCAACGACGACCGCCATTTTCGCGTCGACCGTGACGCTCACATAGAGCCGCCAGTTCGGCTCTGGGCAGGTTGCCACGGCTTGGAGATAGGGCTGCTGTCCGGTCACGGTGACGGCAAGTGGTCGAGCGCAAGCGGGCATGTGGGCGGCGCCTGCCACCGGGCCCAAGGTGATCGCGGCGTTGGCGGGGGCGGTTGCAGCCACCGCTTGATGCACCGCGGCCGCCACGACTGCCGGATCTTGGAAGCCGGAGGGTGGAGGGATGGGGGCTGCGGCCGATGCGGAGCCTGTCATTGTCGCGGTCAGGCTGGCCAGGATCAGGGCGCCGCGCCCGGGGCACCGCGGCACCGCGGGTGTCATTCCGCCGCCTGCTGACCGCTGCCGCTGCCAGGAGAGAGCTCCAGCCCGGCCCAGGGCGGCACCGCATCCTCCAACGCAGGCAGAGCGAGGCAGGCCTCCCGCGCTTTCTGGCCGGCGGCGATGGTGCCGTGCAGATCCTCGATGGCATGGCGCACGGCCCGCTGCCAGGCGGCATAGCGATTGGGCAGCCGTAGCGCGCCGAGCGTCGGCGGGCAGTCGAGACGTTCGTCGATCAGCAAGTGGCAGCCGGCGGCGGCGGCCAGCAGACAGCGATAGTGATCGGCGACGGCATCGGCATCGCGATCGACCGGGCGAATGCAGAGATGGGGCGCGAGCGCCGCGAGTTCGCTCGCCCAGCCTTGTTCGCTGCCCGGCGGCCGCATGCAGGTGACGGAGCCGCCATAGGTCGCGCCTGGCTTCTCAACCACGATCCACAAGACCTGCTGCATCGTCTCGTTGATGAGATCCACCAGCCAGGGCGGCGTGATGCCTTCGTCCATCCAGAGGATGCGCGGACGGCTGTTGATGCCAGCGCCGGCCGTGAAGTCGCGCCAGAGAGCACGGGAGAGCGCGGGCCGCCATAGCGTGACGGGATTCTGGGGCGGAAGGACCTTGCGCAGCGTCCCGACGAGGCCCGGCGAGGTGGCGTAGAGCGCCTGTGCGGCCGCCAGGGTGGGCTTGGCGTCGGGCGCCGGCGGCCGTGTGTAGATCGCGGCATAGCCATAGGTATCCCCCAGATCCACGGCAGCGGGATTGACCTTGAGCCAGAGCTGCGGCGCGCGTCGGCCGACCTGCCCGGGCATCACGACCTCCGGCGTCCAGCTCGCTTCGATGAGCCCTGCGGTGCGGAGCGCACGGGCGGCATTGAAGATCGCAAGCCCTGCCTCTGGGGGGCCGCTGAGCAGCAGGCTGTGGGGATCCGCCGGCGCCGGCCTAACCAAGCCCGGATAGGGCTCGGCGGCGAGCAGATCGCCGTGCAGTGAAAGCGCTGGGTGGTGATAAGGGTCTTCCCAGGGAAGCGCGTGTG
Organism: Acidisoma sp. 7E03; assembly: GCF_054665075.1. Taxonomy (NCBI): domain Bacteria; kingdom Pseudomonadati; phylum Pseudomonadota; class Alphaproteobacteria; order Acetobacterales; family Acidocellaceae; genus Acidisoma; species Acidisoma sp. 7E03. Next base: position 169,513 of record NZ_BAAFHE010000002.1, read on the forward strand.
CGATGTCGCTGCCCTTGCGGAACTGGCCTTCGAAGTCGGGCCGGATGGTCTGGCCGGGGATGGCGAAGGAGACGTCCGGCGTCCAGACCAGCGCGTGGCCCGCGGCACGAAGCTGCGCGCCGATATCGATCCATAGAGCATCGCCGGAGAGTTTGGGCAGACGGCAGGCGGCGAGTGCGGCGCTTCGTGCCAGCAGGGCAGGAGGGGCAAGGGCGCTCGCTTCCTGATCCACCGCCAGCCAGCCGCCGGGTCCCGGATCGTCCGCAAGATGGCCACCCCCCATCCGGGCATCGGCGCCGATGACGATGGGACCCTGCACCGTGAAGCGCGTGGCATCGCCGAGCAGAGGGGCGAGACCCCTGGCACTGACGAGCGCGACGCGCGGATCGGCGAGGCGCGCCCGCAGCTCCGGCTGCCAATCGCCGCTGAAGGGCCGCCCCCGTGCGTCCAGCACGAGCACATGAGGGGTCGTGACGCGCTCCAGCGCGAGGGCCAGAGCGTCGCCCGTCTCCTGCCCCTCGGCTGGCGGTACGGCCAGCACCTTGTGTTCCAGTGCCTCGATTTTCTCGATGACCTGGGTGAAGTAGCTCACCACCTGCGGGCCGAGCTTCGCGCCGGCCAGAATGATCGGGCCGGTGAGGACCGAGGTCGAAAGCAGCTCGCGCAGCCAGAGATCGATGTTCGCGATCTCGGCCTCGTCGCACAACAGAATCGTCGTCGTGCCGGGGTCGGCGACCTGCCGCACATGGCGGTAGAGGCCCTGATACTGGCGCGATTCGACGTCCGCTTCCTGGCCGATGCGTGCAAGGTGCCGGGCGATGGCCTCTGCCGCGCGATTGACGAAGATGGTCGAGGGGATGTTGTCCCGCCGGCTGAGAGGGCTGCGGTTGAACACCGCCTCGGGCAGGCGCACGACCTTGGCGTCTGCTTCCGCGAGCCGCAACTGGAGATCGTATTCCTCCGCTCCGGCGGCGGCAGGGTCGAAGCCGCCGATCCGGCGCAGCGTTTCCATGCGGTACCAGACCCAATCGCCGAGATAGGGCGACTGGCGCAGTCGCGTCGCTTCCCAGGCCGGCTTGTGGCGGATCCAGGGACCGGTATCCCGCTGGACGATCTCGTCCGTATAAATGAGGTCTGCTGCGCTCGCCTTGGCTTCGATGGCGAGGCGCAGACAGGCATCGGGGGCCAGGATGTCTCCGGCATTGAGAAGGGCGACATAGTCGAACCCTTCGGGCACCGCGTTCGCCGCGGCGCAGAGACGAGCCGTCAATGCGCCTGCGGCTGGTTCTACGCGAATGGTCGGCAGATCGGGCAAGTCCAGCTCCTCAGCGGTGATGAGTTCGATGGAGCTGGGCGCCAGCCATTGGCCGCGTAGGGACTGCAGGGTTTCACTGACCGCATGCGCGCGGCTTGGTGGCGCCGCGATGAAGACGGCGACGCGAGGGAGCGGACCTTGCGCGGCTTCCACCGCCGCCTGGCGTGCCTCCAGCCGGGCCCGCGCTCCGGCATCGAGGCGTTCCGCGGGCCGCAGGCTGGCCGAGCCCGCCGCAGCGTCCCCTTGTGCCGCCGCACCCTGCTGCGCTGTCCAGGGCATGACGGAGCCCTTGCTTTGCGCGAGTTCCGCCACGAAGCCGACAAGACCGGCGCAGGCAGTCGCGAACTCGTCCCACAGAGCCGGTGCGGTCTCTCGGTCCTGCAGAGCCTGCCAGACCCGCGCCACCAGATTATCCAGTTCAGGCAGCAGCCCTTCGCGTGGCAGCGGCCGGCTGCGGTCGAGCTGGGAGGTAAGAAAGGTTTTAGCCTGAGTAATCCCCCCTGGCTTGCGGTTGACGAGCGGAAGACCGAGCTCCGCCTCGACGCGCCGGATCGCGTGGACCGGTTCCTTCAGCAGCTCCCGATAGGTCAGCCAACTGCGTGGCAGGTGCCGGGCGTTGCGCTCGGCCGACACCATGTAGGACACCCAGAGCAGCAGCGCATGGGCGCGCGAGAGGCCGTTCTTGCGTTGCTGGCTGTCTGCGACCGTCCAAGGGTCGCGACTGATATGGATGACGTGGATGCGGTGGCCCGCCTGCCGCGCCGCTTGTTCGTAGATCGGCAGCAGACGGCAGATATGCGGATGCTTGACGCCCCAAAGCGGCTCTGCCTGAAAGCGACGACGCAGGATCTCATCCAACCGGGAGAGAAAGCCCGCCATATCCGCCCGCTCGTGCCATCCCTCGTCGAGCGGACGCAGGTCCGTCCATTGTCGGCCAAAGCGGTTGAAGAGTTCGACGTCGAATTCGATCAGCTCGGGAATTTCGAAGAAGCCACGCGGGTTGTGTTCGTTCGGATCCGCGTCGTTGTGCAGGGTGACGCCGAGCCTCTGCAGCGTTCCGGAGAGCGCCGAAGTGCCACTGCGGTAGTAGCCGACGACGAAGATCGCATCCGACAAAGGTTCGTCCTCAGATATATTGAAAGAGGCTGAGATTCTGGACGGCGCTGAAGGCCTTTGCCGCCGCCTGAACGGCCGTGATCGTCTGGTTCAGTTCGGTGATCGCGCTCGGCATGTTCGTGCCGATCGCCGTCTGCACCGTCACCTGCAACGCAGTGCTTTGATTGGTGTTGCTGCTGCCGGCATTGCTGATGGCTTGCAGCGTGACGCCATTTTGCGCCTGCGCGGTCAGCAGCGTTTGCTGATATTGCGCGAGTGTTGCCAAGCCGTTGGTCAAGGTCTGCGTCAGCTGCGCCTTGCTGGCCGAGGAACTGACGGCGGTCGAGAGGGAAGAGGAAAGGCCCTGCAGCATGCCGAAGACGCTCTGTGGCCGGCTGGGGCTGATCGTGAAGCTGTCGCCCGCCGCAGGAGTGCCGTTGAGCTGGAAACTTTGTCCGGCAAGCTGAATTGAGGCGCCGTCGGTCGCAGCCCCCGTGGCGATCGTCGTGCCATTCTGCGTCGCCGTATAGGTCAATCCGGTTGCACCGTCTGCGAAGCTGAGGACGATGGCGGCCGAGCCCGCCTGAAAGGCCGCGGCCGTCTGCGGCTGAGTGACGCCCTGCGACAGGAGGGTGCCGGACCCTGCATTGGCGCCGTCTGCGGTCGCGACGCTATAGCCGTCGCCCGCCAGCGCGCTGACGAAAATCGTGCCGGAGGCGAGCGTTCCCGCTGTGGTGTTGGGCGTGATGGCGGCTTGGCTCTGCCCACCATCGCCGAGATAGACCACCTGCCCATTGCTCCCGGTCTGGAAGGGCGTGAGGCTGGTACGCGATCCGCCAAAGAGGAAGCTGCCGTCTGGCGCGGTGCTGTTCGCCAGCCCCACGAGCTGCTGGGAGAAGGACTGGATTTGCGAGGAGAAGGTCTGCAACTGCTGCGGACTGGTGGTGCCGTTCAGCGCCTGTTCGATGACCGCCTGCACGTTGTTGTACAGGGTCGAGACCGAAGCATAGGCATTGGTCACGCTCGCGAGCTTGGTCTGAACCGTGGCCTGTGTCGCATTCTGGTTGGTCAGCGCATCGATCTGGTTCTGCGCGATGGTCGCGGTTTCGAATGCGGAGGGATTCTGGCTCGGCGTCTGAACGGCGAAGCCGCTCGCGATCTGCTGCTCCAGAAGGTTGATGCGAGATTCCTGCAGGCCGAGGGTGGCCGAGAAATTGGTGAAGAGAGAGGCGCTCATGCGTTCCTCGTCCGATGCATGGGGGGCGAAAAGGGCCAGACGCTCCTATTCGCATCGACCCCCTGCAGCTTTGCCTGTGCGGTGGCGGCCACGCGGCTAGCCTCGCGGCCGCGTGCCGGGCAGAACCTGCGCCCGTTCCTGGCGCCGGTCAGCCTGCCGCTCCTCGTTCAGTCTGAGGCCGCGCCGTGCTTCGGCCAGATTGGCGCGATGCTCCTGCGCATGGGCAAAGCCGGCCTGCGCGGTTTGCAGCGCCTCTGTCGCCTGTGCCTCCATCCGCGCGATCTGCCGCACCGCATTGTCCGACGCGGCGATGAAGGCATTCGCCCGCCGTGCGCTGGCCGCGTCGATCACCGCGCCGCTCCGCCAGCTTTGCGCCAGCTTGTCGCGATAGCCGGAAAGAAGATCGCGCTGTCGCGCGGCCTGCTCCAGCAGACCGCTCTGTCGTGCGATCTCGTCCAGAAGGCGCATCTCCTGCGTCGCCGTCAGCAGATCGAGCCGTTCGATGGTCTTGCTCTTCATGGTCCAGCCTCCGCAAAGACCGCCTCTAGCAGACCAAGGCTTTGCAAAAGATTGACTGGCTCGTGCGCATTCTGCCGCACCAGCCGTTCCATCAGGGGGGCCCGGCGGATGGCCTCGTCGAGCACGGGATCCCGGCCCGGCGCATAGGCACCGAGGTCGATGATGTCTTGCTTCTCCTGGCGGCGGGCCCAAAGCAGGCGCACCCGTGACGCGAGACGGAGATGGGCCTTGCTCACCAGCCCAGGCATCGGTCGCGACAGCGAGGCGGCGACATCGATCGGCGGGTAGAGGGCAGCCTCGGACAAGGCGCGTGACAGCACGATGTGCCCATCAAGGATCGAGCGGGCTGTATCGGCGACCGGATCGCCGACGTGATCATCCCCCTCGACGAGCACGGTATAGATTGCGGTGATGGAGCCCTGGCCGTCGGCGCCGTTGCCGGCGCGCTCGACATAGGCGGCCAGGGCACCGAAGACCGAGGGGGGATAGCCTTTGGTGGCCGGCGGCTCGCCCACCGCGAGGCCGATTTCGCGGAGCGCCATGGCGAGGCGCGTGAGCGAATCGACCACGAGCAGGACGTGCCGGCCCTGGGCGCGCCAGAATTCGGCGATGGCGGCCGCGCGATAGGCGCCGTGCACGCGGCCGAGGGCGGTATCGTCCGCGGCCGAGGCGACGACGACGCTTCGCCCGCGTGCGCCGCCCAGGTGATCCTCGATGAATTCGCGGATTTCGCGACCCCGCTCGCCGATCATGCCGACGACGACGACATCTGCCTCGGCATGTTGCGCCATCATGCCGAGCAGCGTGGTTTTGCCGACACCGCTACCGGCAAAGAGGCCGATGCGCATCCCTCGACCCATGGTGGCCAGGCTATTGATGGCGGACACGCCGACGTCGAAGACCCGCGTGATTCGCGCACGCGCCATTGGGTTGATCGGCTGCCCGAGGAGAGGCCAGGGATGGCTGAGATCGGGGGCCGGACCTCCGTCCAGCGGTTGGCCACGCGCGTCCAGAACCCGGCCGAGCAAAGCCTCGCCCATCAAGGGCGCGGCAGACTCGCTCTGGACGTGCACGCGCGCACCGCGGGTGATGCCGCGCATGCCCTGCTCTGGCATGATGAGCAGAGTGCCGGCTTGGAAGCCGACCACTTCCGCGGGCCGGGCGGTGGCATCGCCAGTGTCGATGAGGCAGCGCGCCCCGATCGGCGCGCGAATGCCGCTCGCATGCAGCACTTCGCCATTGGAGCGGACGATGCGGCCGAAGCGGAGCACCGGGTCCCGCGCCAGGGCCGGGCGCAGCCGCGTTTCCGCTTCCGCCCTGAGACGGTCGAGGGAGATCACGCCGCTTCCGTCCGCTCGGCGGCCATCGTCGGCGTCATAGGCGGGCGCCGGGTTGCCGGTGGCAGGTCCATGGCCGGCTCGTCCTCACTGCCGAGCAAGGTCCGCCGTAGAGTCTCGATACGGCTGCCGAGTTGCGCGTCCCACTCGACCTTGTCGATGGGATCGCCGTCCTGGGTCAGCAACTCCACGAGCGTACCGCCGCGTTCGATTTGGGAGTCGGCGAGCAGATGCACCTGCGGCAGGTCGAACTGTGGTGCGATGGTCGCATGGTCCCGCGGATGCAGACGCACGATGATCGTCTGCCCCGCGTGGCGCTCCCGGGTCGCCTCCTCGAGCAGATCGGCGACGAGTGCCTGCACGCTGTCTGACCGCAGGGTCACCTCCTGGCGGACGACGTGCGCGGCCAGCAGGAAGGCCAGTTCCGTCACGAGGGCCGCCAGTTCCTGCTCTTTGCGCGCGAGAGGCGCCGTCAGTTCGGCGGTCGCTGCCGAGAGGGCCGAGACTGCAGCGGCCACCGCCGTTTCCCGTTCGATCCGAGCGGCTTCCGCGGCCACCCGCGCTTGGGCTTCGCCTGCGGCGCGACCTTCCGCCTCGGCCGCGCTGCGCATGGCCGCGACGGCCTCCCGCACGCGGTCATCCATCTCGCGCGCCAGAGCCGCGCTAGCTGCTGCCTCCTCCTCCGTGGCCGTGGGGACAGGTGCATCGGGGATCTTGCGCACGAGGATGAAACTCAAGACTCGTCCTCACGCGCTGGCCGGTGCCTCTGGACGCTGAGCAGCAAAATCCCGGCGCCGAGCTTCATGACTGGCTCCATCACCGCGAAGGCCGCGCGCGCGAGCAAGGCGACGGTCACCATTCCGAGGGTCCAGATGAGGGTCGAGGCAGGGGTGAACGAGTCCGGCTGATGGCCGGCGGCCCAAAGGATGGCGACGGCCAGAACGACCAAGCCCCGGCGGATGACGCGGGTCTTGCTGGGAGAGGCGCTCTTCTTGCCGGCAGGTTTTGCCATGGCGGTTCCTCAATGGATATGGGACCCGCGGCCTGCATGGGCATGCGCCGCGGCGGGTGGCGGCGTGCTCGGCGTGGCCGGGGGCGCCGCAGTTGGATGGTCCGGTGCCGCCGCCGCGGCGGGTGCCGATGCGGGCCCCTGGGGCGCGGGGGTAGGTTCCGCAGGCGGTGTGGCGGGCATGGGCATGGAGGGCGGCGGGGTGATGGCGTCAGGCGCCGCCGTCTCGCTGGTGGACCGCACATCGGGCGCGCGGATGACGATGACGACGCGGCGGTTCTTGGCCCGCCCCGCCTCCGTCGCATTGTCAGCGACCGGCACGTATTCGCCGAAGCCCTGGGCGGAGAGCCGATCGCCATCGATCCCCTGTTGGCTGAAGAGGTCGACCACACTGACCGCGCGTTCGGCCGAGAGAGACCAGTTGGAGGGAAACTGCGCCGTCGCGATCGGCTGGTTATCGGTGTAGCCCTGAAGGTTGATCGAGAAGGGGCGCGGCAAGGTCTTCAGGCTCTGCGCCACATTGTCGAGCAGATCCCTCGCCTGGGGCAGGAGCGTCGCCTGGCCGGAATCGAAGAGGACTGCGGCGTCCAGGCTGATGGTGAGCGTCAGCGGGGTTGCGTCGATCGTGACCTGATGGCCCGAGGTCAGCGGGCTCAGCATGCCCTCCAACTGTTGCTTCACCTTCTCGAGGGCCAGCGCCTCGGCCGCCAGCTGCTGAGACATCGCCTGGCTGAGCATCGGCTTGGTCGGGCGGGGGTTCGGCGGCGGCATGGGCTGCGCCGGTTTGGGAGAAATCTTCTCGGCATGCGGCTTCGGTGGCACCGGAAGCTGCTTCGGCGCCACCTGCTTCGGCTTCGTCACATCATGTGGCGTTCGCGAGGCTGGATGTTCCGTCGGCCGCGGCACGGGCGACGGCTGATGCTGCATCACCCCGTTGTTCGACCCCGTGTTCCGCATGATCGCCGGCGTCACGTTGCGGAAGGCCGCCACCATCCCCTTCGCCTCTTCCTCGAGCTTTGCCCGGTTTCGGGACGAGGAGGCGAACAGAACCACAAAGAGCGCGAAGAGGAGCGTCATGAAGTCGGCGTAGCTGATGACCCAACGTTCGTGGTTCGGGGGCTTCTCGCCATCACCCGCGCTGCTCATGCTGCCTGCTCCGCCGCTTCGCCGAGATCAGCCTCGGCACCTTTGCCCGCAGCCTTCTCCTTCTTCTTGTCTGTCACGAAGCTTTGCAGATTCTGTCGGATGAGTGTGCCCGACTTGCCTTCGGAGAGCAGAAGAAAGCCCTGGATGACGATGTGCCGTTCCTGCTTGCGCGCCTTGGCGTAGGCCGCGATGTGCATGCCGAGAGGCAGGAACACCATATTGGCGAAGCCGACGCCGTAGACCGTCGCGATGAAGGCGGTCGCGATGCCGGCGCCCAGCTCGTCCGGATGGTCGAGCCGCGTCATGACGTGGATCAGTCCGAGCACCGCGCCGAGCACGCCGATGGTGGGGGAATAGCCGCCTGCCGCTTCCCAAAATTCGGCCGCCTTCATGTCAGCGCGATAGTCGTTGTCCGACAGGATGCCGAAGATCGTGTGCAGATCTTCCTGACTGGTATTGTCGATGATCATCTGAAGCCCCTTTTTCTGGAAGGGGTCCGGTGTGCTTTCGAGCACTGCTTCGAGCGCGAGAGACCCCTGCGCGCGGGCGAGGTTCGACCAGTTTCCGATGTTCTCGATAAAGCCTGGAATGTCCGTCTTGGGCGGCTTGAGCAGGGTCATCGCACCCTTGATGCCGACACCGATGCGGCCAAGGCCGAATTGCGTGATCACCGCTCCTGTCGTGCCGCCGAGCACGATCATCGCTGCGGAGACGCCGATCAGCTCTGTCGGACTGTCGCCGTCCATGATGACCGCGAACAGGATGAAGCCGAAGGAGACGACGATCCCGATGATTATCGACATGATGCGGTCACTCCAGATGCGGCGGTGAGCCGGGCGGCAAGATCCTCCAGGGCGCGTTTGCGGATCCGCGAAGCATAGCCCTCGCTGATGTTGAGGATGGCGGCGATTTCCCGGTTGTTCATGTCCTCGTAAAAATGCAGGGCGAGGACGCGGTATTCGAGCGGTGGCAGGGTCTTGAGCGCAGCGGCGATCTGCTTCTTGTCATCGGCACGACTGAGTTGGAGCAGAGGATCTTCCGGTGAATCGCCGGATTGCACGGCGGCCACCTCCACCACTTCCGTGTCAAAGACCGTCTCGCCGCGCTGGATGGCGCCTTCGCGCCGCAGCCCGTCGATCATCGCGCCGCGGATGCGCCGCGCACAGAACGCCTGAAAATCGATGCCGCGCGTCTGGTCAAAGCGCTGCAAGGCTTCGAGCATGCCGACGGCACCAAGTTGTAACAGCTCATCGAGATCCGCCCAGGGCATGCGGGCCTTGAGCATGAGGGCCGTGCGCTTCACCCAATTGCCGTAGAGCTGGCGTAGAGACGCATCATCCGGCAGAAGAGGGCGCTGTTCACTCATCGGTCTGGCCCGGTCCAGCGGTGTAGATGACCTGCAGGGCCGTCGCTTCGGGAATTTCTTCGATCGCGATCACGAGAATGATCGGCATGACGGCGCGCGCGACGACCCGCCTCAAGCTGCCTTGAATGACGAGCACCGGCTTGCGGTTGAGCGCGCTGAGCGCCCGCACCGCATTCTGTGCGGCCTGCCGCAGATGCAGGGTGGTCTCCGCCTCGACTTCGTGGCCGATGCCGGATTCCCGCGATGCGCGCAGGCTTTTGGCGACGAGTTCTTCCAGACCCTGCTGAAGCACCGCAACGCGTAGCGTCAGATCCGGACCGAGAAAGGGGGTGACGAGAAAGCGGCCGAGGCGGATGCGGACGGCCGCGAGCAGGGCCTCCATCTCCTTCGCCGGTCCCGTGGACGCGTCCACCAGCGCCTCGGCGATACGCTCGAAGTCGCGGATGGGAACCTCTTCCTGCAGGAGCGCCTGCAGCACCTGGCGGATGACGCCGAGCGCCAGATTGGTGCGAAGATCTTCAGCCAGGCGGGGCTGGGTCTCGGCCAAGCGGGCGATCAGGCTTTCGACCTGCGGGCGACCGAGCAACTCCGCCCCATGACGTTTCAGCACTTCCGCGAAATGGGTGGCGATCGCGCTGGCCGCGTCCACCACGGTATAGCCGCGCTCCTCTGCCATCGGGATGGCCGATTGCGCGATCCACAGGGCGGGCTGGCCGAAGGCCGGGTCGCGCACGGCGCGACCCACGGCCAGCGGCTCCGTGACGAGACTGCCGGCAATCGCGAGCCACTGGCCCGGCCAGACCTCGCCTTGACCGACGGCGGCGCCGCGCAAGGCGAAGCGATAGCCATGGGGCGTAAGTTCGCTGCTGTCGCGGATATGGACGGCGGGCACCAGAAAGCCCATTTGCCGGCCATAGCGCTGGCGCACCGCGGTGAGCCGGTTGAGCAGCTTGCCTTCGCCCGGCGCCACCAGCGGGGTCAGCGCATAGCCGATGCTCATGCCCACAGGGTCGACGCCGGTGACGTCCCCCACCGTATCGATCTTTGGCTCGACCGGTGCGGCCACCTCGCCTTGCGGTACGGTCGCCGCCGCCCCCTCCTTCGGGGTTGCGCGCATCTGCCGCCAGGCGAGGCCACCGAGTAGGCCACCAATCAGGAGGAATGGCAGATGCGCCATGCCGGGCATGAGGCCGATCGCCGCCATGATGGCGCCGCCGATCGCCTGGGCTTGCGGATAGCGCCCCATCTGAGCGCGGATCTGCTGGCCGAGATCCTCGTGCGATGCGACGCGCGTGACGACGAGACCGGCAGCGATGGAAATGGTGAGCGAGGGGATTTGCGCGGCAACGCCATCGCCCACCGTCAACAGGATATAGGTGCGCGCGGCATCAGCCAGCGGCAGCCCTGCCTGCAGCGTGCCGATGACCAGGCCGCCGATCATGTTGATGGCGAGAATGATCATCGCCGCCACCACGTCTCCGCGAACGAATTTGGAGGCGCCATCCATAGCGCCGAAGAAATCGGCTTCCCGGCGGAGGGAGTCGCGCTTCTTCTCGGCGGCCTGGGGCGTCAGCATGCCCGCATTGATCTCGGCATCGATCGCGAGCTGCCGCCCTGGCAGGCTGTCCAGCATGAAGCGGGCGCTGACTTCGGCGACGCGACTGGCGCCGCGCGTGACGACGACGAAATTGATGATGATGAGAATGAAGAAGACGATGGCACCGACGACGTAGTTGCCGCCAACCACGAATTCGCCGAAGGCTTCGATCACCCGCCCGGCGGCGCCCGGCCCGCTTGCACCGTTGAGGAGGATCGCCCGTGCCGTCGCGACGTTCAGGGCCAGACGCATGAGCGTGGTCGCCAGCAGCACCGACGGGAAGGCAGAGAATTCGGCAGGCGAGGCGATGTAGAGGCTGGCCGCAAGGATGACGAGGCCGGCCGAGATGTTCAGGGCAAAGAGGAAGGAGATGGCGGCGGGCGGCAGCGGTACCACCAGCATGACGAGCACGAGCAGGATGACGAGCGGGCCGGCCAGTTCGACCAGGAGAATCCGCCGTGGCGGACGCAGGGCGAGCGCGTCAGCCATGGAGCAGCGCCGGGATCGCGAGCAGCAACCGCGTCGCGTAGCGCTCCACGCCCGCCATCATGAAGCCGCCGACGAAGGTGCAGAGCAGGGCGACGCCGATGACCTTGACGATGAAGGGCAGCGAAGAATCACGCAATTGGGTCGCCGTCTGCAGAATGCCGACGGCGATGCCGAGCACGAACATGAGCAGGATCACCGGCCCGCAGAGCTGGGCGAAAGCGAGCCAGGCATCACGATCGACGGTGGCTGCGGTCACAGGAAGGCATCCCCCGCCTGATCGCCGTCCTCCACCACCCCGACGACACGCACGCCATAGCGCGTCTCTGAAATCGAGACGATTTCTCCGGCCGCGATCTTCTGTCCATTCGCATAGATGCCGAAGGCTTCGCCGATCGTCTTGTCCAGCCCGACGATCTGCCCTTTGCGGAGATTCTTGAGTTCCTTGACCGAAACGGTGGTGCGGCCGAGTTCGACAGTGAGGACGATGGGCAGCCGCTCGACCAAGGCCTGGCTCGTGATGGCCGGGGCATCGCTTGGCACGGGCTGCATCGGCTCCAATTCGACGCGTTCGCCGCCAGATGTCTCCGCGGAGGCCGCCATTCACAGAAATCCTTGTTGGTAGAACGATGTTAGGCGACGGCCCGTGCACCACGGAGACCGTCCTTCTGCCCGGCTCCATCCGCCTCGAGGGCAGGAAGCGGTGTGACCATGGCGGGCGTGAATCTGTTCCTCCCTCCTTCCTGTCCCTGGGCGTTACCGCCGGTGCCACCGCCGATCTGCGCTTGGCCGAGGCTGAGGCCTGCAGCGGCCAGAGCATGGTGCAGATCCTGGATGGCGCCGTGGATCAGCTGCGCCGTTTGTGGAACCGTCGGCACGAAAACCACGTTAACAGTGGCGTCGCCGGCGAGAGCGACATGCACCGACAGCGAGCCGAGATTGGCAGGGGTGAGATGCAGCACCGTTGAGGACTGCCCGTTCTGTGACAGGGCGATGACCGTCGCGGCCAGTGCGCTCGACGGGGTGGACAGCCCGCTCGGATCCCCGGGTGCGCTCGCGAGTGGCATGCTGCCTGCGGTCGGCACCGCGAGGGCGGAGGCGTGACCGAGTCCCTGCCCGGGGATCGCCCCTCCCATCATCGGCGCGCCGCTGCCGAACAGGCCGGATGAACCCGCGCTGCCAAGCACGGCGCTCTCTGTCAGGCTCTTATGACCGGAGGCAGCGGCCGCAGGGATCCCGAGGCTCGGGATCGCGAGATGCAGAGCGCCATCCGCCGTCGCGGTAACGCCGGACGACGCCGCATCAGCCTGGGGCGCTGCGGTGCGGATCGCAAAGCGAGGCACCGTATCCGCGTCCCTATCCTGCGCGGCAGATGCCAAGCTGGGCATCCTGACGGGACGGCTTTCCGAGGCGCCGGCAGATGCAACGGCTCCGGCGCTCGTCGCCGGTGCCCAGGAGAGGGCGGGTGCGGGTCGCCGGTCAAGCTGGTCAGCGCTTGCCTTCACCGGCCCATCGGAGCCTGTCGTCGCTCCGCCGCCCGCCTCATCCTGCACTGGCGTGGCCAGGGAGCTGGGTGAGGATTGGGCAGGAGCGGCAGGAGCAGAAGCAGGAGCAGGAGCAGGAGCAGGAGCAGGAGCAGGAGCGGCAGGAGTAGGAGGCGCGCCCGGTGCGGCTTGCACTACCGTCGTCCTTGGCGGCGCGTCTGCGTTCCGGGGCAGCGCTGCGGCTCTTGGGACGGCAGCGCTGGCCGTCGGCGACGTCACTGGCTTCGGAGCGGTGGAACCGGCCACAGGGGCGGAGTTCTCGTCGGTCCGGACGGTGGCTGAGGGCGTTTTCGAGGGGATGACAGCCGTGCCAGTTCCCGCGGACCTCGCGACGGATGATACCGGCGCAGACACTTGGTCCGACAAGGACGGTGGCGGCGGGGAAGACACGCCATCGCGCCTTTGGCGCTCCGAGGTCGCGACGTGAGTGCCCTCCGTCACCGGCAGAGGTGACCGCGCATCCTGCGGCGATGCCTCGGTCGTCGTCGTCGACTGGGCGGCCGCCGGTGGCTGAGGCGTGCCGTCATCGGGTTCGCCGCCAAGCGTCGTCCCCGTTGTGCGGCTTAGGATTGGCGCCGTCTGCACGGGGTTAGCACCCGCTTGGGGAACGGCACTGGGCGGGCTCGCCACCGGGGGAGTTGCAGGCTGCGCCTGGAGCGCGCGGCCGAGTGCCGGCGGCTGGACCTGTACGCCGGCTGCTGCAGACGAGGTGGGCTCTGCCTGCTCGCGCGTCGGTGCCGGCGGGCGGTCTGCATCGACGTGTGGGTCCGTTGCCACGGCGACCAGCGGTGCCGCGTCATGGAGCGGAAGGGGATGACCGCGGTGCTCGTCCCGCCTGGGGGCAACCCCGCCATGGCTTCGAACCGGGCCATCGACCGTCGTCTGAAGACCGTCGGTTAGGTCCGGGGTGGGTTGGTGCAGCTCCGCTTGTGGCGCGTCCGCTGGCGGAGGCTCTGCCTGTTGCGGATCCGTCGGGGCTGCCGGCACGGTTTCGGCGAGCAGCGTCGGATCCACCTGCGCCGTCGGACCAACGGTTGGAGCGGCAGATGAGGGCAGCGCCGGCTCCGCGGCCGCGGCTGCGCTTGCGTCGCTCTGCACCGCGGGCCCGCTTCCGGGCGCCTCGGGAGCGGCGGTCGTCTCCGCATCGGCAAGAGCAGACAAGGGGGCGGCGAGAGGCTGCAGTGCCACGAGGGCACTCAAGACCTTTCCGTCATCGGACAACTGGAGCGTGTCAGGGGGCGCCTGCTGGCCCGCTGTGGTGGCCTCTTCAAGCGCTGCCGACCCCGACGTGGTCTCGGGGACAGGCCCGCCTTCCGCTCGCCCCGGTGTCGCGGGCTCGATCGGTGCGGCAGGCCTAGGCGTGGGCAGCACCCCCGCCTCCAGCAATGCTCTTGCCCAATCATCCGTTCGTGTTTGAAGCGCGGCGCCGGAAGACGCGGTCGTCAGGACGATTTGGCTGAGGGCCGGAGGTGTGATCGTCTGCGCCATTAGATCATGTCTTCCGAGGCGCTGATCACGATGCGGCCCTCGCTCGCGAGTTTCAGCGCGGCTGCGACGATCTCGGTCTGTGCCGCCAGAGCGTCCGACCGCCGCAGGGGTGGCCCATTCGCCAGCTCCTCCTTGAGAAGATCGACCATGCGCTTCGACATGTTGGTGAAGAACTTCTCGCGCAGCGGCTCGTCCACCAGACGCAGGGCGATGACCAGTCTCTCGCTGGGCACTTCGCGCAGCAGGATCTGGATGGCGCGATCGCTGAGCTTAAGAAGATCGAGGAAGGTGAAGAGATTTTCGCGGATCTTGTCGGCCGTCTCGCTGTCGCGCTCGGTGATGGCCGCCATCACGCGCTCGGATAGACTCGTCTGCAGCAGATTCAGGATGTCTGCCGCCTGGCGCGGGCCGCCGAGATCGGCGAATTGCCGTGCACCGCCTTCCGCTTGATTGGCGATGATCTCGTCCAGCATTTCCCGGAGTTCCTTAACCGCCCCGGGGGACACGGTATCGAGCAAGGTGTAGCGATAGAGCGCGTCCGTCGCCAGTTCCTCCGGCAGATAGGACAACATCGCGGCGCCAGTCTCATGCGGCACATGGGCCAGCAGAAGCGCCAGGGTCTGCGGCCGCTCGTTGCCCATCTGCATCGCAAGCGTCTGCGCGTCGATCTTCTGGAAGGAGGATTCGCGGTCTGCGCGGGACAGCTGCTCGAGGATGGCGCGTGCCTGCGTCTCACCCAACGCCGCCGTCAGCACCGAGGTGAGGAACTGCATGCCATCCGAGCCGAGATCGGCCATGCCGAAATCCTGCGCGAAGGCGTGGATGATCTCGTCGCGTAGGCTGAAGGTGACCTTGGGCAGGGTCGCCATCGCCAGGGAGATCTTGGTGATGGCCGATTCATCCATGTGGCGCAGGATGTCGACCGCGAGGGGCTCACCGAGTTCCCGCAGAACGACGGCCGCCCGCTCGGCGCCGCTGAGCGGCTGGTCGAGGCTGACCTTCTCACTCATGGCGCTCAGCCCAATCCTGCAGCAGACGGGCGACGCCGGCGACGTTCTTGGCCGCCTCTTCCCGCAGCCCCGTATATTCGACGCGGGATGGCACGATGGGGCCCGCGATCTGCTCGGCGGCCGCGATGGCTGCCGCCGGAATGGCGGAGGACGCGGCCGCCGGCAAAGCCAGCAAGCGGCGCGGCGGCGTCAGGCTGCCGATACGGCGGCCGAGCGGCAAAGCGAGACCGAAGAGCAGCGCCAGCGCCGCGAGCACTTCCAGGATAGCCTGCGACAATGGCCCGATGCTCTGCTGCAACTGGAACGGTTGCGCAAGCGCCGAGGTGCGGCCGAAGGGCGCAACCAGAACATGCACGGCAACCTTCGGATAAGAGAAGGCCGCGGCGATGAGCGCCCTGATCTGCTCCGGATCGGTCCCTTTCAGGGCGGCTTGATCCAGCACTGCCGAGATCGCAAGGCCGCTGACGCGCCATTCCGGTGGATTGATGTCGCTGACACGCGTATCCGTCAGATAGGCCTGAGAGGACGAAGACGTGGTGCGCCGAGGTTCAGGGGGCGTTTCCGGCTTGGTCACCGTCGCCGCCGCGGTCCCGGCCGCGCCGGTGGTTCCGGCCGGCGGCGTCGGCGTCGCGGGCGGCGGCTGTGCCGTGGTCGGCGGAATGGTGGGGGCCGTTGCCGCCGTTGCCGCCGGCGGCTCGTTTGACAAGGCACCCGGAATGCCCATGGCGAGATCTGGCGCACCGATCTGCGTACTGTCCCTGCGATCTTCGCGGGACACCATCTGGCCGGGGCCATAGAGGGTCTCGTGGGTCTGGCTCTGGGTGAAATCGACGTCGGCCGAGGCTGCGATGCGATAGTGCCCAGTTCCGAGGATGGGGGCGAGCAGGCGAGAGACCCTTTGGCTCGCATCACTCTCCACCAGGGCAATGGTGGAGAACTGCGTGGCGGTCGAGGTCTTGCTGTCGTTGACAGGATAGGCGCGGACCCCATTGGTCGTGGTCACGCTGATCTGCGCCGGCTCGAGACCTGGCACCGCGCCGGCGACCAGATGCGCGATCGCGGGTCCGAGCGTCTCCGCATCGGAATCCGCCGCATCGATGATGACCGCCGCGCTCGGTTTCGGCTGATCAGCGAGGAAGGGCGTATCGCGGGGCGTCGCCAAAAAGACCTCCGCGCTGCGCACACCGTTGAGGCCCTCGATCGTCGCCTGAAGCGAGGCCTGTAAGGCCTGTGTCGCCATCGTCGTCTGGGCCAGGTCGGAGGCCGTCATCGGTGCCGACTCAACCTTGTCCCAGGCGCTGGCTGCCGTGGTGCCCGGCAGTTGCTGAGCACCGAGCTGCAGCCGTGCGGCCGCCAGTTGGTCGCTCGGCACCAGGATGATGTTGCCGGCTGCTCGCAATTGGTAGGGAATGCCCAGCTTCTGGAGTGCCGCGATGACCTTGCCGCCCTCCGCCGGGGTGAGGCCTTCGTAGAGGGCGGCATAGCCCGGTCCGCTCATCTCGAGATAGAGCGTGAGGGCCAGAGCGAGCCCGACCACCCCGCCAGCTGCCCAGGCCAGCCGCGGAACACGTGCGGCGAAGCCCTGGATCTGGGCCAGAAATTTCCGCCAGTCGGGCATTAGAACTGCATGCTCATGATCGACTGGTAGGCCGAGACGATCTCATTGCGTACGGCCACGGTGGCGTTCCAGCCAACCTCCGCCCGGTCGCTTGCGACCAAAGCCTGTGCCAGGGTTGCGCCCGGTGCGCCTGTGACGAAGCGGGACTGAGCGCCGGCCGCTTCATTCTGGTCCGCGCTGACGGTGCGGAGGGCCGCATCCACCATGCCCAGAAAGTCGCTGGCCGTGCTCGCGCCCGGCACTGCAGGCGTCGAGCTGCCGGCATCGCCTGCGGTGCCGACGATGGCGGACAGAGAGGGAATTCCGCTGCTCAGCATGACACCGTACCGGTCAGAGCGACGAGACGTCGGCAGGCATGGCATAGAGATGTAAGGTCAATCGCGCCATCGCCGCCCTCCCAAAAACTGCTGCTATATGCGGGAGCGTCTTCTTAAGCCTGCAGAGATGAACAAATGGTTTCCAATGAAAATTCATGCACATTCATGCGATCATTCCGGTTGAAAATCGCCCAAGACCGTGCCTATGAAAGAGGCGGAATGCATGAATATTGCTGAACTATGAATGCCACCGACGGCCACCTAAATTCGGACGGATGATGAGTAAATTGTAAAGCAAGATCGACGCACGATGCCCGGTAAGAGGATATCGGCGGATGGTTCAGGTGCGGACAGAGGCGTGATGATGCAGGTCAGTTTCATCGACTTTTACGGCGGTGTTCTCGATGCCGGGCAGCAGCGTGCTACGCTTGTCGCCAACAACATCGCGAATGCCGATACGCCCGGATTCAAGGCGCGCGACATCGACTTTACCGCTGCCTTGGCAGGCATGCTGGACGGCAGCCTCACCTCGGCCAGTGCAGTGGATCCCCTCTATCGGCAAGCGAGTACCGTCACCCTTGACGGCAACGACGTCTCGCTCGATGGCGAGCGAATCGAGGCTGCACAGAATGCCGAGCGCATGACAGGCGCGGCCATCTTCCTGCATCAATCCACGGCGGATCTCATCGGTGCGCTTCGGCCGAACCCGGGAGGCGTGTGACATGGCGGATATCTATTCGATCGTCGGGTCCTCGCTTGCGGCGCAGAACGCCCGCATCGGCGTCATCGCCTCGAATCTCGCCAATGTGGATTCCGTTGCGATGCCGGGGCAGCAACCCTATCGCGCGCATGAACTTGTCTTCCAGGCGGCCCCGGTCGGCACCCAGGCGACGCAGGAGGTCGCGTTCGAGCCCGGAGCGGGTGCCGGGTCGGACGCAAGTGGCCTCGGCGTTCGTATCGCTGGTACGGTGTTGAGCAATGCGCCGCCGGTGCGCAACTACGAACCCGGCAGTCCTTATGCGGATGCGAGCGGCTATGTCACCGGTTCGAACGTCTCCCAAGTCGGGCAGATGGTCGATCTCATCAATTCCTCCAACAGCTATGCTGCTTCGGTCGCCGTTCTCCAACAGGCGAGCCGCGTCGATCAGCAGATGCTGAACAGCTTTCAGGTGTCCTGATGGTCAGTCTCGCGGTTCCATCCGCCAGCACGGCGGCTTCGATGACCGCCAATACGAGCGGCAGCACGGCCGGCGCAGGCTCGGCCGCCGCCTCTCTTACGCAGACGGATTTTCTGCAGCTGCTGACGGCACAGCTCAAATCGCAATCGCCGACCTCTCCGGCGGATCCGACGCAGCTCGCCTCGGAGTTCGCGCAGATTTCCACCGTCACCGGCATCAACCAGCTGAACGCGACCGTCAGCACGATTCAGACCAGCGCGGCGGCGGCGCAGCTTGCGCAGTCGGCGGTGCTCGTCGGCAAGCAGGTGGCGGTCAATGGCAACGATCTCGTGCCGAATGGCGGTGGCCAGGCGACCGGTGCCTTCAGCCTGGCGGGCGCGGCCAAAACGGTGACGGTGACCATCCTGGCGCCAGACGGGACGGTCGCTGCAACCAAGCATCTCGGCGCCCTGCAGGCAGGCCAGCAGAGCTTCAGCTGGGGCGGTGGCACGGCCGGCACGACCTATAGCTATCAGATCAGCGCCGCGGCGGCCGACGGCTCCGTCGTCTCCGCCACCCCCTACACCGTCTACACGGTGGCCGGCGTCAATGCCGCAGGATCGACCACCAGCCTCAATCTTCAAGAGCAAGCGAGCCCCATTCCCTTGTCCTCCGTTCAATCCGTACTGGGAGCCAGCACGTCATGAGTTTGGACACCGCCTTTTCGGGCCTGACCGCGGCTCAGACCGGTCTCAACGTCGTTTCCAACAACTTGGCGAACGCCAACACGACCGCGTTCAAAGGGCAGCTCGCGCTGTTCTCGACCATCTACCCGGTCAATCAGAGAAACGTGCCGGGGCTCGGCGTGCAATCTTCTGGGATCGACACGAACTTCACCCAGGGAACCGATGTGCAGACGGGGAACAGCCTGGACACGGCGATTCAGGGGGATGGTTTCTTCGTCATCAACAACAACGGGACGACGCAGTATACCCGCGATGGCTCCTTCCAGCTGAATTCCTCTGGTCAGTTGGTGACGGCGACGGGGGCCACGGTGCTCGGCTATGCCGCGAGCTCGACCGGGGGGCAGACGGGGGGATTGCAGGGGATCACCGTCAATACCGGCGCCATTGCGGCGAACGCCACGGCGAAGCTCGGACTCACCGTCAATCTCGACTCCGCCGACAGCACCTTCGCCACGCCGGTGACGCCGGTGCCCGGCGATACCACGACCTATAACGAGACGACCTCCGTCGTCACCTACGATTCCCTCGGCAATGCCAATTCGGTCAATCTCTACTTCCAGCAGGAGGCCCCTGCCACCGCCGGCGGGACACCGAGTTGGAACGTCTATGCCGAGCCAGTGTCTTCCGCGGGCACGGTCATCAGCGCGCCGGCGCTGCTCACCAACCTGACCTTCAGCAGCAGCGGCGCGCTGACCGGTGGCAGCCCGGCGACCCTCGCCGTCAACTGGAACAATGGCTCTGCGGCGTCCTCAGTCGCCTTCAATTTCACAGGCACGACGCTCGGCGCGCAGAGCTTCGCCATCGCCGGCACGACGAATGATGGCTATGCGCCGGGCAATTATACCGGCGCCACCATCTCTGCGAATGGCGAGGTGCAGGCGACCTATAGCAATGGCCAGACCAAGTCCGCCGGAACCCTCGGCCTTGCGAACTTCATCAATCCGCAGGGGCTGCAATCGCTGACGGGCAATCTCTATGGCGAGACGACGACGTCCGGGACGGCGGTCGTCAACGTGCCGGGTGCCGGTCAGGCCGGCACATTGCTGAGCAACAATCTCGAGCGATCGAATGTCTCGACCTCGGATTCACTGGTCGACCTCATCCAGTATCAGCAGGCCTATCAGGCCAATGCGACGGAGCTGCAGGCCGAACAGCAGAACTTCACCAAGCTGACGCAGATCTAAGCCATGAGCATGGACGCCTATTACACCGCCATGGCGGGGTTGCAGGCGATCGGCGCCCGCATGGATGCGCTGTCGGCCAATCTCGCCAATATCCAGACCACCGGCTATCAGGCGGTGCAGGCGATGACCGAGGCGGCACCTTATGTGGGCGGCAACGCCCCTTCTGGGGCCGACGTCGTGGCGCTCACACCCGGCCCGAACACCCAGCCAGGCGCGCTCGTCAAGACCGGAGATCCGCTCAATCTCGGTCTCGGTGGCGACGCCTGGCTCGCTGTGCAGACTCCTCGGGGGCTGGCACTGACGCGGGATGGGGCTCTGCAGCTTTCCGTGGACGGTCTACTGACGGACAGTCGCGGCAACCCCGTTCTGGGTGCCAATGGCGCGCCGGTCAGCCTGCCGGCGCTATCGAGCATGACGATCGGGTCCGATGGGACGATTTCCGGCATCTCGCCGACCCAGCCGGGGCAGACGCAGAGCTACGGACAGATTTTCCTCGTCGCGACGCCCCCCGGAACCCTGACGGCGTTGGGCGGGGCTCTCTTCGCGCCCCCTGATCCCAACCGGCTGCAACCTGCGACGAAAGGCAGCGTCGCACAGGGCTATCTCAATGGCAGCAATGTCGATCCCGTGCGCGGCATGGTCGATATGATCGATGCCAACCGCTCCTATCAGCTGCAGACGCAGCTCATGAAGAGCTATGCCTCGGATAGCTCGGCTCTCAACACCCTGCTCGCTCAAGGATAACCGGCATGGACCACGCGCTCGATACGATGGCGACGGGGCTGCAAGCCAGCCAGCTGATGATGGACACCATCGCCGACAACCTCTCCAATGTGAACACCACCGGCTTCAAGGCCGAGACGCCGCTGTTCCAGACATTGCTGTATCAAAACGGGATTCAGCCGGGCGCCCAGTCCACGGGACAGACGGTCTATCCGTCCGGCCTCGAACTCGGCACCGGGGTGAAGGCGGCGGCCATCGCGGCCGTGCTGACCCAAGGCTCTCTCACTAGCACGGGGAACCCGCTGAATCTTGCGATCAACGGGTCCGGATATTTTCAGATCGTTCTGCCGAGCGGGGAGACTGCCTATACCCGCGATGGCAGCTTCCAGCTCAACCAGAGCGGACAGCTCGTGACTTCGAGTGGCTATCAGGTTCTGCCGAACATCACCATCCCGTCCAATGCGACGAGTGTAACGATCGGCACGGATGGCACGGTCTCCGTCACCTTGCCAGGTTCCCAGACGGCGAGCCAGCTTGGCCAGCTTCAGCTGGCAAGCTTCGTCAATCCCCAAGGGCTGCAGCCGCTGGGTGACAACCTGTTCGCCGCCACGACCTCGAGCGGCACGGCGACGGCGGGCGCGCCGCAAAGCAACGGCCTCGGCTCGATCAATCAGAACTACCTCGAAGCCTCCAACGTCGACGTGGTGCGCGCCATGGTCAACATGATTTCGGCCGAACGCGCCTACCAGCTCGGCACGCAGGTGGTCGGCGCCGTCGACAATCAGCTCTCCTATCTGGCGCAAGCCGCGGCTGGCGCGTGAAGGCTCTGAGCGGTGTCGTCCGGCCACGTCTCCTTGTGGCGGCCTATGGTCGCGTTCTGCGGCGCAGCCCTCCTGGCAGGATGCGCGACGCAGGCGCCGAGCAACCGGTCTCTCGTGCCGGCGACGCAGTTTCCGATCGCCGCGTCTCGCGGGCCGGTGGCGGAGAACGGTTCCATTTTCCCTGTCGGCAGTTCAGGCTCGCTCTACGAGCCCAAACGCGACTGGCGGCCGGGCGATTTGGTGGCGATCGACATCGTCACGACCACGACGGCTTCGAACAACGACGCGACCACGCTCAGCCGTAGCGGCACGGTGTCGAACTCCGTTACCAGCTTCTTTGGTGTGCCGCTCAACTTCGGCAGCCTGGCAGGGACGCCCTTCTCGCCGACCATCACCACCTCTTCCGCCAATAAATATACCGGGACGGGTACGGAAGCCGCGAGCAATGCAATTTCCGGCTCGATCGAGGCGGTGGTCACCCGCGTCGATCCCAATGGAATCCTGGCGCTCGAAGGACGGACGAACGTCAACATCAACGGAAACGTTACGGCCATCGTGGTAACCGGCTACGCGAGCCCGCAGGATATTACCGCAAACGCGACGATCAGCTCGAACAACGTCGCCGGAATGAATGTTCAGTATGTCGGGAATGGTCCCGTCAACGATGCGCATCAGGTGCCGCTATTACAACAAGTCCTCGACAAAATCTGGCCTTTCTGACCGGCATGGCACTGGCGTTGATGCTGCTCGGGCGAATGCCCGCGCAGGCGGCGCCCGTCACCACCGTCGGCTCCCTCGTCAAGGTTGCGGGCGCGCCCTCCAACCAGCTCTACGGCTATGGGCTGGTGGTCGGGCTCGCCGGAACGGGAGACCAGACAACCCAGGTGCCCTATACGCAGCAGACGATCCTCAACATGCTGCGCAACATGGGCATCACGCTGACCAACGTCAATTTCATGCAGCCGAACGACGTCGCCTCCGTCATGGTGACGGCCGAGGTGCCGCCCTTCACGGCGGCGGGGCAGCATGTGGACGTGGTGGTTTCCGCTGTCGGGAATGCCGCCTCTCTCCATGGCGGAGTCTTGCTTCCCACTCCGCTGCGCGGCGGCAACGGCCAGGTCTTCGCCCAGGCGCAGGGTCCGCTTCTGGTCAGCGGCTTTGCCGCCAGTTCCAATGGCAATAGCACGACGACCAACGTGCCAACGGTCGGCTCCGTGCCTGGGGGCGCCATCATGTCGGTGGCGATTCCGGCGAGCTATGCACGCGCCGGCCAGACGCAGCTCATTCTCGATTCACCCGGCTACCAGCAGGCCCAAACGATCGCGGACGTGATCAATCGGCGCTTCGGCTACGGCACGGCGAGTGCCGTGTCGCCTGGCGAGGTGGATCTGCAGAATGGGGACGCCAGCAGCGTCGGCTTCATCGCGCAGGTCTTGTCGTTGCCGATCGTGCCGGTCAGCGAAGAGCCGACCATCGTGGTGGATGCTCAAAGTGGCACCATCGTCATGAATGCGGGTGTCGAACTCGGGCCGGCTGTGGTCTCGCACGGCAATCTGACCGTGAGCATTCAGAACCAGAATGCGGTGAGCCAGCCGGGACCCTTCAGCAATGGCACCACGCAGGCAGTGCAGAACACCGTGGTGCAGGCAGGACAGGGCAAGGCGAACGTCGTCTATCTGCCAAAGCGCGCCACCTTGGCGGAGGTCGCCCAGGCGCTCAATGCAGTGGGTGCGACGCCGACGGACCTCATCGCCATCATCGAAGCGCTCAAACTGGCGGGTGCGATCAACGGCAAGGTCAAGGTCTTCTGATGACGGCCGTGCAGCCAGCTGGTGCGTCCGCTACGTCGCTGCAAAGCCAGGCTGGGGTGGCGCCTATGGATGCGCGGGCCGCGCAGGCCCGCCGCATGGTTGGCATGCTGTGGTACAACATGCTCTCCGAGATGAGCAAAAACGGCTTGGACTCAGCGTCGCTCGGACCTGGGGGCGACACTTACGGCGGCATGTTCCTGTGGGAGATTGCGCAGTCCGACTTCGGGAAATACAGCGGTGGTCTGGTGGACGCGGTCTTGCGCCAGCTCGATCATGGCGCCGCGGCGCCAGCCCTCGATCACCCGCTTCTGCCTCTGGCTTTGGGGCATGGTGCACCGGGTACGGCCACTGCTACTTCCGCGCAGGAGGATGGACTCAAGATCGCGCCTCCCGATATCGAGACGATCCGCAGCGCCGAGGATCTCACTCGTGCTGCTTGGCCTGCCATCAAGATCGCGGCTTCGCTGCTCGACGTGCCCGCCATCGGCGTGCTGGCTCAGACGGCGCTGGAGACCGGTTGGGGCTCGGCCTCTCCCGGCAACAACCTTTTCGGCATCAAGTCCGATGGCAGCGAGGCTTCCAGCCTGCGGGCGACCCATGAAGTGGTGAACGGCGTGCTGGTGCCGCAGACTGCGCAGTTCCGCGATTATGCAAATGCGCAAGGCGGCATTGCCGATTACGTGCGCCTCATTCGTGAAAATTTTCCAAACGTCCTGGGCCAGAAGACGGTCGAAGGTTTCGCTCATGCCTTGCAGGCTGGGGGCTACGCGACTGACACGGCCTATGCCGCGAAAATCGTGTCCATCGCTCGGTCATCTCTCATGAGTAAAATGTTAAGCGCGATCGGCGAGAATGACGCGCTGATGGCACCCTGATCCACGTCAGGTCCGCCTGGCTGCCTTCGAATGAAGGGATGTGGTGAAGGGAGGCTGCGTATGAGCGGTTTGATCGGGGCGATCGACATTGCCCAGACAGGTGTCCAGGCTTTTGAGCAGGGCATCGCGACGGTGTCGCAGAACGTTGCCAATCAGACGACGGTTGGCTATGCGGTGCAGAGCGTCGCGACGACGACTCTCGTCAACCATACGCCGGGTAGCCCGGGCAATGGTGTCCAATCCGCGATCAGCCGGGCGGCGGACGCTTTTGCCGCAGGCGTCCTGCGCAATGCCACCAGCGCGGCGCAAGCGGCCAGCGTGTCCTCCACGGCGCTCACCAACATCTCCAATGCCGTCACCAACAACGGTAACGTCCAGAGCCGGATCAACCAGTTCTTTCTGGACATGAGCACGCTGGCGGGAAGCCCGACGAGCGCTGCCCAGCGGCAAACCGTCCTTTCGGATGCTCAGACGGTGTCGGGCGCCTTCCAAAGCGCCACTGCCTCCATCCAGACGGTTCAGAGTGGCGCGGTCACCGCTCTGCAGGGCAACGTCTCCCAGGTCAACGGGCTGCTCGCCCAACTCGCCTCGATCAACAAAGGTCTCGTGACCAGCCCCAACAATCCCGGCCTCCTGGATCAGCAGGAGGCGGCGCTCGGTAGCCTCTCCAACCTCCTGCCGGTCAACGTCGTGTCTCTGGGGGGCAGCGGCCAGGTGATGGTCGCCGCAGGGGGCACCGTGCTGCTGAACCAGGCTGGCGCGCAAAGCCTGACGCTGAATGCCGGCACCCCGAGCACGGCGCCAAGCATAACCGTGGGCACGGGCAAATCGCCCCTGACGGTCGAGGCTGAGGATGGGCAAATCGGCGCCAATCTTGCGGCCTGGCAATCGGGCGCCGCGGCGCAGCAGAGCCTCAACGGTCTCGCAGTCGTCTTCGCAAGCGAAGTCAATACCGCTCAAGCGCAGGGTTTGACGCCGAGCGGCGCACAAGGGGCGGCTTTGTTTTCGATTCCTGCACCGAGCGTCACCGCGGCCGTCAGCAATGGCGGTACGGCGGCCGTGACCGCGCAAATCAGCGATCCCGCAAGCCTCCCCGCGGATGGTGGCCCCTTCACGCTCACCTATAGCAGCAGTGGTGGCTGGACCGCCCTCGATCAGGCGAGCCAGCAAAGCTACACGCTCGGCACCGGCAGCAGCCTGAGCTTCGCCGGGATGACCCTGTCGGTCTCCGGCGCACCTGCCAACGGAGACAGCTTCCAACTCGATCCCGCGCCTGCCGCGGCTTCGGCCATCTCCGTCGCGACTGCCGACGTCAACGCCATTGCGGCGGCCGATCCCTATGTCGGGACCCCTGGGCAGCTGCAAGCCAACGGAACCGTGGTCAACAGCAACGGGGGCACGCTGAGCACGGGTAGCAGCAGCGTGACGGCAAGTCCGGCCAGTGGGGCGACGACGATCCCGGCGAGCTACTTCGGCCAGAGCCTGCAACTGGTCTTCACCTCGGCGACGAATTTCAACGTGACGACGACGGCCGACCCGTCAACGGTGATCACGAGCGGCAGTCTCAGCGGCACCAATCCGACGACGACGCTCGCCATCGCCTATCCCAGCACTAGCGCTGCGGCAGGAACCTATTGGCAACTGCCCGTGTCAGGATCGCCCGTCGCGGGGGATGTGCTGACGTTGACGACGGGCGGCTCCGGCAGCGGCAGCAACGCGACGCGCATGCAGTCGCTGTGGACGGCTGGCCAAGGCACCAGCCAAGGCTCGATGCAACAGGCTTTTGTCAATCTGACGAGCGACCTCGGTACCCAAGCGAATCAGGCGACGCAAATCAAGGCGGCGACCACGGCCCAGGTGACGACGGCGACGACCAATCTGCAAGCGGTTGCCGGTGTCGATCTCAACCAGCAGGCGGTGTTGCTCACGCAGTATCAGCAAGCCTTCCAGGCGAGTGCGCAGGTGATCGCCAGTGTCAGAACGATGTTTCAGAGCCTGCTCCAGGCGGTGCAATGAGGCGGCGCGAGCGGTGGCCAAGCGGCTGGACGGGATGAGAAGACGATGAAAAAAATCCTGCCTCTTCTCCTGACGGCCATCATCGCCATTCTGATCGGGGCGGGTGGCGCCATCGGCTTCATGAAGTTCATCGGCGGCGCCGCACCCCATGGAGGGGCGGCTGCGCCGGCCAAGGTGGAGGTCAAGAAGGAACCGGAGAAGAAGATCCTCTTTGCCGACCTTTCAGACGTCACCGTCAGCCTGCCGCCGCAGCCGGGTGCCGCGGCAACCTCCTATGTCAGCTTTTCCATCAAATTCTCCACCTTCGATCAGGCCGCCATCCTCTCTTTCGCGGAACTCCAGCCCATCATCAAATCGGCCATCATCACGCGGCTGATGAACGAGACGACGCAGAGCCTGCAGGACCAGCGCAGCCGCGTCGATCTGACCAAGAGCTGCTTGACCATCGTCAACACCGTCATGGTGCAGAATGGCAGTCTCAGCACGGCGCCCTTCACTGCGGCTTACATCACCAATCTGGTGACGCAGGATTGAGCATGGCGGGAAGCGAGGCCAGCGCCGCTCTCTCGTCCGTCCTTTCGCTCGCGGCGGTGTTGGCTGTCCTCGGCGTGGCCTTCCTCCTCGCGCGGCGTCTGCAACGAAACGGACGGCTGGCAAGCGGTGTCTTCGGCAAGGGCGGGGAGGGGCCGGCGATCCGCCTGCTGTCGAGCCGCGTCCTTGGCGCGCAGACGTCCTTGCAACTGGTCGAGGTGGACGGGCGGCGTTTCCTCATCGGCGTCAACCGGTCGGGCCTCACGCGGCTTGGCGTCTGGCCTTCGCCCGCGCCGTCTGCCGAGACCGCAGCGTCGATCTCCGAGCGCAGAGCATGAGGCGGCCGCTGCCCGTGTCTCGCTTGGGTTGTCTGGCCAAGCTGGGTCGGATCATCTGCGTCGGCCTGACGGCGCTGCTGCTCCTGCTGCCGCTCATCCCCGCTCAGGCGCAGGCACTGTCCCAGACGACGGAGCAGAGTCAGGCGGCGCAGACGCCTGCGGCTGAACCGGCGCCCTCCTTTCCGACGGTAGACGGCATTCCCCTGCTAACGGCGACGCCCAACGGCAAGGGCGATACCTACTCGCTCAACGTCCAAACTCTACTGATCATCACCGGGCTCGCCTTCCTGCCCGGCATCCTGCTGCTGATGACCGCCTTCACCCGGATCATCATCGTGCTCTCGATCTTTCGGCAGGCGCTCGGCCTGCAGAGCACGCCGCCCAACATGGTGCTGGCCGCCCTGGCCTTGGCGCTGACCGTCTTCGTCATGCGCGGCGTGATCGCGGAGGAGCAGAGAGAGGTCATCCAGCCCTATCTTGCCGGAGAGATGAACTTTCAGTCTGCGGTGCAGGCAGCGGTACCGCCCATCCAGAAATTCATGTTGGACCAGACGAGAAAGCAGCCGCTGCATCTCTTCGTCGATCTCAGTGGCCGACGTTTCGCGAGCCCGCAGGACGTCCCGCTGACCATCCTGGTGCCGGCCTTCGCCACCTCCGAGCTCGAAACTGCCTTTCAAATCGGCTTTCTGATCTACGTCCCCTTCGTCCTGGTCGACCTCGCCGTCGCCTCCATCCTCATGTCTCTCGGCATGATCATGGTCTCGCCAACGTTGATCTCTCTCCCTCTCAAGCTGCTGATGTTCGTCTCCATCCATGGCTGGACGCTGCTACTTGGGTCAGTCGCGCATAGTTTCCTCGGGGTGGGAGGCTGACCGATGCCGCTCTATCTGACGCTGTTCAGCCAGGCCCTTGCGACTATGCTGGCTGCGGTCACGCCCATCATCGTCCTGCTGTTGGTGACGGCGATCCTCATTGCCGCCGTGCAGGCCGTGCTCCAGTTGGAAGACATGGCGCTCAGCCTCCTGCCGCGCACCCTCCTCGTCATCTTGCTCGCGCTCACCGGCGCCTTCGGCGCCTTCACGCGGATGAGCCACCTGGCCGCGGTCTGGATCGGGAATGCAGGCGCGTTCGTGCATCAGACATGGAACTGACCGCGCATCAGGTGCTGACCTGGCTCGGGGCCTTCCTCTGGCCCTTCCTGCGACTGACCGGACTGTTCCTGACCGCCCCGCTGTTTAACTCGGCGCTCATTCCGGCACAGGTGAAAGCCGCGATGGTCCTGGGCTGTGCCGCCGCCTTGGCAGTCTGGTTGCCCGACCTGCCGCCCTTCCCGGGCGCGCCGGCGCCGGCGATCCTGCAGGGCTTGATTCAGATCGCGGTCGGCGCCACCATCGGTCTCACCGGGCAGATCGTGATAAGTGCGATTGCAGCCGTAGGAGAGATCGCCGGGCTCTCGATCGGCCTCAGCTTCGCCGTCCTCCAGTTCCGGGAGGCGGAGGGACAGACGCAAGCGCTGTATGACCTCATGTTCTGGCTCGGGCTGATCGGCTTCGTGATGCTGGGCGGTCCGCTCTGGCTCTTCGCGGCGGTCGCGCACTCCTTTCAAGGGGGCACCGCTGGTCTTGCCTTCACTGGCTGGGCGCAGCTGGCGCAGTTCGGTGGCGTGATCATCGCGAGTGGGGTGACCCTGGTCGCTCCCGTTCTCGCCATGGCACTCTGCGTCAATCTCACCGTCGGACTAATGACGGTCTTTGCCCCGCAGCTCAATCTTCTCACCATCGGCTTTCCCGCCCTCATCCTGGCAGGGCTCGCAACCCTGGCGGCCTCGCTGGTAGCCTTTCAGGGAGCCGTTCAGCGCCTCTCGGATGTCGCCGCGCGCGCCGTCGCGGCGATGCTGGGTCATGGCTGAAGGATCGGACGAAGAACGGAAGCACGCGCCAACGGAGCGGCGCCTGCGCCAGGCGGCGGAGCGGGGCGATGTTCTCCGCTCCGTCGACCTGCCGCGTGCTGCCACCATCATTCTGGTGGTGACGGCGGCGCTTAACCTCGCGGCCGTCGTGGGCGGCGACATTCGGCTGGTGGTGCAAACGGCGCTCACCCAAGCCGGTAGCGGCAATCTCACCCTCGCCCGCGGCTGGGCGATCGCCGTGATGAGTCATCTTTTTCCGATCCTGGGTTTGATCGCCGGCTTGTCGATTCTCGTCGGCGGGCTCTTCGGTGGCTGGACCTTTTCCGTCGCGGCACTGATGCCGAAGTTCGAGAAAATTCTGTCCTTCGCCGGGCTGGGCGAGCTCTTCGCCGCCTCTGGTCTGACGGAGACGGCCAAATCCCTGATCAAGTTCGTGGCCATTGGCGCCATTGCGGCAGTGAGCCTGCAGTCGGAGCAGGTTGCCTTCGTCTCGCTGGCCGCCTACCGGCAGGGTGTGGGTCAAGCGGTTATCGCCACGTCCCTGCACGTGCTTACCAATGTCGCTGTCGTTCTGGCCTTCATTGCGGCTGCGGACCTGGCGTTGCAGATCTGGCTGTTCCGGCGGCGCCACCGCATGTCCGACCAGGAGTTGCGGGACGAGATGAAGGAGGCGGTGGGCAATCCCCACATCAAACAGCGGCAGCGCGCGGCCGCGCGCCGGATTGCCCGCAGCCGGCAGATGCGGCGGCTCCCCGAAGCCTCGGTCGTCGTCACCAATCCCACGCATATCGCCGTGGCCCTGCGCTTCCGGCGCGGGCAGGATGCGGTGCCCGTTCTGCTCGCCAAAGGCGCTGATCTCTTGGCGTTGGAGATTCTGTCCAAGGCACGTAGCTACGGCATTCCCATCGTCGAGGCGCCACCCCTCGCGCGCGCCGTCTACCGTTACGTGGAGCCGGACGAGCACATTCCCGTCGCCCTCTACCGTGCCTGTGCGGAAGTGCTCGCCTATGTGTGGCGGCTGCAGCAGTGGCGCGCGCAGCGCGGGGAAGGGGAGAAGCCACGGCCACCGCGGCTGAGCGACATCGACATGGCCAAGGCTGCGGAAGACGCCGCATCTTCGGCTGGATCGGCGGCCGCATGAACTGCGCGCCTGCGCCCGGCAGGTCGATTTCGGTGAATCGATCATTTTTCGGAAAACTCTGCGGCAGCGCCTCGAAGATAGAGTTGGATATCTGAACACCGAGAGGAGACCACCGTGCGGAGGAATGAGGAATCCGATTGCCGCCCGCTCTCTGACGCTCAGACGGGTGGCGCCGATTCTCCCGTCATGGTCGCGGAAAGCGACGCGGCGGAGGACGGTGCCCGGCGGAAACGCCAGACGATCACGCAATTCCCCATGCAAATTCTCGTGCCGGAAGAGACGAGGGATGCTCTGCGACAGAGGTCAGCGGAGACCGGCGCCTCGATCCGTCATATCATCCTGCGCTCCCTGGCCGCGGATGGCTTCCCCGTCCCGAAGCTGAGCCGCTGGCGCGATTGAGTGGCGCTTCGCGCCACCGTCTGGCGCGGCTTCAGCTTCCGTCAAGGCGTCTTCGCTAGGCTGCAGCTGCGGCGGGCGATACCCGGACGCTGCGTCGTGTGGAGACGACATGACACGTCCTACCATCCTCCAATTGTGTGTCTTCGCCATGTGCTTGGCCGGAGCGCCGGTTGCCGCCGCCGCGATGGATACCACTTGTGGCCAGGCGATCGAGCGGATCCACTATCACCCGACGATCGAAGCCAACAGCGTCCTTGCGGTCGTCGTCGGGACGTGGCGCAGCATGGACCAGCAGACCATGGCGAGCGGCCATCCGCCGATCACCGACCGGATGCTGGCCTCGTCCCAGGCGGTGAACGGCCTCGTGCGTCAGTGTGAGGACAATCCGGGACAAAGCCTCGAGGCGGCGGCCAGCGCCATCTACCGTCTGGCCCGGCAGGATCTGGACGGGTACTGACCCGTCATCGCTCCTACCGTCAGGCGGCTGGCGGCGGGTCTGCCTCCGTCGTCTCCAGCGCAAGAATCCAGTCGCGGAAGAGCCGCGCCTGCCGCCGCAGCGGATGCGCCGCTGGCATGATGAGATAGAAAATTCCGATGATCTCCAGTGGGCTCGGGAAGGGACGGACGAGACGCCCGGTCTCCAGCAAGGACGCCACCAGCGACGCATGGGCTAAGGTGACGCCGAGTCCCTGTTCGGCGAAGGCAAGAGCCGTAGGCAGGGATTCCACCTCGATGAGCGGTGTCGCCGGGCGCGTGGTGATGCCCGAGAGCCGAAACCATTCCGCCCAGTTCTCTCCATCGCCTGGCTGGTGCAGAAGGCGCTGATGAAGGATGTCCTCCGGCTTGTGGAGCGCCGCAGCAAGGGCGGGTCCGCAGACGGGAAAGATGGTGTCACCCACGAGAACGATGGCATCGACGCCGGCGGCGCGGTCGCGCTCCTGGCTGATTTCGAGGTCGTATTCGTCCCAATCCGTGTCCACCCCGCCGATGGTGGGCGAGACATGCAGCGCGATATCGGGAAATTCGGCAAGGAATCCGCCCAGACGCGGCGCCAGCCAGTAGGCAGCGAATCCCGGGTCAACGCGGAGACGGACGCGCCCCTCTTCGCCAGGTCCGAAAATATCCGAAGTGCCGAATTTCAGACGGTCGAGGCTTTCGCGCACCACCCGCAGATAGGCCTCACCCGCATCCGTCAGGCGCACGGCGCGGGGTAGCCGGGTGAAGAGCCGCTCCCCCAACTGTTCCTCAAGCATCCGGATGTGCTGGCTGACCCCGGCCTGGGTCAGAGTCAATTCCTGTGCCGCCTTGGTGAAACTGAGCAGGCGTGCGGATGCCTCGAAGCTGCGAATCCAGTTGAGATTGAGGCTGCGCCGCAAGAGGGTGCTCCGCTCCGCTACAGGCCGCGAGAACAGGCGGCGGCGGGCAGATAGCCACGGCAGCCCGCTTCTGCGCAAGAGGGGAGGCTAGCGGAGCGGCCCGCCCCGATCAGCTTGCTTTGGCAATGGGGGTGGCGCTTGGCGTGCGATAGCCCTGCGGGTGGCTTTCCCGCCACGCGAACGCAGTCCGCACCAAATCGTCGAGCTTTGTATAAGCAGGCACCCAACCGGTTTCGGCACGCAGCGTGTCGGCACCCGCGACCAGGATCGCAGGGTCGCCGGCCCGGCGTGGCGCGAGGGTGGCGGGGACCGGCCGCCCGGCGATCCGGCCGACCGAGGCGATGATGTCCTTCACCGAATGGCCGCGCCCAGTTCCGACATTGTAGCGCACGCTGCGGTGATCGAGTGCGTCCAGGACGCGGATATGCGCATCCGCCAGATCCTCGACATGGACATAGTCGCGGATGCAGGTGCCATCCGGCGTCTCGTAATCATCCCCGAAGATGGCGAGGGGCGGGCGGCGGCCGAGGACGGCATCGATTGCGAGCGGGATGAGATGGGTCTCGGGATCGTGATCTTCACCGAGCCGGCCGCGCGCGTCGGCGCCTGCGGCATTGAAGTAGCGCAGGCAGGCGCTACGCAGCCCATGCAGCGCGTCGGCCCAGTGCAGCGCCCGCTCGATCATCGCCTTGCTCTCTCCATAGGGCGAGTGCGGATCGATCCGGCAACTGGCGTCGATCGGGATGCGATCTGGCGTGCCGAACAGGTTGGCGGTCGACGAGAGCACGAAGCGCGGAATCCGGTGACGGACGCAGGCTTCCACGAGACGAATGCCAAACAGGCCATTTTCAAGGAGGTAGCGGAAGGGCTGGCGCATGCTCTCGCCCACGAGCGACAGCGACGCGAAATGGAACACGGCATCCCAGGGACCGTCAGCGAGCAGAGCGTCCACCGCCGCTTGATCGCCGAGATCGGCGACCACCAGCCGTGCGCCGGGCAGAACCGCTTCGGCATGGCCGAGCGAGAGATTGTCGAGCACGACAACCTCCGCCTGCTGATCCAGCAGGGCAGCAACGACGTGGCTGCCGACGAACCCCGCTCCACCGGTCACGAGGTAGCGCTTGCGTGCCATGGGGTCTCAGTCCTCCAGGAATTCACGACCTATGTAGCGATGCGCCCAGGGGCCAGCAAATCCATGGAAGGATCAGCGGGGCCACTCCTTTCGGTGATCGCCTCCGCCGAAAGGAGGGGATCAGGCGACACCCGTTC
Organism: Acidisoma sp. 7E03; assembly: GCF_054665075.1. NCBI lineage: Bacteria > Pseudomonadati > Pseudomonadota > Alphaproteobacteria > Acetobacterales > Acidocellaceae > Acidisoma > Acidisoma sp. 7E03. Next base: position 202,893 of record NZ_BAAFHE010000002.1, read on the forward strand.
GGCTGGGGCGTGCGGCGGTTGCAGCCTGGGCCGCGCGCCGGACGTTCTCCAGCCGTACGGGAATGCCGTTCGCGTCGAAGAATGCGAGCCAGTGATACTGCTCCGGCGAGAGTTGGTCGTTTTCCGACTTCACCTCCACGAAGCTGTACTCCTCGTCGCGCCACAGCAAGAGATCGGGGAAGCCACGGCTGTGATGGCGGTAATCCTGCGCCATGCGCCGCAACACGGCGGCAAGCGCCGCGGGTTCCAGCCGAGCAAGGGCGAGATCCAGAACGTCACCCAGTTCCGCGCTCCAGCTCAGGAAGGGATTGGCGATGCCCGCCTTCTCATCCAGGCGTTGCGCGACCAGTCGCCGGCTATGCCGGCGATCGGCGATGGCGATGAGGCGCGCCTCGATCGCCTCCTGCCGGCGCGCATAGAAGCCGCGGTCGTAGAGATCGGCCGGCGCCACCTGCAGCGGCGAATGGAACGTGCCCATGCTGGGATCGTAAATGATGTCCCACAGCACGCTGCCGAAGAGCGCGTTCCACAGCCAGTTCTCGCTGTGGATGCCGCTCCAGCCTGTGCGCGCGTAATGGGACAGTGTTGCCTGCTCTACGCTGCCGTCCGTGGTGGTGAGACGGGTGACGCGGCCATCCTTCTGTCGGGCGCGGGCCGGGCTACGGCCCGCATGGCCCGCCATGCGGCGCAGGAGTTCCGAGGCGACGTAGGCTTCGTGCGGGCTCGTCGGGTCCGCCGTCATCCTGGACAGTAGCGCCTGGGCTTCCTCTGTCGCACCTTGCTTGATGAGAAGCCGGGCCAAGCGTTCCCGGGCAGGCGCTTGTGGGCTGGTCCGATACAGGGCGATGGCCTCGCACACTGCCCCCGCACGTTCCAGCCGTCGCCCAAGCCGTTCGACCAGGCGGTCGAGGATAAGCTGGCCTGCCGTCAAGGCTTCTCTCTGCACGCCCTGCGCTTGCCACCAGAGCAGAGTGTCCTCGGCGGGCTGCATGTCCCGCAGGTTGCGAAAGCGCTCGTAAAGACAGGCCATGCGGTAGGCATCGAGCGCAGCCCTGCGATTCGGAAAAATAGGGGCGAGTTGCGCGGTCGCGATCGCCTCGGGAACCACGTAGCCGAGTTCCTTGACGACCAAGTCGGACAGATTGTCGCGTAACGCACCGAAAAAGAGGAAGCGCAGAAAGGGCCAGGGGTCCTCGGGATGCAGCCGGATCACCGGATGATCCCGCAGCAGCTCTGCCCGCCACGGGGGGTGATCCGGCCATGCCGCGAGGTGGCCGAGGAGGTCTGCCCGCCGGAGACCCTGTGGCGCGACACCACGAGGCAGCCGTGCCTGCAACTCGGAGAGGGTGAAGCAAGCCAGCGCTTCCTCTTCCTCGGCGCCGCAGGCCAGCACCAACCCCTCCGCCTGAAGGCTGCCCACGGCCTCGGCGACGGACGGGATTTCCGAGTAGACGAGCTTGTCGAGGCGGAAGAAAGGGCCTCGGCGGTTGACGAGGCGCGCATAGAGCTGGCGGGCCGGACGCTCCAGCTGTGTCACGCGGCGCATATGGGTCTGCTCGGTCTCGTCCAGCAGGAAGCCGTAGCGTTCCGTCACCCCAGCCAGGACCTGCGTGAAGTGGTCCAGATAATAGGGTGGTGGCATGGCGAGGGTCGCCGCACGAGCCTCGGTTTGGTCCGGCGCCTTTTGCTCAGGTTGCATCATGATCGTCCGCCCTCATCCCAGCGCCCTTAGCCTGCTCTTCATCCTGCGAGGGTCCATCCTCAAGGCTATTGCGGGAGAACTCGCGGCCGTCTGTGTCCTCGCCGCCGGTGTGGTGCTGTTGCATGCTTGGCGGCCGGACCTGTTCTCAGGCCTCTCATTGCCGGCCTTTACCGTCCTAGGGCTTGCTCTCTCCATCTTCCTCGGGTTCCGCAACAATGTCTGTTATCAGCGCTGGTGGGAAGCGCGCCGGCAGTGGGGGCAGCTCATCGCGGAGGCGAGGTCCTTTCTGCGGGACGCGGCGGCGCTGCTGCCGGAGGATGCCGAGGTGGCACGCCGCATGGGCTACCGCACGGTTGCCTTCGCTCATGCCCTGCGAAGCCAGTTGCGCAAGCAGGACCCCATTGCTGCCGAGGCATGGCTGCCAGCGATGGAGTGGCAGGCGCTGAAGGGTTGGCGAGGCATGGCGGATGGCGTTCTGCGCTATCAATCCGCGGAGCTTGCCGCCGCTCTCCGGCGGGGGCGGCTGAGCGACATTCTCTATCGCCTCTTCTCGGATCGGTTGAAGGCGATGACGGACATCCAGGCGGCGTGCGAGCGGTTGGACAGTACGCCCACACCCTTCGCCTATACGCTGCTGCTGCATCGCACGGCCTGGCTCTTTTGCCTGCTGCTGCCCTTTGGTCTCGTCACGTCGCTGGGAGTCGCGACCCCCGTTGTGGCGGTGATCGTCGCTTACGCCTTCTTCGGCCTCGACAGCTTGGGTCAGGAGCTGCAGGCGCCTTTCGCGGAAACGGACAATGCTATTCCCCTCGATGCGCTGGTGCGCATCATCGAAATCTCGGTGCTCGAGGTGGTGGGCGGAAAAGCGGTGCCGGAGCCACTGACGCCGGAGAATTATCTCTTGCTATAGGCGAATCGCGGAGCCTGGTCCGAGCGACTGGACGGAACGCTTTCGCCCACTGCGACGGTCGGTCCTGGTCGGGGCCGCCTTGGGTACGCTGACAGGCTGAGACCGCAACGGTAGGCCGCGCTCAGCCTGTCCTCATCCTGAAACGGATCAGACGTCCTTCTTGAGCGAGGGGCTCGCCTTGAAGCGGACGGTCTTGCCGGCCTTCACCTTCACCGGCTCACCGGTGCGCGGGTTCAGAGCCTTGCGGGCCTTCGTCTTCTTCACCGTGAAGGTGCCAAAGGACGGGAGGGTGAAGCCACCCGTCGTCTTCAGCTGATGCACGATGGCATCGACCAGGGCGGTCGCGGCGCGGTTCGCGGCGACGCCCGTGCAGTCGAGGGATTCCTGAAGAACGGAGGCAAGGAAAGCTTTGCTCATAACTCGTGTCCTGGGTTCAATGGACGCCGCCCGTAATGCAGATTCTCAGTCTTCGCAAGCCCCGTCGGCGAGTCTCAAGACACTTACCCTGCAAAACCGGTCTGAGGAAAACTGAGGGCGGCTGGGCCGGTTGTCGCCCCTCAACCGGATGCGGTGCTACGGCACACCCGTCCGATGCGGCGAGCCCTCGGGAGGGTTTCACCGGCAAGGCAGGATCAATTTGCTAAAACAATAAAAAACCCCGCCTCCAGCGGAGGCGGGGTGGAGATCGACGGCCGCGCGTCAGCGGCCGGCTTCGGCCTCGTAGTCCGAAATGGCGGCAACCTTTGCCGCGGAGGCGGAGGTCTCGTCGAACCGGTGTGCAAGCCATTCCTTGACCAGAGCACGGGCGAGCTCAAGGCCGATCACCCGTTCCCCCAGGCACAGCACTTGGGCGTTGTTGCTCAGAACTGCCCGCTGGACGGAGTAGACGTCGTGTGCCGTCACGGCGCGGATGCCGGGCACCTTGTTGGCGCTGATGGCGACGCCGAGGCCCGTGCCACAGATCAGCAGAGCGCGGTCGGCCTTGCCTTCCTGAACCATCCGGGCAGCCGTGACCGCGATATGCGGATAGGCGGTCGTTTCGTTATGGGCGACGCCGACGTCGATGACCGCGGCGACGCGGGGATCCTTGCGCAGGTCGGCGCCGAGCGCGTCACGGAATCGGATGCCGGCGTCATCGCATCCAAGGACGATGGTGAAGGGTGTGTCAGACATCGGTCTCTCCAATCTGTTTCATGACGACGCGGCTGCAGAGCGCGAAGGAGACGGCGCCGGCATCGCGATGGCCCCGGCTCCGTTCGGCGAGCGGCCGCGCACGGCCGAGGCGCGGTAGCAGCGCCGCCGTCTCCTCGGCACCGCGGGTCGCGGCCTCCGCGGCTTGTGCCCAGGCCACGGCAACTGGGGTGCCCTGCGCCAAAGCCGCACAAAGGCAGGTGACGAAGGGATGAAAAGCGTCGACGAGCGTCTTGTCCCCGGGCTTGGCACCCCCGAGCGACTGCACGGCCTGCAAGGCCTGTTCGGCCGCACGGCCGAGAGCTGCGGCATCGGGTGCGGTCTCGTCGCCCAACTGGCGGCTGGCGGCGGCAAGGCCAAGGCCCCAGATCGCGCCTGAGGTGCCGCCGGCACGATCGGCCCAGGCGCTTCCGGCGGCCGCGAGCACGCTTGCCGCGCCGGCTCCCGCCTCGGCGGCGGCACGAGCCGCCTCTGCCGCGGCAGCCGAGCCGCGGGCCATGCCCTGGCCGTGGTCGCCGTCCCCGGCTTCCGCATCGATACGGCCGAGTTCGGCTTCCGCTTCCTTGAGGGCATGGGCGAGCGCGGTGAAGGCCTCGGCGATACGTTGCCCGATAGCCTGCGAGGCGGGGCTGCCCGGAGTGAAGGTGGCCGTCGGCTCTTCCTCGGCCGCGGCGTTCTGAGCCACGGGCCCTGCTTCGATCGTCCCGCGGCTGAAGGCCACCGTATCGCAGGGGGCGCACCAGAAGCGCTCCAACTCCTCGTCCAGCCAGGTTAGGGTGAGGGAGCAACCTTCCATGTCAAGGCTGGTCACGTATTCGCCGACGAGGGGTGCCACGATCGTGCAGCCTGCGGCGCGCAGAGCCGCCGAGACCGAGGCCCAGAGGACGAAGAGCTCCTCCTGCTTGGTGCTGCCGAGGCCGTTGAGGATGGCAGCGACGCGCGAGCCCCCGCCGACAGGCGCTTCCGCCAGCAACCGATCGACCAAAATGCGCGCGAGTTCAGCGGCGGTCACGATGGGCTGTTCGGCGATGCCGGGTTCGCCATGAATGCCGAGGCCGATCGCCATTTGGCCCGTGGGCACGGTAAAGAGTGGCGCACTTACACCGGGCAGGGTGCAGCCACCGAAAGCGACGCCGAAGGAGCGTGTGCGGTCATTGGCGCGGCGCGCGACGGCTTCCACCGTATCGAGGTCGAGACCAGCCTCGGCTGCGGCACCCGCGATCTTGAAGACGGCGACGTCACCGGCGACGCCGCGGCGCTTGCCAGCTTCCTCGACCGACGCGCTTGCCACATCATCGGTAACGGCGAGGGTGCGCGCGTCGATCCCGCGACTGCGCAGCCGCTCTGCCGCCGCGCCGAAATTCAGAACGTCACCGGCATAGTTGCCGTAGCCGAGCAGCACACCGGCACCGCGCTCGGCGCGAGCGGCGACGTCATGCACCAGCCGGGTGGAGGGGGAGGCAAACACGTCGCCCGCCACGGCGGCATCGGCGAAGCCGGGCCCGACATAGCCGGCAAAGGCGGGGTAGTGGCCACTACCGCCGCCGATGACCAGGGCGACCTTGCCCTTGGGCGTGGCGGAGGCTCGCAGCACCCCGCCTGGCGTTGGCCGCACCAGGCGTGCATGCACCTCGCAGAAGCCGTGCAGAGCCCGGGCCGCGAAATCTTCAGGGTCGTCGAAAAGATGGGTCATGGCATGTCCAACCCGTATGACGAAGGGAGGCGCCGCGAGGCGCCTCCCGCGACCGTCACTGCTTCAGCGTGAAAGGTGCGACGAAATCATCCACATTCGCCTTGGTGATGAGGATGCAGTCGAAGAGCTGCTTCTCGGCGGTGGCACCCGTCTTGCCGGTCTTGATGAAGCTATCCGCCTCGTCCACCGCCTTCTTCGAGAAGATGGCGACCGGCTGGAGCACCGTGTACTGCATCTCCCCGGCCTTGATGGCGGCCACCGCATCCGGCGAACCGTCGAAGCCGCCGACCTTGATCTTGTCGAGCTTGCCGGCTTCCTTGAGCGCCGCGATGGCGCCCAGCGCCATCTCGTCATTGCCGCTGATCACGCCGATGATGTCCGGATGGGCCTGCAGCATGCTCTGCATCTTGTCATGGCCCTGGGTGCGGTCCCAGTTCGCGACCTGGGAAGCGACCTTCACGAGGCCCGGATACTGGCTCAGCACCGTTTCATAGCCATTGGAGCGGGTGGCGGCATTGTTGTCGGAGGGGGCGCCGAGCAGTTCGGCATAATTGCCCTGCTGGCCAACGTCCTTCACCCATTCCTGGGCACCGAGAGCCGCACCTTGCGCGTTGTTCGACACGAGCTGTGCCTTCGCCAGACCCTGCTGGTTGATTTCAGCATTGACGAGGAAGACGGGAATGCCAGCGGCAACCGCCTTCTTTACGGCACCGATGGAGCCCGATGCATTGGCCGGATCGAGGATGATGGCCACCGACTTGTTGGTGATGGCGGTGTCGATCAGGTTGCTCTCGGTATTGGTGTCACCTTTGGAGGCAGAGACCGCGGCCTTGTAGCCCAGCTTCTCGGCTTCGGCGGCGGCCACCTGGCCTTCGGTGAGCCAGTAGGGGTTCGCCGGATCGTTGACGATGATGGACATCAGGCCGCCTGCGGCATGGGCCGCCGTCGGCGCCAGCATCGTGCCGGCGAGAACCGGCGCCGTCAGCGCGAAAGCGCTCGCCATCAGGGCCTTGGTCAACTTGGACATAGAGGTTTCCTCTTTTCGTTGAAGGATGGAACGACGCAAGAGCCAGTGCCTCAGCCGGCCTTGGCGGCAGGCTGAGACGTGGAGCCGCCGGCGGCCGCGGGCTTGGCGCGGCGCCGGTATTGGACGGCATTCAGCAACACCGCGAGGACGATGACCCCTCCGGTGAAGACCGTTTGCCAATAGGAGGAGATGCCGATGATCACGAGACCGTCGGACAGGAAGCCGATGACGAAGGCGCCGAGCAGGGTGCCGCGAATATTGCCGCGCCCGCCGGTCAATGCCGCGCCGCCGATCACGACGGCGGCGATCGCCGTCAGTTCGTAGGAGGTGCCAGCCGTCGGGCCCGCAGACGTCAGCTGCGAGGACAGGATGAGGCCTGCGATGGCGGCGCAGAAGCCCGACAGCACATAGACGGAGATCTGCACGCGCTTGGTGGGCACGCCGGACAGTTCGGCGGCACGCTCATTGCCGCCCGAGGCATAGAGCCAGCGGCCGAAGGCCGTGCGGTTGAGGATCAGGCTGCCGATGATCGCGAGCACGATCATCACCAGCACGCCGATGGGCACGCCGCCAAGCCGGTTGAAGCCCAGCCAGTTGAAGCCCGTATTGCCGAGATCGGCTTCGCCGCTGAGATTGTTGTAGGTGAGGCCGTTGGTGATGAGCAGCGCGATACCGCGGACGACATACATGACGCCGAGGGTCGCCACGAAGGCCGGCACCTTGAAGCGCGCGATGAGCACGCCGTTCACCAGCCCCACGAAAGCGCCCATAGCGCAGGCGACGACGACGACGACCCAGACGGCAGGAAACAGCTTCACACCGAGGAAGTGCAGGGTGACGCCCTGCATCAGAAAGCCAGCGACGATGCCCGAAAGGCCGAGGGTGGAGCCCACCGACAGGTCGATCCCCCCGTTCAGGATGACGAGCAGCATGCCGAGGGCAAGAATGGCGTAGATCGCGACGTGCGAGGCCATCGTCAGGAAGTTGCCGACCGAGAAGTAGTAGGGCGACAGGAAGGAGAAGACGATGATGATGGCGATCAGCGCAAAGAAGGCGCGGCCCTTGAGCAGAATCTGCCCGAGATCGAAGCCATCGGCAAAGAGACCGGAGCGACTGCGCTGAAGCGTCTGGCTGGACTGTGTCATGGTGAGTTCCGCTGCTTCTCTGCGATCAGGCGACCACGGCTTCGCCGGAGGCGGCCATGATTTCTTCCTTGGAGACGGTGGAGTCGAATTCGGCAGCGATACGCCCGCGGCTCATGACGATGATGCGGTGCGCGATGCTGAGGCATTCGCCAACTTCGGAGGTGGAATAGACGACGGCGAGGCCGGCTTTGGCGCGTTCCGCAAGCAGGCGGAAGACCTCGGCTTTCGCTCCGATATCGATGCCGCGGCTTGGCTCGTCCAGCATGATGACGTCGGGGTCGGTCGCCAGCATCTTGCCGATGACGACCTTCTGCTGATTGCCGCCGGAGAGAGAGCCGATAGCGGCATCGCCGCCCGAGGTCTTCACCGTCACGGCCTTGATCGAATTCTGGATGAGCGTCCGCTCCAAGCCGGTCGACAGGAAGAGGCCGCGCACGAAGCGCGTGATACTGGCCAGCGACAGATTTTCGCCGACGCTCATGGTCTGTACCAGCCCGTCTCGCTGCCGGTCCTCCGGCACCAGGGCGAGGCCGGCCTCGATCCGCTGGGCGATGGTGAGGTGCGAGACGTCCTGGCCCTTGAGCAGAACCTGCCCGCTCGCCGGCGGCACCCGACCTGCCGCGCATTCCAGCAATTCGGTCCGCCCGGCGCCCATCAGCCCATAGATGCAGACGATCTCGCCTGCCCGCACGTCGAGCGACAGGTGGTCGACGACGAGGCTGCCATCACCGGTCAAACCGGCGACGCTGAGATCGTTGATCGAGAGGGCGACGTCACCAAAGGCGTAGCCATCGGGAGGCGAGCCAAGATCGAAATTTTCACCCACCATGTTGCGGACGATCCATTCGAGATCGATGTCCTTCCGCTCTGCCGTCGCCGTGATGTTCCCATCGCGAAGCACCACCGCAAAATCGGTGATCTGCAGCGCCTCTTCGAGGTGGTGGGAGATATAGACGATGGAGACACCCCGGCTGGTGAGGTCGCGGATGACCTTGAACAGCACCTCGACCTCTGTCGCGCTGAGGGCGGAGGTCGGTTCATCCATGATGAGGATGCGGGAGTTCACCGACAGCGCGCGGGCGATCTCCACGATCTGCTGCTGCCCGAGCCTCAACTCCTCGACCAGGGTCAGCGGGTCGATATCTTCTTCCAGCTCTTCCATGAGGGCGCGCGCCTGGCGCGCTTCTTCGGCGAAATCCACCCCGGTTGGGGTCATGATCTCGCGGCCCATGAAGATATTGTCGCGTACACTGAGATTGGGTGCGAGGCTCAGCTCCTGGTGGATGATGGAAATGCCGCGCGCCCGCGCGTCATTCGTGTCCACGAAGCGGACTTCTTCGCCATCCAGCCAAATCTTCCCTGAGGTCGGGTTCACGATGCCCGACAGAATTTTCATCAGCGTGGATTTTCCGGCCCCGTTCTCGCCGAAGAGCGTCGTGACGCGCCCGCGATGGATGTCGAAGTTCACTCCCTTCAGCGCATGCGTGTTACCGTAGGATTTGACGACGTTCCGGGCAGACAGAACGACCTCGTCCGCAGCGCGGGCATCTCCGCTCATGCTATTTCACCTCGACCTGGACCGGCGTGATGAGCCAGCTGTTCGGCACCACGTACTGGAATGCGCCGACCACGCTGATCGTCTTTCCGGTCAGGGTCTTGGTGTCGATCTTGGCGAGCACCTGCTTCTTGATCTCGTTGTTGAGCGCGGAACCGGCGTTCTGATAGTCGATCTGATTGGTGAACTGGCCGAAGGTCACGGTGCCGGTCGCGTCACGCACCGCCGTGCCGTTGATGGCTGGGCCCATCTGCACGCGCACAATCACGTTGTTCGGTACACCCGGAATGGTCACGTAATAGACGCCGAAGGTCTCCTTGCCGGCGACGCCGGTGAACTTGACGGAATATTCGGTCCCGATCGTCCCCGGGACGCCGTACTTCTTGGCGGCATCATCCGCGTTCTGTGCGATCGCCGTCGCGAGCGTTGCCGCATCCACTGCCCGCTTCTCGATCTCCGACTGGAGTTTCGGAAAGGTCGTCTTCCCGTAGGCCACTGGGTCGAAGGCGCCCGGAGGTGCGGCCGCTTCCGATCCGAGCTTCACCACCTTCACGTTGAAGGCCATGGCGACGATCAGAATGACGGCGGCGCCACCCGCCAGAAGAGGGGTGCGAACGGCGGGGCGGTGGGTGGAGGAGGGAGCGGTCTTGGCGCTCATGGCAACAGGTTTCCTCTCAATAGTCTTGGCTTACGCGCGCGCGCCTTGCAGCGCGCGCCGGTCATCGGCGGGAACCTGGTCGTCCGTCCCAGTCTATGAGGCGCGGGCGGTTCGGCTGCCCGCCGTGTCGCCCTGCTCAGGCCGCGAGACGCGTCGTCAGTCCACGCGCGATCGCCTGCAGGATCATGTCGCAAGAGCAGGCGCCGGCATCGAGCGTGCCGCGCGAGCGTTCGCCGAGGCGGCTCGCCCGTCCGACCTTCGCGATCATGTCCCGCGTCGCCTCGAGGCCGGCGGCAGAAGCGGTGCTGAGGGCCGCCAAGGAGTCCGCGAAGCTGCGGCCCTCGCTTTGGGCCTTTTCGAAGGCGGTTTGCGCCGGTACGAGTACGTCGACCAAAGTCTTATCGCCGGGCTTCGCTTCGCCGAGGCCTTGGACGGCGGCGAGGCCCGCTGTCATCATCTGCGAGAACGCAGCGGCGTCGATTTCGGCACGGGTCTCGATCACCTCGGCCATATCCGTGAAGAACGTGCCATAGAGCGGACCCATGGAGCCGCCGATGTCGCTCAGCAACGTGTCACCCAGAATGTTCAGGCCTTCGGCAAAGGAAAACTCGCCTTTCGCGCGCAGTTTCTCACCTGCGAGCCGGAAACCCTTGCCCATGTTCACGCCATGATCGCCGTCGCCGGTCTGGCCGTCGATCTCGCTCAGCCGCCCCTGTTCGCGAACGATCACTTCGACGAGATCGAAGAGGATCGGGGCCGCCTCGGCCTGTGTCACGCTGGTTTTCACAGACCGAGTTCCCGGCGTGCGTGATGTTGCTGACCCATGGGCGTCCTCCGAACCTTACCGCATTGATTGATTGGCATTTTGCCATATGCTGCGCAAATGTCAACCATACGGAGCACATGCGCAGCAAGTGCGCCTTGTCTACGGTGAAGGCGGAGGGCATCAGTGGGGCGTAAGAGCCGGAATCACCCTCCACGCCGCAATCTTTGGCGCGGCATATGGAAACCTAAGCGATGTGCTTGGGCGTTCTTGGGAGCGACAGCCTGAATTTTTGCTCTGCACAATGAGCCGATGTGCGCCGCTAAGCGGCGCCATGGGATCAGTGGAGGCGATGGAGGCCAGCGTCGACCGCTGTGCAGCGCCACAGGCTCGCCCTGAGCTCGGCCGAGGAAAAGAACTGGCCGCTCTCCGCAAGGGCGATCACCAGGCGGTTGGCGCTGTCGCAGCCTGCGATCGTGGCGAACTCCACAGTGAGAGTCGCCAGCATGTCGAAGGCTTCCTCGTGGCGCTCCTGCTGTTGCAAACGCAGAACAGCGAGCAGGCAGGCTTCGTCGGCGCTCACCTGCGGGTTGCACACGCAATGAACCGCGAGGTTGCGCCGCGCGCCATAGGCGAGAGCCTGCATGAAGCGATCCAGCTGTCGGGTGCCCTCGGGCGCGCCGAGGCTGTGGAAGACCTGGCTGATCTGCGGCACCGTGTCCTGCTTGCGGCATTGACCCAAGACCCAGGCGCGCATCGTCCAGAGCAGAGCGTGATCCAGAGCCGGAAGATCGTCACAACGACTGGCCAGAGTTCCGAAACCCATGGGCGTGTCTTTCCTGTTGGGAGGGATGATCCAAGAAGGGGGCGGGCGAGGGATGCGCCTCTGGCCAGGGTGGAGGCAGCCAGTGGCCGGCCGCCGCAAGCACTGCGCCGAGCAGCGTGACGGCGTCGCTGATGCAATCGCGCGCCGCGTGGTGGGCGTCGAGGCGCGACAGTTCCATCGCCACACGCGAAGCGTCACTGGCCTGCGCCGCCGAAGTTGCGCGCACAAGAATCCGCTCCTCGGTGGTGATACCGAGATGGCCGGGGTTCGCGAGATCCAAGCCGGCGCCCCGCTGGGCCCGCACCATGGCGTCGGCATGGCGCAGGCAGCGGAGAGGCGCCTCGAAATCACCGCGCCCCCAGGCTGTTTCACGTCCGGGGGTCTGTGCGAAGGGTGAAGGACGCCGCTGGCGCAGCCGCCTGATCGCCCACAGGGCAAGCTGTTCGGGGCGGCTCGAGGTATCCGCCGGGTCACGCATCATCACGTCTCGCGGAGCCGCCGACGCTGGGTCGGTGGTCCCAATGAGGAACGGAGGGGGTAAGACAGCCGATCATCGGCCATTTCTCCTTCACCAGTCCGCGCGATGCGGGGCTTATACATGCGAACGAGTTTCAATCGCATCCTATGTCTCTGGTTCGGTGCGGTCAATGGATGCAAATGAGAATGAATTTCAATTAATAGGCGAGTGGGAGGCATGGATTCCTGGAAAAGGTAGGCCCACCCCATAGACCAGAGTGCAGCCAATGTGGCGCCTCTTCCGGCCAATTGCTTTGGCCGGAAGCCCATGCCAAAACTCCTTCGCGCTCGCAGAAAATGAGCACAGGCACTGGCGTTCGGTTCTCACGTACCGCTGGCAAGGATATGACCATGGCCAATGACAAAATGAAGTCGCAGATGGCGCAGAAGGGGGGCTTCATTGCCGCCCTCGATCAAAGTGGAGGATCGACGCCAGGGGCGCTTCGCCAATATGGCATTCCCGAGACCGCCTATAGCGGTGATGCCGAAATGTTCCAGCTCATGCATGAGATGCGTGTGCGCATCATGTCCGCTCCGGCCTTTACCGGGGACAAGGTGATCGGTGCCATCCTCTTCGAGAAGACCATGGATGGGGAGGCCGAGGGCAAGCCGGTCCCCTCTTTCCTGTGGGAAGATCGCGGCGTGGTCCCCTTTCTGAAGGTGGACAAGGGGCTGGAGGCTGAGGCCGACGGGGTGAGCCTGATGAAGCCGATGCCCGGCCTGGATGCACTGCTCGATCGTGCCGCAGAGCTTGGCGTCTACGGCACCAAGATGCGGTCGACGATCCATCTGCCCTCGCCCACGGGGATTGCGGCCATCGTGCAGCAGCAGTTCGAAATTGCGGCTCAGATCTCTCGTCATGGCCTGATGCCGATCATCGAGCCGGAAGTGCTGATCAAGAGCCCGGACAAGCCGGGCGCAGAGGAACTGCTTCGCGCCGAAATTCTCAAGGCGCTGGAAGCGTTGCCGGCGGGTGAACAGGTCATGCTCAAGCTGACGATCCCGAGCGTGCCGGATTTCTATCAGCCGTTGGTCTCGCACCCGAAGGTTGAGCGGGTCGTCGCCCTATCCGGCGGGTATTCCCAGGATGAGGCCTGCAAGCGCCTGGCTAAGAACCACGGCATGATCGCGAGCTTCTCCCGCGCTTTGACCGAGGGGCTCACTAAGTCCATGAGCGATGCCGAGTTCAACGCGGCCATCGGCGAATCCATCGACAAGATCTACAAGGCCTCGACACAGAAGGCCTGAGCCCGGATGTCGTAGGGACGAGAAGGGGGCTTTCGCCCCCTTTTTGTGTCCGGATCCAAGATATCCGGTCAGGCGACCAGATAGCCACCGTCTACCGGCAGGATCACGCCGGTCATGAAGCCTGCCGCAGGGCTACAAAGAAAGGCGACCGTCTCAGCCACGTCTTTCGGTGCGCCCCATCGGCCGAGGGGCGTGCGCTCCAGAATAGGCTGCGCCCGGGCTGGATCGTCCTGCAGCGCCTGGGTCAGCGGCGTTGCGATCCAGCCGGGGGCCACCGCATTCACGCGAATCCCCTCCGCCGCATAAGCAAGAGCCAGGGATTTGGTGAGCTGTGCCACGCCGCCCTTGCTTGCGGCATAGCCGGGCGCCAAGGCGCCGCCGAAGTAGCTCAACATCGAAGCGGTGTTGACGATGCATCCGTGTGCTTCCGCCAGCTTCACCCGTGCTGCGGTGCAGACGCGCATCGTCCCGGTAAGGTTGACGTCGATAACCTGTTCGAAGATCTCAGGTCGATGTTCCTCGCCCCGGCGAATGATGCCCGCGCAATTGACGAGGATGTCGAGCCTGTCGAAGCCCTGCACCAGAGTGTTCACCGCGGCACCGTCTGTGACGTCGAGATGCCGCAGCGAGACCTGTGGAGGCGCAGGCCCCTCTCCAAGCTCCAATCCCGCGGCCGTCACGGTGGCGCCGAGTTCGGTAAGACAGGCCACAATCGCGGCGCCAATTCCTGTCGTACCGCCCGTGACGAGCGCGACCTTGCCCTGGAAGAGGCCGGTCTGAAAGGTCATGGGCGAAGCCATTGGTCTTTGCTTAACGGATGAACTGCTCGACATATTCGGCGCCGAGCCCGACTGCCGCGTAATGGGCGCGGCACATCTCGATCTTGGTGAAGACGTCTTCGTAGCCGGTATGGTTGCCCCAGGGGTCGACGTAATACATGCAGCCGTTGACCTGGAAGTAGGTGATCATTTCATCCACGCCCTCGTCTACGACGAGCGTGTGGATCTCTCCCGGCGGTTCGAAGGCATAGGACCCTTCGGTCGCCACCCAATCATGTTCCAGATAGCGCCAACTACCCTTGAGCACGAAGGCATGGACGGGGCCAGGGTGCCGATGGCGGCTCAGTACCCCCGATTTGCGCACCCGCAGCAGGTTCATCCAGTAGCCGGCCGATCGGTTGAGGCAGAGCGGCCTGAAGGAGACCTGCTCCGCCTGGGGCACCCAGACGCGCTCGTCTTCCGGGATGGCAGGCGCGACCAGAAGATCGGGCACCATGCCGGCGGGCTGCGGCTTTTGATAGGGCATCCTGCGCAGCCGCTCGCCCTCGGCCGCAGAATGACGTAGCGCGTCCTCGTCCGAACGGCCGCGGTCTTGATGTGCTGAGTCCGTCATTCGGCGTTTCCCCTTGGCACGATGCTCGCGTGGGGGCCGCACTGCTGTCAACGCGGGTGCGCGCACGCCTACGCGAGCGAAGCAGCGCCCCGGCGGCGCCGCTCCGTTCGGAGGATTACGCAGGGCGGCGGGTCGGGGGCGCCATGAACTCGGGACCGATCGGGGCCGGCACCGTGCTGTCCAAAATCCGGTCGATTTCGGCTTGAGTCTCCGCATCGAGCCTCCACCCGTCGACCTCGGCGATCGCATCCAACTGCGCCGGCCGCCGCGCACCCCAAAGGGCAATGGTCGGGCCTTGGTCGAGCACCCATCGCACCGCGAGCGACAGCACCGTCTTGCCGAAGCGGTCCCGCGCCAAGCTATCGAGGGCGCGCACCGCCGCCACATAGTCCGGCAGCGTGTCGGGCTGGAATTTCGGATCGTTGCGCCGGAGGTCATCCCCTTCGAAGCGCGTCTCGGCGGTGATCCGCCCGCTGAGAAGGCCGCGGCACAAGGCGCCGTAGCTGAGAACGGTCAATCCTTTTGCGGTGGCATAGGGCAGCACATCGGCCTCGATCCCGCGCTCGAAGAGATTGTAGGGCGGCTGATCGGCGTCCAGCCGCACGAATTCGGAGAAGGTCTCCATCTGTTCGGGGGAGAAGTTGCTCACCCCGATGGCCCGGATCTTTCCCTGTTCCTGCAGTTTTCGTAGCGTTTCCGCAGTCTCGTCAAACGGCGTTTCGAAATCCGGCCAGTGCACCTGGTACAGGTCGATTACATCTGTCTGCAGCCGACGCAGACTATCCTCGATCTCTTGCGCGATGCGGCCCCTGCGGGAATCCCGGAAGACCTTCCCATCTTTCCAAGCGAGGCCCAGCTTGGTCGCGATCTGCGCCTTCTGGCGCAAACCGCCCTCGGCCAGTGCCCGGCCGACGATCTCTTCGGAATGGCCGAACCCGTAGACGGGCGCGGTATCGATGAGCGTTACGCCCCGTTCGATGGCGGAGCGGATCGTCGCGATCGCCTCGCGTTCGTCCGATCCGCCCCACATCCAGCCCCCGATCGCCCAGGTGCCCAAGCCGATCCGGGAGGTTCTGACGCCGCTGCGCCCAATCTCGATGGTTTCCAAAGGTATGTCCTTCCGTCTCGTGGGAGTGCACCCTGGATATAAGCGGTTCTTGTGCCGACCTAGATGTACTATAGTGTGCGTGGTTCACTGCACCGTTGATTGATGTTCATCCATGCCTCTGCTGTCGCGCGCGACCCTGGCGGACCTCAACGTCTTCACCACGGTGGTTCGCCATCGAGGGTTCGGCCGCGCGGCGATTGAACTGGGTGTCACCCCGTCGGCCGTCAGCCATGCCTTGCGGCGGTTGGAGACCGCACTGCAGGTCAAACTGCTGAATCGCACAAGCCGGTCGGTCTCGCCCACCGTTACCGGATGGGAGCTCGCCCAGCGGCTGGAACAGGGCTTCGAGACGATTGCCGAAGCCTTGGAGCGTGCGGCGGCGGATCAGGCCGCCGCCCTCGGCCCGCTCCGTCTTAACGTCTCAGCCGGTGGTGCGCGGCTCCTGCTCCAGCCGGTGCTGCCTCTCTTCGCCGCTCGCTTCCCGGAGACGCGGCTTACCGTCAGCGTGGAGAACCGCCCGGTGGACATCGTGGCGGAAGGCTTCGATGCCGGCATTCGCTTCGCCGATGCGGTGCCGCAGGACATGGTTGGCGTTGTATTGACTCCACCGCTGCGTTGGGTCCTCGCGGCGAGCCCGGGTTACCTGGAGCGGCATGGGCGGCCCGCCGCACCCGCCGATCTCCGCCGGCACCAGTGCCTCAAGCTCCTCCTCGGCAACAACGCGGTCTATCGCTGGGAACTGGGAGAGGGCGCGGAGATGCTGCGCCTCGAGGTGCCCGGAACCCTGACCTTCAACGACACCGAGACGATGCTTTCCGCGATGCGCGCGCATCTCGGCATCGGCTATGTGCTGGAAGCCCTGATCACGGGGGAACTGCGGGCGGGGCAGCTGGACCTCGTCCTACCGAATTGGGCCTCTCCCGGCGCAGGCTTCTGCCTCTATTACCCGAGCCGACGGCAGAGCCATCCGGCCTTGCGTCAGCTCATTGGGCTGATGCGGCGGCAATGGGAGGAGCGGCCGCCGTGAGGGGGGCGGCCAGCCAGCTAAGCAGATTGCGCCACAGTGTGGCGTAGCCCGGCCAGGCAAGGAACTGGTTGGGCACCCAATGAGGCCCGACGTCCGAGGTCCAGGCCGCAGTGCGACCGCGGCCATGGTGGCCGGTGACGAGCAGAGGGAAGCCACCTTGCTCGGCGGGCAGGCGGGCCAGGACTTCGGCTCCCGGCCGCACCTCCACCTCGTTCGCGCCCAGCAGAAGCGGCCAGTCTCCTGTGATGCCCCGGAGGATAGGATGACCAGGCGCCAGGATGTCCGGGCGGAACCCTTCCGGCACCTCGATGCGATCATCATAGGGCAGGCAGGTCACCGGCAGCGCCTCCTCCACCGGCGTCCGGCGCCAGCGCGCACGGCCGTCGATTCCCTGGAAGCTCATATAGCCGCCGATCATGGCGAGCCCGCCGCCGGCGGCCGTCCAGTCGCGGATGAGTTTGAGACGGTTCGGAATTGGGCGGCCGTGCAGCCAGACGCTCGGCGGCAGCAGCAGGGTATTGGCGCCGATGTCGGAGAGAAGAATGACTTGGTAGGCGGCAAGGCCGGCCGCGTCGAAGGGAAAGCCCTCGGCCGCTTGATGAGAGGGCATATAGGTCAGGTCAAAGATGCTGTCTCGCAGCGCAGTAACGAGCGGTTCCGCGCCGAGATGAAAGGTGACACTGCCGAACTGATCGAAGCCCTTGGAATGGGTAGCCGAGGTGACCCAGCTTTCGCCGACCAGCAGCACCTTCGTCTTCGTCACGCCACGTTCCTCGCTCACTTAATCGTTCCACGAGCAGACCATCTTGCGCTCTTTGTCAACTGGGCGCCGCTTCGCGGTCAGCGCTTTTGGACCTTGATCTGCGCCGCTTCCGGCCCGGCCCCTTGTGCAAGCGCCGGAGGATGGCCAAAAAAGCATTCGGGATGGCAGACGAGGGCTTCACGCACTCCTGCATCGTCCGGGGCGACGGCACCCGCCGCTCGCCCGCGTGAGAGGGATGTGCATGGCATCGGTGATCGTCGCAGCGCCAGTGTTGGAAGCGCGGGTCCGGCAAAAGCTGCAGGAGGCAGGGGCCGACGCCGCCTCCGCCGAATCTGCGGTGCGTGCCCTCATGCACGCCTCGCTGCATGGCGTGGATAGTCACGGCGTGCGTCTCGTCGGCTACTACGATGGGTCGTTGCGGAGTGGCGAGATCAATGGTCGGCCGCAGGTGACGCTCCGGCGCACAGCCGCGGCCACGGCCATGCTGGACGGAGACGGCGGCCTCGGCCACCACACGAGCTATCGCGCCATGGAAGCGGCCGTCGCCATTGCGCGCGAGGCTGGGATCGGTGCAGTCGGGGCGACCGGGTCCACGCATTTCGGTGCAGCCGGCGCCTATGCACTCGCGGCCGCCGAAGCCGGCATGATCGGCCTCGCCACCACCAACGCGGAAAGCCTGGTCGCCCTTTTCGGCAGTGCCGCGCCGTTCCACGGCACCAACCCCTTCGCGGTCGCGGCTCCCGTTCCAGGTGACAAGCCCTGGCTGATGGACATGGCAACCTCCGCCATTCCCTTCAATCGCGTGCTGCTCTACCGGTCGCTGGGCCAGCCGCTGCCAGAGGCTATTGCTGCCAATGAGGCCGGCCTGCCGGTGCGGGACCCGCATGAAGCGACGATGCTGATGCCGATGGGCGGCACCGATTACGGCTTCAAGGGCGCGGCCCTCGCCGGCCTCGCGACGCTGCTTTCGGCCATTCTCACGGGCGCCAGCCTGGATCACGAGATGGTCTCGCTCGGCGTGAGCCCTGAGCCGCGGCCGCCCAATCTCGGCCATTTCTTCCTCGCGATCGACCCTGAGCGCTTCGGGGGGGCCAGCGTGATGGCCGATGGCATGCGGCGCTATCTCGACGCCTTGCGTAGCGTGCCGCCCCGCGTGGGTGGTGCGGCGCCGATGGCGCCAGGCGATCGGGAATGGCGCGTCGCCGAGGCCCGTGCGCGCGACGGCATTCCTGTTGATCCCGATACCGCGCGCCTGCTGGGGTTCGTCTGATGCCCGACCGGTCAGTGCGCTCGATCTGGACTTACCCTTGGGACGTGCAGGATATCGGTGCCGCGGCGGTGGCCACCGAACTCCGGGACCGCGCCGGCCTCAACCGCATCAGCCTGGCTGCAAGCTACCATGCCGGCCGCTTCCTGCAGCCGCGCAGCCCCCGCCGCACCACCTATAGTCCGGAAGACGGCACGCTCTATTTTCGTCCCGACAGCGCGCGTTGGGAAAAGAGCCGCCTGCAACCGAAAGTCTCCTCGCTCGTCGCCCAAGAGGACGTGCTGCGCACGATGCGGCGGATGAGCGACGAGACCGGTCTCGCCGTCGGCGCCTGGACGGTGTGTCTGCACAACACCCGCCTAGGCGACGCCTATCCGGACGTCGCGACCGTCAGCGTTTTTGGCGAGCGCTACTCCTACGCGCTGTGCCCGGCCAACCCGGATGCCCGACGCTATGTCTGCACCTTGGTCGAGGATCTGACCGATGGCTGCCGGGTCGACGCCGTGGAGCTCGAAACCATCGGCTTCATGGGTTATGCGCATGGGCTGCATCACGAGAAGGATGGGGTCGGCCTCTCGGCGGAGGACGATCTTCTACTGTCGCTCTGCTTCTGTCCGCACTGCCGTGCCGGAGCCGCGCAGGCGGGTGTCGATGTCGAGGCTGCGGCGGAGACGGCACGCATCTGGCTGCGGGAGAGCTTCGATCAGGCCGTTCCGTCTCCACGCTTGCCGACACTCCTGACGGACGGGCTGAGCGCTTTTGCGCCATGGCCCGCCTTGCACGCCTTCCTCCTGTGGCGCCAGGTGCCGGTGATGAGCCTGATCGCGGCGGTGCGCCAGTCAGCGCACCCTGATTCCGCGGTCTATGTCATCGACCTCGCGGCGGGCTGGCTCGGCGGGATTGACTTGGCAGGATTGCGCTCAGTGTGTGACGGGCTGATCCTCTGTGCCTATGACATCGACGTGCCAGCGATAACCCGCCAGACGGCGGAGGCGCGCCATTTGCTGGGGCCCGACCGCTATCTCGGCACGGCCTTGCGGGTCTTCTATCCCGAAGTCTCGTCCAGTGGCCAGTTGGAGGCACGCGTAAAAGCTGCGGCGGAAGCGGGCGCGACGGGCGTGAACTTCTACAATTACGGCCTGATCCCTTCTTCGCGGCTCGACTGGGTGCGGCAAGCGGGTGCAGCGTTGTGACGCTGAGGACCGCGCAATGCTTTGATCCCGGGCCGTCATGCTTGTCTCAGCAATTCGACCGACCCACCGGCGGCAGCCGTATTGATGCTGACGGCCCGTTCCATCACGAAGGCTTCCAGCGGGTAGCGTCCTTCGCTGTCTGCTACGAAGACGGGGCGGATGGCGCCGTCCCGCGCGGCGAGGCGGTCGAGCAGCGCCGCTAGGCGGGCTGCGTCGCCGGTAAAGAGCACGGCGTCGAAGCCGTCATCCTCCGAAAGAGTCACCGCAACCCCATGCGCGCGAGCGGATGCCCTTTGGGCTTCGTGCCCCGCATCATCCGGTGCGGCGCAAAGCAGGCGGCGGCGCGGCTGAAGCAGATAGCGGTTCTCCTCGCCGGCAGGCCCGGGCAATCTTTGGGTTGGCGGCAGAGCCAGCGGTGGCGCCACGGCCAGGAAGCGCCTCAAATAGAGTGGACCGCCAGCCTTGGGGCCGGTGCCTGAGAGCCCGTGGCCACCGAAGGGCTGAACGCCCACGGTGGCTCCGATGATATTGCGGTTGACGTAGACGTTGCCGGCTGCGAGCGCTGCCACCATCTCCTCAACCCGGCGGTCGACCCTGGATTGGACACCGGCGGTCAATGCAAAGCCTGTGGCGTTGATGGCAGCTACCAGCGCATCCCGCTGCGGCTCCTCGTAGGTCATCACATGCAGCACGGGCCCGAAGACTTCGCGTCGCAGATCAGCAACTTGGCTGATCCGGATGAGCGTGGGGGAAACGAAGGTTCCGCAGGTGGGCCCTTTGGTTGCGCGTTCTACGACGAAACCTGCGGCCCTCATTTGGGCCACATAGGCCTCGATGTCCTCTTGCGCTGCGGCGGAGATGACGGGCCCAATGTCGGTGGCCAGCTGCCAGGGGTCACCCACCGCAAGCTCGGCCATCGCGCCACGCAGCATGGGGAGCAGCTGGTCCGCGACGTCTTTCTGCAGGCACAGCAGACGCAAAGCGGAACAGCGTTGGCCCGCACTATCGAAGGCGGATGCGATGACGTCGGCTACAACCTGTTCCGGCAAGGCTGAGGAATCGACGACCATGGCGTTGAGACCGCCGGTCTCGGCAATTAGGGGCACTGGCCGTCCATCCGGGTTCAGGCGCTTGGCGAGGGTCCGCTCGATCTGCTTGGCGACGGCGCCTGAGCCGGTGAAGACGACGCCGCGGATGCGCGGATCGGCGACGAGCGCCGCACCCACATCGCCGGCCCCTGGCACGAGCTGTAACACATCGGGGGGGATGCCGGCCTCATGCAGTAAAGCGACGACGGCTGCGGCCGTCAGCGGCGTCTCTTCGGCCGGTTTGGCGAGAACGGCATTGCCGGTCACCAGGGCTGCGGCCACCTGGCCCGTGAAGATGGCAAGCGGAAAGTTCCAGGGGCTGATGCAGGCGACGGGGCCGAGCCGGTGGCCGGCAGTCTCCGGCGCCTCTGCGCGTGCCGCATAGTAGCGCAGGAAATCCACGGCCTCCCGCACCTCGCCGACGGCATTGCCGAGCGTCTTACCGGCCTCGCGGATGATCAGCGGCAGCAGCTGCGGCAGGGCTGTCTCGAAATGATCGGCGGCGGTCCGCAGCAGGGCCGAGCGTGTCGCCGTGGGCCGCGCGGCCCACGCATCCGCCGCAGCCTGTGCGCGCGCAACGGTCGCCGAAACGGCAGCCGGCGTCATGAAATGGACTCTGCCAAGGATGTCGGCGTGATCGGCGGGATTGCGGATCGTTACCGTCGCCTCGGCATCCGGCATGGGTGGCAGCCGCATGGCCTGAAAAGCGGCGTCGAGAGCGCTCAACGTCGTGACGTCTGCCAAGTCGAGGCCTCGGGAATTCGCACGACCTGCGCCGTAGAGGTCCCGCGGCAGCGGAATACCCGGATGCGGCGCGCCCGGATCGGCTTTGGTGAGAACCTCCTCCGCCGGTTCCCGTGTCAACGCTTCCACGGGTATCGAAGGATCCTGCAGCCGGTGCACGAAGGAGCCGTTGGCGCCGTTTTCAAGCAGCCGGCGCACGAGATAGGCGAGCAGCGTCTCGTGCGTGCCGACGGGCGCGTAGATGCGGCAGGCGGGGGCCAAGCCCTGCATGAAGGCCGTGCGATAGAGCTGCTCGCCCATGCCGTAGAGGCACTGGAATTCCATCGCCCCATCATCAGGAGCTGATCCTGCCATGGCGCCGATGGCGGCGAGGGTCTGCGCATTATGGGTCGCGAATTGTGGAAAGACCGCATCGGGCGCGGCAAGCAGCTTGCGGGCGCAGGCAAGGTAGGACAGGTCGGTATGGGTCTTGCGGGTGAAGACGGGATAATCCGCCTGGCCTTCCTGCTGAGCACGCTTGATCTCGCTATCCCAATAGGCGCCTTTCACCAGCCGCAGCATGAGACGATGGCCAGTCGTGCGGGCAAGCTGGATGATCCAGTCCAACACGAAGGATGCGCGCTTCTGGTAGGCCTGCACCACGAAGCCGATACCGTTCCAGCCCGTAAAGCGCGGATCGCAGCAGAGCGCTTCCAGAAGATCGAGCGACAGATCCAGCCGCTCGCTCTCTTCGGCGTCGATGCTGACGCCGATGTCAGCCGCGCGCGCCTGTTCCACCAGTGCGCCGAGGCGCGGCAGCAGCTCGGCCATCACCCGACGCCGCTGAGCGAGGGCATACCGCGGATGCAGGGCCGAAAGCTTGATGGAGATGCCTGGGCCAGCATGGATGCCACGGCCCGTCGCGGCCGCCCCTATGGCGCGGATGGCTGTCTCGTAGTCCCTGAAATAGCGGTCGGCGTCGGCGGCCGTCAGCGCGGCTTCCCCCAGCATGTCGAAGGAGAAGCGAAAGCCCGCCGGCTCCAGGCGTTTTGCCGCTCGGAGGGCACTGTCGATCGTCTCGCCACACACGAAGATTTCGCCCATACGGCCGATCAGGTGGGTCATCACCTGGCGGATGAGAGTGTCGCGGCTTCGGGCGACGGGTCCGCCGCCGCTTCCATGGCGCAGCAGGCGCGCGGTGAGGTCAAGACCGAAGCTCGCAGCATTCACGGCCATCGAAGGACGGCCGAGATGGCTGCGCCAATCACCGCTGAGCAGCGTGTCACGGATGAGCGCATCGGCCGTCGGGCCATCGGGGATGCGCAACAGTGCCTCCGCGAGACGCATCAGCATCAGTCCCTCGGTGGTCGACAGGTCATATTCGTGCATGAGTGAGAGGAGTGGGCTCGCCGGCTTTTGCTGGCGTAGCGCCATCACCAGGCGGCGGGCGGTCGCTTCCGCCAACGGCGCTTCCGCGTCGCTCAGCCGCGCGTCCGGCAGGAGCGCGGTGACACAGGCTTGTTCTGGCGCACGGCTCTGGGCACGCAGCCGTGCACGCAAGGCGTCGGGCGAGGGAAGAGGCGTGCCAAAAATGGAACCGCGAGGCGACATGGGCGGATCGACCTTTCTCCGGAGGATGACGCGGTGTCTCGCATGCGCCGGGCAATGTGCTGCGCGTGCAGGCGGGGCGTCCCCTGGTCTTTGCATAGAGTAGCATGGCCGACGCGCGGGACGCTCGATCATGCGTTCCGAGCACTCGCGGCGCGCCCCGACTTGGCGATGGAGCGGCTGAACGGTCGCGGAAAGCGATGCGATGTAGAAGTTGCGTGAAACGTTTGTTAAGCAGGGTGAAGATGTGAACAGGACAATGGCATGGCCGATGCGCCGCTGCTGATCGAGAGCATTCTGGGCCGCGCAGACGCGCCGGATATGGCGGCGCGGCTGCATCATCTCGGTCATGACGGCGGCCGGATCGAGCGGCTGGTCATTCCCCCGGCCGATCTGCCACGGCGGCGCTTCCATGCGGAAACCGATCTCGGCACAGCATGTTTCTTGTCCCTGCCGCGCGAAACGCCCCTCTTCGACGGCGCCGTGCTGCATCTCTCCGAAATGCGCGCCATCCTTCTGCATGTCGGTGCGCAGGACTGGCTGCAGCTGGAGCCCCTGGGCGATGGCGCGCTGGAACTCGGCTATCACGCCGGCAATCTGCACTGGCGGGTGCGCTTTGCCGATGGGCTTTTGCTCGTCGCACTGGATGGGCCGCGCGAGACCTATGTCGCGCGGTTAAGGGAGCTGGAAGCCCAAGGCAAGGTCCGCATCCTGCCATGACGGGAGAGGCCTTTTGTCTGCTGGCTGCGCTGCAATTCGCCGACGGGCAGTTCCCTGGAGGCGCTTTCGCCTTCTCTTGGGGCGTCGAAAGCCTCATGGCGGATGGGCGGCTCGCGCGCGGCGACTGGCCGTCCTTTCTGCTCGGCCAGATGGAAGGCCGCTGGGCGCGGTTCGACCGGCCGCTCATCGCGGCTGCGCATGCGGCGGCAGGTGATGCCGCCGCTCTTCTGGGACTGGACGATCTGGCCGAGGCGCATACCCTGCCGGCTGCGGCGCGAACGGGCTCTCGCCGTGCGGGTGCCGCTCTTCTCGGCAGCCATGCCAGGCTCGGTACGCCGGGGGCGTCTGCCTACCGGGCAAGGGTGATCGGGGGCGAGGCGCCCGGTCATCTCCCCATCGTGCAGGGGCTGGTGCTGTCCGGCGCTGGCCTGGAACTGCGGCACACACTCGGCGTTGCAGCGCATGGCACGGCTCAGGCTCTGGGCTCGGCTGCGATCCGCCTTGGCCTGATCAGCGCCCAGGATTCGCAAAGCGCCCTGCAAGCCTTGCGTCCGCATCTCTCAGCGTTGCTCGAAGCCCCGATGCCACAACTGGATGAAGTCGGCAGTTTCACGCCCTGCGCCGATATCGCCATGATGCGTCACCCGCTGCAGCCGCAGCAGCTTTTCGCCAATTAGGGAGGCCGGTCTGCGATGAACCTCACGCCCACCGAGATGGAACGGCTGACGATCTTCATGGCGGCCGAACATGCAAGGCGGCTGCGCGCCCATGGCGTGAGGCTGTCTCATCCCGAGGCGGTTGCCTTCATCGCCGATGAGATGCTTTTCGCCGCCCGGCGCGGCATGCCCTATGAGGCGATCGTCGACATGGCGACCCGGCTGCTTTGCGTCGCCGATGTCGAGCCCGGCGTGCCCAGCATGGTCGAGTTTGTTGCGGTCGAGGCGAGCTTTCCCGAGGGTACCAAGCTCGTCATCGTCTTCCGCCCGATCGCCGACGGGCAGGAGGTGGAGGGCGCCGAAATTCCGGGTGAGATCCTGACGGAGGAGGGCGAGATCATCCTGAACGATGGCCGCGCTCGTGTGACCGTCTCCGTGCTGAACACTGGGGACAGGGACATTCAGGTGCGTAGCCATAGCCACTTCTTCGAAGTCAATCCGGCACTCGATTTCGACCGCAAGGCTGCTTTCGGCTACCGGTTGGACGTGGCGTCCGGCTCCGGCATCCGCTTCGAGCCCGGCATTCGACGGGACGTGACTCTGGTCGCCATGGCCGGTGATCGCGTGGTGCAGGGGCAAGGGGGTCTCACGCGCGGGCCTCTGGACGATCCGGCCGTGCGGGAAGCGGCCATCGCCGCCGCGACCGCGCGCGGCTACAAGGGAGTATAGATCATGGCCGTCCTCTCCCGCCGCGACTATGCCGCGACCTTCGGCCCCACCAAGGGTGACCGCATCAGGTTGGGCGACACCGGGCTCATCGCCGAAATCGAGCACGATTATACGCGCTATGGCGATGAGCTGACGACCGGCGCGGGCAAGGTGATGCGCGACGGCGAAGGATTCCAGACGACCGGCACGCAGGCGTCCGGCGCGCTCGACGTCGTCATCCAGAACGCCACCATCATCGACGCTGTCGCTGGCATCGTGAAAGCCGATATTGGCATCCGGGACGGGCGGATCGTAGGTATCGGGAAGGCTGGCAATCCGGACATCATGGAGGGTGTCGATCCCGCATTGCGGTGTGGGCCCAACACGGCGGTGCATCACGGCGAAGCCTATGTCGTGACGGCAGGGGCGGTGGAAGCGCATGCGCACTTCCTGTGCCCGCAGCAGAGTGACCACGCGCTGGCCGGCGGTACGACGACGATGATCGGCATGTCGCCCGGGCCTTATTTCGACGTCTCCTGCTCCGGCCCCAACGTGCTCGGCCAACTCATCCAGGCGGCGGAGTTTTCGCCGCTCAACTTCGGCTTTCTCGGTCGCGGATGTTCCGATCCGGGAGCCGTGGAGGAGTCCGTCTCGGGCGGGGCGCTGGGCGTCAAGATCCACGAGGATTTCGGCGCCTCCGGTGCCGTAATCGACGGCGTGCTAATCGCGGCCGACCGCAATGACTTCGGCGTCAGCCTGCATACCGACACGATCAACGAATTCGGCTTCTGCGAAGATACGCTGCGCGCCATCGCCGGCCGTTCGCTGCACATGTTCCACACCGAGGGTGCGGGCGGGGGCCATGCCCCCGACCTGCTTCGGGTGAATGGCGAGCCCTACGTGATGCCATCCTCCACCAATCCGACCAATCCCTTCACGCCCTACGCGCTGAACGAGGGATTGCCGATGACCATGCTGGCCCATGCCATGAACTGGCGCCTGCCGGAGGATCTGGCCTTCGCCGAATCCCGCGTGCGGCCGCAGACCATGGCGGCCGAGGATTTCCTGCACGATATGGGGGCCATCTCCATCTTCGCGACGGACAGCCAGGGCATGGGGCGCCTCGCCGAGAACGTCGCCAAATGCTGGCAGCTAGCGGCCGTCATGAAGCGCCGTGTCGGACGTCTGCCGGAAGAGACGACGGCGACGGCAGATAACGAACGGATCAAGCGCTACATCGCCAAGCTCACCATCAATCCCGCCATTGCGGCGGGCATCGCCGGGCATGTCGGCAGCATCCAGCCGGGCCGCATGGCCGATCTCGTCTTCTGGCCGCGCGCGAGCTTCGGCATCAAGCCGCGGGCGGTGATGAAGAGCGGCTACATCGTCTGGGCGACGGCGGGGGACGGCAATGGCAGCATGCTGGACAGCGAGCCCAATATCCAGCGGCCGATGTGGGGCAGCATGGGCCTCTCGCCTGCCAGGCTTGGCGTCACCTTCGTCTCGAGGTTGGCCATCGAGGCGGATCGCCACCGCAAGCTCGGCCTCGCCAAAGCCTTCGCGCAGATCGACAATGTCCGTCATCTCGGCAAGAAGGACATGGTGCGGAACGATGCTCTGCCGACGATCGAAGTGGACTCGGAAAGCTTCGAGGTGCGCGCCGACGGGCGGCTGCTCGCCTGCGCGGCCGCGACCGAGGTGCCGCTGAACCGGAGCTATATGCTGCGATGACGGAGATGACCACTCGCGGCGCCGCGCGCGTCGGCATCGGTGGCCCGGTGGGTTCCGGCAAGACCGCGCTGCTCGAATGCCTCTTGCCCGTCTTGCTCGCCCGGGGTCTGGAGGTCGCTGTCGTCACCAATGATCTCGTGACGCATGAGGATGCGGAACGCCTGCGGCGCGCCGGCATCCTGGCGCCGGAACGCATCCTCGCGGTTGAAGCCGGGGCTTGCCCGCATACGGTGATCCGCGAAGATCCGACGCTGAACATGGAAGCGGCGGCCGCGCTCGACCGGCAGTTCCCGGCACTCGATCTCATTCTCATCGAGAGTGGCGGCGACAATCTCGCTTCCACCTTTTCCCTCGATCTCGTCGATTACTGGATCTTCGTGATCGATGTGGCGGGTGGGGACGATATCCCCCGCAAGCGCGGACCCGGCGTGATCCAGGCCGATCTTCTTGTCGTCAACAAGATCGATCTCGCGCCCTATGTCGGTGTCGATCTGCAGCGGATGGAGGAAGAGGCGCGGGCCGTGCGGCGGGGCCGTGCCACGCTGCTGACCAATTGCCGGATCAGCGCGGGGGTGGATGCGGTTGCCGATACCATCTGCGGCGCGGTTCTCTACAAGGCTTGAGGCGTGGACGGCGGCTGCCAGCTCGATCTTACCTTCGGCCCCGGAACGGCCGGGCGCACGCAGCTGACCCGACGCCATATCGCCTATCCCTATCACGCGGCGGCGCCGGTTTCGGATGCGGCCGGTGTTGCGTGCCTCGTGCTGCAATCCGTCTCCGGCGGGCTCTATGGCGGCGAGCGCCTGACGCAGCGCATCGGGGTGGAGGCCGGGGCACGGGCTGCCCTCGTGCAGCCGGCGGCGACGGTGGTGCGGCGGATGGCCGAGGGCCAGGAGGCACGGCAGGCGATCCATCTTGCAGTGGCGCGCGGTGCCAGTTTTGCCTACCTCGCGCGGCCGCTCGTCTTCCTGCCGGGCGCCGCGCTGACCCAGGAGATCACCGTCACCTGGGCGCCGGGGGCTCGGCTGCTGCTGCGCGATGGCTTTCTGGCCCATGCGCCGGGGGAGCGCGGCCGCGACTGGCGCTTCACAAGTCGCCTTACCATACGCGCGCCCGATGGACGGTTGCTGAGCGCGGAACGGATGGCCGTCGATCGCGCCACCCTCGAAGCCGGGCGGCCAGGGGCCGCGGGCGGGGCTGGCGCCTTCGGTAAGCTCTGGCTACTCGGGACCCCCCAGACGGAGGCCGAGGCAATCGGTCGCCGCATCATGGCGGACTGGCCGGCCGAGGGCGCGGTCTATGCCGCGGCCTCGGCGCTCCCGGGTGGCTGCGGGGTCGGCATTGCGATCGCGGCCGCTGACGGCGGCGCGCTGGACGCGGCGCTCGAGGCGATGACCCGGCTCTTCGGTTGATGAAGCGCCGGGTGATTTGCCCCCGGGCGCACGCTTGTTCCATGATGCTGCATCAATACGCCTAGGGGGGAGAGATGACCGACGAAGCCCTGACCGTCCCTGGTCTCTCCGCCCCCGTGACGATTGCCGTCGATCGCTGGGGCATTCCGCATATCCGCGCCGAAAACCTCACCGATCTCTTCTTCGCGCAGGGCTTCAACGCGGCACGGGACCGGCTATGGCAGATCGACCTTTGGCGCAAGCGCGGCCTCGGTCTGCTCGCCGAAGATTTCGGCCCTGGCTATCTGGAGCAGGACCGCGCGGCCCGCCTCTTCCTCTACCGCGGAGATATGGCGGCCGAATGGGCGACCTATGCCCCCGATGCGCAGGATATCTGCGAAGCCTTCGTGCGCGGCATCAACGCCTATGTCGACCTCGTGGCGCGTGAGCCAGCGCGCCTGCCGCCGGAATTCGTCGCACTCGGCACCCAACCGGCAAAGTGGAAGGCGGAAGACGTCGTACGGATCCGTAGTCATGCCCTGATGCGCAACCTGCTCTCGGAAGTCGTCCGTGCCCGGGTGATGGCGGGGGCTGGGGCGGAGGCCGATCTGCTGCGGCAAAATCTCGATCCGCCGCTCACGGTCGAGGCGCCGGACGGGCTGGATCATGCCTCGGTTCCGCTGGCCGTGCTCGATCTCTTCAAGCTGGCCGCCGTCCCCGTCCGCTTCACCGCGGATCGCCTGGCAGCGACGCTCGCGGAGGCGCCACGCTGGCGGAAGGTCACACCTCTGGGCGAGGTGGTGCGGGACGCGGAGGGGCAGGGGTCCAACAACTGGGTGATTGCCGGGAGGCTGACCGAGACGGGGCGGCCGATTCTCGCCAATGATCCACACCGCGCCCATGCCGTGCCCTCGCTCCGCTACATCGTCCACCTCACCTGCCCGGAGTTCGATGGCATCGGCGCGGGGGAGCCGAGCGCCCCCGGCATCATGGCCGGCCATAACGGCATCATCGGCTTTGGTCTCACTCTCTTCTTCGGTCCTGATGGCGAAGACCTTTATGTCTATGAGACCCACCCGGACGATCCTGACCTCTATCGCTATGGCGAAGGGTGGGAGCGAATGCGTGTGGTGGAGGAGCAGGCGGCCGTTCGCGGGGAGGCCGCGCAGACCCTGCGGCTGAAATTCACCCGCCACGGGCCCGTTCTGCTGGAGGAAGCGGGCGCGCACCGGGCCTATGCGCTCCGCACCGTCTGGTCGGAACCAGGGGCGGCGGCTTATCTCGTCAGCCTGTCCTCCATGCGCCGCCGCAATCACGCGGATTTCGCGGCGGACATGACGCGCTGGGTCGTGCCGGCGGTGAACCAGGTCTATGCCGATACCGCTGGCAACATCGCCTGGATGGCGGCGGGCTACAGCCCCATCCGCCCGAATTGGAGCGGCCTGCTACCGGTTCCGGGCGATGGCCGCTACGAGTGGCAGGGTTTCTACCGTGCGGGCGATCTGCCCCATGTGCTGAACCCGGAGCAAGGCTTCGTCGCGACCGCGAACGAGCAGAATGTGCCGCCGGACTGGCCGCTTCCCGCCGCCGCCATTGGACATGAATGGATCGAGCCGTCGCGCGCCCGCCGCATCGCGGAGGTCTTTGCCGCTACGCTGCGCCACTCGGTCCAGACCTCCTGCGCCTTGCAGGTGGACGTCACCTCTCTGCCCGCCCGCCGCCTGGCGCGGCTGGCGGCGCAGCTGCCGCGCGACGAGGAAACGGTGGCGGCGGCCTGCCGCTTGCTCGCAGCGTTCGACGGCACCCTCCATGCCGAGAGCGCGGCCGCAGCCCTTTCGGAACTGTGGTGGACGAAGCATCTTCGTCCGGCCGTTGTCGCTGTAGCGGTCGATGATGCGGAATTGCGAGCTGCCATCGGCATCGGCGATGCAGAGGCAATCCTAGCCCGCCTGGAAGCGCCAGAAACGTTTTTTGAGCATCCTTCCGATGACCGGAGAGATGAACTGCTGCGTCGCACCTTGCGAAGCGCCTACGAAGAGTGCGTAGAGCGCATGGGGTCGGATCCTGCGACTTGGCGTTGGGGCAGGGTGCATCAGGCCTATTTCGAACATGCGCTGGCGGGGAGCCGCGGCGCGGAATGGGACATCGGCCCCATGCCGATGGGCGGCAGCGAATCGTCTCCGATGAATGCGGCTTACCGGCTGACGGATTATCGTGTCACGCTCGGCGCCTCCTTCCGCATGGTGCTCGACATCGGTGAGTGGGATTGCAGCCGCTGCATCAACACGCCCGGCCAGTCGGGTGATCCACGCACGCCGCATTACGGAGACTTGGCCGAGCTGTGGGCGTACGGACAGTTTATCCCAATGCTATACAGCAGGGATGCGGTTGATGCCGCCACTGAAATGCGCATCACCCTCCTGTCCGCGCGCTGATGCCGGCAAAAGAGGCGAGCCATTCGCGTGTTGCCTCGTCCTCAAGAAGCAGTGATTGCTGCTGAAACCTATGTCGAACCATGACCGCCCTGTGAGCAATTTGTCATCGAGACGCCCTTCGTTCTAAGGGAGACTCCGTTTTATCCCTGATTCGGAGTGATGCTCATGAGCAAACCTTCGGCCGGCGGCACCTCGGCGGTGCACGCGGCCCCCCTGCGTCGTGACGCAAAAATCATCGGCCTTCTTTTTGCCAGTACTACCAGCATGATTGGTTCGGGCTGGCTTTTCGGTGCCTTCCACGCTGCGAAAATCGCGGGCCCGCTCGCCGTTTGGAGCTGGGTGGTGGGCGCCGTCATCATCATGCTCATCGCGCTCTGCTTCGCCGAGCTCTCCTCGATGTTTCCCAAGAGCGGCGCGCTCGTCCATATGAGCCACGCGAGCCATGGAGACGGCCTCGGCCGTATCTGGGGATGGATGCTCTTTCTCGCCTATGTGCCCGTGCCGGCGGTGGAGACCGAAGCGGTTGTCACGTACGCGAACAACTACATCCCCGGTCTTATCGTGCCGGGCGGCAGCGGCGTCCTCACGGGCCTCGGCTTCGTCGTCTGCGCCCTCCTGCTCCTTGTCATGGCCGCACTCAATCTGCTCGCCATCCGCCTGCTGCTGAGCGTGAACTCGACGATCACCTGGTGGAAGGTCGCGGTTCCCGTGGTTACGGCCATTACCTTGATCATCGTCTCTATGGGGCATCCGAGTGCCGCGCACGCCGATCCCGGCGGCTATAGCGCCACGGGCATCTTCCTGGCTCTGCCCGCCGCAGGCATCGTCTTCAGCTTCTTGGGCTTCCGCACGGCGATTGACCTGGGCGGCGAAACTGCCAATCCCGGCCGCAATATTCCGCTCGCCGTGATCGGCTCGGTCATTCTCGGCGCCGTCGTCTACGTCCTGCTGCAGATCGGCTTCCTCTCCGCGCTCACGCCGGCCGACCTCGCCCACGGCTGGGCCAACCTGAACTTCCCCGGCGCGATGGGCCCCTTCGCCGGCCTGGCATCGATCCTCGGCCTCGGCTGGCTTGCCTTCATTCTCTACGTCGATGCCTATGTCTCGCCGGGCGGCACCGGCCTCATGTACATCACCGGCGGGTCCCGCATCCTCTACGCCATGGGCGAAATGCGCGGCGGCCCGGCATGGCTCACCGTGCTCAATGGCGCCCGGGTGCCCTGGCTCGCGGTCGCCGTCATGTGGATCGTCGGCGTCATCTTCCTGCTGCCCTTCCCCGCTTGGCAGTTGCTCGTCAACTACATCACCTCCATCACCGTCCTGACCTACGGCCTAGGGCCGATCGCACTCCTCGTCCTGCGCCGCAACCTGCCGGGAACGCGCCGGTCCTTCCATCTGCCGGTCGCGAACGTCATCGCCCCGGCCGCCTTCATCTGCAGCAACCTGCTCGTGCTCTGGACCGGCTTTCTTACCAACACCGTCCTCATGGTGATCGTGCTCGTGGGCTTCCTCGCCTATGCGGGCTGGTTCCACCTCGTTGCGCGTCGTCCGGCGGCGGAGTTCGGCTGGCGCGAAATCTTCTGGCTGCTGCCCTGGTTCGGCGGCGTCTGGGTGATCTCCGCTCTGTCCGACATCGGCGGTGGCCTCGGCATCCTCAGCTTCTGGCCCGGAGTCATCGTCACCGTCGTGTGGAGCCTCGTCGTCATTGCGCTGGCTCTACGTAGCGCTCTGGTGGCGGAGGATACGGTGTCGATCATGTCCCGCATGACCGACATCAGCACCACCAAGGATCTGATCTGACCTTGAGGAGGCCCGCCGCGCCTGGCGGGCCTCGACGCTGCCGCGTCAACGCGGCGGCGGTCGCAGCAAGCGATCAGTCGGCTTCGGACGAAGCCCATGTCGCCAATCGACAACTCTCCCGCGTTTCCACGACGATAGCATTCGAAAGCTGATATGCGTCTCATTCATGACGCTCTCTGAGGCATGAGGGGCCGCGCGCCACCGTCTCAGCCTGAGCGTGACACCTCATCTTGGGAGCTGACTATGCGCAAGCCCTTCTCTGCGATTGACCGGCGTCAGTTCCTGGGGGCGGCGGCCCTGGCAGGCACGGCCGCCGGCCTCTCCTCCATTCCCTTCCTCGGTGCGCGGGCGGCCGACGCCGCGCCGAAACAAGGCGGGCACCTCCGCCTCGGCATGGGCGGCGGCAGCACCACCGACAGCCTCAATCCAACGACCTATCTGCAATGGGTGCCGGTCAACATCGGCTACCAGATCATGAACGGGCTCATCGAAATCGACGAGCACAACAAGGCGACTCCCGAGTTGCTGATGAACTGGGAGGCGAAGCCGGGTGCGGCGGAGTGGGTTTTCGACGTGCGGCGCGACATCACCTTCTCCAACGGCAAGACGCTGGACGCCGACGACATCCTCTATTCCATCAATCTGCACCGCGGGAATTCCGCGTCTCCGGCCAAGCCCTTTCTCACCGGCATCTCCGAGATCAAGAAGCTCTCCGCCAATCAGATCCAGATCACCATGAGCCAGGGCAATGCCGATCTGCCCTTTCTGCTTTCGGACTACCACATCCTGGTCGTGCCGAACGGCTTCACCGACTGGAAGAACCCGATCGGAACCGCAGGCTACGTGCTCGATCATTACGAAGCGGGAGTGCGCTGCATCACGAAGAAGACGCGGCCCTATTGGAAGGCCGGTTGCGGCAACGTGGACAGCATCGAGACGCTGATCATCAACGATGTCTCGGCCCGAACCGCGGCCCTTCTGTCCGGCCAGGTGGACGCCATCAACCGGCTCGATGCCCGCACCGTCGATCTGCTCAAGAAGCGGCCGAAGGTGCATGTCATCGAGAGCGCCGCGGGGCAGCACGGCGTTTTCGTGATGAACTGCACGGATGCGCCCTTCAAGGACAACAACGTCCGGATGGCCATGAAATACGGCATTAACCGACAGCAGATTCTGGATACCGTCCTGCGCGGCTACGGCCGTCTCGGCAACGATCAGCCGATCCCCGTGACGAACGAGTTCTATAACGCGGAACTGCCGCAGCACGCCTATGATGTCGACAAGGCAAAGTTCTATCTCAAGAAGGCCGGTCTCAGCTCGCTCTCGGTCGATCTCGACGTCTCGGATGTCGCGTTCACCGGGGCGACGGACGCGGCTCAGCTGTTCCAGCAGGCAGCAGCCCCGGCCGGCATCACCATCAACATCAAGCAGCAGCCGGCCGATGCCTATTGGGACAATATTTGGATGAAGAAGCCCTTCTGCGCGTCCTACTGGGGTGGACGGCCGACGGCAGATCAGATGCTGACCATCGCCTATAAATCGGATGCACCCTGGAACGACACCTTCTGGAAGAACGCCGATTTCGACAAGCTGTTGCTCGAGGCCCGGGTGGAGCTCGACCACGACAAGCGCAAGGAGATGTACGGCCAGATGCAGGCCATGATCTCCGAGACCGGCGGCGCTCTCATTCCGATCTTCATCGACTATCTGGAGGCGGGATCGAACAAGGTGCAAGGCATGAAGCCCAATCCGATGTTCGATTTCATGGGCCAGCGTATCGGCGAGAAGGTCTGGCTGAGCTAGCGCGCCGGCACCGGGGATGGCGATCCTGCGCTTCGTCGCGGAGCGTGCGGCTTTGGGGCTTCTGACCCTCCTGGCCGTCTCGATCCTGCTTTATCTAGGCACGCAGTTGCTGCCAGGAGACGTCGCGACTGCGCTTCTCGGGCAGTCGGCGACGCCCGATGCGGTAGCGGCGCTGCGTGCCAAGCTCGGCCTCAATGAACCCGCCTATCTGCGGTATCTCCACTGGCTCTGGGGCGTGCTGCAGGGTGATCTCGGCCAGTCCCTCACCACCGGCACGCCCATCGCCGGTGTGCTGCTACCGCGGCTCTGGAACACGCTGTTTCTGGCAGCCTTCGCGGCCATTATCGCCGTTCCGCTGGCCGTCGGCCTCGGCATTCTGTCGGCCATCCGCGAGAACGGCATCCTGGACCGCACGGCGAATATTCTGAGTCTCGCCGCCATTTCCTTTCCTGAGTTCTTCGTCAGCTACATCCTGATCGTCATCTTCGCCTCGCAGCTCGGCTGGCTGCCGAGCCTCGCGACCGTCTATCCCGGCCTCGGCTTCTGGGACCGGCTGAACGCCACCACCCTGCCGGCGCTCACTCTCACCCTGGTCGTCGTCGCCCATATGCTGCGGATGACGCGAACGGCGACGCTGGCGGTCATGTCGGCCCCCTATGTCGAGACCGCCTTCCTCAAGGGCCTGTCGCGCCGCCGCGTGGTGCTGGCTCATGCCCTGCCCAACGCGCTGGCGCCGATCATCAACGTGGTCGCGATCAATCTCGCCTATCTCGTCGTCGGCGTCGTCGTGGTCGAAGTCGTCTTCGTCTATCCCGGTGTCGGCCAGCTCATGGTCGATGCGGTCTCGAAGCGAGACCTCCCCGTGGTGCAGGCCTGCGGCCTCGTCTTCGCCATCGTCTTCATCGGCCTCAACACGCTCGCCGACATTCTCTCGGCGCTGGCTAATCCGCGGCTGCGCCGGCGGTGAAGGGCATTTGCGCATGAGTGAGAGAAAGCGACGCCGCCCGGCAAAGGCTGTGCCCGTCACTGCCTGGATCGGCGGGATGATCCTGCTGGCGACGCTCGCTATGATCCTCTTCGCACCCTGGCTCGCCCCTTATCCGCAGACGAAAATCGTCGGCAGCGTTTGGGATGCGCCGAGTGCGGCACATCTCCTCGGCACCGACAGCATCGGGCGCGACATGCTCTCCCGTCTCATCTTTGGCGGCCGCACCTCCGTCAGCATCGCCCTGATCGCGACCTTTTTCACGATGATGATCGGCGTAGGCTTGGGCTTCCTGGCGGCCGCAACCAACAAGGTCGTGGACAATATCCTATCGCGCATCGTCGACATCCTCCTCGCCATGCCGATCCTCATCTTCGGTCTCATGGTCTTCGCGGTGTTGGGCACTTCCATCCCGATCATGATCGCGACCATCGCCATCCTCGAATCGACGCGGGTGTTCCGTCTGGCACGCGCCGTCGCCATGAACATCGCGGTGATGGATTACGTCCAAGTGGCGCGGCTGCGCGGCGAGGGCTTGGGTTGGATCATTTTCCGCGAAATCCTGCCGAACGCGCTGCCGCCGCTGCTGGCCGAATTCGGCCTGCGCTTCTGCTTCACTTTTCTCTTCATCGCTTCGCTGAGTTTTCTCGGCCTCGGCATCCAACCGCCCTATGCCGATTGGGGCAGCATGGTGCATGAGAATGCACAATCCATCAGCTTCGGCGGCTATGCGCCGCTCTACCCGGCCGCGGCCATCGCCATCGTTACTATCGGGGTCAATCTGGTGGTCGACTGGCTGCTGTCGCTGCACGCCATGCCGGCCGGCGCACGAGCGGAGGTGTGAGCATGTCCGAGGATCTCCTCCTCCGCATCCGCGGCCTGCGGATCGAAGCCGCCAATGGCGCGGTCCTTACCCACGACATCGACCTGGATTTGCATCGCGGCGAGGTTCTCGGCCTGATCGGAGAGTCGGGTGCCGGCAAATCGACCCTCGGCCTCGCACCGCTCATCTACGCCCGCCCCGGCTGCCGCATCACGGGCGGCGAGATCCGCCTCGGCGATCAGGATTTACGCAAGCTGAACGCGAAGGGGCGGGAAGGGATTCGCGGCCTGCGCGTCGCTTATGTCGCACAAAGTGCCGCCGCCGCCTTCAACCCCGCCAAGATCTTGCTCGCTCAGGTGACGGAAGGACCGATCCGGCATGGCTTGATGAGCCGGCGGGAGGCGGAGGCTCGCGCCGTGGAGCTCTTCAGGGCGCTCGATCTGCCGGAACCTGATCGGTTCGGCGCGCGCTACCCGCACGAGGCGTCGGGCGGGCAGTTGCAGCGGGCCATGGCGGCCATGGCCATGGCCTGCCAGCCTGATCTTCTGGTGCTGGACGAGCCGACCACGGCGCT
This sequence comes from Acidisoma sp. 7E03, assembly GCF_054665075.1. Taxonomy (NCBI): domain Bacteria; kingdom Pseudomonadati; phylum Pseudomonadota; class Alphaproteobacteria; order Acetobacterales; family Acidocellaceae; genus Acidisoma; species Acidisoma sp. 7E03. The sequence continues at coordinate 239,922 of NZ_BAAFHE010000002.1, forward strand.
CGACGTCACCACCCAGATCGAGGTCCTAGCGAAGCTGCGTGAACTCATCCGCGAGCATCGGACGGCGGCGCTCTACGTTACACATGATCTCTCCGTCGTTGCCCAAATCGCCGACCGCATCATGGTGCTGCGCCACGGCCGCATGGTGGAGACCGGCAGCACCCAGCAGGTGCTGATGGCGCCGCGGGAGGATTATACGCGCGCGCTCGTCGCGGAGCGTCAGGCGGTGATGCAGGCGCATGGCGTGGCGGAAGCCGCGCGAGGGGAAACCGTCCTGGCGGTCGATTCCGTCTCCGTCTCCTTTGGTCCGGTCAAGGCGGCGCAAGGCGTGGCGTTCACCGTGGCGCGGGGCGAGACGGTGGCGGTGGTGGGCGAATCGGGCTCAGGCAAATCGACCCTGGCCTATGCCGCGGTGGGGCAGATCGTGCCGGGCTCGGGTGGCTTCCGCTTTGCCGGCACGCCATTGCCCGCTTCGTACAAGGCCCGCAGTCTCGAGCAGCGGCGACGCATCCAGCTCATCTATCAGCTGCCGGACATCGCGCTCAATCCGCGTCAGACGATCGGCGCGATCCTTGGCCGCCCCGTCGCCTTCTTCGACAAGGCGAATGCAGGCACCGTGCGCGGCCGCGTCGCTGAATTGCTGACTCGTGTTGGCCTGCCCGAGGATTTCGCCGGGCGCTATCCAGGCCAATTGTCGGGCGGGCAGAAGCAGCGTATCTGCATCGCCCGCGCGCTCGCGGCGCGGCCCGATCTCGTGATTTGCGACGAGGTGACCTCGGCGCTCGATCCGCTGGTCGCGGAAGAGATCCTGAAGCTCCTCAAGGCGCTGCAGGACGAGCTCGGCGTCTCCTATCTCTTCATCACGCACGACCTCGGCACCGTGAAGCGCATCGCGCATCGCACCGTCGTCATGCTGAAGGGCCGCATGGTGGCCGAGGGGCCGACGGCGGAGATTTTCGACAATCCGCCCGATGACTATACCCGACGGCTGCTGCTCTCCGTGCCTGAGATGCGGACTGATTGGCTGGACGAGGCGTTGGCCCGCCGGGACGTCTGGCGAGGGCAAGGGGAAACGGCGTTCGCATGAGGGTGACCGAGCATCTCTGGATTCCGCTGGCCGATGGGACGCGCCTCGCCGCGCGGCTGTGGCTGCCGGATGATCCAGCACCCGTGCCGGCCATCCTCGAATATATCCCCTATCGCAAGCGGGACGGCACGCGCGGGCGGGATGAGCCGATGCATGGGTTTTTCGCAGCCCATGGCTATGCCGCGATCCGCGTCGACATGCGCGGCGCCGGTGAATCCGATGGCTTCCTGGAGGACGAATATCTCGTCCAGGAACAGGATGACGCGCTGGACGTGATCGACTGGATCAGCCGCCAGAGCTGGTGCAGCGGCCGTGTCGGCATGATGGGCAAGAGCTGGGGCGGCTTCAACTGCCTGCAGGTGGCAGCGCGCCGGCCGCCGGCCTTGGGCGCCATTCTCACCGTCTGCTCCACGACCGACCGTTTCGCGAACGACATCCACTACATGGGCGGCGGCCTGCTGAACGACAATCACTGGTGGGGCGCGATCATGCTGGCTTTTCAGGCCCGGCCGGCCGATCCCCTTCTGCGCGGGGAGGATTGGCGCGCGCAATGGCTGGAGCGGCTGCAGCGGATGCCCTTCTGGCCGGCGCTCTGGCTCGCCCATCAGCGGCGGGACGGCTATTGGCGCCATGGCTCGGTCTGCGAGGACTGGTCGGCGATCCAGTGCCCGGTCATGGCCGTCGGCGGCTGGGCCGATTCCTACACCAATGCCGTGCCGGAACTGCTCGAACATTTGACGGTGCCGCGCCTCGGCCTCATCGGGCCCTGGGCGCATATCTATCCGCAGGATGGCGTGCCGGGCCCGGCCATCGGCTTCCTGCAGGAAGCGGTGCGCTGGTGGGATCATTGGCTGAAGGGCGAGGATCGCGGCATCATGGCCGAGCCGATGCTGCGCGCCTTCGTCGAAGACGCGCAGAGCCCGGTCTCTTCGACCAAAGTTCAGGCGGAAGGACGATGGCGCGGCGAGCCCACTTGGCCTAGCCCGCATGTCCAAGACATGCTTCTGCCACTCAGCGCAGACGGCCGCTTGGGCGGCGGCATCTCCGGCCTCCGCAGCATCCGGTCGCCCCTCTGGGCGGGCACCGGCTGCGGCGAGTGGATGGGCACCGGGGTTGCCGGGGACATGCCGGGCGATCAGCGTGGGGATGATGGGTTCTCGCTGCTCTTCGACAGCGCGCCGCTGGCCGAGCCGTTGGAGGTCTTGGGCAATCCGATCCTCACGCTGAGGCTCGCGGCGGACAAGCCGCTCGGCCAGATCGCGGTGCGGCTGTGTGACGTGGCGCCGGACGGCGCAAGTCAGCGGGTGAGCTATGCCGTGCTCAACCTCGCCCATTGGGCGGGTTCGGCCGTGCCCGCGCCGCTCGAACCCGGCCATTTCTATGACGTGCCGGTGCGGCTGAAGGTCTGCGGCCATCGCTTCGCACCCGGCTGTCGCCTCCGCATCGCCCTCTCCACCGCCTACTGGCCAATTCTCTGGCCCGCTCCGGATCCCGCCACCCTCACCGTCGATTGCGCGGCCAGCCGGCTCGCCTTGCCGGTGCGTCAGGCGGTGAACGAGGCCCCGCTTGCTCTGCCGCCGCCCGCCCATGGCCCCTCTGCACCCGTCACCAAGCTCGCCGACAGCCGCGCCACGCGGCGCGTGAGCCTCGACAGCCTCACCGGCACCGCAACCTATGAGACCATCGGTGAGGGTGGATTGTTCGGCGAAGGGGTGGAGCGGTTCGACGACATCGACCTCAGCGTCGATCATGCGCTCAGCCGTCGGCTCACCGTCCAGGCCGACGACCCCTTCTCCGCACGCTCCGCCATCACGCAGAGCTTCGAGCTTGGCCGCGATGGGTGGCGCATCCGCATCGAAACCGAGACGGAGATGACCGGGACGGCGACGCAGTTCCGCATGACGGGCAAGCTCCGCGCTTTCGAGAATGGCGTGCGCGTGGCCGAGCGTGATTGGGACGAGCGTTTTCCCCGCGACTGTCTCTGAGACCTCAGCCCATCCGCCCGGTGGCCGGGGGGAAGGGCATGCGCATGGCGGCGCGGGCCGCGAGCGGGTTCTGGCCGAAGCGCTGGCGGAAAGCGCGGGCGAAGGCCGAAGCCGACCCGAAGCCGTGCGCCATCGCGACTTCGGCGACGCTCGCCGCGCTCTGTTCCAGCATGCGCTTGGCGGCGGCCAGCCTCAGGTCGAGATAATAGGCATGGGGCGATTGGCCGAGCTGGGCGCGAAAACGCGCCTGCAGCGTGCGCAGCAGCACACCGGCCCCATCCGCGATCTCGGTCAGTGGCAGCGGCTCCTCGAGATGGCTCTGCATGAGGGTGATGGCGGTCGCGAGCGCCGGGTCATCCGCCAGTAGCCGACCTAGCGACACCACCGGCTGAGGGGCCGAGCTTGCCTGCGTCTGGTCATAGATGAAGACGCTCGCGACGTTGAGTGCCAGCGGTAGGCCATGCTCGCGTCGCAGCATCGTCAGCATCATGTCGAGCGCGGGGGCCGCGCCCCCGGCCGTCCAGCGGTTGCGGTCCATCACGAAGCGGTCCTTGGCGACCGCGATCTTGGGAAAGCTTTCCGCAAATTCCTGCAGGTCTTCCCAATGGGTCGTCGCGGAGAAGCCATCCAGCAGCCCGGCGCGGGCCAGCAGCCAGGACCCTGCCTCGATCCCGGCGATGGCGGGCCGGGGGCGCGCTGCCCGGCGGAGATCCGCCGAGAGCTTGCGGTCGGTGGCCCGCGCGTTGAAGGAACCGAGAACGAAGAGCGCGGCGCGCTCCCCCTCCGCGACGAAAGGGCCGTCGACGCCGACCCGCACGCCAGAGGTGCTGATCGGCGCGCCGCCGTCGCGGGACAGCAGCCGCCAGCGATAGAGGGGCGCGGCCGCCACACGGTTCGCCGCGCGCAGCGGCTCGATCACGGCTGCGAGGCACATGAGCGAGAACTGCTCCAGCACGAGGACATCGACCAACCGCGGACTCATGCGAAGCCCTTCGCATTCAGGATGAACAACTTCGTGTTTCGTATAGCAGAGGCAGCGGTGCGACGGCACGCTTCCGTCTCTTCGCCAAGAGGTCGTGCATGAACTGGGAGGCTTTCATCACCTGCGCCGTGACCGGCGTGGGAGACAGCGCGGGCAAGAACCCGCATGTGCCGATCACGCCCCAGGCGATCGCCGAGGCTGCCATCGAGGCAGCGAAGGCGGGTGCTGCGATCGCCCATATTCATGTCCGGGATCCAGAAACCGGGCGCGGCGCGCGAGACGTGGCCTTGTATGCCGAGGTGGTGCGGCGCATCCGCGCGGCCGATGTCGACGTCATCATCAACCTGACTGCCGGCATGGGTGGGGATCTCGTGCTCGGCGGCGTGGAGGACCCGCTGCCGCTCAACCCTCGTGGCACGGACATGGTGGGGGCGGAGGAGCGGCTCGCCCATGTCACCGCGCTCTTGCCAGAGATCTGCACTCTCGACTGCGGATCGATGAACTTTGCCGAGGGCGACTACGTGATGACGAATACGCCGGGCATGCTGCGGGCCATGGCGGCGCGCGTGCAGGCGCTGGGCGTGCGGCCGGAAATCGAGGTTTTCGATACCGGGCACCTCGTTCTCTGCAAACAGCTGATTCGCGAAGGGCTGATCGAGGATCCGGTGCTTATCCAGCTCTGCATGGGCATCCCCTACGGTGCGCCGGATGATCCGCAGACGTTGATGGCCATGGTGGCCAATCTGCCGCCAGGTGCGATCTTCTCCGCCTTTTCCATCGGCCGGATGCAGCTGCCTTATGCCGCGATGGCCCTGCTCGCCGGTGGCAACATTCGTGTCGGGCTCGAAGACAATATCTGGCTCGCGCGCGGTGTGCCCGCGACCAACGGCCAACTGGTGGAGCGGGCGGCGCGCACGGCGGAGAGCATGGGCGCCCGCATCCTGGGACCCGCGGAGGTGCGGGCCAAGCTCAAGCTCGAAAAGCGCCTGGGAAGCATGGGATGAGCGCGATCCGGCAATGCGCCGTCGTCGGTGGCGGTGTCATCGGTGGCGGCTGGGCCGCACGCTTCCTGCTCTCGGGCTATGATGTGACGGTCTTCGACCCGCATCCCGAAGCCGAACGTCGTCTGCGTGAGATGGTCGCCCTCGCAGAGCGCGCGTGGAAGAAGCTCATCGCCGCACCTCTCCCGCCCATGGGCCAGCTGCGTTTCGCCGCGAGCCTGGCGGAGGCGGTTGCGGAGGCTGACCTGATTCAAGAAAGCGCTCCCGAAGTCGAAAGCATCAAGCAGAGGCTTCTGGGTGAGATCGATGCGGCGGCAAAACCTGGTGCGCTCGTCTGCTCCTCCACCTCCGGCCTGCTGCCGACGCGCATCTCCGCGGAGATGCGTCATCCGGAGCGATTCCTCGTCGCCCATCCCTTCAACCCGGTTTATCTCCTGCCGCTCGTCGAACTGTGCGGCGGGGAGAAGACCAGGCCCGAAAGCATCGAACGGGCGGGGGATTTCTTTACCGCCATCGGCATGCAGCCGCTGCATGTGCGCAAGGAGATCGACGGCTTTATCGCCGATCGTCTGCTCGAAGCCCTGTGGCGCGAGGCGCTCTGGCTCGTGCATGATGGCGTTGCCACGGTCGCCGAGGTGGATGATGCCATCCGCTACGGCGCCGGCCTGCGCTGGGCCTTCATGGGCACCTTTCAGATTTATCGCCTGGCTGGAGGTGAGGCAGGGATGCGCCATTTCATGGCGCAGTTCGGGCCTGCCCTGAAACTGCCCTGGACCAAGCTGATGGAGGTGCCGGAGTTCACGGAGGAACTGGTCGATCTTGTCGCGCGCCAGTCCGATGACCAGTCCGGCCACTGGGGCTTCCGCGCCCTGGAGGCGAAGCGCGACGATTGTCTCATCAGCATTATGCGCGCTCTCAAGGCACAGGAGTTTGGCGCCGGCGCCACACTCGCTGGCTTCGAGACGCAGTTGCGGCAAGGAAGCGCCGATGGGGCGCCGCTGCGGCTGTGCGAAGGCCGAGTGCCGGAGGCGTGGATCGACTATAATGGCCACGTCAATGACAGCCGCTACGTTCAGATCTGCGGTGATGCGACCGATGTGCTGCTCGCCCGCATCGGTATGGATGCGGCGATGCTCGCCCGCGGCTTCAGCTACTACACGGTGGAAAGCCACATCCGTCATCTCGGCGAGTTGAAGCGCGACGATGTCTATACCGTGACGACGCAAATCCTGGCGCTCGACGAGAAGCGCTTGCACCTGTTCCACCGCATCATGCGTGCGGACGGCGCGGAGGTTGCGACCGGGGAGCAGATGCTGCTGCATGTGGATGCCAAGGCGCATCGCGCGACGGCGGCGGCACCCGAGGTGCAGCAGGCACTGGCGAAGCTTCTGGAGACGCAAGGCGCGCTGCCTTGGCCCTCGGAGGCCGGGCACAGCGTCGGAATGAAATGAGGAAACAGCAAGCGGAGTGAGCGATGTCCGTCATCGAAAGGCCTGACCTGCCGCCTGTGGTGCCCACTCTGCCGGCATCGCTCTACCGCGACCCCGCTCTCTTCGAACGCGAGCGACGTGACATCTTCGCCCGCGAATGGCTGCTCTTCGGCCGCAGCGACCAGCTCCCGAACCCGGGTGATTTCCTGACCGGCACCATCATCGGCTATCCGATCATTCTGGTACGACAGAATGACGGCAGTCTGCGGGGTTTTCATAACGTGTGTCGCCATCGTGCGGCGATGCTCACGCAGGAACCATGCGGCCACATGAAGGGGGACGTGGTGCGTTGCCCCTATCACAGCTGGACCTACGACCTCGACGGCACGCTGATCCGTGCGGCTGCGTTCGGTGCTGGCAAAGGCGCCGTTGACCCCGATCAGTGGTCGCTCTTTCCCATCTCGGCCGATGAGTGGCGTGGCCTGGTCTTCATCCGCATTGTCACCGAGGGCCCCAGTCTCGTCGACTGGCTGGGTCCCATCGTGCCGCTTGCGGCGCACTATCCCCTGGAGCGCCAAAAGTACTTCTCGGAGAAGAACCGGGACGTCGCGGTGGATTGGAAAGCCTACGGCGAGAACTATCTCGAATGCTATCACTGCCCCAGCATGCATCCGGGGCTGTGCGAAAGCCTCGACATCAGCCGCTATACGATCGATTCCTATCCCGAGCACGGCCTGTTCCACCTCTACGGGCCGAAGCGTGATGGCGGCATGACGGATGGGCTCTACTTCTACCGCTTTCCCTCCCTCATGCTGAATTTCTACGAATGGGGGAGTTCCATCGCAACCGTGGAACCTCTGGGCGCCGGTCGGCTGCGTCATATCAACTGGTATCTCTTCTCCGACATCAACCCGGAGAAGGCCGAGGAGAATGCGCGCTCTGCCGCCTGGTCGGCTCAGATCATCACGGAAGACCTCGAGATCGTCACCGGCGTACAGCGCAACCTCGAAACCGGCATCTATGATCGCGGCATCCTGTCCCCCCGGCAGGAGCAGGCGGTGAAGGCGTTCCAGGACATGGTGCGTGCTGCCCTTCCTGGGCTGGAGGGTTAGGACGATGCCGGATGGGATGACCGCCGCCGCACGCAGCTACGATGCCGTCGTCATTGGCAGCGGGCATAACGGCCTCGTCTGCGCGAATTATCTGGCGCGCCGAGGCTTGAAGGTTGCGGTGCTGGAGCGTCGTGCGGTCATCGGCGGAGCTGCGGTGACGGAGGAGATCGCACCCGGCTACCGCGCGTCGATCTTCTCCTATCTCATGAGCCTGCTGCATCCCCGCATCATCCGAGATTTTGAATTGCCCCGGCACGGCCTGACCGTGCTGCCCTGTTCCGACATGATCTCTTCCGTCTCTTACGATGATTACATCCTCTTCTCGGAGGACATGAAGAAGACGCAGGAAAGCTTTGCCAAATTCTCGAAGCACGATGCCGACATCTATCCGGTCTTCGATGCCTATCTGCAGGAGGCGACGAAGATCGTCCGCTCCCTGCTCTGGGAGACGCCGGTCGATCCGGCGCGGCGCGACTGGAAGAGCTTTCGCGAATCGGCCGGATTGCTTTGGAAATACCGCAAGATCGGGCGGAAGATGTATCGCCTGGTCGATCTCCTGACCATGAGCGCCTATGACTATCTCTGCGAATGGTTCGAAGACGACAGGGTGATGGCGTGTCTCGCCTATTACGCCTCCATCGGCACGTTCGCGGGTCCCAAAAGTCCTGGCTCTGCCTATGTCATCATGCATCACATCATGGGTGAGCATGAAGGGGCGGGCGGCTGGGGATTCATCAAGGGCGGCATGGGTGCCATCACCCAAGCGCTTGCCGCGTCGGCGCGCGAAAAAGGGGTGGAGATCTTCACCGAAAGCCCCGTTGCGGAAATCCGCGTAGCAGGCGGTCGGGCGCGGGAAGTCGTGACGACCTCCGGTGATGTTTTTCGTGCGAAGGTCATCGCCTCCGGTATCAACGCCAAGACTGTCTACCTCGACATGCTGCCCGAAAGCGCAGTCCCAGCCGAAGTACGGCGCGAGGCACGTGGCTATCGCACCTTCTCCACCGCCTTCAAGATGAACATTGCCTGCGAACGGCCCCCGCAATATCGGATTCTGGAGAAGGCGAAGGCGGATGGCTCGCTCGGCAGCTTTCCCTATCCCACCTATTGCCACATCGCGCCGGATATCGATTATCTCGAGCGCGCCTATGACGATGCCAAGCACGGCCGGTATTCAACCGAACCCTTCATGACGCTTTGCACCCCGACCATCGTCGACGATACGCTGGCGCCGCCAGGCAAGCACATCGTCAACGTCTTCGGTGGCCACGCACCCTACGCGCTGAAGAACGGAGACTGGGCAACCGAGAAGGAGAACTTCAAGAAGACCGTGCTCAAGGCGATCGACAACTACGCACCTGGCTTTTCGGGGGACATCATCGCCGAGCAGACCCTGGTGCCGCCTGATTTGGAGCGCATCGTCGGACTGCCGCAGGGCCACATCTTCCATGGCGAACTCGCCGCGGACCAGCTCTTCTTTCAGCGCCCTGTCTCGGGCTATGCCGATTACCGCACGCCGGTGAAGGGGCTCTACCTCTGTGGCTCGTCCAACCACCCGGGCGGTGGCGTCTCCGGCATTCCGGGTCACAACGCCGCACGTGAGATCCTGAGGGACCTCAAGGCGCGGCGGCTCTAGCCATCAGGCGGCAGAGCCCGCCAGCCAGCCGAGAAGGTTGCGCCAGAGGGTGGCGTAGCCGGGCCAGGCGATGAAGTCGTTGGGCACCCAATGGGGCCCGATGTCGGAGGTCCAGACGGCGGTGCGGCCGTGGCCATGACCTCCGGTGACGAGGAGAGGAAACCCCCCCTCTGTGGCCGGCAGACGCGCCAGCACCTCGGCCCCGGGCCGCACCTCCACCTCGTTCGCCCCGAGCAGCAGCGGCCATTCCTCCTCGATCCCCGCGAGAATGGGATGTGCGGGAGCGACGACCTCGGCCCGGAAGCCGTCGGGCACCTCGATCCGGTCGTCATAGGGCAGGCAGGTGACGGGCAGCGCCTCCTCGACCGGCGTGCGGCGCCAGCGGGCGCGGCCATCGATGCCTTGGAAGCTGAAATAGCCGCCGATCATGGCAAGGCCGCCGCCTGCGGCCGTCCAGTCGCGGATGAGTTTGAGACGGTTCGGCACGGGGCGTCCGTTCAGCCAAACGCTTTGTGGCAGCAGCAGCGTATTGGCGCCGATGTCGGAGAGGAGGATGACCCGATAGGAGGCGAGACCTTCGGCATCGAACGGGAAGCCCTCGGCTGCCTCATGGGCCGGCATGTAGGTCAGCTCGAAGCGCGTGTCGCGCAGGGCGGCCACCAGCGGCTCCGCGCCGAGATGAAAAGTCACGCTTCCGAACTGATCAAACCCCTTGAAGTGGGTCGCGGAGCTCACCCAGCTTTCGCCGACCAGCAGCACCTTCGTCTTTGTCACGATCACATCTTTCCTTAAGCAGAGCCGCGGACCCACGGGCACCGGTCCGTTGAACCCGTGGCGCTCGCCGGCGCAGGCGGCGAGGCCAGAAGGCGCACACCCGACGATACCGCAGGTTTGGGTTCCTCGAAACGGTTCGTCAAGAGCCTGCGAAGCGGGTGCAGCGGCGCGGCTGCTCAGTCAGCATGCTGATCGCTTTGTCGCGGCACCAGGGTGAGCGGCCAAAGCTCGCGTGCCATCGCGCCCTCTCCTGCCAGACGGGCGAGCAAGATCTCCGCCAGTCGACGGCCGAGGGCCGCCGTGTCCAGGCTGAAGCAGGTCAACGCAGGCACGAGGAACTCCGTCATGGGTGTGTCATGAACCCCACCGATGACGGCAACATCCGCGCCGCAGCGCAAGCCCAGTTCTGCAAGGCGACGATAGATGCCGACGGCCATGCCGCTGTCGATGGCGAGAATGGCCGTGGGTCTCGGCTCCAGCGCTAGCAAGCGGGTGGCGATGGCATAGCCCCCGGCAGGGGTTACCTCGCCCTCTGCGACAAGGCTGCGATCGAAAGGGAGGGCGGCGCGCTTCAGGGCAGCGCGGTAGCCGGCCAGGAAGAAGCGCTTTTGCATGAGGCTGTCGGCGGGCATGCCGATGGCGATCCTGCGATGACCGGAGACGACGAAACGGGCGGTGGCCGAGGCTCCCGCCGTTTCGAAATCCAGGTCGAGCCAGGGATGGTCCCCGCCGGACAGGCTGCGCCCCAATGTGGCGAAGGGGAGGCCGGCCTCGGCCAGATAGTCGAGCCGGGGATCGTGTGCACGCGTCCAGGGCAGGATCAATGCATCCACCTGCCGGCGTTGAACGATCCGTCGCAACCGCGCCAGCGGGTCGGCGCCGCTGTCCGGCTGGTCCGGCATGATGACGAGGTCATAGTCATGGGCGCTCAGCACCTGCTGGGTGCCGCCGAACAGCGATAGGAAGAAGGGTTCGCCGTATGCCTCGCGACCCTGCGGGATTTCCCACAACAAGCCGATCGTATGCGTTGTGCCCTTGCGCAGGCTGCGCCCGGATTGCTGGGCGACATAGCCCATGGCCGCCGCCGCGGCGATGACCCGCTGCCGCGTCTCGGGATTGACGTCGGGGCGGTTGTTCAGGGCGCGCGAAATGGTGCCGATGGACACGCCGAGATGGGCGGCCAGATCCCGGATACCGGCTGCGACGGGAAGGGGCGATGCGGGTGAAACACTGGGGCTTTTAGGTTTGGGCACAAGGCACCTTAGCTTTGACTTGACTTCTTCACCATCCTGAACATACCGTCGTAAACGTTTACGGACTAGCCTCCACCCCAAGGGGAGAAGAGGCGGCCACGGGAGAGGAGACGCGACGGGATGAGCCTGCGCGCGGTGCTGGTTGGCTGTGGCGCGATGAGCGCCGGCTGGATCGAGGCGGCCAAGAGCTGTGCGGATCTGGAAATCGTCGGTTTCGTTGATCTCGATCGCGCGCGGGCCGAAGAGGCCGCGGCGCTTTGGGGCAAGCCCGCGGAAACGGGGGCCGATGCGCCGGCGATGATCGACGGACTGCGGCCCGATATTCTCTTCGATGTCGCGGTTCCGGTGGCGCGCCATGCGCTCGTCTCCCATGCTCTCTCGCGCGGATGCCACGTACTGACGGAAAAGCCGATGGCCGAGACTTTGGAGCAGGCAACCGATCTCCTGGACCGAGCGAAGGCTGCGGGACGCATTCATGCCGTCGTGCAGAACCGCCGCTACATCGCCCCCATCCGCCGCATTCGCCGGCTGCTCGATTCGGCGGCACTCGGCCCGGTGACCAGCCTGCATTGTGATTTCTTCCTCGGCCCACATTTCGGCGGCTTCCGTGAGGAGATGCGTCACGTTCTGCTTCTTGATATGGCAATTCACACCTTCGATGCCGCGCGCTGCCTGTCTGGGCGCGACGCGGAGGCCGTCTACGCCCGCGAATGGAATCCAGTCGGCTCCTGGTTCGCGCATGATGCCGCGGCCGCCGCCATCTTTGAGATGACGGGCGGCGCCTTCTTCACCTATCGCGGCAGCTGGGTGGCGCAAGGCCTCGGCACCTCTTGGGAGAGTTCGTGGCGGATTCTCTGCGAGAACGGCAGCCTGATGTGGGATGGTCACGATGACATCCGTGCGGAGCGCGTCGGGCCGCCGCGGCAGCGGCTTTTCGATACGGCCAGTGAAATCGAGATTCCGCCGCTCGCCGCGGGTGATGTCATCGGCGGCCACCGCGGCGTGATGCAGGATTTTCTGGCGGCCGTGCGCGGCGGAGCTGCGCCCGAGACGCGGGGTGAAGACAATATCAAGAGCTTTGCCATGGTCATGGGCGCCATCCGCAGTGCGGAAGGTGGTGCCCGCGTGGCGATCACGAGCTAGGAGACGGCAGATGGATTTGCGCATCGGCACGATGGTGAGATGCAATGGCGGAGTGGCCGCGAGCTATGTTCAGCAGATTCTGCCGCATGGTTTCGAGAGCATCGAACCGTTCTTTTGGCAGACGCTGGGGGGCGCCGATCTGCCGCGCTTGGCCGAAGACCTCCGTGAAGCCATCGGAGACCGCGACGTCACGATGTCGACCCTCGGGATGTTCGGTAACCCGCTGGAGGAGGATGACCTCGGTCGTGAAACGCTGGATGGATGGCGGCAGCTCATCGACCATGCTCATCTCTTCGGCGCCACCACCATCGCGGGCTTCACGGGTCGTCTCCGGGGTCGCCCCATCGAGGATAGCGTGCCGCGCTACCGCGCGGTGTGGGGTGAGCTTGCCCACCGGGCAGCCGATTGTGGTCTGCGCATCGCCTTCGAGAATTGCGCCATGGACGGCAACTGGGCAGCGGGAGACTGGAACATTGCGCACAATCCCGATGCCTGGGAGATGATGTTCAACGAGCTGCCGCATGAGAATTTGGGCCTCGAATGGGAGCCCTGTCATCAGATGGTCTATCTCATCGATCCGCTGCCGCAGATTGCGCAGTGGGCTTCCCGCATCTTTCACGTCCACGGCAAGGATGCGACCATCCGGTGGGATGTCATCCGTCGTCATGGCATCTTCGGCAAGCATCCCTTCGTCTACATGCGCACGCCGGGCTTCGGCGATTCGAACTGGACGGACATCATCTCGGAACTGCGCCGGGTGGGCTATCGCGGTGCCATCGACATCGAGGGCTGGCATGACCCTGTCTATCGCGATGCCTTGGAGATGACGGGCCAAGTCGCGGCGCTACAGCATCTCCAGCGCTGCCGCGGCGGGGATTTCGTGCCTAATCCGATCTGACCGGAAGCGCCCGCAAGAGGCGCCAGGATCATTCAATCAAAAGGAGGAAGCCCATGTCTCGCCTGCAACGCCTTGGCGCTGGACTTGCCTGCGTCGCCGCCTTTGGCCTGGTTGCCACCGCCCGGGCGCAGGCCGCGCACGTCACCCTCAATGTCTGGACGGTCGATTTCGAGAACCAGTACATGTTTCCGCTGGCGAAGCAGTACGAGGCGCTCCATCCCGATGTCACCATTCACGTCAAGCACGTCCAGTTTCAGGACATCAACAACGATCTTGCGCGGGCGGCCATTACCGGCGGCGGCCCCGACATCTCCTACATCGACAATCCCTATATCGACCTCTTTCGGTCGAAGGGCATGCTGCTCAACCTGGCGCCGATGATCGCCCAGTCGAAGACGGTCGACCTCTCGCAGTTCTATCCAGGCCCCCTTTCTGCCGTGAAATATGGCGATGCCGTGTATGGCCTGCCGCGCGGCGCCAATACGCTTGCCCTCTACTACAATGCCGATATGTTCAAGGCGGCCGGGCTCGACCCGAACAAGCCGCCGCAGACCTGGGCAGAGCTCTATGATGATGCGAAGAAGCTGACGGACCCGGCGAAGCACGTCTACGGCCTGGCTTTTTCCGCGGTTGCGTCGGAAGAAGGAACCTTCCAATTCCTGCCGTGGATTCAGATGGCAGGTGGCGACTACAACAGGCTCGATACGCCGGGTGACGTCAAGGCGCTCGAGTTCTGGCAGAAGCTGATCGATGAGAAGCTTGCGTCGCCCGATACGCTGGTGCGCAGTCAATACGACTCCACCGCGACCTTTAATGCCGGCAATGCGGCCATGGCGATTTCCGGGCCCTGGGAGCTGCCCCGCATGGCGCACGACGCCAAATTCGAGTACCGCGTCGCTTTGCTTCCTACCATGACCGCCGGAAGCCCGCACGTCTCCGCGCTGGGCGAAGGCGACAACGTTATCCTTGCGCGCTCGAAGCATCCGAAGGAGGCCTTCGCCTTCCTCGAATACCTCAACAGCCAGATGCCGCATGTCTGGAACGACTCGGGCTTCCTGCCCGCATCGCACGTGACGGTGGACCACCCGAAATGGCCGGTTGAATATGGCATCTTTCTGCAGGCGCTTCAGACTGCGCGGGTACGGGGCCCCAATCCGCATTGGGCCGATATCTCCCAGGCTATTCAAAACGCGATCCAGGCTGCATTGACGCATCAGGCGACCGCGGCCCAGGCCCTGGCCACGGCGCAGAAGGCCGTCGATGCCGTGGCGACCCAGTGAGCTTCGTTCGGGTCAAGCGGTGAGCAGCAGGATGCGCGCGGCCTGGAGGGACGGGGCGGGTTTCGATGTCACGCTCGTCACCTTGGCTCTCGTCTATCTCTTTCTCTTTGCAGCGTTGCCGATGCTCTACACCGTCCTCATGTCGGTGCAGAAGATCGACATGTTCACTCTGGGCACGCTCGCGCGGCCCTTCGTCGGCTTACGCAACTATGCGCATGTGTTGGCGATGCCGATCGCTTGGCGCGTGGCGGAGAACACGGCGATTTTTGTCGCTCTCTCCGTCGTCTTTCAACTCGTCCTCGGGTTGGGGCTCGCGATCTATTTTCGGCAGGATTTTCCGGGGGCTGCGACGCTTCGCGGCTTGTTCCTTGCCGGCTGGGTCATGCCTGCTCTGGTCGTCGGCGCCATCTGGCGCTGGCTCCTGGCCGGTGATTTCGGTGTGGTCAACTATCTGCTCAATCTGATCGGCATCGTGCACGGCCATATCTTCTGGATCGCCAACCCGGATGTCGCGCTCTATTCGCTTGTCATTGCCAACGTCTGGCTCGGCATTCCGTTCAACATGCTGCTGCTATCCGTGGGGCTTGCCGCCATTCCGGCCGATGTCTACGAGGCTGCGGCGCTGGATGGCGCGGGGCCGCTGCGGCGCTTTCTGTTCGTCACTCTGCCGATGATGCGCGCGACGCTCGGCGCCGTACTGTCCTTGAGCATCATCTTCACCCTGCAACAATACGATCTGGTGGCGGCACTCACCCAAGGAGGGCCCTCCAATGCCTCCAACGTCGCGCAATACTGGTCCTGGCAGCTGTCGTTCGAGACCTATGACATTGCGGGTGGCAGTGTCGTCGCTGTCTTCATGATCCTCGTCGTCATTGTCGTTGCACTGCTCTATGTCCGCTCCACCCGTGGGGAGCAGCAGGCATGAAGGCGATGCGGCGGCCGCTTCTGCTCGGTCTCGGGCTGATCTTCACCGGCCTCTATCTGTTTCCGCTCTACTGGATGTACGTCAGCGCGCTCAAGCCGGGCCAGGAGCTGTTCGTCTATCCGCCGCATCTGGTACCGCACAGCCTCGTCTGGAGCGTCGGCCGTGTCTTCGTGCAGCACGAGATGGCGACCTATCTAGGCAATTCCTTCCTCATCGCGGCTGGCGTCACCCTCATCTGCGTGGTGATCGGCACGGGCTGCGCGCGGGTGCTCGCGCGCTATCGCACGCGCTGGGTCGATGCGGCGCTCTTCGCCATCCTGATGATGCAGGTGCTGCCGTCCTCGTTGATGGTGACGCCCCTCTTCGTGGGTTTCAGCGAGGTGGGCTTGCTGCAAATGCCGCGTCTCGCTGTTATTCTGGCGCAAGTGGCCAAGGTTATGCCCTTCTACATCGTGCTGACGCGCGCCAATCTGGGCCAGATTCCGCTCGAACTGGAACAGGCGGCCCTGGTGGATGGCGCCTCCCGGATCGGGGCCTTCTTCCGCATCGTACTGCCGCTCGCCCGCAACGGCATTCTCGTCACGGGCATCCTCGTCTTCCTGCAGAGCTTCGGGGAATATGTCTATGCGCGGTCGATGATCGCGGAGGATGATTTGCAGACGGCGACGGTGGGCCTCTCGGCCTTTCTCGGCCCCAATACCAGTGATTGGAATGGCATGATGACCTATTCCGCTATCTATGTGACGCCGATCCTGCTCCTCTTCGTGCTGCTGCAGCGGCGGATCGTCAGCGGTCTCACGGCGGGCGCGTTGAAGTGACGGTGGCCGCCCAATCCGTGTTAGGCTGAGCCATAGGCAGAGACCGGCAAAGAACCGGCAGCAAGACGGGAGAAAGACGCATGGCGCTTCGCACCATCAAGGGGCCGGGCATTTTCCTGGCTCAGTTTGCGGCGGATGCCGCGCCTTACAACAGCCTGCCGGAGATTGCCCGCTGGGCGGCCGGCCACGGCTATGCGGGCATCCAGATTCCCTCCTGGGATGGGCGGCTGTTCGACCTTGCCCGGGCGGCCGAAAGCCGGGACTATTGCGACGAGGTACGAGGGATCGCCGCAGAGGCGGGGGTCGCGATCACCGAACTTTCGACGCATCTGCAAGGCCAGCTCGTGGCCGTGCATCCGGCCTATGACATCCCTTTCGATGGCTTCGCGCCGCCCGCTCTGCGCGGTCAGCCGCAAGCACGGCAGGAATGGGCGGTGGAGCAGCTGCGGCTTGCCGCACGTGCCTCCCGCAACCTTGGCCTGACGGCCCATGCCACCTTCTCTGGCGCGCTGGCCTGGCCCTTCCTCTACCCATGGCCGCAGCGGCCCGCCGGCTTGGTGGAAGAAGCCTTCGACGAGCTCGCCCGGCGCTGGCGCCCGATTCTCGACGCCTTCGAGGAGGCGGGTGTGGATCTCTGCTACGAGATCCACCCCGGAGAAGATCTGCATGACGGCGCGACCTACGAGATGTTTCTTGAGCGTGTCGGCAACCACCCGCGGGCCAATCTGCTCTACGACCCCAGCCACTTCGTGCTGCAGCAGCTCGATTATCTCGCCTATATCGACATCTATCATGAGCGCATCCGCATGTTTCACGCAAAGGATGCGGAGTTCAACCCGACCGGCCGCCAAGGCGTCTATTCTGGCTTCCAGCCCTGGGTGCAGCGCGCCGGGCGCTTCCGCTCCTTAGGGGACGGCCAAGTCGATTTCGGCGCGATCTTCTCGAAACTCTCTCAATATGGCTTCGATGGCTGGGCCGTGCTGGAATGGGAATGCTGCATCAAGGACAGCGAGCAGGGGGCGGCGGAAGGCGCACCCTTCATCGCCAGCCACATCATTCAAGTGGCGTCCCGAGCTTTTGATGATTTCGCAGCGAGCGGGGTGGATGCGGCGACGAACCGGCGCATCCTGGGGCTGTGAGGGAGGGCGGCCTCGCTGGGCGAGGCTGCCCCACGCTCATCGGTTCGTCGCGCGCAGTTGCGGGTTCAAGGCGTAGGTCGCCGTTGCTGCGCCTTCAGCGAGGATGTGGCCCCGCATCGCCCCACGCAGTGCGTCTCCATCAAAGGCGCCCTGCAGCCCGAGAGAAGCGATGTCCAGCGCAAAGATCTGCACCGTGTACCGATGCGGCTGTTCGTCGTTGACCGGAGGGCAGGGGCCGTCATAGCCCCCATAGGTGCCGCTCAAGGCAGGGTTGGTGGCCAGGAAGGCGCTATAGACATTCGCCCCTCTGCGCCCGTGGTCGGTCTGCCCCACCGCTTTGCCGTGCGACGTCAGCTGCTGGCTGTCTTCCCCCGGTGCGAGCGCGGTGACGGCCGGGGGAATGTCGTCCAGCACCCAGTGATAGACCTTGATGCGCGGCGCATCAGCGGGGATGACAATGCCGGGCTTGTTGATCTGGTCCAACGCACGCGGCACGTCGCGGTCCGTCATCAGCAAGGCATAGGAGCGCGTGCCGCGGGGTCCCGCACTCCAGGTGATGCCGGGGCTGACGTCCAGGCCCGCGGCTCCCGCCGGTGGGCAAAAGGCGGCGGCGTCGGGGAGACGGCCGTGGCGATCGAGGCCCGCGATCGTAACCCGCAGAGGCTCCGTCGCGGAAGCGGTGATGATGAGACCGCCGAGTATGACGGCAGCCAAAGAAACGTAACTTGGGATTGCCATGTCTCTTCTCCTTCCTTGCACTGCGAGGAAGGATAGGCCGCGGCATTCGGCCGTGGCTGCCCGATCCGATCAGTCTTGCGCCCGATCCGATCGGCTGGAAGAGGGATGACGCTTCTGCAGCCGGATGGCGGCGGGCGTCTCTCCGAAACGGCGCTGAAAGTGGCGCCCGAAATGCGACCGTGACCGATAGCCGGTCGCGGCGAGGGCTTCCGCGACATCGGCATCCCGTTCGTGCAGGACGATGAAGGCCGCTTGCATCCGCTCGGCCCGGAGCAGATCCTGAAAGCGCGTTCCTTCGGCACGCAAACGACGCCGCAGCGTTGCTTCCGACAGAGAGAGTGCGGCCGCGGCCTTGGCTGCCGTCCATGGCAGGTGAAGTCGATGCCGCAGGAGCAGGCGCACCGCCTCGGCCACCGAATCCGCCATATATTTGGGATGGAACTGGAAGGCGCCTTGCTCGGCCAGCACCAGAAGGATTTCGAGAATACGGTGATCGCGCACCTTCCGTGACATCGGCGCGGGGTGTGACAGGGCCTCGGCACAATGCAGAATGGCGGAGCAGAGCACGGCTGTGAGGGTGGGTTCACGGCGCGTGCTCGGGCGCCCGGCATACTGCGGCCAAAGGCGGGCCCCTTCGATCACGAGTTCCCTTGGAAAACGGATGAATAGCGCACGATACACGCCGCTCTGCGGGTCCGGCTCGTTGACGACGTCGACCCGCGCTTTTGCGGGCAGGATGAAGGCGTCACCTGCCCGGTAGAGCCGGCGCTCCGCTCCGGCCAGGACTTCCTTGCAGCCGTCGATGACGATGACGAGACCTGCCTCCGGTAACACCAGTTCACCGATATTCTCACGGTGCCGGGTCACGAAGGCGGAAAGGATGGCCGGTTGCCCTTGGTCCAGCGCATCGCGCGTATCACGTCGTGCGAGGACGCGCAGGGCCCGCAGGATCTGCTGGCGCCCGTCTTCTGGGGATGAGGGCGCGGTCACGTGCTCTGGCCGATGCGCAGCTCGAAGCCGATGTCGACGCTGCGGCGTCCTGCATCCTCCCCCCGGATGCGGGCCAGCAGTTTCGTCGCCGCCAACTGACCCATGCCCTGGCGGGGGGAGACGATCGTCGTCAGCGCTGGCTGGACCAGCCGGCCAATGGCGAATCCATTGAACCCGGCGATCGCCACGCGCTCGGGCACGGCGATGCCTTCCTGCTGGGCGCCCAGAATGGCGCCGACGGCCAGATCGTCATTGGCAAAGAAGATCGCGTCCAGATCTGGTGCGGCTTGCAGCGTGCGCATCAGGGCCTCGGCGCCTACCTGAACGCTCGACTTCTCGTCATGGGTGAAGGGCGGCCGCTGCCGCAGCCCATGCCGCGCCAAGCACCGATCCAGCCCCTTGAAGCGGTGCATGGCGCGGTAATCAGCGGTCAGCCGTCCGCCGATGAAGCCGATCTCCCGATAGCCCCGTGCGATCAGATGCTCGCCCATGGTTTCCCCGGCCTTGTAATGGGAGAGGCCGACGTTCATGTCGATCGGGCGGGTGCCGTGCTCCATGATTTCGACGACGGGGCGGTTCCAGCCTTTCAGAAGGGCGCGCGTGCCTTCGGTGTGCTTGAGGCCGGCGAGGATGACGCCGGCCGGCGCCCAGCCCAGCAGGGTCGTGACCAGACCCTGCTCGCGCTCCAGATCGTATTGTGTGTTGCCCAGCAGCATCTGGTAGCCGGCAACCTCGAGAACATCCTGAATCCCCTGGATGACCTCGATGAAGACGGTGTTGGACAGGGACGGCACGATGACCAGCACCGCCCGGCTTTCGGCGCTCGCGAGCGCCCCGGCCACGCGGTTTGGAACATAGCCCAATTCGCGAATGGCCGCCGAGACCTTGGCCCGCAGCGGTTCCGTCACGATGGCGGGCGTATTGATGACGCGCGAGACGGTGATGGCTGAGACGCCCGCGCGTTCGGCGACGTCTTTCAGCGTGACGGTGTTGGGGCGGGCCGGCTTGCGGCCGCCGGGGTTGCGAAGGTCGTCCATGGGCAGAGGCTAGCCGATCGTCACGGCGGGCGCCACGGATCGGCGCCTGTTACCGCTACCAAAATCCTCTGAGCATGGTCTGTTTGCGCTAACAGAAATTTGTGACCTCCGACTGATTGCGCTAACAGACGCATCTGTGTATAGAGTCGGCAACGGCGGCAGCCATTCAAGAAGAGCCGTTCAGGAGGACGTCGGGTGTCAGCACTCGCCCAGAAGCCTGCCATGGCGCACGTCTCAGGGATGTATGAGGCGCGCCATCTGATGAAGCGCTACGGAAGCGTGCTGGTGCTGCGCGATGTGAGCATCACCATGCGCCCGGGGCGCGTGCATACGGTGATGGGTGAAAACGGCGCAGGCAAATCCACGGCTTTCAAGATTCTCTCTGGCCTCGTGCGGCCGACCGCCGGCTCCCTGCATCTCGACGGGCAGGAAATCGCTCTCTCCTCTCCGGCGGCCGCGCATCACGCGGGCATCTATCTCGTGCCGCAGGAGCCGGCCGTGATGCCGGAACTGTCGGTCACGGAGACGATGTTCGTCGGCCAGTTGCCGACGCGCGGCCGCTTCCCGCGGCGCATCGACTGGAAGGCAGCGCGTCTGCGCGCGATGGAAGCCCTCGCGACGCTCAAGCTCGACATCGATCCGGATCAGCCGGCGCGCCAGTTGAGCATCGCCCAGCAGCAGCAATTGGAATGCGCCAAGGCGTTGCTGCGCGGCTGTCGCGTGATCCTTTTCGACGAGCCGACTTCGCCGCTGACCACCCATGAGGTTGAGCGTCTTTTCGCCACCATGCGCCGCCTCACCGCGGAGGGATACACGCTCGGCTTCATCAGTCACCGGATGGATGAAGTTCTCGACATCTCGGATGATATCAGCGTCCTGCGTGACGGAGCTCTGGTCGACAGTGCAGAGAAGAAGGACTTTGATCGGGTACGACTGATGTCGCAAATGGTCGGGCGGGAGATGCGGGTGATCCCGCGCCGTCAGCTCAGCCACGCGACGGAAACGCCGGTTCTCCACGTCGAAGGGCTTGCGAGCGCACCGCGCTTCCGTGACGTGAGCTTCACCTTGCACAAGGGCGAGATTTTGGGCTTCGCCGGCCTCGTTGGCGCCGGGCGCACCGAAATTGCGGAGACCATCTTCGGCGTGCGACCGCGCGATGGCGGAAGCATCAAGCTGGATGGCGAAGATATCGCGGATCTCGGCACGCATGAGATCATCCGCAAAGGCTTGGTCTATGCGCCGGAAGATCGTGCGAAGCATGGCGCTGTTCTGCAGATGACGATCACGGAAAACCTCACCTCCGGCTTGTTGGAGCGTGTGCGTTCGACCTTCGGCCTGCTCAGCCAGGCGGATGAGGATCGCATCGGCGCCGAGACTGTCGCGCGCTATCGCGTCCGTTGCGCGGGGATCGACCAGAAGATGCGGCAGCTTTCCGGCGGCAACCAGCAGAAGGTCGTCTTCGGCAAATGGATGGGGACAACCCCTTTGGTCGCGATCCTCGACGAGCCGACCCGGGGTGTCGATGTCGGCGCCAAGGACGAGATCTATGAGCTGATCGACGGCCTCGCGCGCGATGGCATGGGCATCATCGTCATTTCCTCCGAGCTGGAGGAGCTGGTACGTCTCTGCGACCGTATTCTCTCTGTCTATGAGGGACGCATCGTCGCCGAACTTCGCGGCGACGAGATTACTCAGGATCGTGTCTCCGCCTCCTATCTCACGACGGCCGAGGCCGCCGGCCGATGAAAGCGATGATGACTCAGCAGCCCCCATTTGCCCTGGAAAGCAGTACGCGCAGCCCGCGCTCCCGCGCAGGGCGGCGGGAGACGCGCGAAATCACGCTCATCGTTGCGACCATCGTGACCTTGGCCGTGGTTGGGCTTTACAGCCATCGCTTCGTCTCGCTCGAAAACATCCGCTTCATGGTGCTCAACTCGGTTGTCCTGTCGCTCGTGGCGCTGGGCCAAACCTGGGTCATCGCGACGAAGGGGATCGACTTGTCGGTGGCGCCCATCATGGGATTGACGGCCGTGGTCACTGGCTTGCTCGCGCAAACGAGCGGCCTGCCCCTCTACCAGGCCTTCGCCCTGGCTTTGGCCATCGGCGTCGTCCTCGGCACGGTGAACGGATTTCTCGTCGCGCGCATCACCATCCCACCCATCATCGTCACCCTCGGCACCTACAGCATCTATAGCGGCCTGATGTTCATCTATTCGAACGGCACGCAGGTAACGGCGGTTCCCCCGGCCTATGCAACCTTCGGCAACGGTCTCCTCGCCGCATGGCTGCCTTTGCCCATTCCGGTGCTGCTGCTGATCGCGGCGGTGGCGGCTTGCGGGTTCGTGCTCAATCACACGATCTTCGGTCGCGCCGTGCTCGCCATCGGGAACAATGCGACCGCCGCGTACAACGCGGGTGTGCCGGTCATGAAGACGCAGGTTCTCGTCTACGTCATTTCAGGGGTGCTCGCCGCGCTGGCTGGTCTCGTCTTCGTCTCCTACACAGGATCGGCGACGGTGACGACCGGCACCGGCGACCACGTCGAACTGCAGTCCATCGCGGTCACGTTGATCGGTGGCACCGCCATCGCCGGCGGCCGGGGCAACATGCTCGGCACCGTGCTGGGCGGGCTTTTTCTCAGCGTCATCCTTACCGCGCTCGTTTTCCTGCACGTGCCGCCGATCTGGTACTCGGCCGGTGAAGGCGCGATGATCCTGTTGACCGTGACACTCGGCATGCGGCAGGCAGCCGCCGGAAAGGCTGCGCGATGAAAGATCTCGCCAATACCGTGACGGCGCGGCGCACGGGTTCCCGCTTCCCCCTCGGCGGTTGGGAACGCGCCCTGCTGCTGCTGCTCGTCCTGGAGATCATCGGCTTCTCGTTGGGAATTCCTGGGTTCTACGACGGGCTCGGTGCGCTCCTCGGCCTCACCCAGAACTTCCTGCCCTTCGGGATCGTCGCTCTCGGTCTCGGCGTCGTCATCCTGACCGGTGGGATCGATCTTTCGGTGGGGGCCGTTGCCGGCCTCGGTGCCATCGTCATGGCCGAGCTTTGGCAGGGCCTGCATTTCTCCATCTGGCTCGCGGCCCTCTGCGGCATCCTGCTCGGCGCGGTGCTCGGTCTCATCAACGGCGTCATCATCACGCGCTTCCGTACGGAGCCGCTGATCGCGACTCTCGCCACCAGCTTCATCTTCGGCAGCATCGGCACCGCACTCGCGGGCGCCTCGCCCCCCTCCGGCTTCCCAGACAGTTTCAATGCGCTCGGGCAGGGATTGATCGGCAATGTGCTGCCCTATCAGCTTCTGCTCTTCGCGGTGCTGGCCGTCGTCTTCAGCCTGCTGATGTCGCGGAGTGCCTATGGGCGGAAGATCGTGATGCTGGGCTACAACCCGGATGCTGCACGTTATTCCGGCATTCCGGTCGCCCGCCTCACCGCCAGCGCCTATGTCATCAGCGGCGGGATGGCGGCGCTCGCCGGCATCGTGCTCGCCTCTTACTACAGTGCCGTGCGGCCGGACATGGGCGACATCCTGCTCTTGACCACCATCACCATGGTCGTGCTCGGCGGTGTCAGCATCTTCGGCGGCGAAGGCAGCATGGCAGGCGTCGTCATCGCCGTCCTGCTGCTCGGCATGCTGCGGCAGGGCATGTTGATCGCCGGATTCTCCGACATGGTGACGACGATGCTGACTGGGGCAATCCTGCTCGCGGCCATTGCTTTGCGCAATCTCCTGTCCGGACGAGGGACGGGACTGGCGCTGCTATTCCTCCGTTTTCGCAACCGCGGAGGCGGCAAGGTACCGGGAACGGCCGGATGATGCGCCGCTCCTGCTCTTCGCACTCGACCCACGAACAAAAAAACTCAGGGACAGTTATGAAATATTCCAAGAAGGTGGCCGCTCTGGCGGCCGCGATGCTCGGCTTCTCGGTGGCGGCCCATGCGGCGGACATCGATACCGCGAAGCGCATTCGCGTCGCCATGGTGCCCAAGCTGATCGGCCTTTCGGTCTTCAAGGCCAATGAGAAGGGTGCACAGGAAGCCTCGAAGAAACTCAACATCGACTTTCTCTACACCGGGCCGGTGACGGCCTCTGCGCAGGGCCAGGTCGACGTCTTCAACAGCCTGATCGCGCGTCGCTTCAACGTCATCACCACGACGTCGAACAACCCCACGGAACTGGCGCCGGCGCTGCGGCGGGCCATGAAGATGGGCATCAAGGTCGTGTCTTATGACAGCGACGTGGCGCCCGATGCGCGTGATTTCTTCATCCAGAACACCGCCTATCCGGCCTTCGGCAAGGCCCTGGTCGACTCGGTGGCCAAGTATACCGGCCCGAATGCGAAGATCGCGATCCTCTCCTCCACGCCGGATGCCACGATCCAGAACGCCTGGATCGATGCGCTGAAGACGTATATGAAGGCGACCTACCCCAATATGACGATCGTGACGACGCAGTATGGCCAGTCGAGCCCGTCGCAGTCGCTCACCGCCGGCCTCAACATCCTGCAGGCCAATCCCGGCGTCACCGGCATCATCGCGCCGGATGGTGCGGCGGAAGTGGGTGCGGCGGCGGCCGTGCAGAAGCTGGGGTTGACCGGCAAGGTCTTCGTCACGGGCTGCTCGGATCCCGATTCGATCCGCCAATACGTCAAGGCCGGCATCATCAAGGAGAGCCCGCTGTGGGATGAGGTGAAGGAAGGCGAACTGGTGATGTATGTCGCGCGTCTCGCCTACAACAACGCCATCACAAAGAACAGCACCTTCACCGCGGGTGATCTCGGCACCTTCACCGCCAAGGACGGTGTCATCATCTTCAGCGAACCGCTGATTTTCAACGCCCAGAATATCGATCAGTATCAGTTCTAATCCGTCGTCCCCGGGCTCCGCTGTCGAGAGGCGGAGCCCGTATTCGGGTGCCGACGAGAGTTTTGCAGGAAGGAACGAGCATGAAGCGTATCATCTTCACCGGCGGCAGCGGCAAGGCTGGCCGCCATGTCGTGCAATATCTCGTCGATGCCGGCTACCGGGTCCTCAACATCGACACCAAGCCGCTGAACAACCCCGCGGTACGCACGCTGATCACCGACATCACCGATTCCGGTCAGGTGTTCAACGCGCTGTCGAGCTACACAGGTCTACACGAGTTCGATCCGGACCTGCGCCCCGAGCCGATCGACGCGGTGGTGCATTTCGCGGCTATCCCGCGCATCATGATCACGCCTGACAACGAGGTCTATCGCATCAACGTGATGGGCACGTACAACGTCATTGAGGCGGCGGTGAAGCTCGGCATCAAGAAGGTGATCATCGCCTCGAGCGAGACTACCTACGGTATCGTTTTCGCCAATGGCCATCGCGACCCGCAGTATTTCCCTTTGGACGAGGAATACCCGGTTGACCCGATGGACAGCTACGCGCTGTCGAAGATCGTCAACGAAAAGACGGCGCAAGCCTTCGCACTCCGCAGCGGCATCGACATCTATGCCATCCGCATCGGCAACGTCATCGAGCCGCATGAATACGAGCTCTTTCCGAGCTGGTTCGCGAAGCCCGATTTCCGCCGTCGTATCGCCTGGAGCTATATCGACGCGCGTGATCTCGGCCAGATCGTCGCCCGCGGTATCGAGAAGGACGGCTTGGGCTTCCAGATCTTCAACGCCGTGAACAACGATACCTCCTCCGATCTTCCGACCGCGGAACTGCTGCGCCGCTATTATCCGAACGTGCCGGTGAAGGGCGAACTCGGCGAGTATGAGAGCCTGCTGTCCAACAAGAAGACCCGCGCCGTGCTCGGCTTCGAGGAGGCGCACAACTGGCGCAAATACGTGAAACTCCCGCAGTAGGAGGCGCGTCATGTCTCAGCAGACACTCGTGATCATCCATACCGGCCCGGTGACGGTACAGCCGCTGAACGCGCTGGTGCCTGATCTCCTGCCCGGCGTACGCGTCGTCAACTTGGTGGATGACAGCCTACTCAAGGATACGATGGCGGCCGGCGCAGTCACGCCTGCCGTCACGCGACGCCTGACGCAATACATGATGATTGCGCAGGATATGGGTGCGGATCTTATCCTCAATGCCTGCTCCTCGGTGCGCGAAGCGGCGGATGTCGGCGCAAAGCTCGTCTCAGTACCGGTCGCCAAGATCGATACGGCCATGGCGCGGCAGGCCGTATCCTCCGCCCAGCGTATCGGGGTGGCGGCCACGGTTCAGACGACACTCGATCCCACGGCACGGCTGATCGAACAGACGGCGCAGGAGATGGGCCGGACGGTGACCGTGCGGCGCGAGCTTTGCGCCGGCGCCTTCGACGCTCTCCTCGCCGGCGATGGCGCGCGCCATGACGGGATCGTCGCCGACCATCTGCGTGGTCTCGCCGCTGACGTCGATCTCATCGTGCTCGCCCAGGTTTCCATGGGGCGTGTGGCCGAGGCTTTGGGCGACCAGATTCCGGTGCCGGTACTGACGAGCCCGCGCCTTGGCATGCAGGCGGTGGCGGAGACGATGGCCGCTCTTGCCTTGCCGCGCGCGGCGTGAGAACGCTCGGGCATCAGGAGGGAAGTCGTGAGCGGGAGTTGCGCATGAGTGCCGAACAGACGACGTCCATGTCACCAGGGGCGGATGGCATTGGAAAGGCCGCCGTCATCGGCCTCGGCTCGATGGGCTTCGGCATGGCGCAATCGCTGCTGCGCGCGGGCTTTGCGGTTACCGGCTTCGATGTCGCGCAGGCGGCGCTCGACCGTCTGGCGGAAGCGGGCGGCATGCCGGCGGCAAGTCCCGCCGAAGCCGCCAGGAGCGCCGATGTCGTGGTCTCCGTCGTCGTCAACGCGGCGCAGACCGAGGCCATCCTCTTCGGCGAAGGGGGGTGCGCCGCGGCGATGGCGCCGGGGGCCGTCTTCATCTCCTCCGCCACCATGGCCCCGGACGTGGTGCGGGGCCTGGCGGCGCGGCTCGAAGCCATGGGGCTGCACTACCTGGATGCGCCGATGAGCGGTGGCGCGGCGAAGGCGGCAGAAGGTCAACTCACCATGCTCGCCTCCGGCTCACCCGCGGCCTTTGCCAAGGCGCGGCCAATGCTCGCTGCCATGACCGGCAAGCTTTACGAGCTTGGCGACGCGCCGGGGCAGGGGGCTGCCTTCAAGATGGTCAACCAGTTGCTCGCGGGCGTGCACATCGCGGCGGCCGCGGAAGCGATGGCTTTTGCAGCGGCCCAGGGGCTCGACCTCGCGCGGGTGTATGATGTCATCACGCAATCCGCCGGCAATTCCTGGATGTTCGAGAACCGCATGGCGCACGTTCTAGCCGGGGATTACAGCCCGAAAAGCTCCGTCAGCATCTTCACGAAGGATCTCGGCATCGTGCTGGATATGGCGCGGAGCGCCAATTTCCCGGTGCCCATCGCAGGCAGCGCCTTGCAGATGTTTCTCATGACGGCGGCCGCCGGCATGGCGAGGGATGATGACTCCTCTGTCACGCGTCTCTACGCCCGGCTCGCAGGTCTTG
The DNA here is from genome assembly GCF_054665075.1 of Acidisoma sp. 7E03. Lineage (NCBI taxonomy): Bacteria > Pseudomonadati > Pseudomonadota > Alphaproteobacteria > Acetobacterales > Acidocellaceae > Acidisoma > Acidisoma sp. 7E03. The sequence continues at coordinate 267,653 of NZ_BAAFHE010000002.1, forward strand.
CCCTTCCGGGAGACGCGGCATGACCCTCGCGCTCGGCTGTATCGCGGACGACTATACCGGCGCCTCCGATCTCGCCAACGCCCTGGCGACGAACGGATTGCGCGTGGTGCAGACGATTGGCGTACCGTCGGAAACGCTCGCACTTCCGGACGTCGATGCCGTGGTCGTCGCCCTCAAGAGCCGCTCCATCCCCGCCGCTGACGCGGTCGAGAAGTCGGTCGCGGCCTATAGTTGGCTCTCGGCCCGCGGCGCGCGGCACATCCTGTTCAAGATCTGCTCGACCTTCGATTCCACCGCCGAGGGCAATATCGGGCCGGTGACGGATGCGCTGCGCGCGGCGGCCGGCGGCGGGATTACGCTCGTCAATCCTGGCTTTCCCGGCACTGGCCGCCGCGTCTTTCAAGGCCACCTCTTCGTTCATGACGAGCTGCTGAGTGAAAGTCCGCTCAAGGATCACCCGCTCAACCCGATGCATGACGCAAACCTCGTGCGCGTCCTCGCGCGGCAGTCAGCAGCTTCAGTCGGCCTCGTACCATTGCACGTCGTGGAAGAGGGCGCCGATGCGGTGCGGGCGGCGCTCGCGCACTGTGCGTCGCGCGGCCAGGCAGCCGCCATCGTCGATGCGGTCAACGATGGGCAGTTCGAAATCCTGGGTGACGTGGCGCTCGATCAGCCGGTGTCGACCGGCGCATCCGGACTCGGCATCGGTCTCGCCCGTGCCCTCGTCCGCCAAGGTGTGGGAGGCGAGCATTCGGCAGCGGCGTGGGAGCCTCTGCCCCCGCATGCGCCGCATGCGGCGATCCTTGCCGGCAGCTGCTCGAAAGCGACGCTCGGCCAGATCGCCGAAGCTGAAGCGCACATGCCGGTCCTGCATCTCGACGTCGAGGGTTTGGCTACCGGCCGCGATGTCGTTTCCGAAGCACTCGCCTGGGCAGGCCCAAAGCTCGAGACAGGTCCGGTGTTGATTGCGAGCAGCCGCAGTCCGGCCGAGGTTGCCGGCTTGCAGCAGCGCCTCGGCGGCACCGCATTGGGCAGCCGCATCGAAGCCGCGCTCGCCGCCATCGCGGAAGGGCTGACGCAGGCCGGTGTCGGTCGTCTCATCGTGGCGGGCGGCGAAACCTCGGGTGCCGTGGTCAACCGCCTCGGTTTGCAGGGCTTCCGCATCGGCCGGGAGATCGCGCCCGGCGTGCCGGCGCTCGGCGTCATCGGCGCGCATCATCCTGGGCTGCGCATGGCGCTCAAGTCGGGGAATTTCGGCGGCCCGCGCTTCTTTGAGGAAGCGCTGGCGGCGCTCGCCTGATCCACGGGCGCTGCGCCGTGGGCAGCCCGCCTGCGGCCATGTGCTCAGGCTTCGCCCGCGGGGGATGCCGCCGCGCGGCGGGACATCCAGGCCGGCGGGCGCGGCATGCGGAACGGCAGCATGAGCTGGGTGCCAAGGGCCGCGAATCGGTCGAGATCGACGCTTTCGTGCATCGCCTGCGTGGGGTGGCCCTGCAGTCGGGTCTCCAGCAGCGAGCGGGCGTAAAACGGCGCGTCGGTGAGTGTACGGAGAACGCGCGCGGCGCGGTCCTCCGCGCGGGTGGTGCGCGGCAGGCGCCAGCCGCTGCGCGGCAGGGTCACCTCTGGTGGCGGCGCGAGGGACGAGACCACGCCGTCTGGCCGCACAAGCACGGCGATCGTGGCTGGGTCACCCGCCTTTGGCACCGTATCGTAGAAGATCGCGGTGTCGTCGCCAGGCAGCGCCGCGCGGGACCAGTCCCAGCGGCGAAAGCTCGTCTCCAGCGGCGTATCGCCGTCATTGCTGTCCAGATAGCCGCGGCCTGACCACGAGAGGTCGGGTTGCGTCAGCATCACCTCCACGTGCGCCAGCGGCGCCATCGGCCGCCAGCGATGCCGTCCTTTATCCTCGAGCGATGCGGCGAAGCCGGTGAGGGCGGCGGGGGAGACACGCACCTCACCGCGGATCGGGCGTGGTACGGGAACGCCCATCTCCCGGATGGTGAAGACGAGCGTCGTGCCGTCCCAGCGGAGGTGGCTTGGACCCAGCGTCAGCACCTGCGCGTCCTGCACGAGGGCTGAGCGGCCGCGCTCGGTCATCGCCCAGCGGCCTCTAGGGCCATAGATCACAACGTTGAGGGCGGCGTGTGCCAGGGGATCGGCCTGTCGGCCGCCCCGGCGGTGGAAGGCGTAATAGGGCGAGAAGACGCTGCCCAGGAAGGCGATGAGCGTGATGCCGTGGCGCCCGTCCGCACTCAGCGCATCGACGTACCACCAGACGTAGCCGTTCAGCGGTACCGCGCAGTCGAAGCGAGGTCCGCCATCAAGGCCGACGCCGCCATGCGCCCGGAAAGCGCTGCCATAGGCACTCCAGGACCCGGATGCGTGCTGCCCCCCGCCAGGTACAGGCCCGGAAGCTTCGTGCGCGCCCCGGGTCGGCGGAAGGAGGCCTGCCAGCCGTGGGCGTTCGGCCCGTAGAGAGCGCCCCCCGTCCCCGGAAACAGGGTGTGGAACTGCGCCGGCCCCGTCGTCACGGCCGCCTCCATGCTGCGGTCGAATGTCAGGCCGCAGCGGCGCAACTGCGCCATCATCCGCTCGGCACACTGCACCGTCTCCTTCTCATCGGGTTTGCAGCCGTCGCCGGTCGCCGGAGCGTTGACGAGGCAGAGCAGCCGTTCCGGCGTGTTCATGGTAGTTGTTTCGACATCGGTGCGGTCCTGCGCACAGACATACACCGTGGGCACCGCCGGCAACCGCCCTTGTTTCAGGGCTTGGAACTCGGCTGGATAGTCTTCGGAAAAGAACACGGTATGGCGGAGCAGCGGGAAACCCTGCGGCACCGCCGCGAGCGCCCATGTCACGGCGGAAAGGGACCGCGCATCGGGCGGCGTCGGTTTCACGCCGCTCGGCAGATCGCCAAAGAAACCGGCCGCCAAGGCATGGCTGTCGGCGTTGCACAGGATGGCCTCGGCCGGGATAGCCTCGCCATCCGCCAGAACGACGCCGCTGGCCCGCCCGCCCGTCGTGATTATTCGCCGCACAGCAGTGCCATAGCGGAAGCACGCCCCGTGCTGCGCCGCAAGGTCGGCGAGGACTGCGGCCAGCCGGTGCATGCCGCCTTCGATCAGCCACACCCCTTCGCTTTCCACATGCGCCACCAGCATCAGCGTCGCTGGCGCCTCATAAGGCGAGGAGCCGCAATAGGTGGCGTAGCGGCCGAAGAGCTGCCGCAGCCGCGGATCCTGGAAATGCTCCGCTAGGGCGCGGTCGAGCGTGGTGAAGGGGCTGATGCCCATCAGCGCGCGGGGGCCCGCCTTGGCCAGAAGGTCGACTACGCTCGGCCGGTCTTCGCGGATAAAGCTGTCTTTCAAGGTGGTCCAGATGCGGGCAGCGCGGGCGGCGAAGCGTTCGAAGCCGCGCGCGGCGGTAGCGCCCGCAAAACGGCCGATCGCATCGGTGGAGGCGCGGCGGTCCGCGAAGAGATCGAGCCGGCTGCCGTCGGGCCAGCCATGGCGGGCCAGCACCTGCGTGGGGGTGAGGGAGAGGTGCGCCTCCAACCGCGCGCCGGCGGCGGCGAAAATCTCTTCGAAGACCCAGCGCATGGTGAAGACGGTGGGCCCGGCATCGATGCGGGCGGCCCCCACGGCAACCTCCCGCATCTTGCCGCCCGGGCCCGCTTCCTTCTCCAGCACCAGCACGTCCAACCCCCGCGCCGCCAGCAGCAGGGCCGCCACGAGGCCGCCGACCCCCGCTCCGATGATGACGACGCGCTGGGTCATGAGCCCGACCTCAGATCTTAGTTGACGCAGATGTCTATAATGGTTGACAGTATTAATTGACAATAAAAGATGACGTTCGGGAGGTGCTAAGCCATGCAATCCCTACCGCAAATCGAAGGGGCGCTTGAGGCGGCTCTCGCGACGGTGAATGCAGGCTGTCCGCCCGGCTTATCCGCAGCCTTGCGCCACGCAGTGTTTCCAGGCGGCATGCGGGTGCGACCGCGCCTCTGTCTGGCCGTGGCCGAAGCATGCGGCGGTGCCGATCCTCGGGTCACGGAAGGGGCGGCTGCCGCCATCGAGCTGCTGCATTGTGGCTCCCTGGTGCATGACGATCTGCCCTGTTTCGATGATGCCCCCATTCGCCGTGGTCTCCCGTCCGTGCACCAGCAGTTTGGTGAGGCGCTGGCGGTTCTGGCGGGGGACGGGCTGATCGTGCTCGCGGTTGAAACCCTGGTGCGCGCGGCGGCGGGTTCGCCCCATCTCGGGCATCTGGTTCTGCTCTTGACCGAGGCCGCCGGCATGCCCGGCGGCTTGATCGCGGGACAGGCCTGGGAATCCGAGCCGGTGGTTCCGCTCGTCGCCTATCAGCGGGCCAAGACCGCGTCGCTCTTCACCCTGGCCACCATGGCGGGTGCGCTCGCCGCCAACCGGCCGGCAGAGCCCTGGCGGCTGCTCGGCGAGCGGCTGGGGGAGGCCTATCAGATCGCCGATGATCTGCGGGACGTGACCATGAGTGCCGAGGAGCTCGGCAAGCCGGCGGGCCAGGATGCGGCGCTTGGCAGGCCCAGTGCCGCCGCGCAGCACGGCATGGTCGGCGCGATCGACAAGGTGGAAGGCCTGGTGCGTGGGGCCATGAACGCCGTACCGCCCTGCCAGGCGCCCGGTTTGCTGAAAGCCCTCATCCTCGCCGAACTCGGCCGTCTTCTGCCCAAGGAACACGTGCTGCACGCGGTGGTGTGACCGTGGCTGGGGCAGCGATGGCGACGTCTCTCGCTGCCTGGGCGCAAGATTGGGTAGCGCGCATTCAGGCGCGGGCCGGGTTTCGCCGCGCCGCGGCCGCCTTTCCGCTGACCCGCCCCGTCGCCCGTCATCAGGCGCGCGCGCTCTTCGACCTCTGCGCCGGCTTCGTCTATTCGCAGGTCCTGCTGGCGACGGTCCGCCTGGGCTTGCCCGAACGGCTGCTGCATGGCCCTCGCTCGGCGGCCGCGCTGGCGCTGGATCTGGAGATGACAGAGCCGGCGATGGAACGGCTGCTCCTGGCGGCGGCCTCGCTCCGGCTCCTGGCGCGGCGGGGGCAGGATGCCGCCGGCCGCCCGCTCTATGGGCTGGGCTCCCTCGGCGCCGCGCTCATCGACAACCCCGGCGTGACGGCGATGATCGAGCATCACGCTCTGGTCTATGCCGATCTGCGGGATCCCGTAGCGCTGCTGCGCGGCACGGTGCCGGAGACGGCGCTTGGTCACTACTGGCCCTATGCGGCGAAGACACGTGTCGATGCGCGGACGGCCGAAAGCTATTCCGCTCTCATGGCGGTCAGCCAGCGGCTGGTCTCGCAGGAGGTGCTGGCGGCTTATCCGATGCGGCGGCACCGGCATCTCCTGGATGTCGGCGGCGGCAGCGGTGCCTTCGTGCAGGCGGCGGCCGCAGAGGCGCCGGCGTTGCGCGTGACCCTTTTTGATCTCCCGGCGGTCGCCGCAGTCGCCCGTGCCCGCCTCGATACGACGGCGATCGCGGCACGTTGCACGGTGGTGGGTGGTGACTTCACGCGCGAGTCTCTGCCTGCGGGCGCCGATCTGGTGAGCCTCGTCCGGGTGCTGCACGACCATGAGGACAGCACCGCCGAAGACCTGCTGAGGAGCATCCGGGCCGCCCTTGCGCCGGGCGGCCGCCTCCTCATTGCCGAACCGATGGCGGGTACCCGCGGCGCCGAGCCCGTGGGTGACGCTTATTTCGGCTTCTATTTCCTCGCCATGGGTGGGGGCCGTGCCCGCACCCCGGTGCGTATCCAGCAGATGCTGCGACAGGCGGGCTTCTCCCGGTCGCGGGTGCTGCGCAATCGCATGCCAATGATCACCAGGATCATCGTCGCGGAGTAATCACGCGATGACTGGCGGCACTGTCTATTTATGTTGACTAACTTATCTGTAATGATAACGTGACACTTGACGATCGGCTAAAGCGAGAGAGTCGCAGGCCGTTCTCGGGGGTGAAGCGACCATGCAGACGGTTGCGGTAGTCATGGACGGTCCGGGAGAGGCGGCGCTTCGCAGCGTCTCCCTGACAGAACCAGGAGCAGAGGATGTCGTGGTTGACATCCAGTGGAGCAGCATCAGTGCTGGGACCGAGCGGTTGCTCTGGTCCGGCCGCATGCCGCCGTTTCCCGGCATGGGCTATCCGCTTGTGCCCGGCTACGAGTCCGTGGGCCATGTCGTCGATGCTGGGGCCCGATCGGGCTTGCGTGGCGGTGAATTCGTTTTCGTTCCCGGTGCGCGCTGTTTCACGGAGGTGCGCGGCCTGTTCGGTGGCGCTGCCGCCCGGCTCGTGGTGCCCGGCTCGCGCGTCTCCCCGATTGATGCAGCACTGGGGGAGCAGGGGGCGCTTCTGTCGCTTGCCGCGACGGCCTATCACGCCATGGCTGGCGCCACCCCGCCTGACCTTATCATCGGCCACGGTGTCCTCGGCCGTCTCCTCTCGCGCATCACCATCGCCCTCGGTCATCCGCCGCCAGCGATCTGGGAACGCGAAGCTTCCCGGCGCTTCGGCGTCGGTGTGACCACCGAGGAGGCGGATGTTCGACGCGATTATGCCGCCATCTATGATGCGAGCGGTGACGCGACACTTCTCGATCGCCTGGTGGCGCGCTTGGCGCGGGGCGGAGAGATCGTGCTGGCCGGCTTCTACCACGCGCCGCTCAGCTTCACCTTTCCACCGGCATTCATGCGCGAGGCACGCTTTCGTATCGCCGCGGAATTCCGGCCGGGCGATCTTGCGGCGGTGCTAGCGCTGATCGCCGGCGGCGCCCTGTCGCTTGACAATTTGATCACGCATCGCCGCCCGGCGAGCGAGGCGAAGGCGGCCTATGCCACGGCCTTCGATGATCCCGACTGCCTGAAAATGATCATGGACTGGAGACGTCTTTCATGACCACCGAGACCCAGATCATCGCCATCTACGGCAAGGGCGGCATCGGCAAGAGCTTTACGCTCGCCAACCTGTCCTACACCATGGCGGAACAGGGCAAGCGGGTGCTGCTGATCGGCTGCGACCCGAAGAGCGACACCACGTCGCTGCTCTTCGGCGGACGGTCCTGCCCGACGATCATCGAAACCTCCTCGCGCAAGAAGGCGGCCGGAGAGAAGGTCTCGATCGGCGATGTCTGCTTCAAGCGCGACGGCGTCTTCGCCATGGAGCTTGGCGGGCCCGAGGTCGGACGCGGCTGCGGCGGGCGGGGCATCATTCACGGCTTCGAACTGCTCGAAAAGCTCGGCTTCCACGACTGGGGTTTCGACTACGTCCTGCTCGACTTTCTGGGAGACGTGGTGTGCGGCGGCTTCGGCCTGCCCATCGCCCGCGACATGTGCCAGAAGGTCATCGTCGTCGGATCGAACGACCTGCAGTCCCTCTATGTCGCCAACAACGTCTGCTCGGCCGTTGACTATTTCGCGAAGCTCGGCGGCAACGTCGGGGTCGCGGGTCTCGTCATCAACAAGGATGACGGCACCGGGGAGGCGCAGGCCTTCGCGAAAGCCGCCGGAATCCCGGTCTTGGCCGCCATTCCCGCGCATGAGGATATCCGCCGCAAGAGCGCGAATTACGAAATCGTCGGCAGCAAAGGCTCGCGCTGGGAGCCGATGTTCTCGGCCCTGGCCGAGGAGGTGGCGCTGGCGCCGCCGCGCCGGCCGAGCCCGCTGACGCAGGACGGCCTGCTCGCCCTGTTCAAAGGCGAAGCCGTTGGCCGCGGTGTCACGCTGCAGCCGGCGACGATGGAGGAGATGGGCGGCTTCGCCGCAGCGTCGCGGCCGTCCCTCGAAGTCGTCTACGAGGGCGTGTGACGATGGATGGCATGCAGCCCCCTCCCATCCCGCCTGATACCGGCAGTGGCTGCCATGGCGGGCGGGAGACGATGCAGGCGGCGGCCGTTGCCGCGGGCAAGGGCGCGGTGCTGGAGCAGCTCATCGCCGATTATCCCCGTGGTCCGCACGATCAGCCGCAATCCATGTGCCCCGCCTTCGGCTCTCTGCGCGTCGGCTTGCGGATGCGCCGCGTCGCGACCTTGCTCTCAGGTTCCGCCTGCTGTGTCTATGGCCTGACCTTCACCGCGCGCTTCTACGGGGCGCGGCGGAGCGTCGGCTACGTGCCATTCAACTCCGAAACGCTGGTGCGCGGTCAACTCTACGAGGACATTCGTGCGGCCGTCTTCGAGACGGCAAAGCCCGCCGATTACGACGCGGTGGTCGTCATCAACCTCTGCGTACCCACCGCCTCCGGCGTGCCGCTGGACCTGCTGCCTAAGCAGATCGACGGCGTGCGTATCATCGGCATCGACGTGCCGGGATTCGGTGTGCCGACGCATGCCGAGGCGAAGGACGTTCTGGCGGCCGCGATGCTGCGCGTGGCAAGGGCGGAAGTCGAAGCAGGGCCAGTGCCGCGGCCCCGTGGGCCGCAAGCCGAACTGCCCAACGTCGCCCTGATCGGAGAACTCTTCCCGGCCGATCCCATGAGCATCGGCGGCCTGCTCGCGCCCATGGGCCTTGGCGTGGCGCCAGGTGTTCCCGCCCGCGAATGGCGCAATCTCTACGGCGCGCTCGATTGCGACGCCGCAGCGGCGATCCATCCCTTCTACACCGCGACCATCCGCGAATTTGAGGCGGCTGGCCGGCCGATCGTGGGTTCAGGGCCCGTGGGCGTCGAAGGCACCGATGCCTGGCTCACCGCGATCGGCCGTGCCGCGGGTCTCTCGGGAAGCCGTGTCGAGGCCGCTCGGCAGGCGGCTCTTCCGGCATTGGCTGGCATCTTGGCCGCCAATCGGATCGACGCGCGCATCACCGTCTCGGGCTATGAAGGCTCCGAACTGCTCGTCGCCCGTCTGCTGGTGGAAGCCGGTGCGGAGGTGCCCTATGTCGGCACCGCCTGCCCACGCACCGCCTGGAACGAGGACGACCGCGCCTGGCTCGTGGCCCGCGGCGCGCATGTGCAGTTTCGTGCGTCTCTCGAGCAGGATGTGGCGGCGATGCGGGAAGTGCAGCCCGATCTCGCCATCGGGACGACGCCCGTCGTGCAGAAGGCGAAGGAACGCGGCATTCCAGCCGTCTACTTCACGAACATCATCTCATCGCGGCCGCTCTTCGGCCTGCCCGGGGCGGCCGCATTGGCAAGCTCCATCGCAGCGCAGACCCGGGGGCGGGAACGCTTCGCCCGGATGGTGAGCTTTTTCGGCGCGGCGCCGGAGCCTGTTCCGCAGGTGGCTGCTGCCGCCACGCCGGCGCGGCTCGACAGCCTTGCCGCGTCGATGGGGAGCTGAGCGCATGCTGGTTCTCGATCATGATCGCGCCGGCGGCTATTGGGGGGCGGTCTACACCTTCACCGCGCTGCGCGGCCTCCGCGTCATCGTCGACGGTCCGGTCGGCTGCGAAAACCTGCCGGTGACGGCGGTGCTGCACTACACCGATGCGCTGCCGCCGCATGAACTGCCGGTCTCGGTGACGGGGCTTGCGGAAGATCAGCTGTCGCGGGACGGCACCGAAGATTCGCTCAAGCAGGCGAACAGCGTCGGTGACACCCGGATGCCCGGCGTCGTGGTAACGGGCAGTATCGCCGAGATGATCGGCGGTGGTGTCACGCCCGAAGGCTCTGGCTTGCTGCGCTTCATTCCTCGCACCATCGACGAGGATCAGTGGCAATGCGCCGACCGTGCCTTGTTCTGGCTCTACGGCCAGTTCGGGCAGAAAAAGGGCGCGCGCGTCACCAGAAATGCGAAGGAGCCGGCGACCGCGACGGTTGGCAAGCCGCTCGTCAACATCATCGGCGCCATTCACGGCACTTTCAACATGCCTTCCGATCTGGCCGAAATCCGGCGGCTGGTGGAAGGGATCGGCTGTTCCGTCAACCTCGTCTACCCGATGGGCGCGCATCTCGACGACACGCCGAAGCTCGCCGATGCGGTGGTCAATGTCTGCCTCTACCGCGAATTCGGTCGGCAGTTGTGCGAGGAGCTGGGCAAGCCCTATCTCCAGGCACCGATCGGTCTCTTCGCGACGACGAATTTCCTTCGCGCCCTCGGGGACCTCGCCGGCGTCGATCCCGAGCCCTTCATCGAGGCCGAAAAGCAGGCGACGATCAAGCCGATCTGGGATCTGTGGCGCAGCGTGACGCAGGATTTCTTCGCGACCGCGAGCTTCGCGGTGGTGGCGTCGGCAACCTATGAGCACGGCTTGCGTCAGTTTTTGGGGGAGGAGCTGGGCATTCCCTGCACCTTCTCCCAAGCGCGGCGCCCCGGCCTGAAGACGGACAATCAGGCAGTGCGGGCGGCTTTGAAGCAGACCCCGCCGGTCGTGCTCTTCGGCTCCAACAACGAACGCATCTACGCCGCCGAACTCGGCCTCCGCTCGATCTACGTTCCGGCCTCCTTTCCCGGCGCCATCATTCGACGGGCCACCGGCACGCCATTCATGGGCTACGCCGGGGCGACCTACATCCTTCAGGAATTTTGCAACGCACTTTTCGATATGCTGTTCAACATGCTGCCGCTCGGCCGCGACCTCGATCAGGTCGAACCGACGCTGGCGTCGGGCGAATTCGCCGCTCCGGTCTGGGAATCGGAGGCGCGCGCTCTGTTCGACGAGCATGTCGACGCGGAGCCTTTTCTCATCCGCATTTCTGCCGCTAAGACGTTGCGTGATCGGATTGAACGAGATGCGCGGCGAGAGGCAGAGCCGTGCGTCACCGCCGCCCGCGTCGCGAGTTCGCTGGCTGCGATGGCCATGTCGTGACCAGCGTGCAACCGACTTTATGAGGAGACACATCCATGGCGATCGATCCTGAAAGGCGGTCGACCCTCTCGGGTCTGACCGAAGGCGAGGCGAGGGAATTCAACCGAATCTTCGTCATCAGCTTTCTCATATTCGTGGGGATAGCCATCATCGCCCACATTTTGGCCTGGTCCTGGCGGCCTTGGCTGCCCGGCGTCCATGGCTATCAGACGTCCATGCTGCTCGATCATCCGGCAGTTCATGGTCTGGCGGCGGTCGGCAGCCATGCCGCTGCCGTTCTGCTGACCTGAGAGGAGGAGGCCATGTATCGCATCTGGATCCTATACGACCCGCGTCGCGCATTGACGACGCTGTTCGTCTTCCTTCTGATCCTGGCTCTCGTGATCCACTTCATTCTGCTGAGCACGAGCCGCTTCAACTGGCTTGATGGCCCCAATGCGGATCGCTACGGCGGTCCGTCTCAGGTCCAGCAGATGACGCCTCTGCCGTCCTCGAAAACGCCCTGAACATGGGTTCGGCTGGAGGCCGGCAAGCGCCGGTCTCCTCCGAGCGGAGATGCCGCAATGGCCATGATGAATTTCGAGTACAAATACCGCATCCGTGGCGGAACGCTGATCGGCGGTGATCTGTTCGACTTCTGGGTCGGCCCGTTCTATGTCGGCTTCTTCGGCGTCACGACGATTTTCTTCACGCTCATCGGCACCGCCCTGATTGTCTACGGCGCGGCGATCGGCCCGACCTGGAATGTCTGGCAGATCAACATCCCGCCGCCGGATCTCAAATACGGCCTGGGTTTCGCGCCGCTCGCGAGCGGGGGCTTGTGGCAATGGATCACCTTCTGCGCGCTCGGGGCCTTCATATCCTGGGACCTGCGCATGATCGAGATCGCCCGCAAGCTCGGGATGGGGCTGCACGTGCCGATTGCCTTCGCTTGCGCGATCCTCGCCTATTTCACGCTCGAGGTTATCCGGCCCGTCATGCTCGGCGCCTGGGGGAACGGCTTTCCCTACGGCATCATGTCGCATCTCGATTGGGTCAGCAACGTCGGCTACCAGCACCTCGCCTTTCACTACAACCCCGCCCACATGATCGCGGTCAGCTTCTTCTTCACGACCACCTTCATCCTCTCGATGCATGGCGGCGTGATCCTGTCGGCGCTTAATCCGGGTGGCGACGACACCGTCAAACCCTCCGGCTACGAGGACAGCTTCTTCCGCGACTTGATCGTCTATTCGATCGGCCCGCTCGGCATTCATCGTCTCGGCTGGTTCTGTGCCATGAACGCGGGCGTCTGGAGTGCCATCTGCATCGTCATCAGCGGCCCGTTGTGGACGCATGGTTGGCCGCAGTGGTGGAACTGGTGGCTCAATCTCCCGATTTGGGGCTAAGGCGATGTTCGACTATCGGACGGCTTTCGGACTTCAGTATCAAAACATCTTCAACCGCATTCAGGTGCGCGGCCCGTTCGATCCGGGCGCGCCGCTGAACAATAACCAAGAGCACAACCGTCGCGGCAAGCCGTTCCATTCCTATCTGCTCGGCCTCATCGGGGCCGCGCAGGTGGGCCCCTTCTATCTCGGCACCTGCGGCTTGCTCTCGATCGTTTGCGGGTTCATCGCCTTCGAGATCATCGGCCTGAACATGCTGGCCTCTGTGAACTGGGATCCGGTGCAGTTCATCCGCCTGCTGCCTTGGCTCGGGCTGGAGCCGCCGGCCCCTGTCTGGGGCTTGCGCATCCCACCCCTCAACCAGGGCGGCTGGTGGCTGATGGCCGGCGCCTTCCTCACTGCTTCGCTGATCTTCTGGTGGTTCCGCGTCTATCTCCGGGCCAGGGCGCTCGGCCTTGGCACGCATGTCGCCTGGGCTTTCGCTGCCGCCATCTGGCTCTATCTCGTCTGTGGCTTTTTCCGGCCGCTGCTCATGGGATCATGGGGAGAGGGCGTGCCCTTCGGCATCTTCCCGCATCTGGACTGGACCGCCTCGATCTCCATCCGCTCGGGGAACCTCTATTACAACCCCTTCCACATGCTCTCGATCGTCTTTCTCTACGGGTCGACGCTGCTCTTCGCGATGCATGGCGGCACCATCCTCGCCACCAGTCGCTACTGGGGCGAACGCGAGCTGGAACAGGTCACCGATCGCGGTACGGCGGCTGAGCGCGGCGCCATCTTCTGGCGCTGGATCATGGGCTTCAATGCCACCTTCGAATCGATCCATCGCTGGGCCTGGTGGTTCGCCGTTCTCTGCCCGCTCACAGGGGGCATCGGCATCCTGCTGACGGGGACGGTGGTCGACAACTGGTATCTCTGGGGCGTCAAGCACGGCCTGGCACCCGTCTATCCTGCCGTCTATCCCTACATCGCGGCCCCCCTCACTCATTTGCAGGGTGTTGTCAAATGACGAACATCCTTTTGGCCCCCTTCCGCTTCACGGCCAGCCTGATCGTCGGCGCCGTCGCCTCCGCCCGGGCGCATCCCTACAAGACGGGCGGATGGGTCACCGGCATCGTCGTCGCCGCCATCGCTTGGGGGCTTGCGAGCACCCTGCAGACCCTGCCGATGGCGAGCGTGCAGCTCGGCTATCGCGGCACGGGCATGATCGAGCAGTATAACGTGGCGGCCAGCGAGGCGGCGGCACCGCTCAACACGCCGCCCGCCACCTTCCCGTCGGTGACGGCTGCCGGCAAGCCGGCAAGCGCGGTCTACAAGAACGTGCAGATCCTCAAGACGGTGGACGCCAACGACTTCCTGCGTGTCATGGCCGGGATGACCCAGTGGGTCGCACCGCAAGTGGGGTGCGCCTACTGCCACTCGGTCGCCAACATGGCTTCGGACGCGGTCTACACCAAGGAGATCGCGCGCCACATGCTGTTGATGACGCAGTACATCAACGAGAACTGGAAGAGCCACGTGGGCGCCGCCGGCGTCACCTGCGGCACTTGCCATCGCGGCCAGGGCGCGCCGCAGTTCACCTGGACCATGCAGCCGCCGCCCGGCGGGCTGCACGGCTATGCCGCTACCACGACGGGAGAGAATTATCCCTCGGCGGCCGCCGATCTCTCGGCGCTGCCCTCCGATCCCTACACGCCCTTCCTGCTCAATGCGGCGCCCATTTCGGTACAGGGAGCCACGGCACTGCCGGATGGCAACCGCACCTCCATCGAGCAGACCAACTGGACCTATGCGCTGATGATGCATTTCGCGCATTCCCTCGGCGTGGGCTGCAACTACTGCCACAACAGCCGCGCCTTCTCGGTCTGGGACCAGGGCACCCCCAACCGGGTCACCGCCTGGTACGGCATCCAGATGGTGCGTGACCTGAACGCTAACTTCATGGTGCCCATCACCAAACTCCTGCCCCGTGTCCGGCTTGGTGCGCTAGGTGACGTGCCCAAGATCAATTGCGAGACCTGCCATCAAGGCGCCTACGCACCCTATTACGGCGCGCATGTCGTCGACGGTTATCCGGCGCTCACCCATTCCACGGGTGGCAGTGCAGGGACGGCAGAGACCGGGACCCCGCCGCCCTTCGTCCTGCCGACCGCCGCCAAATCGGCGGCGGCGGGGCCGGCGGCCGGGCCCGCAGAAGCCAGCCTGGCTGCACCAGTGTCCTCTGGCGCGGTCGCTCAGTCGGGAGGTGCGACGCCATGAAGAAGAAACTCATCGGCGGGGCGTTCGGCACGTTGCTCGCTGCCGGGCTGCTCGCGGCCCATGGCTGGGGCGCGACGCAGGTTCCGGTGCAGACACCGGGGCAGGGGCCGGCCCAGGCGCCGACTGCGGACGCGGCCCTTCTGGCGAAGGGAAAATATCTGACGACCATGGGGGATTGCGTCGGCTGCCACACCGCCAATGGCGGCACGCCCTTCGCCGGCGGCCAGTATATGGCGATGCCCTTCGGTCAACTCTCCACCCCCAACATCACGCCGGACGTCGCCACCGGCATCGGCAAATACAGTGATGCCGACTTCATCCGCCTAATGCGCGGCGGTGTCACGCCCAGCGGGCAGCACGTCTATCCGGCCATGCCCTATCCCTGGTATGCGACCCTGCAGGATGACGATATTCTCGCGATCAAGGCCTATCTCTTTTCGCTCGCACCCGTCCATGCGCCGCGACTGCCCTATTCGGTCTGGTTTCCGTTCAATCTCAGGCCGGCGATCATGGGCTACAACATGTTCTTCGTCGGCGACCGCTTCCAGCCCGATCCGAAGCTGACCGCCGAGCAGAACCGGGGCGCCTATATCGTCAACGGGCTCGAGCATTGCGGCGAGTGCCACAACCATCGCAACTTCCTCGGCAACAGTGCCGTGGCGCTTTCCGTCCTCGGCGGCCCCATCACGCAATGGTACGCGCCGAGCCTGCGGTTCGATCCGATGACCGGTCTCGGGCGCTACAGTGATGCCGACATCGTGCAGTTTCTGCACGAAGGGCACGCGCCGTCGATGGGTACTGCGGCCGGTCCGATGGCGGAAGTGATCGACTACAGCACCAAATACCTGAGCGACGCCGATTTGCATGCGATCGTCGCCTATCTCCATACCCTGCCTGCAACGCCGAGCTATTACGGCTGGAAGCGCAATCCCGCCAACGCGGCGCTGGTGGAGGGGCAGCAAGTCTATCTCAGCCACTGCGCCTCCTGCCATCAGCCGAACGGCGCCGGCATTCCCGGCAAGATCCCGGCGCTCGATGGCAACGGCATGGTGACGGCGACCGGGCCGCAGAGCGTGATCCGCGTCGTCCTCGGTGGCCTCGAAGCGCGCGGGCCCTATGCGCTGATGCCGGGGGTCGGGGCGACGATGACCAACGACCAGATCGTCGCCGTGACCAACTACATCCGCCAAGCCTGGAGCAACGCGGCTCCGATGAATGCGACGCCCAAGCTCGTCCAGATCATCCGCGAGGATACCCACACCTTCACCAATGGTCAGCGGCCCGATGGCTGCCCGACGTTGGAACAGGCGCAGCTGAAGACGGTTCTGGCCGACAAGAGCAACGGGCTGGAAGATCTGCTCGCCTCCACGACGATGCCCAACTTGCTGAACAACGTGAATGCCATCGTGCAGAAGCTGCACAGCCTGGCGCCCGACCTCTCGCGCGCGGATGCGGTGAACGGGCTGACGATCGCCTATTGCCCGGTGGTCTATGGCGACGCCAGCGTCCCGCCCGATCAGCGCGGTTGGCAGCTCACGCACTTCGCCGATCGGCTCTACACGCAGCTCTCGCAGAATGGGAGTGACTGAGGATGTATGTCTGGTGGTTCATCCTGATCGTCCTGATCTGGGCCTGGCTGACCGGCGGCTCCCTCTACGGCTGGCGGAATAGGCAGCTGGGGGGCTGGCTGACCTTGGGTTCCGTCGCCGTCTGGACCGGCCTTGCCGGCTGCGTGGTTCTCTTCGTGCTGCCCTACTGGCGGGTGGTTTATCTGGTCCTGCTGCAGCCCGGCTAAACCGGGCTGCGGCGCTGCCGAAGCAGCATCTCGACGACTTTGGCCGAGGTCAGGACGCCGGGCAGGCCGGCACCCGGATGCGTGCCGGCGCCCACGAGGTAGAGCCCGTCCAGCTCTTCGGACGCATTGTGGAACCGGAACCAGGCCGATTGGGTGAGGCGTGGCGAGATCGAGAAGCCCGCACCGTAGCGGCTGCGATAATCCTCCCGGAACGTCTCCGGCGTCATCCAGCTTTCGGTGACGATGGCGTCGGAGAGGCCGGGCAACTCCCGCTCCTCCATCATGGCGACCAGGCGGTCGCGCAGCCGCGGTCCGGCCGAGGTCCAATCGATGCCTGCACGCAGATTCGGCACTGGAGCGAGGACGTAGAAGGCATCGTGGCCGGCGGGCGCCATGGCTGGGTCGCTCGCCGTCGGCCGGTGAAGGTAGAGGCTGAGATCCTCCGGCACCTCCGTGCCGCGCCCGAAGATCTCGTCGAGCAGGCTCTTGTAGCGCGTGCCGAGCAGAATCGTGTGGTGGGCTGTCTTCTCGTAGCGACGGTTGGTGCCGAAGTAGAAAACGAAGAGACCCATGGAATAGTCAAGCCGCTCCAACCGGCGGTCCGTCCAGCGGCGGCGCGTCCGATCGGGCAGCAGATCGGCATAGAGTGCCGGCGCATCGGCATTGGCGATGACGATCTCCGCCGTCAAGACTTCGCCTGTCGTCAGTGCAACACCCGTCACCCGCGCCGCGTCGTGAAGGAGCCTTGCCACGTCTGCCTGCAAGCGTATGTGGATGCCCTGGCGCTGCATGAGCGCGCCCAGTGCGGCGACGAGTGCCCCTGTGCCGCCTTCCGGGAACCAGACCCCATGCGCGCGTTCGAGATGCTGGATCAGGGCATAGATGCCGCTGGTGTGAAACGGATGTCCGCCCACCAGCAGAGGCTGGATTGTGAAGACACGGCGTAGGCTTTCGTCGCGAAGATAGTGCTGAACAAGGCCGTAGACGCTGCGATGGCCGCCCAGCCGGATGATCTGCGGAAAGGCAGCCAGCATGGTGGTGAAGGCGTCAAACGGCTGGGCGGCATAGCGCTCATAGCCGATGCGGTAGAGCTCTGCCGCATGTGCCAGCATCTTTTCATAGCCAGCAACGTCATCCGGCGAAAACCGCATGACTTCAGCCCGCATCGCCGCCGCATCGCCGGTGAGGTCGAAAGTTCTTCCGTCCACGAAACGGATACGATAAAACGGCTTGACCGGGAGCAGTGTGAGGTAATCGCGGAGGTCTTCCCCGAAGAGGGCGAAGAGCTCGTCGAAGAGAAAGGGCGCGGTGATGACCGTTGGCCCGGCATCGAAGTGAAATCCGTCATGACGGACCACGCGGCCGCGCCCGCCGAGCTGATCAAGACGTTCGACGAGCGTGACCTCGTAACCCATTGCACGCGCCCGCAAGCTCGCGGCGATGCCGCCGAAACCACCGCCAATCACGATGGCGCGCTGCCGGTTCGGACGAGCTTCTTGAGGTGTCGGCATTTATTGGGTAACGTTCCTGTCAGAGGTTAGTTCGATCGTCATAAAAACAAGAGACCTGACGGCGCCTCTCCCGTTTTGCTCCAGATGTCGTCGGCGTGGACATAGGGGCTTGAGAGCGAACGGATTAAACGAGATGACGAACACCTTAGAGGACGCTTTGTCCGGGGTATCATCGTTCGATCACGACAGTGGTGGCGATGTGTGGTGGGCGCTGCTCGGCAGCGGCTTGCATGGAACCCCACCGATGGAGAATGCAACGCTGACGGCGCTGCTTCTTCTTCTGGTGGCGGCGGCTGAGCGCCGGCAAGCCTTGCCGGCAACTGGGCGCATCGTGAACCTCGTGTGCGCTCTGCGCGAGACGAGCGAGGACGCGACGGTGCGCGCCTCCGTCGTATCGCGGCTGAGCGAGGCCCTGGCCTGCCTGCGTGGCACGCTGAACTGAACGTGCCGCCGCAGCGCGGCGTGCATCCCCCCTCATCACGCAAAGACTGCGGCCGGCGCTCCTGCCTTGAGGCTGGCACCGAGCTCTCGTCCCATCTGCGCGGCATCCGCGGCGGCGCCTTCGATCGCATCCCGCCGGAGGAAGCGGCCGTCGACCGAAGCGAGAAGGCCCGTCAGCCGTAGGCGGCGGCCAGGCAAAAGCTCACCGAAGGCGCCGATCGGCGTGGAGCAAGAGCCGTCCAGCGTGCCGAGCAAGGCGCGCTCCGCCGTCGCCGCCACGCGCGCGGCTTCGTCTTCGATGATCTTGAGCAGGTCGCGCAACTCCGTCGCATCTTCCCGCGCCGTGACGCCGACGATGCCCTGGCAGGCAGCGGGCAGCATGATCTCGGGTCCGAGAGCGACCGAGGCTTCGGCCTCCAGCCCCAGACGTCGGAGGCCCGCCATCGCCAGCAGGCTGGCGGTGCAGTCGCCATGGCGGATCTTGTCGAGGCGCGACTGCACATTGCCCCGCATCATGGTGATGGTCAGGTCCGGCCGAGCCGCCAGCAACTGGGCTTGCCGCCGGACGGAGCAGGTGCCGACGACGGCACCGTGTGGCAGGCTGGCATAGGGATCGCTCGGGTCGACCTCCGCGCAACTGTCGCTGAGAATCAGTGCATCGCGTACATCCTCCCGCGGCAAGGTGCAGGCCAGCACGATGCCGGGCGGCAGGCTCGTCTCGAGGTCCTTCAGGCTGTGCACGGCGAGATCGATGCGGCGGTCCAGCAGCGCCTCGTGAATCTCCTTGGCAAACAGGCCTTTGCCGCCGATCTCGGCGAGGCGCCTGTCCTGGACCGCATCCCCGGTGGTGCGGATCACGTGCTCCTGGAACACGTCCATCTGGTGCAGAACCGGGCATACCCGCGTGAGGGTTTTCAGAAAGCTGCGGGTTTGCTGCAGGGCGAGCGGGGAGGCGCGTGTGCCGACCCGCAACGGCAGGCGGGGATGGTGCGGGGGCGCCATGGGCCGCGCGCCGAGCGGGTCCTCCACCGTCGTCCGCAGCCGCACCGCGTCCATCAGCGTTGCCCCTTGGCGATGTCGCCGCGGTATGCAGGTCCCGGGAAGGGGCCATTCAGACGAACCATGGCGCGGTTGAGGACGGAGGCGATGCTCACCCAGACGAGATACGGCACCAGCAGCACGGCCGCGAGCAGCGCCCGCGGGGCGCAGGCGATGATCAGAGCGAGGATCGAGAGCCAGAGAAAGACCACCTCGATCAGGGCCCAGTCTGGCCGGCGCAGCTTGAAGAAGAACAAGCTCCACAGGATGTTGAGCACGCCATTGACGATGAAGAGGAGGAGGATGAGCAGCCTGCCGCCCTCGTCCGGCGTGGCGCGCCAGGCGAGAACGGCCGCCGCACAGGTCAAGGCGCCGATCACGCTCCAGATTGGCCCGAAGGACCAGTTGGGTGGTCGCCAGGGCGGGCTGCGCAGGCTGTGATACCAGGGGCCGATTTCGGTCAGCGCGCCGCCCGCACCCAGCACGCCGATGGTCGCGACCACGGCGATGACGATTGTCTCGATCACGCGGAGAGAATCCCGGTCAGATGCCCCATGCTCTTGCAGAAGATCCGCAGATGCGTGAGCGGTTTTGTGCGGACAAGTTCCTTGGTCATGTAGGCGGCCCAGGTCAACCGCTGCACGTCGGCGTCGCGACAGATGGTGACGAAGCGCTCGCGCCGGCCGTCGTTGGTGTACCAGTAACGCTGCATGATGCCGAGGACGGCGAAGACCTGACCGTGGCTGCGCATGAAGCGGCGCCGCGCCTCGCGCAGAAGGCGGGCGTCGCCGGTCACCAGAAAGGCGTCCACCGCCTCGGCGGCGAGCTGGCCGCCCAGCATGGCGTAATAGATGCCTTCGCCCGAGGCCGGCGCCACCACGCCGGCCGCATCCCCCGCGAGCAGCACGCTCTGCCCGTCGTCCCAGCGCCGCAGCGGCTTCAGCGGGATGGGCGCGCCTTCGCAGCGCAGGGTTTCAACCTGATCGAGGCCCGTCGCGGCGCGCAGTGCGGCGGTGGCGCGGCGAAGGGCGAAACCCTTCTGCGCACTGCCGAGACCGACGCTCGTCGTCGGCCCATGGGGAAAGACCCAGCCGTAAAAATCCGGCGAGACCTGACCCTTATAATGCACCTCGCAGCGTGCCGGGTCGAAGTCGCCGGGCGTGGGAGAGCGGACGATCTCGTGATAGGCGAAGACGTAGCGCATGCGGTCGGCGCCGCGGACGCCGGCGGCGCGGGCCACGCCCGAGCGGGCGCCATCGGCCCCGACCACGGAGCGGGCGCGCAGCGTGAAGGCAGTGCCGTCCGCGCCCGTCGTCCGGCAGTGCAGATGGACGATGCCATCGGCGTCGCGGCTCAGCCCCTCGAACAGGCCGGTGCGCAGTTCCGCACCATCGGACGCAGCCCGCGCCCGTAGCCAGGCGTCGAACGCCTCCCGGTCGACCATCCCGACGAAGCCATTTTCGATCGGCATGTCGGCGATCCGGTCGGAAGGGGCGAACATGCGCGCCGAGGTGACGCGGGCCATCAGCAAGTCGTCCGGAATGGCGAAATCCTGAATCAACCGAGGTGGGATGGCGCCACCGCAGGGTTTTACACGGCCGCCGCGCTCGAGCAGCAGCACCCTGCGCCCGGCCTTGGCCAGGCGCGAGGCGGCGGTCGCTCCCGCCGGCCCTCCGCCGACCACCACGGTGTCGTACACTGGTTCGCTCGTCATGACGCACCTCCCGTCAGGAAGGGCGCCGCGATCATCACGGCGCCAAGGCGAAGGCGGTGGCCAGCATGCCGAGCACGTAGAGCGTGGTGCCGGTGGCATTGTACCAGGGAGCGCGGCCGCGGGGGTCGTCGAGCAGCCGGCGCATGAGAAGGAGCTGCGCCACCAGCAGAGCGGTGACGAGGCCGGCGGCGATGGGCAGCCGCCAGGAGAACAGCAGAAGCACGACGGCGGCCTGCGCGCCCGCCATCGTCAGACAGGCGAGGCGGCAGGCGCGGGCAGGGCCGAAGCGGGCCGGCAAGGTCGCGAGACCCATCTGGCGGTCGCCCTCGATCGATTTGAAATCATTGAGCGTCATGATGCCATGCGCGCCCAGGCTGTAGAGGAGGGCCACCAGAATGATGGCCGGCGAGGGGCGCATGCCGAGGCAGACGGCGGCGCCCGCAAACCAGGGCAGCCCCTCGTAGGACAGGCCGACGGCCAGGTTGCTCCACCATCCGTTGCGTTTCAGGCGGATCGGCGGGGCGCTGTAGATCCAGGCGAGCAGCAGGCCGATCGCGGCGGCGATGGCAACCATGGGGCCGAGGGCGAGGGCGGTCGCGGCCGTGAGCAGCGTGCCGGCGATGGCGATGCCGAGCCCCCAACGGCCGGGCACGCGCCCCGAGGGGATCGGCCGCTCCGGCTCGTTGATGGCGTCGACGTGCCGGTCGTACCAATCGTTGATGGCCTGGCTGGTGCCGCAGGCGAGCGGTCCGGCCAGCACGGCACCCAGCGCGACGACCGCCCAGCCGCGATGGCCGGGGCCACCGGCGGAGACGACGCCGCAGCCGAAGGCCCAGATCGGCGCGAACCAGGTGATGGGCTTGAGAAGTTCGAGGACGGCGCGCGGGCTCGGCGTGCGGCCAGCGGGAGGACGCTCCGCCGCAGGCCGCATCAGCCCCAGCGTGCCGCCCTGCTCGCTCATGCGGCGGATTCGCCGTCGCCGTCGCCGTCGTTCGGATCACTCAAACCGTATCGGCGAAGCTTCACATAGAGGCTTTGCCGGCTGAGCCCGAGCATTTCCGCGGCGGAGGCGCGGTTGTTACCGGTCAACTCCAGCGCGGACTCGATGCAGAGCCGCTCGATCACGTCGATCGCGTCGCGCACGAGGTCCTTCATGGACACGCGGCCGATCAACTCGGTCAGCTGCTCGATCGAATGGGGCATCGCGCGCGGCGCTTGAGCGCGCGATGCCGTCAGCCGGCGGCCGACGTCGCGGATCACGAAGCCGAAGCACTGCCGGCCGTCGAGCAGCACGGTATTGGCCGAGATCTCGACGTCGCTGACGCCGCCCATCTCACCGCGCACGCTGGTCGCGAACAGCCGCACCACGCCGCGCTGCTTGAGATTGGCGAGCAGAACGTCGACGTCGATGCTGGATTGGCCGATCCAGTTTTCGATGGATTGGCCGAGCGCGCGGGACGGGGAGCCGAGTTGCGCCATGGCGACGAAGGCGGCGTTAGCGTTCACGAGGCCGCCGTCCGGCGTCGTCAGGATGAAGCCGTCCGGCGCCTGCTCCAGCGCCGTCAGCAGCAGCTGGTCGATCTCGGATGCCGCGGGGCGGCGGATCGCGTCGCTGAGACGCAGCACCAGGATCGCGGTCTTCTCTTCCTGCAGCAGCGTCGCGGACAGCGTGACGCTGACCTCCTGGCCCGCGTCTTCGTCGACGGAATCGGGATTGAGGCGCACGACCAGAGATTGCGCACCCCCGGCCTGGCGCAGGTTGCCCAGCACGCGCTGCGCTCCCGCACGGTCCTCCGGATGCAGCAGATCGAGGATGGGGACGCCGACGGCCCGCCGCCCTTGCTCGATCAGCTTGAGACCGGCCGGGTTCGCCTCCGTCACACGCAGGCTATGCGCATCGAGCACCATCAGCGGCTCAGGCGCCGTCTGGAACAGGCCCCTGTAGCGCGCCTGGGTCTGGCGCAGGCTGGTATAGTCCCGTTCCAGCGCCTGCTGCGCATCCACCAGCCGCTGCTGCAGCGTGGCGAGCCGCCGCAGATCGCGGCCGAAGGCGATGACGGAGCCGTCGCTATTGGCGCGGACCGCGGCATATTCGATCGCGACGTCTGGGCCGTCGAGCGCGGCGGGGTGGTTGAGGTGGCGCGGATAGGGCTCGGCGTCCTTCAAGGCGCTGTCGAGCAAGGCTTCCACTTTTGGGCGGCTCTCCACCGTCACCGTGTCCGTCCACCGGCGGCCGGCCCAGGACCCCGCGTCGTCCAGGGCGTTTTCGAGTTCGCGGGTGCGGAAGGCGCAGTCCTGAACGATGCCGTCGGGGCTGACGATCAGGGCGACATCGGCCGCGGCGGCAAGGATCCGCGAAGCGTCCACTGCCGCGAGGGCGCCGATGGAGCCGTTATCCCTGGAAAGCCACTTACTCGCCCTCATAACGGTATTCTTGCATTGGCCCGAGTCGGCGGGCGCGGTTTGAGCAAAACGGTTGTCATCCGGCACTGGATGGAGGCCCCTTCGGCCGGCGGACGCTGGATAGCAGTTCTTCTGCTCGTTCGGTGGCCTCGGCGGCGCTGGCGCCAGTCCCGTCCGCCCCCAGTGTCTCGACGAGCGACGGGGTCGCCAGGATCATCGCCCCGCCGACCATGATGATGACGTTCCTGTTGTGGGACGCAGCGCGGATCGCCTTGATGCAGTGGTCGACGTGACTGACCTGCACATCGGTCGCCATGGACAGCCCGACCACGTCGTAATCGGTTGTGGAAACGAGGCTGGCCACATCGTCTGAACTGGATACCTGGATGTGCGATACCTGCCACCCTGCGCTATCGAAACAATTGGCAAGTAACGAGGCACCGAACCTATGTTGCTCCCCCTGCAAAGTCAACAATAACAAAGTTTTTTGCGCCTCCCCGGGGGGCGGCACGATGCGGCGCGTCATCGGAGCGATGTCGTGGGCCATCCGCTGCAGATGGAACATGCCCAGGGTGACCTCCTCGAAGCCGGCACGGTCTTCGACCCAGAGAAAACCGAGGTGGCGCGCGGCATCGGCGATCAATTCCAGACAGGCGGCATTGCCGGCTTCACCGTCCTTGACGAGGCGCGACAGCACTGACCGTACCGCGCCCTGGGGATCGGGGCCGATGACACCCTCGGCGAGACTGACGGCCTCGTCGTCACGATGTCGTCTGGCCGGGCGGGCAGCAGCAGGTGAGGGGGGCGGCGGTGCGGCCGTTGCGGCACGCGCCCGGTAGCTCGCGAGCAGCCGCGGGATGATGTCGGCCTCGATCACCCGTTCGATGGCAGCCTGCCGCCGCTGCGGCGTGCGTTCGTCGCGCAGGATCCGGACGACGGCGGCTTCGACGGACGAGTCGTTGAGCGTGCAGGCGCCTTGCCCGCCGGCTCCCGTATCCGATGTTCCTTGTTGATCCAGACTGGACATCAGCCGTCCCCTGTACCTCCCGCCATGAAAGCCGCCACCGGCCACGACTGTCAATCCGAATTTACGTCTAGAATGCTTGACAGTGCGAAGGGGGAGTCCTAGCGTTTCCGTCAAGAAGACGACGCGTCCGATGCGGGTCGTGAGAGAAGAACCCCCTCCGGTCGGTCGAAACTTCGGGCCTTCGCCCAGCGAGCGAAGCGTAAGGGGGAGCGATGATCACGAGTTTCAGCGATCTACTCAATACCTTCGACAGCTCGCCCTGGTCGGCGACCAGCGGGCGGTCCTGCTGTGGCCAGCAAAACCAGGTGACAAGCCTGGTTTACACCCCCGACCAGCGCCGTCGCCGTGACGATACGCCCTGGACCCGGGTGCAGGGTATCCTCGCCCCGCTGCAATTCCTGGCCTTTCTCGTCAGCACGGGCCTCGTGCTCCGCTACCTGGTGGTGGGCCATGGCTATGAGGCGGCGACCATTTCGGTCGTGATCAAGACCCTGTTTCTCTACGCCATCATGATCACCGGCTCGCTTTGGGAGAAGGCTGTCTTCGGCCGCTACCTGATGGCGCCCGCCTTCTTCTGGGAAGATATGTTCAGCTTCCTGGTGATCGGGCTGCACACCGCCTATCTCCTGGCGCTAGCAACCGGCGCGCTCACCGGCCGGGAGATGATGCTGCTGGCTTTGACCGCCTTCGCCGCCTACCTCGTCAATGCCGTCCAGTTCCTTCTGAAATTCCGTGCGGTCCGGCGCGAGGCGCCCGTGCACGGTCTGGCGGCGGTGAAATGAGCGCCACGCTCCGCTCCGAGGCCGCTGCCGGCTGCATCGCGCCGCCGGTTCTGCGGGAGCGGGGGCAGCGCGAGGTTTTTTGCGGCCTGACCGGCATCGTCTGGCTGCATCGCCGTATCCAAAACGTCTTCTTTCTTGTCGTCGGCTCGCGCACCTGTGCGCATCTGCTGCAATCCGCCGCAGGCGTCATGATCTTCGCGGAACCGCGCTTCGCTACGGCGATCATCGAGGAGCGCGACCTCGCCGGCCGCGCCGACATGGATGACGCGCTCGATGGCGTGGTGGCCCGCCTGTTGGAGCGCAGACCCGAGATCCGCTTGCTCTTCCTCGTCGGCTCCTGCCCGTCCGAGGTGATCAAGTTTGATCTCGGTCGCGCCGCGGCACGGTTGACGCGGCAATATCTGCCGCTCACCCGGGTGTTGAGCTATTCCGGCAGCGGCATCGAAACCACCTTCACCCAGGGCGAGGATGCCTGCCTCGCGGCGCTCGTGCCCGAACTGCCGGCCAGCGAGGCGCCCCAGTTGATGGTGGCCGGCGCGCTACCCGATGCGGTCGAGGCGGAGTTCGCCGCCATCTTCGCGCAAGCCGGGATCGGGCCGGTGCAATTCCTGCCGGCCCGAGATGCGACGGCGCTGCCGCCCGTGGGGCCGGGCACCGTTCTGATGCTCGCACAACCCTTTCTGACGGAGACCGCCCGCCTGCTGGAAGGGCGCGGCGCCCGTCTCGTCGTCGCGCCCTTCCCGCTCGGCGCCGAGGGAACCCGTCTCTGGTTTGAAGCCGCGGGGGCAGCGATGGGTGCGGCGCCGTCCCGTTTGGCGGCTGCCATGGCCCCCGGCCTCGCCCGGGCGGACGGCGCCATCGCCCGCCATCGGCCCATGCTCGTGGGCCGGCGGATCTTCTTCTTTCCCGATTCGCAGCTGGAAGTGCCGCTCGCCCGCTTCCTCGCGCGGGAACTCGGCATGGAGTTGGTCGAGGTGGGCACGCCCTATCTCAATCGCCAGCATCTGGCGGCCGATCTCGCTCTGCTGCCGCCCGCCACGCAGCTGAGCGAGGGGCAGGATGTCGACCGCCAGCTCGACCGCTGCCGCGCGGCGGCGCCCGATCTCGTGGTCTGCGGTCTCGGCCTCGCCAATCCGCTGGAGGCGGAGGGTACGGCCACCAAGTGGTCGATCGAGCTGCTCTTCAGCCCAATCCACGGCTTTGAGCAGGCTGGCGATCTGGCCGGGCTCTTCACCCGTCCGCTGCGGCGCCGCGTGGCTCTGGAGGTCTGAGGGCCATGCAGCTCACCCTCTGGACCTATGAAGGACCGCCTCACGTCGGTGCCATGCGCATCGCGGCGGCCATGACCGGGGTCCACTACGTGCTCCACGCCCCGCAGGGCGACACCTACGCCGATCTGCTCTTTACGATGATCGAGCGGCGGGACCGCCGGCCGCCCGTGACCTACACGACCTTTCAAGCGCGGGATCTCGGCGGCGATACGGCGGAGCTTTTCAAGACTGCCGCACGCGATGCGGTGGCCCGCTTCCGGCCGGAAGCCCTGCTGGTCGGAGCCTCCTGCACCGGAGAGCTGATTCAGGACGATCCCGCGGGCCTCGCCCGCGGGCTCGACGTGCCGGTGATCGCGCTCCACCTGCCCTCTTATCAGCGCAAGGAAAATTGGGGCGCATCCGAAACCTTCTACCAATTGGTGCGGCGCTTCGCGGCGGGCCAGCCACTGCCCCGTGAAGGCCGGCAGCCCTGCTGCAACCTGCTAGGACCGACGGCGCTTGGCTTCCGCAACCGGGACGATCTGCGGGAGATCGAGCACCTGCTCGGCCGCCTGGGTGTCGCCATCAACGTCGTCGCCCCCCTCAGTGCAAGCCCGGCCGATCTCGCCCGGCTGGGCGAGGCCGATTTCAACGTCGTCCTCTATCCTGAGATCGCCGATACAGCGGCGGCTTGGCTGGAACGGCAGTTCGGCCAGAAGCGGGTGAAGACGGTGCCGATCGGCGTCGGCGCTACGCGGGATTTTGTGGCCGAGGTCGTGGCCCTGGCGGGCCTCGCGCCGGCGGCGTGCGAACACAACAGCCACCTTCCCTGGTATTCCCGCTCGGTCGACGCGAACTACCTGACCGGCAAGAAGGTCTTCATTTTCGGCGATGCCACCCACGCGGTCGGTGCCGCGCGGGTCGCGGTGAAGGAACTTGGCTTCGCCCTGGTCGGCCTCGGTACTTATTCGCGTGAGCAGGCGCGCAGCCTGCGCGAGGCCGCCGCCGCCTACGATATCGCCGCCCTGATTACTGACGATTATCTGGAGGTCGAGGCCGCCATCGCGGCGGCGGAGCCCGACCTCGTGCTCGGCACGCAGATGGAGCGGCATATCTGCAAGCGGCTGGGTATTCCTTGCGCTGTCATCTCTGCGCCCATCCATGTGCAGGATTTTCCGGCTCGCTACTCCCCTCAGATGGGTTTCGAAGGAGCCAACGTGCTCTTCGATAGCTGGGTGCATCCGCTGATGATGGGCCTCGAAGAGCATTTGCTGGCGATGTTCCGCGAAGACAGCGAGTTCGGCGAAGGCGCGGCGCCCTCGCATCTCGGTGTCGCGGCGATGCCGTCGGCCGAGCCCGACCTGAGGGCGGAGGCCATGCCGGCGGAAGCGATCTGGCTGCCCGAGGCCGAGCAGGCCCTGAAGAAGATTCCGATCTTCGTGCGCGGCAAAGCGCGCCGCAACACCGAAAGCTTCGCGAAGGCTACCGGTTGCGCCAGCATCTCGCTCCAGACCCTCTATGATGCGAGGGCGCATTATGCCCGCTGACCGCGCATCCCGGGGCGTGACGCCGATCCGCATCGTCATCGTGACGATGGACAGCTACCTCGCTCATGCGGCGGAGGCGGCCGAGCAGGTGCTGCGGCGGGACGTCCCGGGGCTGGAGCTGCGCGTCCATACCGCCGACGAATGGGGCCAGGACCCCGCCTTGCTCGACGCCTGTCTCGCCGACATCGAAACGGGTGACATCGTCGTCGCGGCGATGCTCTTCCTGGAAGACCATATCCGCCCCGTCATGCCGGCCCTGCAGGCGCGGCGCGCGCAGTGCGACGCGATGCTCGGCCTGATGTCGGCGGGCGAGGTGGTGCGCCTCACGCGGCTCGGCAAGTTCACCATGGACGGTAAGGCCGGCGGTGGCCTTGCCTTGTTGAAGCGGCTGCGCGGCGCGAGCCGCAAGGAAGGCCGGTCCAGCGGTCAGGCCCAGATGAAGATGCTGCGGCGCCTCCCCGCGCTGCTCAAGTTCATTCCGGGCACGGCCCAGGATGCGCGCTGCTATTTCCTCGCGATGCAATATTGGCTCGGCGGGTCCGAGGCGAACCTCGTCAACCTCGTGCGCCTGCTTGTCGATCGCTATGCCGCGGGCGACCGCCAGACCATGGTCGGTACCGTGCGGGCGGCGGCCCCCATCCAGTATCCCGAGGTCGGGCTATTCCATCCTGACATCCCGGGTAGCGTCACGACCGATCTCGCCCGGCTGCCACGCCGCCCGGGCAGCCGCGGCACCGTGGGGCTGCTGCTCCTGCGCTCCTATGTCCTTGCCGGCAACGCGGCCCATTACGCCGGGGTCATTGCGGCACTGGAGGCGGCCGGGCTGCATGTGATTCCGGCTTTCGCTGCCGGGCTCGATGGCCGCCCGGCGATGGAAGCCTACTTCATGCAGGAGGGCGCGCCGGCGGTGGACGCCATCGTCTCCCTCACCGGCTTTTCTCTCGTGGGCGGCCCCGCCTACAACGATGCGAAGGCGGCGCAAGAGATCCTGGCCCGCTTTGATGTCCCCTATGTCACCGCCCATCCGGTCGAGTTCCAGACCTTGGAGCAATGGCAGGGCGATGCGCGCGGCCTGATGCCGGTCGAAGCCGCCATGATGGTGGCGATCCCGGAGCTCGACGGCGGCGTCTGGCCGATGACCTTCGGCGGTCGCTCCTCCAGTGGAGAAAGTCATCGCCGGCAGATGGTGGTGCATGAGGAGCGGGCGCGGATGCTCGCCGCGCGCGTCGCACGGCTCGTTCGCCTGCGCCACGCGGCGCGGGCCGAGCGGCGTGTCGCGATCGTGCTCTTCAACTTCCCCCCGAATGCCGGCGCGACCGGTACCGCCGCCTATCTCGGCGTCTTCGAATCCCTGCACAATACGATGCGGGCCCTCGACGCCGCGGGGTATCAGGTCACCGTGCCGCCGACGGTCGATGCGCTGCGCGACCGCATCCTTCAGGGCAATGCCACGCGCTTCGGCACGGATGCCAATGTCGCCGCGCGCATCCCGGTTGCCGATCATCTGCGGCGGGAGCCCTGGCTTGCCGAGATCGAAAAGACCTGGGGGCCGGCACCCGGCCGCCAGAACAGCGACGGCAGCAGTCTTCATGTCCTGGGCGAGCAGTTCGGCAACGTCTTCGTCGGTGTCCAGCCTGCCTTCGGCTACGAGGGCGACCCGATGCGCTTGCTCTTCGAGCATGGCTTTGCGCCGACGCATGCCTTTTCGGCCTTTTATCGCTGGCTGCGCGAAGATTTCGGCGCGCATGCCGTCCTGCATTTCGGTACCCACGGGGCGCTGGAATTCATGCCCGGCAAGCATACGGGCCTCTCCGCCGCCTGCTGGCCTGATCGGCTGATCGGCGATCTGCCGAACCTCTATCTCTACGCCTGCAACAATCCCTCCGAAGGGGCGCTGGCCAAGCGCCGCTCCGGCGCCGCGCTGATCAGTTATCTCACCCCGCCGGTCGGCCGCGCCGGCCTCTATCGCGGCCTGCTCGACCTCAAGACCTCCATCGATCGCTGGCGCGGGCTGGAGCCTGAGGCGGACCCGGTGCAGCGGGCCGATCTCGAAGCGCTCATCCAGGCGCAGGCGGCGCTGGTCGATCTGGCACCGGAGGCGCCGGCCTGGACGGAGGCGGCGGAGGCGATCACGCAGCTGCGGCAGGCGCTGCTCGAGCTCGAGCTCACCCTGATCCCGCATGGCCTGCACGTCGTGGGCCAGGCGCCGTCCGCCGAAGCTCGGGCGGACATCATTGAGGCTGCGGGGGTGACCGATCCTGCCGAACGCGCGGCGATGGACCGGGCACTGGCGGAGGAGACGGAACTGCCCGCCATCCTGCATGCGCTGGACGGCGGCTATATCCGCCCCGCGCCTGGTGGCGACTTGCTGCGCAATACCGAGGTGCTGCCGACGGGCCGCAACCTGCATGGGCTCGATCCCTTCCGCATCCCCAGCGCCGCGGCCGTGCAGGATGGCGCCCGCCAGGCCGAGCGTCTGCTCGCCCGCCATGCGGCGGACGGTCACGGCTTGCCGGAGACGGTGGCGATGGTGCTGTGGGGCACTGACAATCTGAAGACCGAGGGCGGCCCCATCGCGCAGGCGCTCTGGCTGCTCGGCGCCGAGCCGCGCCACGACAGCTACGGTCGCCTGACCGGCGCGCAGCTCATTCCGCTGGAGCGACTGGGGCGGCCGCGTGTCGACGTGGTGCTCACGCTCTCGGGCATCTTCCGCGACCTGCTGCCCATGCAGGTGAAGCTGCTGGCGGAGGCGGCCCTCCTCGCGGCCAGCGCCGAGGAGCCGCTGGAGTGCAACCCCGTGCGCGCCCATGCGCTCGCCTATATGGCCGAGCATGGCGGCGCGCTGGAGACGGCGGCCCTCCGGGTTTTCGGCAATGCCGAGGATGCCTATGGCGCCCATGTCAACCATCTCGTCGACAGTGGCGCCTGGAACGACGAGGACGAGTTGGCGGAGGCCTTCGTGCGCCGCAAGGGCTTCGCCTATGGCATGGCGGGCTGTGCCGCACGGCAGGATCAACTGATGGCTCATGTCCTGAAGCGTGTCGACGTCGCCTACCAGAATCTCGAATCGGTAGAGCTCGGCGTCACCACCGTCGATACCTATTTCGATACGCTGGGCGGCATTGCCCGGGCCGTGCGGCGGGCCAATGGCGGCCAGGCGGCCGCCGTCTACATTGGCGATCAGACCCGCGGCGACGGGCTGGTGCGCAGCCTGTCGGAACAGGTTGCGCTGGAAACACGCACGCGGGCGCTCAATCCGAAGTGGTATGAAGCCCTGCTGGCCCACGGCTACGAGGGCGTGCGCCAGATCGAGGCGCAGGTCACCAATACGCTCGGCTGGTCAGCGACGACGGGCCAAGTGGCGCCCTGGGTCTACGAGAAGCTGAGCGAGACCTTCGTGCTGGAACCGGGCATGCGGGAACGCCTCTGCGCCCTTAACCCGGCGGCCTCGGCCAAGATCGCGAGCCGTCTGCTCGAAGCCAATGATCGCAAATACTGGAGCCCCGATCCCGGGGTTCTCGAACAGCTGCGCCAGGCGGGCGAAGCGATCGAGGACCGCCTGGAAGGTGTGGGCGTGGGAGTTGCCGCATGACGATCGTCAGCAAGCCCGATCTTCTTCGCAAGGCCGCCGGCTGCTCGACCTGCGAGCCGGATGGCGAGGGCAGCGTGCAGGTGCGGATGGAAGCCCCGCGCCGTACCGGGTCGGCCAAGGTCTTCGCCGTCTACGGCAAGGGCGGAATCGGCAAGAGCACGACCTCGTCCAATCTGTCGCTGGCCTTCGCCCGTCTCGGCCACCGGGTGCTGCAGATCGGCTGCGACCCCAAGCATGACAGCACCTTCACGTTGACCAAGCGCCTGATCCCGACGGTGATCGACGTGCTGGAGGGGGTGGATTTCCATCCCGAAGAGCTGCGGCCGGAAGACTTCGTCGTCGCCGGCACCGGTGGCGTGATGTGCGTCGAAGCCGGCGGCCCACCGGCCGGCACCGGCTGTGGCGGCTACGTGGTAGGGCAGACGGTCAAGCTGTTGCGCGATCATCACCTGCTCGAGGATACCGACGTGGTCGTTTTCGACGTGCTGGGGGATGTCGTCTGCGGCGGCTTCGCGGCGCCCTTGCAGCATGCCGACCAGGCGCTGATCGTGGCCGCCAACGATTTCGACAGCATCTTTGCGATGAACCGCATCGTCGCCGCGATCGCGGCGAAGGCGCGCAACTACGACGTGCGGCTCGGCGGCGTCATCGTCAACCGCAGCGCGGGCACGGACCAGGTGGACAAATACGCCGCCGCCGCAGGTCTCGCGACGCTCGCGCATTTTCCGGATCTCGACGCCATCCGGCGCAGCCGGCTGAAGAAGGCGACGCTCTTCGAGATGGAGAACGCGCCCGATGTCGCGGCGGTACAGGCCGAATACATGCGCCTCGCGGCGCAGTTGATGGCCGGGGTCCCTAATCAGGAGGCCAAACCGCTCCGCGACCGTGACATCTTCGATCTGCTGGGATTCGAATGATGATCAGCCTCACCTACGAGCGCCGGCGCGGCGAACTGGAAACCTATTTCGATCGCACGGCCGCGGCGGCCTGGGCGCGCCTCACCTCCGATGCGCCCGTCAGCCGTATCCGCGCCACCGTCCGCGCCGGTCGGGAGACGATGCGCGCCACGCTGCTCGACTGGCTGCCGCAGGATCTCACCGGTTGCCGTCTGCTCGATGCCGGTTGTGGCACGGGCGCCGTCGCCGTCGAGGCGGCGCGGCGGGGGGCGACCGTCGTCGCGGTCGATCTCGCGGGCAGCCTGCTCGACCTTGCCCGCACGCGTATTCCGGCGGCGCTCGCCGGCCGCGTCACCTTCGTCGCCGGAGACATGCTCGATGCTGCCTTCGGCCGCTTCGATCACGTCGTCGCCATGGATTCGCTGATCCACTACCCGGCACGGGAGATGGTCTCCGCCCTTTCGGCACTCGCCGTGCGCACCGATGTCAGCCTGCTCGCGACCTTCGCGCCGCGGACGCCCGCTCTCTCGGCGATGCACGCGGTCGGCAAGTTCTTTCCGCGCGGCGACAGGGCGCCGGCGATCGAGCCTGTCGCCGAGCGTCGGCTGCAGCGCGGGCTGGATGCGGCGCTCGCGGGCGAGGGCTGGATGCGGCACCGCAGCCGGCGGGTCGCCACCGGATTCTACACCTCGCAGGCACTGGAATTGGTGCGGCGATGAGCAGTTCCTCCTCCTCCACGGGTTCCCGCGCCTTCCGCTTCTGGAACGGGCTTGGCCTCGGCTGGCTGCCGATCGCCGAGGTGGTGTCGGAGGAGTTGCCGCTGTCCCGCCTGCTGCGGCTCGCGCTGTTTCAGGTCTCCGTCGGCATGGCGGTGGCGCTGGTGGTCGGCACGCTCAACCGGGTGATGATCGTGGAACTCGGCGTCTCCGCCCGGCTCGTCGCGATCATGGTGGCGCTGCCGCTGGTCTTCGCCCCCGCCCGCGCACTGATCGGCTTCCGCTCGGACAACCACCGCTCGCTGCTCGGCTGGCGTCGGACGCCCTATCTCTGGTTCGGTTCCCTGCTGCAGTTCGGCGGCCTCGCGATGATGCCCTTCGCCTTGCTGCTGCTCTCCGGGGCAGGCGGCGGCCATGCCGCGCCCTGGGCCGGCTCCTTCGCCGTCTCGATGGCGTTTCTGCTCACCGGTGCCGGGTTGCACACGACGCAGACGGTGGGGCTCGCGCTCGCGACGGACATCGCGCCCGAGCGCTGCCGCCCGCAGGTGGTGGCCGTGCTCTGCGCCATGCTGCTGGTCGGCGTACTGATCAGCGCTTTGCTCTTCGGCGTGCTGCTGTCGCACTTCACCGTTCAGAAGCTCATCCAGGTCATCCAGGGTGCGGCGCTGATGACGATGATCCTCAACGGCGCCGCGCTGTGGAAGCAGGAGCCGCGCCGCGCGCTAAGCGGAACGGCGGAGGCTGCGGGTTCCTTCAGGGTGTCGATGGCCGCCATGCTCGCCGAGCCGCAGGCGCGCCGCCGGCTGCTTGTGGTCACGCTCGGCACCATGGCCTTCAGCCTGCAGGACGTGCTGCTGGAACCCTATGGCGGCCAGGTGCTTGGCCTGCCTGTCGCCGCGACGACGGCGCTCACGGCCCTTTTGGCGGTGGGCGGCTTGTGCGGCTTCGCCATCGGCGGGCGGCTGCTGTCTCGTCATGCCGATCCGCATCGCGTCGCCGCCTATGGTGCGCTCGTCGGGCTCTTTGCCTTCAGTTGCGTGATCTTCGCCGGCCCCACCCGGGCGGCCATCCTCTTCGCGGTCGGCACCACCCTGATCGGCGCCGGCGCGGCACTCTTTCTCGTCGGCACCCTGGCGAGCGCGGTGGACGCCGCCGGCGACAGCCGCGTCGGGCTCAAGCTCGGCGCCTGGGGTGCGGTGCAGGCTTGCGCTGCCGGCGCCGCCATCGCGCTCGGCGGCGTCCTTCACGATGTCATTGCGCAACTTGCCCTGCGCGGTGCGCTGGGCGCCGCCGTAGTTGGCCCGGCAACCGGCTACCAGGCCGTTTACGGCTTGGAGATGGTCATCCTCTTTGTCACGCTCGTCTGCCTTGGGCCGTTGGTGCGCTTCTCGTCACCCTCGGCCCCGCTGACCCCTTTTGAACGCCGTTCCAGGAAGGAGCATCCCGCATGATGACCGGCGCTCTCGGCCACTACATCGACGTCGCCCAGGTCACGCTCTACGCGTTTTGGGCCTGCTTCGCCGCGCTGATCATCTATCTGCGGCGAGAGGACAAGCGCGAGGGCTATCCGCTCGTCTCGGAGTTGCTCGGGCAGAACGACATCGCGGTGACGGAAGGTTTTCCCGATATGCCGAGGCCGAAGACCTTCCGGCTGTATCACGGCGGCCTGTCCTTCGCGCCGCGCCCCGAAACGCCGACGGTGCCCAACGGCGCCCGCTCGGCCGCGCTCTTCCCAGGCGCGCCGCTCGAACCCACCGGCAATCCGCTGATCGACGGCCTGGGACCCGCCGCCTATGTCGAGCGTGTCGATGAGCCGGATCTCACCATCGACGGGCAGTACAAGATCGTGCCGATGCGTGACGGCGTGGAGTATTATCTGCATCCGTCTTCGCCGGATCCGCGCGGCTGGCGCGTGGTTGCCGCTGACAGGCGCAGCCCGGGCATCATTTCCGACATCTGGCTCGACGAGATCGAGGAGTCGGTGCGCTATCTCGAAGTCAGCCTGACCCTTCCGGGCTACGAAGGGCAGCGCGTTCTCATCCCGCATGGCTTCCTGCGCTTTCGCCGGCAGATGCGGGAGGTGTTCGTCAACGCCATCCTTGCCCATCAGTTCGCCGACGTTCCGCGCACCCGCAGCGACGCCTGTGTGACACGGCTCGAAGAAGACAAGCTGGTCGGCTATTTCGGTGGCGGACAGCTTCTGGCGACGCATGAACGGTCGAGGCCCGTGCTATGAGCGCGCCGCTTCGCGTCATTCGCGCGGCCGGCCGCTCCGAGCTCGGTCGAGTGCCCTATGGCTTGCCGGCGCCGCTGCCGAAGGGCGAGCAGATGCTGTGGCAAGGAGGGCCGAGCTGGCAGAGCATCGCTCTCCGCGTATTGCACGTGCGGAAACTCGGCATCTACTTTGGTGTGCTCGCCTTGATCTGTCTGGGCCGCGCCCTGATGGTGGAGACGGCGCAGATGTGGTGGTCGCTCTTCGCTCTGCTGTTTCTCGGCGCGGTCGCGATCCTGCTGCTGGTCGGCTTCGCCTGTCTGGTGGCGCGCACCACCGTCTACACCATCACCGACAAGCGTGTGGTGATGCGGGTCGGGGTCGCCATCAGCATGAGTCTCAATCTGCCTTTCGTGATGATGGAATCGGCGGATCTGCGGCTCTTCCGTGACGGCAGCGGCGACATTGCCCTGCTGCTCTCGGGGGAGACGCGGGTGGGCTACATCACCCTCTGGCCGCACGTGCGGCCGTGGCGCACCCGCCGCGTCCAGCCCATGCTGCGCGCGATACCCGAGGCGGCGCGCGTCGCGCAGCTCCTTGCCCGCGCTCTGGCGGCGAGTGCGGGGCAGCGTGTCGTGGTTTTCGCGTCGGCGAGCGCTGGTGAGACCAGTCCGGCCGCCGCTGGCGCCATCCCTGCTTCGGCCGCGATGACGGGAGATTGAGCGGTCATGAGCGCGACATCGAAGATCGGACGGACGCCGCCTGGGATTCCTCACTACAAGCTGCCTTGGAGCAAGTCCTTCGTGGCGCCGGAAGGCGCTCCGGGCCATCGTCGCATCGCGCTGCCGCCTATCCTCGCGGCCATCATGATGGCCGCCGCCGGCATCGTCATCCTATTGCCGGGGAAGCCCGCACCGAGCGGGGCGACCGTCTCCGAACGCTCGTTCCGGATCGACCAGCAGGCAGACGGGCTGATCGTGATGCGTGACGCGACGACCGGTGCTGCGCTCGATATCCTGCGCAAGGACGGGGACGGTTTCACGCGCGGGGTGCTGCACAGCATCGCGCTGCGGCGGGCCAAGCTCGGCATGAGCCAGGAAACGCCGCTCACCTTGCACGCAACCGCGGACGGGCGGCTGATCCTCGCCGACCCGCCGACGGAGACGGTGATTGATCTGGAAGCCTTTGGTTCGGCGAACGAAGCGGCCTTTGCCGCCTTGCTGCCGCATCCGGTTCGGGAGGTCGCGCCATGAAGATCGTCCAAGCCCGTTGCCTGCTCGACCTCGGGCAGACGCCCGCGAGCTTTCACGCCTATGCCATTCCACTCGACATCGAGATCCGCCCTGGGGACCAGGTTCTGCTGCACGACGCACCGGGCGGCATCGCCTTCAATGAGCAGATGGTGCGGGAATGCCGCATGACGGTGCGGCGCGCCGGCCCGCTGCGGCGGGCCTGGACGAAGGCGGTCGAGATTTTCGCTCTGACGGAACTATACGAAGTCGGCTTTGACGCAGGGGGCGCACAATGAGTACGACGGAGCGCGCACGCGCGCAGGCGATCAATGAGAGCACCAAGTCGGCGGTCGAGAACACGGTGCTGAGCCCGCGCTTCTACACCACCGATTTCGACTATATGGACAAGCTGAACGTCGATCGGGTGAGAGGCGAGTGGGACGGCCTGATCGCCGAGATGCGCAGCGACCCGAACCGCAACCACTTCATCCGCGATCAGCGCTTCGACGAGGATTTCTCGGCGATGGAGCCGGAGCTGAAGCGCGAGTTCCTGGACTTTCTGGTGAGCTCAGTGACGGCCGAATTCTCCGGATGCGTGCTTTACGCCGAAATCAAGAAGCGCATCACCAACCCCGATGTGCGCGAGCTCTTCAGCGTCATGGCGCGGGACGAAGCGCGGCATGCCGGCTTCATCAACGACACGCTGAAGGATTTCGGCGTCGGCGTCGATCTCAGTTTCCTGACGAAGGCGAAAAAGTACCACTACTTCCGGCCGAAGTTCATCTTCTACGCCACTTACCTGTCCGAGAAGATCGGCTATGCGCGCTACATCACCATCTACCGGCAGCTTGAGCGGCACCCCGAGAACCGGATCCACCCGATCTTCCAATGGTTCGAGAATTGGTGTGGTGACGAGTTTCGGCATGGCGAGGCCTTCGCCCTGCTGATGCGCGCCGATCCAAAGTTGACCAGCGGCATCAACAAGCTTTGGATCCGCTTCTTCCTGCTCGCGGTCTTCGCGACGATGTATGTGCGCGATCATGCCCGGCCCGTCTTCCACAAGGCGCTCGGTCTCGATCCCACCGACTATGATTACCAGGTGTTCCACGTCACCCAGGCGATCGCCCGCCAAGTCTTCCCCGTAGAGCTCGCGATCGACGATCCTCGGTTCCGTGCCGGTCTGGAGCGGCTGCGGCGCATCGGCCTCAAGATGCAGGCGGCTAAGCGGCAGGGTTTTCTCTTCGGCCGGGCGCGGCGTCTCGCGCTGATGGGCCAGGCGGCGGTGACCTTCCTGCGGCTCTTTCTCTTGCCGACGAAGCGGAACGCCATGCCGGCGCAGATCCGCATGGCGCCGGCCTGGTAGGCGCGGGCAGGAAAGGAGAGATCCATGGTCCTTTATGTGTGGCCGGCGCTTTACGCTCTGTTCCTCTGGTGGTTCAGCACCGGCGTTATCATGTATCTCGACGGTCTGCCGCAGCGAACCTTCAAGTGGAGCATTCTCGGCGCCACCGCACTGATGGTCTTCTCGCTCTGGGGCATCTTTGCCAGCCGCAACGACGCGAGCGTCTTCGGCGCCTATTGTGCCTTTTCCTGTGGCCTGCTCGCCTGGGGGTGGCAGGAAATCAGCTTCTACATGGGCGTGGTCACCGGGCCGCGCAAGCAGCCCTGCCCGGAAGGCTGCGGCGGCTGGCGCCACTTCGGCCACGCCATTCAGACCAGCCTCTGGCATGAACTGGCGATCATCGCCTCCGGCGCGGCGATCGTCGCCCTCACCTGGGGGGCGGCCAATCAAATCGGCATGTGGACCTTCATGGTCCTGTGGTGGATGCATCAAAGCGCCAAGCTCAACGTCTTCCTGGGCGTGCGCAATCTGAACGAGGAATTCCTCCCCGAACACCTCCAGTTTCTGAAGTCCTTCCTCACCAAGAAGCCGATGAACCTGCTGTTCCCGGTCTCGATCACGGTTTCTACGGTGATCCTCGTCAAGCTGGTGCAGGCCGCGCTACATGCCACCGGCAATGGCTTCGCGGCGGCAGGCTTCAGCTTCCTCGCCATGCTCATGGGCCTCGCCATTCTCGAACATTGGCTCTTGATGCTGCCGCTGCCGGCCGCGGCGCTCTGGGGCTGGAGCCTCAAATCCCGGCGGGCCGCCAAGCCCTTCGACGCGGAAGTGGTCTCGGGCTTCCTCGGTGCCGGCAAGACCACCTTCATGCGGGCCCGGCTGCAGACGGCCGGGCCGCGCACCGTGGTCTTGGTCAATGATTTCGCGAGCGTGGGGGTGGATGGCTCTCTTCTGCGGGAGCGCGGCGCGGACGTCGTGGAACTGCCCAATGGCTGCATCTGCTGCAGCCTCCGCAAGGACCTCGCCGCACAGCTGAAAGCGGTGGTGGCCCAGTGGTCTCCCGAGCGCGTGCTGATCGAACCGAGTGGCGTTGCGGATCTCGCCTCGCTGCTCGGGGTGATGCGTGCCCCCGATCTGGCGCCCTTGGTGCGCAGCCTCGCCGTCACCACCGTCATCGACGGTGGCGCCTTCCTGCGCGACTACGGCCGCCTACCGGCGCAGCTCGATGCTCAGGCGCGGCTGTCCTCGCTGCTCGTGGTCAACAAGGTCGATCTCGTGGGGCCCTCGGAACTCGCGATGGTGGAGACGACGCTGCGCAGCCTCAACCCTATGGCGCCGATCCTGCGCGCGCGTTTCGGCCTGGCTGCGGCAGGGCCGATCCTGCCGCAGGTCCTGCCGGCGGAGGCGCCGGCCCATGACCATGACGATGGCCATCACCACGAAGCCGTGCAGCATCACGACCATGCGCACGGTCACGCCCATCACCATGACCATCATCACGACGACGATCATCATGCCCACGATCATGTGCATGGCGATGCCCTCTCCTTTGACTCGTGGAGCGGACTGATCCAGGCGCCGGTCGAGCCGGAATCGCTGCTCATGCTGCTCGGCCGGCTGGCGGATGGCGTGGCCGGGGACATCGAGCGGCTGAAGGGAATCGCCCGCATGGGTGACGGCTGGGTGCGCTTCGATATCGCAGGCGGGCGGCCCTCCATGGCCGCCTTCGCCCCCAAAAGCGAGGAGACGGCGCGGGTCATCGCGATCGGGCGGCACCTCGACCATGCCGTGCTCTCAGCGCTCTTCGGCGCGCAGGGCGCGCCGGACGACCGGACCTTGCCGCTCTCGGCGGTTGCCTGAACAAAATCCCAGAAAGGGAGACGAGGCGATGGATTACCAGGAGTTCTTCCAGCAGCGGATCGAGGATCTCAAGCGGAAC
This sequence comes from Acidisoma sp. 7E03, assembly GCF_054665075.1. Taxonomy (NCBI): domain Bacteria; kingdom Pseudomonadati; phylum Pseudomonadota; class Alphaproteobacteria; order Acetobacterales; family Acidocellaceae; genus Acidisoma; species Acidisoma sp. 7E03. The sequence goes on from NZ_BAAFHE010000002.1 coordinate 307,505, forward strand.
GGCAACTATCGCCGCTTCGCCGAGCTGGAAAGATCGCCTGGAACCTTTCCCCACGTCTCGCTCGCCGGTGGCCGGCCCGTCACCGTCTGGTGCTCGAACGACTATCTCGGCATGGGACAGAATCCGCATGTCATCGCCGCCATGCATGCGGCGCTCGATCGGAATGGCGCCGGCGCCGGAGGCACGCGCAACATCTCGGGCACCAACGCGACCCACGTCGCGCTCGAGCGCGCCCTTGCAAGCCTGCACGGCAAGGAAGCCGCCCTCCTGTTCAACTCAGGCTACATGTCGAACTGGGCGAGCCTCAGCACGCTCGCATCGAAGATTCCGGGTTGTGTCGTCTTCTCGGATGCTTCGAACCACGCCTCGATGATCGAAGGCATCCGCCACAGCCGCGTGCGCTGCGAGGTCTTCGCCCACAACGACGCCGCCGATCTCGACCGCCGCATGGCCGCGTTTCCGGCCGAGACGCCGAAGCTCGTCGCCTTCGAATCCGTCTATTCCATGGATGGCGACATCGCGCCGATCGCGGCCATCTGCGACGTCGCGGAGCGGCATGGTGCGATGACCTATCTCGACGAGGTCCATGCCGTCGGCATGTATGGACCGCGCGGCGCAGGAATCGCGGCGCGCGAGGGGCAGGCGCATCGTCTGACCATCATCGAGGGCACCCTTGCCAAGGGGTTTGGCGTCATCGGCGGCTATATTGCGGGCTCCGCCGCGGTCTGCGACTTCGTCCGGTCCTTCGCCTCCGGCTTCATCTTCACGACTGCGCTGCCGCCGATGATCGCGGCGGGCGCGCTCGCTGCCATCCAGGAGCTGGCCGGGCGGGACGATCTGCGCGCCCGCCATGCCGAGCGCGTCGCCCGCGTCCGCGCGGCGCTCGAGGCGGAAGGCGTGCCGCATTATGCGAATCCGAGCCACATCGTACCGGTGATCGTCGGTGACCCGGTGAAATGCCGCGCGATGACGGACATCCTGCTCGACGAGTTCGGAATCTACGTGCAGCCGATCAACTACCCCACGGTGCCGCAAGGCACGGAACGGCTGCGCATCACGCCGTCTCCCCTGCACAGCGATGCGGACATCGCCCATCTCGCGGCATCGCTGGGTCAGGTCTGGTCCGCCTTCCAGCTGCGCCGGGCCGCATGAGCGCGGTCCTCGCCGCCGCGGGCGAGCGGGCAGCGCCGGCCGCCATGGCGCCGGCGCCGCGGCAGGGTGCCTATCCCTTCAGCGCCATCGTCGGCCAGGCGGAAATGAAGCTCTGCCTGATCCTGGCCGCGGTCGATCCCGGCATCGGCGGCGTTTTGCTGATGGGGGATCGCGGCACCGGGAAATCGACGGCAGTGCGGGCGCTGGCCGGGCTGCTGCCGCCGATGCGGGTGATCGCAGACTGTCCCTACCACTGCGATCCGGCGGGGGATCGCGCGTCTTGCCCCGTCTGCGGGGGCACGGCAGCCGCGCCCCGCCGCGAACATCTGGCGCCTGTCCCGACGGTCGATCTGCCGCTTGGCACGACGGAAGACCGGCTGGTCGGCGCGCTCGATCTCGAACGTGCTCTGGTCGACGGGGTGAAGCAGTTTCAGCCCGGCCTTCTGGCCCGCGCCCATCGCGGCTTCCTCTACATCGACGAGGTCAACCTGCTCGAAGATCATCTCGTCGATCTGCTGCTGGACGTTGCGGCCTCGGGAGAGAACGTCGTCGAGCGCGAGGGGCTCAGCCTGCGGCATCCCGCGCGTTTCGTGCTCGTCGGCAGCGGCAATCCGGAGGAGGGTGATCTTCGCCCGCAGCTGCTCGATCGCTTCGGCCTGGCGGTTGAGGTAACAACGCCCACGGATCTTGCGGAGCGCGTCGCGGTGTTGCGCCGGCGCGATGCCTTTGACGTCGACCCGGCAGCCTTCCGCGCGGAATGGGCGGAGGCGGAGCGCGATCTCGGCCACCGCATTCTGGCGGCGCGCGTGCGGCTCGGCAGCATGGACACGCCGGATGCCGTGGTGGAGCTGGCGGCGCGGCTCTGCATTGCCCTCGGCACCGATGGTCTGCGCGGCGAACTCACCCTGCTGCGCGCTGCCCGTGCGCTCGCTGCCTTTGAAGGGGGGGCCGGCGTGGGTCCCGCGCATGTGCAGCGGGTGGCGCTGCCGGCATTGCGGCATCGGCTCCGGCGCAGTCCGCTGGACGAGGCCGGGGCAGGTCCGCGGGTGGACCGTGCGCTGGCCGAGGTTTTCGGCGCACCATGAACGGCAGCTCCCCTGCCGCCGCGCCCTGGGCGCTGGCATGCACGGTGGCGCAGCTCTTCGCCTCCGATCCCTGCGGCACGGGCATCCATGTCCGCTCGGCCGCGGGGCCGGTGCGAGACCGCTTCCTCGCGCTGCTTCGGGCGCTGCGACCGGCGGGCACGCCGTGGCGGCGCTGCCCCGCCAGCATCGGGGACGACCGGCTGCTCGGCGGCCTGGATCTCGCGGCGACCCTCGCGCAGGGGCGGGCGGTCGTGGCACGCGGCCTGCTGGCCGAGGCGGATGGTGGCATCGTAGTCATCGCCGCGGCTGAGCGACTGGATGGCGGCTCCGCCGCCCGTCTCGCGACCGCTCTCGAGACCGGCCGCGTGGTCGCCGAGCGGGAGGGCGTCGCGCTGAGCCATCCGGCCCGGTTCGGTCTCGTGCTGCTCGACGAAGGCACGGAGGACAGCGTGCCGTCTGCCTTGAAGGACAGGCTGGCCTTTCGCGTCGATCTCGACGGCATCCGCGTCTCCGAAACCGCCACGGCCCTGTCGGAGGTGCAGAGCGCGACCGGACAGGTTACCGCTCCGCTTGTGATGTTAGAGGCGCTGTGTGCGACTGCGGCGGCGCTGGGCGTCCGCTCGCTTCGGGCCGAGCGTCTGGCGCTCCGCGTCGCGCGCACGGCGGCCGCTCTGGCCGGGCGCGCAGCGGTGACGGAGACGGATGCGGAATGTGCCGCCCGCCTCGTGCTCGCCCACCGCGCGACACGGCTGCTGCAACCGGCCGCATCCTCCGGTGACGCCGCGGGGGAGGAGGCGGGCGATCCGCCATCGGCCACGCCCGGCGAGACGGCGGAGGGTGAAACGGCCGAGGCGCCGGAGATGGACGAGGCTTTGGCCGAGGCCGTGCTCGAAACCGCGGTCGCCGCCCTGCCGCCCGATTGTCTCGCCCAGCTCGCCGCGGGCAGCCAGGGGGCGCGGGCAGGGGGGCGGCAGTCGGGCCGGTGCACGGCGCGCGGCGCTTTGGCCCGGCCTGTGCTGTCCCGTCACGGCCGCCCTCTGGCCGCGCGGCGCGGACGGCCCGGTAGCGACCTGCGGCTCGATCTCGTCGCCACCTTGCGTGCGGCAGCGCCCTGGCAGCGCCTGCGCGGCCGGCCGGACGGCCGGGCGATGGCGTTCCGTGTGGAGGATCTGCATCTGCGCCGCACGGTGTCTCTGCCCCGCACCACGACGCTCTTCGTCGTCGATGCGTCAGGCTCCGCCGCCTTCCATCGTCTCGCGGAAGCCAAGGGCGCGGTCGAGCTGATGCTGGGCGAATGCTATCTGCGGCGCGATCAGACGGCACTCCTCGCCTTCCGCGGCACCGAGGCGTCTCTGCTCCTGCCGCCGACCGGTGCCTTGGCACGCGCCCGGCGCAGCCTGAGCGCCCTGCCGGGCGGAGGCGCGACGCCGCTCGCCGCTGGCATTGCCGCCGCCACCACCCTGGCCGAAAGCCTGCAGCGCCGGGGCGAGACGCCCAAGGTCGTACTGCTGACGGATGGCCGCGCCAACGTCGCGCTGGATGGCACGCTGGACCGCACCCGCGCCTTGGCCGATGCCGAGCGTGTGGCGCGGGTCCTCCGCATGCGGGGCACGCCTGCGCTCGTCATCGACATCTCACCGCGCCCGCAGCCGGAGGCCGGGCGCATCGCCCAGGCGCTGGGCGCCCGCCTGCTGGCGCTGCCGCGCGCTGATGCGGCTGCCCTCAGCCGCGCGGTGAGGGCTGCGTGATGATCGGGGCACCGGATTGGACGAGGGATGGTCGGGACTGGCCCAATCGGGCCACCAGCCGTTTTCTGCTCGCAGGCGGCCTACGCTGGCACGTGCAGGTGATGGGGCAGGCGCCTGATCGGCCGCGGCCCGTGCTGCTGCTGTTGCACGGCATGGGCGCCTCCACCCACTCCTGGCGCGGTCTCGCGCCGCTGTTGGCGGAGCGTTTCACGGTCGTTGCCCCTGATCTTCCGGGCCATGGCTTCACCAGCCATCCGGTGGCGGCGCAGATGACCTGCAGCGGCATGGCGCGGTCCGTCGCCGCCCTTCTGAAAGCACTGGGCACGCCGCCTGCGATGATCGTCGGCCATTCCGCCGGCGCCGCGGTCGCCGCCCGGCTGGTGATGCTGCGCCTCGTCCCCCCGGTGCCCATCGTCAGCCTCAACGGCGCGCTGGCGCCGATGCCGCAGCATCAAGGCGCGCTCTATTCGCTCATGGCCCGGCTGCTGACGAACAATCCCGCGGTATCGTGGATTTTTGCGCTGCAGGCACGACAGCAGAAGACGGTGGACCGGCTGCTCTCCGCAACCGGGTCCCGTGTCGACGGCGATGGGCGCAAATTCTACGGCCGGCTGATGAGCCGCCCGGGTCACGTGGCGGGGGCATTGTCCATGATGGCACGCTGGAACTTGGACGATCTCGACCTGCGGCAGCTCACCGTGCCGGTGACCTTGGTCGTCGGTGACAAGGACGGCATGGTGCCGCCGAAGGATGCGCCACGCTTGCAGGCGCTGCTGCCGCAGGCGCGGATCGTCTCGCTGCCGGGTCTCGGCCATCTCGCGCATGAGGAAGAACCGGCGCTGTTGGCCCGGCTAATCGTGGGGGCTACACCCGCCCACCCCACGCAGCCATCGCCGCTGCCGCTGGCGGATTGCGCATGACCGCGCTCTTCGCTCAGGGCCGGGTGATCGACGTCATCCTGCTCCTCGTCCTCGCCGAGGCGATCGGCCTGGTGCTGCTGCGCCGCGCGACGGGCAGGGGCCTGTCCCCCGCTGCGGTGCTGGCCAATCTCGCAGCGGGTGCCTTCCTGCTCGGCGCACTCCGCTTCGGGCTGGCCGGCGCCGGGGCCGGCTGGGTCGCGCTCTGTCTCGCCCTCGCGCTGGTCGCGCATCTCGCTGATCTCCGCACGCGGTGGCTCGCATGATCGCCGCCGCGGACCTTGCCGCCTGCAAGGCGAGCCTGCACACCGGGTCGCGCTCCTTTGCGCTCGCCGCGCATTTCCTGCCGGCGCGTGTGCGGGGCCCGGCGACCGCCCTTTACGCCTTCTGCCGCGCGGCCGACGACGCGATCGATTTGAGCGATGATCAGGCGACGGCGCTCACCCGGCTGCGTGCGCGGCTGGACGGCATCTATGCCGGACGGGCCGCATCGGCGGTGGATCGGGCTTTCGCTGGTGCGGTCGCCGATGCGGGGCTGCCCCGCGCGCTGCCGGAGGCGCTGCTCGAAGGCTTCGCCTGGGATGTCGAGGCGCGGCGCTATGAGGATTTGCCCGCCCTCATCGGCTATGCGATGCGCGTTGCGGGGTCGGTCGGCGTGATGATGGCGCTGCTGATGGGCACCCGTGATCCGGCGATGCTGTCGGCCGCCTGCGATCTCGGCTGCGCCATGCAGCTCACCAACATCGCCCGCGACGTGGGCGAGGACGCGCGGGCGGGCCGGCTTTACCTGCCGCTCGCCTGGCTGCGCGAGGAAGGGATCGACGCCGACGCCTTCCTCGCCGCGCCGTGCTTCTCGCCCGCCCTCGGCCGCGTCGTCGCCCGGATCCTGGCCGAGGCCGCGGCGCTCTATGAACGCGCGGAGCCGGGGATCGACCGCCTGCCGGCGCGAAGCCGCCCCGCCATTCGTGCCGCGCGCCTGCTCTATGACGGGATCGGCGAGGCCGTGGCCCGTTGCGGCCATGATTCGGTCTCGCAACGGGCGGTGGTGCCCGGCATGCGCAAGCTGCGGCTGCTGTCGGCCTGCCTCTTCGCCAGCGGCAAGCCGCTGCTGGCGCCCGCGGCGGCGGGCCGGTTCCTCGTCGATGCGGTGTGGCCGGACTCCCCGGCTGCCCCGGCGCAGCCAGCCTGGCAGAAGGTGGACGACAAGATTGGATGGGTGGTCGAGCTTTTCGCTCGCCTCAATGAACTGGATCGGGCCCATGAACGTTCTGAACCCAGCGCTGCCAAGCACGCGGCAGAAGCCTAGCCGCAGCCTGCACCGCTTCGCCAATCCGGGGCGGTTCCTGCGGCTCTCCGGCCGGGTGTTGCCCTGGCTGGCGGTGAGCGCGGCCGTCGTTACGCTCGTCGGCCTCGTCTGGGGACTGTTCTTCTCTCCCGTCGATTGGCAGCAGGGCGATGCGGTGCGGATCATGTATGTCCACGTGCCTGCCGCCTGGCTTGCCTCCATGGGTTATGGCGCGCTTGCGGTCTGCGGCTTGATCTCGATCGTCTGGCGGCATCCCCTGGCGGATCTCGCCGCGATGGAGATCGGCCCCATCGGTGCGGTCTTCACCGCGGTTTGCCTCGTCACCGGCAGCCTCTGGGGCAAGCCCATGTGGGGCGCCTGGTGGGTGTGGGACGCGCGCCTCACCTCGGTGCTCGTGCTCTTTTTCCTCTATCTGGGCCAGATCGCGCTGATCCGCGCCTTCGACAACGAGCAGCGCGGCTTTCGCGCCGCGGCCATCCTCGCCCTCGTCGGTGCGGTCAATCTTCCCATCATCAAGTTCAGCGTTGACTGGTGGAACACGCTGCACCAGCCGGACACGATCCATCTCTTCGGCCAGACGACGATGCCGCCCTCGATGCTCGACCCGCTTCTGGTCTCGGCGTTGGGCTTCACCCTGCTCTTTGCCGCCCTCGTATTGACGAGGCTACGCGCCGCAGTGATGGAGCGGCGCATACGGTCGCTGCTGATGGCGCGGATGCAGCGGTCCGAGGGAGGTGTTGCATGACCAATCTCCCCTATATCCTGGCGGCCTATGCGGTGGTCGTCGTGTCCTGTCTCGCACTCTCCGGCCAGGCCTGGGCGCGTCACCGGACCGCGCGGCGGCGCCTCGCGGCGCTGGAGGCGGACAGCCCGCGCCGCCGGATGGGGCGCCCCGCATGATGATGAAACGCAAGCATCGCCGGCTTTGGCTGGTCGGCGCCTGCCTGGTCGGCTTCGGCAGCGCGACTGCGCTCGCCCTCTCCGCCTTCAGTGGCGACATCGTCTACTTCATGCTGCCGGGGGCGGTGTTGACCCAGCATCCGCCGCCGGGCCGCGTCTTCCGTCTGGGCGGCATGGTGGCGGAAGGCAGCCTCCATTACGTGACGATCGACGGCCAGCCCGGCGCGCGTTTCGGCGTCACAGATGGGCGCGGCCATGTCGTGCCGGCCAGCTATGTCGGCGTGCTGCCCGATCTGTTCCGGGAGGGGCAGGGCGTCGTCGCCGTGGGTGCGATGAACCGCGCCGGCGCCTTCCAGGCGAGCGAGGTGCTGGCCAAGCACAGCGCCGACTACATGCCGCCCGAAGTGGAGCAGGCGCTGAAGAAGGACGGGCTGTGGAATCCGGCCACGGGCAGGCCGCCACCAGCGGCAGCCTTCAACGGCGGTCTGGCGAAATCCGAAACCAAGCTTGCAGGCGGCTGAGGGCGGGGAGGGAAGAGGCGCATGATTCCGGAACTCGGCCATTTCGCCATCGCGCTCGCCTGCGTCATCGCGGCGGCTCAGGCGGCGCTCTCCATCTGGGGCGCGCATCGGCAGGATGCGCGGCTGATCGCGGCGGCCCCGGCGCTCGCACTCGGCCAATTCATCGCCGTCGGCTTTTCCTTCCTGGCGTTGATCTGGAGCGGCGTCGTCTCCGACTTCTCGGTGATGAACGTCGCCGAATATTCCAGCGCGCTCACACCGCTGATCTACAAGATCACCGGCACCTGGGGGAACCACGAAGGCTCGATCCTGCTGTGGTGCTTCATCCTGGCGCTGTGCGGCGCCGCCATCGCCGTCTTCGGCCGTGGATTGCCCTCCGCGCTCCGCGCCCGGGTGATCGGCGTGCTGGGCGCGGTCGCCTGCGGCTTCCTGCTCTTCACGCTCACCGCCTCCAACCCGTTCAACCGTGTCTGGCCGCCGCCCGCGGACGGGCAGGGCGTCAACCCGCTGCTGCAGGACCCGGGCCTCGCCTTCCATCCTCCCATTCTCTACGCCGGCTATGTCGGCTTCTCGATCGCCTTTGCCTTCGCCGTCGCCTCTCTGCTCGAAGGCCGCGTCGATGCCGCCTGGGGCCGCTGGGTGCGGCCCTGGACGCTCGCTGCCTGGTGCTTCCTCACCGCCGGCATCGCGCTCGGTTCCTGGTGGAGCTATTACGAACTGGGCTGGGGCGGCTACTGGTTCTGGGACCCGGTCGAGAACGCCTCGCTGCTGCCCTGGCTCACCGGCACCGCGCTGCTGCATTCTGCGATCGTGGTGGAGAAGCGCGAGGCGCTGAAGATCTGGTCCGTCTTGCTCGCCATCATCACCTTTTCGCTAAGCCTCTCCGGCACCTTCCTGGTGCGATCGGGCTTGCTCAACTCGGTGCATGCCTTCGCGACCGACCCGACGCGCGGCATCTTCATCCTCGCTTTGCTCGGCCTCGTCATCGGCGGCTCGCTGTTGCTCTTTGCGCTGCGCGCGCCGATCCTCGTGCCGGCGGGCCTCTTCTCCCCGATCTCGCGTGAAGGTGCGCTCGTGCTCAACAACATCCTGCTGTGTTCGATCATGGCGGTGGTGCTGGCGGGGACGATGTATCCGCCCTTCGTCCAACTGCTCTTCGGTCAGCAGATCAGCGTCGGCGCACCCTTCTTCAACAGCACCGCCATTCCTCTGGCGGTGCCGGTGATGGCGGCGATGGGCTTGGGGCCCGTGCTCTCCTGGAAGCGTGCGGCGCTCGCACCCGCGCTGATCCGCCTGTGGTGGGCGGTGTTGATCGCCTTCGTCCTGACCGCGATCACCTTCCACGGCCTGGGCGGCGTCGCCGCCGTGGGCTTCGGTTTCGCGCTCTGGATGGTGCTCTCCGCCGCCGCCGAACTGGTCGAGCGCAGCCGCCTCTTCCGGGTGCCGCTCGGCGTCAGCTGGTCCCGCCTGCGCTTGCTGCCGCGCGCAAGCTACGGTGCGGCCATCGGCCATGCCGGGCTCGGCGTCACGGTCGCCGGCATGGTCGGCATGACGCTCGCGACGCATACGATCCAGCTCGTCCACCCGGGGCAGACGGTGAAGAGTGGCGGCTATGACTGGACGCTGCTATCGCTCAGCGACGTGCCCGGGCCCAATTTCATGGCGCGAGTGGCGACCTTGCAGGTGACGGATCCAAAGACCGGTGCGCTGATCGCCACCATGCATCCCGCCAAGCGCGCCTTTCCCGTGCAGCAGCAAACGACGACCGACGTCTCCATCCAGACGAACGGCCTGCGCGACCTCTATGTCGCCATGGGCGATGAGCGGGACGGCGGGGTGGTGCTGCGCATCCACGTCAATCCTCTGGCACCTTGGATCTGGTTCGGGGCGATGATCATGGCGGCGGGTGGCGCGCTGTCGCTCTCCGACCGGCGGTTGCGGATCGGTGCGCCGGTGCGCTTGCGCCGTCGCGCCCCCCGCGCGGATGCCGTGGTGGCTGCCGAATGAGCGATGTGCCGCACAGCCTGCCGCGTCCCTCTCTCCTGGGCCGGCGCCTTCTGCTGGGCTCGCCGCTCGCCGTGTTGGCGGCAGCGGGCGGTGGCTGGGCGATGATGCTGGCCCGCATGCAGAAAGGCGAGTTCGACCCGCACAGCCTGCCGAGCCAGCTCATCGGACGGAAGGTGCCGGCGTTCACCCTGCCGGGTCTCGCAGGCGGGGGATTCACCAGTGCCGAGCTGCAGGCGCCGGGCCGGCCGATGCTGGTCAACTTCTTCGCCTCCTGGTGCGCGCCCTGTGCGCAGGAAGCGGCCGTGCTTGCCGAAGTTGCGCGCCAGGGGCTGCCTGTCTGGGGCATCGCCTACAAGGATGCGCCCGCATCGACCCGTGCCTTCCTCGCCCAGCATGGCAATCCCTACGCCCGCGTGGCTGTGGACAGGCCCGGCTTGGTCGCGATCAACTGGGGCGTGTACGGGGTGCCCGAGACCTATTTCATCGATGCCGGCGGCATCGTCCGCTGGCGCTATGCAGGCGCGCTCACCGATGCCGTGGTCCGGCGCGATCTCGTGCCGCTGCTGCAGCGGGCGGAGAGGACGGCATCATGACGCGCGGCGCGCTCTCCTTTGCGACCTTGTTGCTAGGTCTCCTGCTGGCGCTGGGCGCCGCGCGCGCGGTGAGCGATCCGCAGGAATTGCTCGCCAATCCGGTACAAGAAGCGCGGGCCGAAGCCATCGGCGAGCAGCTGCGCTGCCTCGTCTGTCAGAACGAGAGCATCGAGGCGAGCGACGCCGACCTCGCGCGCGACATCCGCACCCTCATCCGCCAGCAGGTGGTGGCGGGCCGGTCCGATCGGCAGATCATCGATTACATGGTGCAACGCTATGGGGACTTCATCCTGCTCAAGCCCCCCTTCGACGCCATGACCGCCCTGCTGTGGGCGACGCCGGTCCTCGCCCTGCTACTCGGTCTCGGCGTCGCCTTCTTCGCCCTGTGGCAGCGCAAGCGCCGGCCCCAGCAGGGGCCCATGCCGCTGACCGAGACGGAGCGCGCTCACCTCGAACGGTTGTTACGCCCATGATCTGGATAGGCTTCTTGCTGCTGTCGCTGGCGGTCATGACCCCCTTCCTGGTGGCGCAGACGCGCACCCGTCTGCGCGGCAGGCGGGAGGCCGCGCTCGGTCTCTATCGTGCGCAGCTCGGGGAATTGGCCCAGGAGGCCGATCGCGGCCGCATCGGTGCGGCGGAATTCGCCCAGGCGCGGCTGGAGATCGAGCGCCGGCTGCTCGCCATGGCCGAGATGGCGGAGGAGGCGCTGCCGCGGCCGGGCCGGATCGGCTGGCTGCTGCCCGCGCTCGTGGTAATTTTGCCGCTGGCGGGTTTGGCCCTCTATCTGCCGGGGGCGACGCCCGAGATGCCGGCCGCCCCGCTCGCACCGCGCATCGCGGCGGCCGAGGCGCAGATGCAGCAGGCGCAGGCGATGCGCGCCATGCTGGAGGCGAAGCTCGCGACGCTCGATCCGCATGGCGAACAGGCGCGCCAGGGCTTCGTGCTGCTCGGCAATCTCGCGGCCAGCATGGGGGATCCGGTCGCCGCCTCTGCGGCCTGGGCCAAGGCGCTTGCCATCCGCTCCGATCCGCAACTCGCGGCGTTGAAGGCGCAAGCCGATGCGACCGCGGCAGGGCAGTCTCCGTCCGCCCCGTAGGCTGAGCGGCCTGCCTCCCCTCGAGGCGTCTACTGCGCCACGCGCATCATCTGCGGGCGGCAGCGCGCACTCGACCAACAACAAAAACGGCCCCGAAGGACCGTTCCAGACCGTCTGATTTCCTTGTAGGAAATTGGAGCGGGCGAAGGGATTCGAACCCTCGACCCCAACCTTGGCAAGGTTGTGCTCTACCCCTGAGCTACGCCCGCGCTCCGTTGAGGCGGTTTCTATGCGGGTTACGAAGTGATTGCAAGGGGTGTCCGGCCATGCCGCCATGCATTCGCCCCTCTAGCGCGAATCACCGTTTTCCGATCCGCCTTGCGGCAGGCGCGATGCCGCCCGGCCGTGCGGGCAGAGGTTTGGGCTTGCGCCGGATGGCAGTATGATCATGTGAACCAGCATTCAGAGACGGACGCTCCACCTATGGACCTGACATTCGGCCAGTCCCCGGCCCCCGGTGCCGCCGCTCCCGCCATCATCGACGGCAGCCAGGCGACCTTCATGCAGGACGTGATCGAGGCGTCGCGCACGCTGCCCGTGATCGTCGATTTCTGGGCCACCTGGTGTGGCCCCTGCAAAACCCTCACCCCCGCGCTCGAGAAGGTGGTGACGGCAGCAGGCGGCCGCGTTCGCCTCGTCAAGATCGACGTCGATGCCAACCGCGCCCTCGTCGCCCAGCTCAGCCAGCTCGGCCTGCCGCTGCAATCCGTGCCGACGGTCGCCGCCTTCTGGCAGGGGCAGATTGCGGATCTCTTCCAGGGCGCCCTGCCCGAGAGCGAGGTCCGCCGCTTCGTCGAGGCGCTGCTGAAGATGGCCGGCGGCACCATGCCGGCGGCCGATCTCCTGGCGGCCGCCCGTGCGGCGCAGGAGGAAGGAGACATTGAGGGCGCGGCCGAACTGTTCCAGGCCATGCTGCAGGAAGAGCCCGAGAAGCCGGAAGCCTGGGGCGGGCTCATCCGCTGCTTCCTGGCCGCCGGCCGGCTGGAGGAGGCGGAGGCGCTGCTCGGCGAAGTGCCGCCCAAGATCGCGGAGCACGCCGAGGTCTCAGGTGCCCGCAGCGCCTTGGCCCTTGCCCGCGAAGGGGCGGCGGCACGCGGCCATCTGGCGGAGCTCGAAGCCAAGCTCGCCGCCAATCCGGACGATCTGGCCGCGCGCTACGAACTGGCGACGGCCTACAACGCCACGGACCGGCGCGAGGAGGCGGCCGCCGCTCTCCTCGACATCATGAAGCGCGAACGCGGCTGGAACGGCGATGCGGCTCGGCTGCAACTGCTGAAATTCTTCGAGGCCTGGGGTTTGGAAGATCCGGTGACCATCACCGCACGGCGCCGTCTCTCCGCGCTGCTGTTCAGCTGACGATGGCATCCGGCCTGCGTCCCTTCCACCCCGCCTTTGCCGAATTGCAGACGGCGATCGCGGTCTTCCCGCTGCCGGGCGCACTGCTGCTGCCGGGCGGCCGCCTTCCCCTCAACATCTTCGAGCCGCGCTACCTCGCCATGGTCGAAACGGCCATGGCCGAAGGGCGTCTCTTCGGCATGATCCAGCCGGATGCGCGACGGCCGGAGGGTCCGCAGGGGCCGGGTCTGTTCAGCGTCGGCTGTCTCGGGCGGATCACCTCCTTCGCCGAGACGGAGGACGGCCGGCTGGTAATCTCCCTCCTTGGTCTCATTCGTTTCCGTGTGGTGGAAGAGCTGGAGATGCAGCGCGGCTTCCGCCGTCTGCAGGTTGATTACGCCCCGTTCCAGGAGGATCTGCAGCCCCCCACCGAACCCTGGGCGCTCGACCGGGAGCCGCTGCTCTCGGCCTTGCGCGGCTATTTCGACCGGCAGGGACTGAGCGCGGACTGGGACGCGATCGCCGCCCTGGATGACGAGGCACTGGTCACCGCGCTCTGCATGATCTGTCCCTTCAGCCCCTCCGAAAAGCAGGCTTTGCTCGAGGCCGAGACCGTGCCCCGGCGCGGGGTCATCCTGCTGCAGTTGCTGACTTTCGGGCTGCACGGTCCGGAGGCGGAGGGCGATGGCGCGCCCCGCCTCAGTTGAAGGAAAGATCCGCATGAACGAACGCTTGACTATCGAAGATGCGGCAGCACAGGCCGCGCCCATCCCGCAGCCCGTGGATCCGCGGCTGCTCGAAATCCTGGTCTGCCCGCTCAGCAAGCAGCCCTTGGTCTATGACCGGGAGAAGAACGAGCTGATCAGCCGGGCCGCAGGCCTCGCCTATCCGATCCGCGGCGGCATCCCGATCATGCTGCCCGAGGAGGCGCGCGCCTTGGAGAGCTGAGCCCGCTCAGCCTTCCAGCTTCGGAATGGCGCCGGCGATCAGCTCGATCTGCCGGCTGATGCGGATCAGCGCATCGGCCATCGGCTCCTCCGGCCCGGCCCCGATGGGCGGCCGGGGCGGTAGGGCGATGGGCAGGTGGCTGCCCGGCGGATAGCCGAGCAGCATCTCGCAACATTGCGCGATCCAACTGCGCCAGAGTCGCAGCGTCGCGGGGGAGACGGCAGGCGTGTCCTCGGCCGCCCATGTCACCCGCATCACGGTCAGACGGCCGGATATCCGCCGCAGCGCCGCATCGATCGTCAGCGCCGCATTGAGGTGGCGTCCCGCCACCAGCCGCGGCTCCAGCATGCTGCGGCTCAGCGCGGATTCCAGGGTATTGCTGGCAAGCCCCGCTTGGCGGCGCGCGGCGTCCGATTGGGCGGCATCGGCCTCGCCCAGCAGCTCGGCAAGCACCGTCTCCGCCATCCGCGCATGGGCGCCGATCGCGTCCTGCACCTCCACCACCGCACGCTGCGGCTGTCGACCGGGCCAGAGGGCGAGGCTGCAGAGCAGCGCCAGCACGCCGCCGATCACGGTGTAGAGGGCGCGCAGCATCGCGATCTCGACCTCCGATGCCCCGGGCGTCCCCGATTCCACCAGCAGCACGATCATCGGCGTCAGCGCGGCCAGGAACAGGCCGAAACTGACCTTGCGGAGCATGAAGGCGATGACGGCGAGCGGAAACATGCCGAGGCTGACCGTCAACGGCGTGTGCAGCAGCAGGCCGAGGCCGGCCGCGATCAAGCCGCCCAGCACGGTGCCGCCGATGCGCTCCAGCATGCGCTGCCACGTCAGGCTGAAATGCGGCTGCATGGTCATCAGCAGCGTGATGGTCAGCCAGCGTTCGTATTCGTGCTCGTGGCGCAGGGTGTAGGAGAGGCAAAGCGCAGCCGCGATCCCCGCCATGCCGGCATGGCGCAGATGGGCGGAATGGCGTGTCAGATTGGCCCGGATTGGGCTGACAAGCCGCTCTTCCCAGCCCAAGGCGGGGCGGCCGCCCGGCAGCGCCCCCGGCCGCAGATTGTCCGGCGATGCGAGCGTCACCACGACGGAGAGACGCTCGGTGATCGTCTCCACCAGCTTGCGCACCGGGTCGTAGTCGCTGAGGCCAGCGACATAGCCGCGCATCGTGTCCAGGCTGCGGGTCATGCGGGGAATGTCCGGCGGCACATCCTCGTCGATGCTATGCGCGAGGCTGCGCATTTCGTTGCGCAGGTGGCGGAGCAGGCGCAAGGCGGTCAGGCGATTGCGCACATGGCCCGCTTCCAGGATGTCGGCGAGGCCGCTCAAGGCGGCGAAGGCCTGGTCCGCGGCCTCGAGCCGCAGCCAGGCTCGGGCGACGCGCGGCGTGTTGTTCCCTTGGGCACGGGCCAGGGCAAGGATCTGGTCGCGGGCGGTCTCGATCGCGATTCGCCCGTTGCCGCGGAAGACGCGGGCATTTTCTTCCCAGCGTGCGGCGCGCGCCCGGTCATCCAGTGGGCTCGCCAGGATTTCGCGCATGTCCTGGGTCATGGCGGCGAGCGCGCGGTAGCAGTCCCCAATGGCGTGGCGGAACGGCGCCGTCGTCTGAATGCGCCAGACCAGGCTGGTGAGCACGATGGCCCAAAGGCAGCCGGCGGCGAACATGCCGCCGGCGACGAGCGCCTGGCGCAGGCTCGGCTCCGGCAGATCGACCGCAAGCACGATCCAGACCGACAGCAAATTGCCGACCTGCATGCCGGATGGGCCGTAGATGCGGGCGAAGCTCGCGCAGAAGATGGCGAGGCCGGCCAGCGGCACGGCGATCCAGAGGCCTTGCGCCCGCGCCCAGCCGAAGACGATGCCGATGGCGAAGCCGAAGGCGGTGAAGGCGAAGAGCGGCGGCAACCGCTCCTCGCCCGGCGTGCCGGCGTCGGCGAGGCAGGTGAGCAAGGCGCCGAGCGCCGTCATCAGCAGCAGCGGGAAATGCAGGAAGGCGTGCAGCACCACGAGGGCGGCGACGGACAGGCCGGCGCGCAGGCCCTCCTGCACGCTGAAACCCGTGAAGTCGAGGGCGAAGGAGGAGCGGTTCAGCGCGGTCACGGCAGAGCCAGGGTCGGGGGAGGTCGCGGCTTTTATGAGGCAGGGCAGGGCGGCGCCGGCCTTGGTACACGCAAAGGGCCGCGCGGCGAACCGCGCGGCCCTTCACGAAGTCGATCAGCGGCCTAGGGTCAGGCAGCCTTGGCCATCTCGCGCAGCACGTAATGCAGGATGCCGCCATGCTGGTAGTAGGCGACTTCGTCCAGCGTATCGACGCGGCAGAGCAGCTTCACCTCGTCGGTCTGGCCGTTCGGGCGATGGATGACGAGCGTCAGGTCCATGCGCGGGCGCAGCTCTTCCAGGCCCAGGATGTCCAGGGTTTCCTGCCCGGTGATCTGCAGGGACTTGCGGTCCATCCCATCTTTGAAGGTGAGCGGCAGCACGCCCATGCCGACGAGGTTGGAGCGATGGATGCGCTCGAAGCTCTCGGTGATCACGGCCTTGACGCCGAGCAGCATGGTGCCCTTGGCCGCCCAGTCGCGCGAAGAGCCGGTGCCGTATTCCTTGCCACCGAAAACGACCAGCGGCGTGCCCTCTGCTTTGTAGAGCATGGCGGCATCGTAGATCGGCATGACCTTGCCCGAGGGGTAGTGGGTCGTCACCCCGCCCTCGGTGCCCGGAGCCATCTCGTTCTTGATGCGGATATTGGCGAAGGTGCCGCGCATCATCACTTCATGGTTGCCGCGGCGGGCGCCGTAGCTGTTGAAGTCCTTCTGCTGCACTTGGTACTGCAGCAGATATTCGCCAGCCGGGGAGCTCTTCTTGATGCTGCCGGCGGGGCTGATGTGGTCGGTGGTGATGCTGTCGCCGAGCACCGCCAGGATTTTTGCGCCCCGCACGTCCGAGATCGGCTTCGGCGTCGCCTCCATGCCTTCGAAATAGGGCGGGTTGCGCACATAGGTGGAGCTGTCGTTCCAGGCGTAGGTCTTGCTGCCGCTCTCGACCTCGATCTCCTGCCACTGGCGGGGGCCCTTGAAGACGTCGGAATAGCGCGACTGGAACATCTCGCGGCTCAGCGTACCGCCGACGATCGAATTGATTTCCTCGGCGGTCGGCCAGATGTCCTTGAGGTAGACGGGCTTGCCGTCCGGCGTGGAACCCAGCGCCGAGGTGGTGATGTCCTCGTTCATCGTCCCGAGCAGCGCGTAAGCCACGACGAGCGGCGGGCTCGCCAGGTAGTTCGCGCGCACGTTCGGATGCACGCGGCCTTCGAAGTTGCGGTTGCCCGACAGCACCGAGACGGCGACGAGCTTGTTGCTCTCGATGGTCTCCACGATGTCGTCGTCCAGCGGGCCGGAATTGCCGATGCAGGTGGTGCAGCCGTAGCCGACGGTCTGGAAGCCCAGCGCATCGAGATCGGCCTGCAGGCCGGACTTTTCGAGGTATTCAGTCACCACCTGGGAGCCGGGAGCGAGCGAGGTCTTCACCCAGGGGCGGGGGCTCAGCCCAAGGGCGCGCGCCTTGCGCGCGACGAGTCCGGCCGCCACCAGCACATAGGGGTTGGAGGTGTTGGTGCAGCTGGTGATGGCCGCGATCACCACGTCGCCATGGGTGATGGTGTAGTTGCGCTCACCCACCTTGGCATGCACGTCGACGTCGTTCGCCGGAACGCCGAGGCCTTTGGTGAGTTCGGTCTTGAAGGCGGAAGAGGCGTCTTTCAGGGCCACGCGGTCCTGCGGGCGCTTCGGGCCGGCGATGGAGGGTTCGACGGTGGAGAGATCGAGTTCCAGCGTGTCGGTGAAGACCGGGTCCGGCGTCGTCGTGTCGCGCCACAGCCCCTGGGCCTTGGTGTAGGCTTCGGCAAGCGCGATCGCCTGTTCGCTGCGGCCGGTCAGACGCATGTAGTCGAGCGCCAGCTTGTCGAGCGGGAAGAAGCCGCAGGTCGCGCCATATTCGGGGGCCATGTTGGCGATGGTCGCGCGATCGGCGAGCGGCAGGTGGTCGAGGCCGGTGCCGAAGAATTCGACGAACTTGCCGACCACGCCCTTCTTACGCAGCATCTGCGTCACGGTCAGCACGAGGTCGGTCGCGGTCACGCCTTCCTTCAGCTTGCCGGTGATGCGGAAGCCGATGACGTCAGGGATCAGCATGGCGATGGGCTGGCCGAGCATCGCGGCTTCAGCCTCGATGCCGCCCACGCCCCAGCCGAGCACGCCGAGGCCGTTCACCATGGTCGTGTGGCTGTCGGTGCCGAAAAGCGTGTCGGGGTAGACGAGGGTTTCGCCGTCGGCGTCCGCCGTCCAGGCGTTCTGCGCGATGTATTCCAGGTTCACCTGGTGACAGATGCCGGTGCCCGGGGGCACGACGCCGAAATTGTTGAAGGAGCCCTGGCCCCAGCGCAGGAAGGTGTAGCGTTCGCCATTGCGCTCGAACTCGATGTCGACGTTCTTCTCGAGGCTGTCGGCCGTGCCGCTGACGTCGACCTGGACGGAGTGGTCGATGACGAGGTCGACCGGGATGAGGGGGTTCACCTTGTCGGGGTTGCCGCCGAGCTTGACGATGCCGTCGCGCATGGCGGCGAGATCGACCACGGCCGGCACGCCCGTAAAGTCCTGCATCAGGATGCGGGCGGGGCGGAAGGGCACTTCCTTGGTGGAGGAGCCGGCGGCAAGCCATTCGGCCATCGCCTTCGCGTCATCCACCTTGTAGGAGCGACCGTCCTCGAAGCGCAGGATGTTTTCCAGCAGAACCTTCAGGCTGACCGGCAGGCGGGACAGATCGCCGAGGGTCTTCTCCGCCTCCGGGATGGAGAAGTAGCTATACGTCTTGCCGCCGACGTCGAGGGTCCGTTTGGTCCCGAGACTGTCCTGCCCGCTCATTTTCATGCTGCTGTGTCCCTATAGGAGGAGCCCTCCCGCGCGGGAGGCGCCAAGAATCCTACAGCGGCTTAAACCATACCCACCCGCCGGGGTCCACGCCGCTCACGCATGGAAAGGCCGTGTTTGCTGCGGGGGCGAAGCGCGCTCCGGGCAGGGCGCTTCCCCGCCTTCCGCCGACCCCCTATCCTGCTTCCCAAAAGGCGAGGCCGATGGCCGGAGGGGAAGGGTGACGATGCTGGAAGCCAGGGATCTCGCGGCCTTCCGGGGTACCCGGCTGGTGTTCGAGGGGATGTCCTTCGCGCTGCAACCCGGCGAGGCTCTGATCCTGGAAGGGGAGAACGGCGCTGGCAAGACGACCCTTCTGCGCCTGCTGGCGGGCTTCGTGCCGATGGCCGCGGGCACGCTGCTGTGGCAGGGGGCCGAGGCCTTCGAGGACCGGGTCGCCCATGGCCGACGCATCGGCTGGCTAGGCCATCAGGACGCCGTCAAACCCGGCCTCTCGGTCATGGAGAATCTCGAATCCTGGGGCAGGGGCGGTGCTGCGGCCCGCGGCGCGGCGCTCGAGGCGGTCGGGCTCGGCGATTTCGCCGAGGTGCCTGGCCGCATGCTCTCGGCGGGGCAGCGGCACCGCGTCGCAATCGCCCGTCTTCTCCTCGCCGAGGCCCCGCTCTGGCTGCTGGACGAGCCGACGACGGCCCTGGATAGGGCCTCCATCGCCCGTCTCGGCGCGTTGCTCGCAGAGCATCGCGCGGCGGGCGGCCTCGTGGTCGCAGCGACGCATCTCGATCTGCCGCTCGCGGGCGCCGGGCGGCTGGCTCTGTCATGACGCCGATGCTCGCCCTGCTGCGGCGTGAACTGCGCCTCAGTTTCCGCCATGCGGCAGATACCGTCGCAGTCCTCCTCTTCTTCTTGCTCGCCGTGTCGCTGTTTCCGCTGGGTCTCGGGCCGGAGGCGCAACTGCTCTCCCGGCTGGCCCCGGGGGCGATCTGGATCGCAGCGCTCCTCGCCTCTCTCCTGCCGCTCGACCGGCTCTTCGGCGCGGATTTCGAGGACGGCTCGCTCGACCTGCTTCTGCTCCAGGGGGTGCCGGCCGCGCTGGTCGCTTTCGTGAAGACGGTGGCGCATTGGCTGGCGACCGGTCTGCCGTTGCTGGTGGTGGCAGGGCCGGCCGCCATCATGCTGCGCATGGAGCCCGGACGGGTCTGGCTGCTGCTGGCAAGCCTGCTGCCCGGCACCATGCTGCTCTCGCTTCTCGGGACGGTGGGCGCGGCGCTCGTCATCGGGGCGCGGCGTGGCGGCGTGCTGCTGCCACTGCTCGTTCTGCCACTCGCCATGCCGGTGCTGATTTTCGGCACGGCCGCCGCCGGGGCCGCGGCGACCGGGATTGCCGCGCGCCCGGCGCTGCTGCTGCTCGGCGCCTACCTCTGCCTCTGCCTGCCGCTCTGCCCGCTCGCGGCCGGTGCTGCCGCCCGCGCCGCCGCGGAATAGGCGGCTGGCACGCCCATCACATAAACATATGTTTATGTGATGGGTTTCAGGTAAAGAAAAACCCCCGCACGAGGCGGGGGTTTCCAGGCGAAGCCAGACAGAGGCCAGCCAGGCGATCAGACGATCTGTTCGCCGTGCAGGGTGATGTCCATGCCCTCGACTTCCTCGTCCCGCGTGATGCGCAGGCCGATCGTCATGTCGATGATCTTGAGCAGGATGAAGGACATGCCGCCCGACCAGATGAGGGTCGCGCCGACGCCGTAGCACTGGATCAGCAGCTGATGGGCGCTGCCGCCGGCGCCGCCATAGAGCGGTCCGAAGGCGAAGACGCCGGTCAGCAGGGCGCCGATGATGCCGCCGATGCCGTGCACGCCCCAGCAGTCGAGGCTGTCGTCGTAGCCGAAGAAGTTCTTCACGGTGGTGGAGCAGAAGTAGCAGCCCACGCCGGCGGCGATGCCGATGATGATGGAGGGGCCCGGCAGCACGAAGCCCGACGCCGGGGTGATGGCGACGAGGCCGGCCACGGCGCCGGAGACGATACCGAGCAGGCTCGGCTTACCCTTGGTCATCCACTCGGCGAACATCCAGCCGAGCGCGGCGGCGGCGGTCGCGATCTGGGTCGCGGTCATGGCCATGCCCGCACGGCCGTTGGCGGCGACGGCGGAGCCGGCATTGAAGCCGAACCAGCCCACCCACAGCAGGCTCGCGCCGATCATGGCATAGCCGACGTTGTAGGGGTGCATGTTGTCGTGGCCGTAGCCGACGCGCTTGCCGAGGACGAGGGCACACATCAGGCCGGCGACGCCCGCGTTGATATGCACCACGGTGCCGCCCGCGAAGTCGAGCACGCCCATGCCGCCGGCCCAGCCGGTCGTCGACCACACCCAATGCGCGACCGGGCTGTAGACGATGATCGACCACAGAACCATGAAGATGCACATGGCGCTGAACTTCATGCGGTCGGCGAAGGCGCCGCAGATCAGCGCCGGGGTGATGATCGCGAAGGTCATCTGGAACATCATGTAGACGCTCTCGGGGATGGTCTGGTCGACCGTGCCGCCGAGGAGGAAGTCATTGTTCCAGGTCTTGGCGAAGCCCTTCAGCATGAACTGGGAGAGGTCGCCGACATAGGCATTGCCGGTGGTGAAGGCGAGGCTGTAGCCGACGACGCACCAGACGATGGTGACGAGGCAGCAGATCGCGAAGGACTGCATCATGGTGGCGAGAACGTTCTTCTTGCGCACCATGCCCGCATAGAAGAGCGCGAGACCCGGAATGGTCATCATCAGCACCAGCGCCGTGGAGGTCAGCATCCAGGCGGTGTTGCCGGTGTCGATCTTCGGCGCGTCGGCGGCGAAGGCCGGTGCCGAGAGGGCGAGCATCGGCAAGGCGAGGGGAAGGGCCCGGGCGAGGCGCCGGGGACTCTTGGTCTGCTGCATGGATGGTCCAGTCATCCGGGTTTCCTTCAAAGAGCTTCTGCGTCGACTTCGCCCGTGCGGATCCGCACGACGCGCTCGACATCCATGATGAAGATCTTGCCATCGCCGATCTTGCCCGTATGGGCGGCCTTCATGATGGCTTCGACCACCTGCTCGGCGAGATCGGAGGGGACGGCCACCTCGACCTTCACCTTGGGGAGGAAGTTCACGTGGTACTCCGCCCCGCGGTAGATTTCCGTCTGCCCCTTCTGGCGGCCGAAGCCCTTGACTTCGGAGACGGTCAAACCCTGAACGCCGAGCGGCGTCAGCGCCTCGCGCACGTCGTCGAGCTTGAATGGTTTGATAATGGCCATGACCAACTTCATGTCGGCGTCCTCTGTTCGTGGCTTCGTCGTGGCCGCCCTGGTGGCGAGGGCTCCAATCACGGGGGAGTCCTATTCAAGACCCGTGCCAAGAACGTGATGACGGCGGTGAAGCCGCTTTTTCTTAAGGTTTCTCCATGAAGTGGGAGCCCTGCCTCTTTTTGAGGCATCGCCTGGACGCGCCCGATGCCGAAACGATGAGCAGGTTTCGCCTCGGTGCCGAAGCGGCTTATAGACGCGGACGAACGGGACGAGCGGATGATGAGTGAGCACGAGAGCGTAGACGTTTGCATCCTGGGCGCAGGGCCCGTCGGCGGATCGTTGGCCTGCCGTCTGGCAGAGGGCGGCCTGCGCGTCCTCGTGGTCGATCGCGCGGCGCTTCCCCCCATGGAAAATCCGGATTTCGACGGGCGTGCCTATGCCATTGCGGCGGGCAGCCAGCCCCTGCTGGAGCAGGCGGGGCTGTGGTCCGCGCTGCCCCTGCAGCCCTGGCCGATCGAGACGATCAAGGTGACGGACGGCAAGCCCGGGCGGCCGCCCTCGCCCCTGTCGCTCCAGTTCGACCGTCGGGAGCTTGGGGATGAGACCGGGCCCTTTGGCTGGATGGTGGAAGCACGCTCCCTCCGCGTCGCCCTCAACCGCCGCCTGCACGAGGGGCGCGGCATCATCCTCGCAGCGCCCGCCGAGGCACGCATCGAGCGGGGAGAGGACGTGGTGCGCATCGCCCTCTCCACCGGCGCGCGCTTCGAGGCACCGCTCGTGATCGGGGCCGAGGGGCGGCAGAGCCCGCTCCGCCGCAGTGCCGGCATCCCGGTCATTCGCTACCCCTACCGGCAAAGCGGCGTGGTCTGCGCCATCGCCCATGATCTGCCGCACGAAAACAGCGCGCTCGAGCACTTCCTGCCCGGCGGCCCCTTCGCTCAGCTGCCGCTCGGCCCTCAGCCGGAGGCGCCGCACGTCTCCGCCATCGTCTTTACCGAAAAGACGGCGCTTGCCGAGGCGCTTGCCCGCCTCGGGCCCGAGGCCTTCACCCGCGAGGTCGCGCGGCGGATGGGCGATCAGCTCGGCGGCATCCGCCTGCTGGGCCGCCGCTGGGTCTATCCGCTCTCCGCGCTGCTGGCGACGCGCTACGTCGACCGCCGCATGGCGCTGGTGGGTGACGCCGCCCACGGCATCCATCCGATCGCGGGGCAGGGCTTCAACCTCGGCCTGCGTGACGTGATGGTCCTGTCCGAGCTGCTGCTGGAAGCAGCTGGGGCGGGCGAGGATCTCGGCGCGGCGGGGTTGCTCGCCCGCTATCAGCGGCAGCGCCGGCCGGACAATCTCGCCATGCTGGCGGCGACCGACGCGCTCGACCGGCTGTTCAGCAACGACAATCCGGCGGTGCGGCTGGCGCGCGATCTCGGCATCGCCGCCGTCCATCGCCTGCCGCCGGTGAAGCGCTTCTTCATGCGGCGGGCGATGGGCCTGTCCTGAGCGCCCTCAGTCCGCTTCCGGCTTGGGCGCGCGGGCGATGGGCGCCACGAACTGCGGCGCCGCATCCGTGTCCCAGGGGAAGAGGATCCAGGTCTTCTGGCTGACTTCCGTCACGAAGGTATCGACGATGTCCTTGCCGGCGGGCTTGGCATAGACGGTCGCGAAATGCGCCTTGGGCATCAGCGCCCGCACGACGCGCGCCGTGGTGCCGGTATCGACGAGATCGTCGACGATGAGGAAGCCTTCGCCGTCACCGGCCGCGGTCGGCGCCTTGGTCACCACCGGGCGGCCGATCTGCTCTTCCTGATAGGTCTCGACCGAGACGCTTTCGATCAGGCGGCATTCCAGCTCGCGCGCAATGATGGCGGCCGGGATCAGCCCGCCGCGGGTGACCGCGACGATGCCTTTCCAGGGGCCGGCATCGATCAGCCGCCAGGCGAGCGCGCGCGCGTCGCGATGCAGCTGGTCCCAGGTGACGGTGTAGTACTGCTGTGCCATCAGAAAAGTCTCCCGCCGTCCGGCACCTTGAAATCCGGCCGGATCAGAACGATGCCGCCTTGTTCATCCGGAAGGCCCAAGGTCAAGACCTCGCTGACGAATGGGCCGATGCGCCGCGACGGAAAATTCACCACCGCGCAGACCTGCCGGCCGATCAACCGGTCGGGCGCGTAGTGTACGGTGATCTGAGCGGAAGAGCGTTTGACCCCGATCTCGCCGCCGAAATCAATCCAGAGCTTGATCGCTGGTTTGCGCGCCTCGGGGAAGGTCTGCGCATCCACGACCGTGCCGACGCGAATGTCGAGCCGCTCGAAATCCTCGATGCTCACGGTGGCGCTTTCCATGCTCCGAATCCTCTTGAGGGCGAATCGACGGCCGATGCCAGAATGCCGTGAAGTGCGGCTTCGATGCCAGACTCGGGAAAACGCGGGCGCCAGATGACGCCCAGGATGACGCGAGGTTAAAGCTCGGACACTGCAAAGGGTTTTCCGCCCCGGCTCTGGGCGAGCGGCGGCTTTCTGTGAGAAGAAGTAGCGGATGAATGGCGTCATGAACCTTCCGTCACCGCCCGAGGCCGAGCTGCCGCGCCTGCGCCTCGGGCTGCGGCGCGCGGCCTTGCTGCTGCTCGCCGTGCTCACCGGCTGCGCACAGGCGCCCGGCGCGCTCGCACAGAATGGCTTTCCGAGCTTCCGCAACATTGCGAAGAAGGTGGTGCCCTCCGTCGTCAGCATCGCCGTGACGGAGAGCGCCGCGGCGGCCGCGGCCGACCAGGGCCCGGATGCGACGACCGATGACGGCGAACCCTTGCCGAAGGACGGCCGGCAGAAGGTCTTCGGTGCCGGTTCGGGCTTCATCGTCGATCCCTCGGGCATCATCGTGACCAACGATCACGTGGTGGACGGTGCGAGCAAGATCACCGTGTCGCTTTCGGATGGCACGCAGCTTCCGGCCCGGGTTCTCGGCGTCGACCAGCTTACCGACATCGCGGTGATCAAGGTGACGCCGCGCGCACCACTGACCGCGGTGGAGTGGGGCAATTCGCATGACGTCGAGGTCGGCGACTGGATTCTTGTTGCCGGCAATCCCTTCGGGCTCGGCAGCACGGTGACGGCAGGCATCATCTCGGCGCGCGGGCGCGACATCATGAGCGGCCCCTTCGACGACTTCCTGCAGCTCGATGCGCCGATCAATCCCGGCAACTCCGGCGGCCCGGCCTTCGACATGGCAGGCCAGGTGGTCGGCGTGAACACGGCCATCATCTCGCCCACGGGTGGCTCCGTCGGCATCGGCTTCGCGATCCCGAGCGAGATCGTGCAGCCGATCGTGGCGCAGCTCGAGAAGCGCGGCCATCTGGACCGCGGCTGGCTCGGGGTCGGCGTCGCCGACGAGGACCCGGGTGCCGCGGACGGGGTGCGAGTGACGACCGTGGAGCCGGGAGGCCCGGCGGCCCATGCCGGTATCCGGGTGGGAGACCGCGTGCTTTCGGTGAACGGACGCAGCGTCGACACGGCGCTGTCGCTCATTCGCGCCATTGCAGAAATCCATCCTGGGCAGCACGCACGCCTCGCGGTGATGCGCCACGGGCGCAAGATCAGCCTGGACGTGGTGGTGGGGTTGCGGCCGGTGACGGAAGCGCAATGAGGGCGGTACGACCTGCGGCTCTGCCGCGCGAGACGGATGAGGTGAGGGAGTTCTGAGATGCGCATTCTGCTGGTCGAGGACGACCGCGACGTCGCGGGCTTCGTGGTGAAGGGCCTGCGCGAGGCCAATCATGTGGTCGAGCATGCGACGAACGGCCGGGACGGGCTGTTCATGGCGGCGAGCGAGCAGTTCGACGCAATCATCCTCGACCGTATGCTGCCAGGCGGCGTGGACGGCTTGCGCCTGCTGGAGACGCTGCGCGCCCAGGAGAATACGGTGCCGGTGCTCTTCCTTTCGGCCCTCGGCCAGGTGGACGACCGGGTGAAGGGCCTCAAGGCCGGCGGCGACGACTATCTCACCAAGCCCTTCGCCTTCGCCGAGCTGCTGGCGCGGGTCGAGGCGCTGACCCGGCGCGGCAAATCCGACAGCCCGGTGACGCGCCTCGTCGTCGGTGATCTCGAGATGGACCTGCTGTCGCGGAGCGTTAAGCGCGCCGGGCAGAAGATCGACCTGCAGCCGCGCGAATACCGCCTGCTGGAATATCTCATGCGCCATGCCGGCCAGGTGGTGACGCGCACCATGCTGCTCGAAGGTGTGTGGGACTATCATTTCGATCCGCAGACCAACGTGATCGACGTGCACGTGTCGCGGCTGCGCCAGAAGGTGGACAAACCCTTCCCGAAGCCGCTGCTGCATACCGTGCGCAACGCCGGCTATATCATGCGGCCGGATACCGAGGGCTGAGGCTTATGCGGCCGGGTGAGGGCGGATGCCGCTGAGACGACCCCATCTGCGCCGGCCGCGCCTGCCGTCCCTGGCCGAGCTGCGCGACAGCCCGCTGTTGCGCTCGGCAGGCCTGCGCTTCGCAGCCCTCTACGCCATCATCTTCGGGCTGAGCGCGGTCGCGCTCGCGATCTTCCTCTGGTGGGCGACGGCCGGTCTCCTCAATCGCCAAGTGGAGGCGGCGATCAACGCCGATGCGCAGGGGCTCGGCGAACGCTACCAGGAAGGCGGCATTCCGGCGCTGATCCTGACAATTCAGGATCGCCTGTCTCAGAACGTCGATGAGAACGCCATCTATCTTCTGGTGGACGGTGACCTGCATCCCATCGCGGGCAATCTCGCGGCTTGGCCGAAGGAGGTTTCGGGCGCCGATTCCTGGTTCGAGCTCACCGTGCAGCGCGGCGACCATCAGGCCCTGGCCCGGCTGCGGCGCTATGATCTGCCGGGCAACTTCCATCTGCTCATCGGCCGCGACGTGGGCTCGCGTGCCAAGCTCCGCTCGCTGCTGACCGCTGGGCTGCTTTGGGCCGTGCTCGTCATGGTCGTCCTCGGCATCGCCGGCGCCATCGCCATTCAGAGCCTGTTTCGCCGCAGCCTCGCTGACGTCTCGGCCACCGCGAACGCCATTTCGCGCGGGGACCTTTCCAACCGCGTGCGCATCTCCGGCCGGGGGGACGAGTTCGACCGGCTGGCCGAAACCATCAATGACATGCTGGACCGCATCGCGCGGCTGATGGACGGCGTGCGCCAGGTCTCCAACGCCATCGCGCATGATCTGCGGACGCCGATCACCCGGGCGCGCGCCCGGCTGGAAGATGCGGCGCTGCATGCGCGGGATGCGAGCGACCTGCATGCCGCGGTCGAGCGGGCGACCTCCGATCTCGACGGCATCGTCTCCGTCTTCCAGGGGCTGCTGCGCATCGCCGAGATCGAGGCCGGGGCGCGGCGCTCTGCCTTCGCTTCGCTCGACCTCTATGAGCTGCTGGCCGACATGCACGAGCTCTATGGTGCGGCGGCGGAGGAGCAGGGCCAGCAGATCGACCTGCTGGCCAAGGCGCCCTTGCCGATCTTTGGCGACCGGGACCTGCTGCAGCAGGCGGTCGCCAATCTTCTCGAAAATGCCCTGAAGTTCTCGCCGTCCGGCAAGCCCATTCTCCTCGGCGCCCGTCGCCTGGGGGACCGGATCGAAGTGGTGGTGGCGGATTCCGGGCCCGGCATCCCGCCCGAGGATCGCGCCCGTGTCACCGAGCGCTTCTATCGGGGTGAAAGCGCCCGCAGCACGCCGGGGTCGGGCCTTGGCCTGTCGCTCGTGCAGGCCGTGGTGCAGCTGCACGGCGGCACCCTGCAGATGCAGGACAACCATCCCGGCGTTCGCGCGGTACTGTCCCTGCCGGCGGAGTTCAGCGCCAGCCGCCGCCTGGCCAAGACGGAGCGGCCCGCGGCCGCCATGGAGACGAGCCCGCCCGCCGCCGCACCGGAGTGCTGAGCCCGACCCTGGCCTTCGGCGGCGGCCCATGATCTACATCCCGGCCCGCCGCGAGAGCTGGAGCAGAGGGAGAGCGCCATGACTGCTGCGACCATCGCCGCCCGGCTGGATGCCATGCCGGGGAACCGCCGGGTCTGGATGCTGGTGGTGCTGCTCTCGCTCGGCGGTTGTTTCGAATATTTCGACCTCTTCCTGACGGGCTACATCGCGCCCGGTCTGGTGCGCAGCCACCTCTTCACCGCGACCACAGCCGGTTTCTTCGGCAACAATGGCATCGCGAGCTTCGTCGCCGCCTTCTTCATCGGCCTCTTCATCGGCACCCTCCTGTTCGGCTTCGTGGCGGACCGCTTCGGCCGGCGGCTGATCTTCACCGTCTCGCTGATCTGGTACAGCCTCTGCACGCTGGTGATGGCGTTTCAGACCAGCGCCGAGGCCATCAACCTCTGGCGCCTGCTCGCCGGAATCGGCATCGGCGTCGAACTGGTGACGATCGACACCTACATTTCCGAGCTGATGCCCAAGGCTCTGAGAGGGCGCGCTTTCGTCGTCAATGCGGCGATCCAGTTCGCCATTCTGCCCGTCGCCGCGGCGCTGGCCTGGTGGCTGGTGCCGCAGGCGCCGCTGGGCTTCGACGGCTGGCGCTGGCTCGTGCTGATCGGGGCGGTGGGCGCCGTCTTCGTCTGGTTCCTGCGCCGGCCGCTGCCGGAAAGCCCGCGCTGGCTCGCGGCCCAGGGCCGGCTGGCGGAGGCGGACCGCATCGTCACCTGGATTGAAGGGGGCGGCAGCCAGGCGGCCGCGATCACGCCTGCCGCGGGGGCGCAGGACGTGCCCCTCGCCCGCGGGCAGCTGCGGGAAATCTGGGGCCGGGCCTATCTGCCCCGCACCATCATGCTGATCCTGTTCAACGTGTTTCAGGCCGTCGGCTACTACGGCTTTGCCAACTGGGTGCCGACGCTGCTGATCCATCGCGGCGTCACGGTGACGCACAGCCTGGAATATACCTTCGTCATCGCGCTTGCCGCGCCGGTGGCGCCGCTACTCTTCTACCGGCTGGCCGATGCGGTGGAGCGGAAGACGCTGGTCATGCTGGCGGCAGCGGCGGTCGCGATTTTTGGCCTCTGCTTCGGTACGGTGGGCAGTCCGGCCGCCGTCATCCTCTTCGGCGTGCTCGTGACGGTCGCGAACAACGTGCTGTCCTTCGCCTTCCACAGCTACCAGGCGGAGCTGTACCCCACCCGCATTCGCGCGGTCGCCGTCGGTTTCGTCTATTCCTGGAGCCGTCTTTCCGTCGTCTTCATGGCCTTCGTCATCGCCTTCACCCTGCGTGGCTTCGGCGTGCCGGGCGTCTTCGTGCTGATCGCCGGCAGCATGGTGGTGGTGATCGCGGCGACCGGCCTGCTGGGCCCGCGCACGCGCCACCGGTCGCTGGAGGAGATCGCTGGCTGACCCTCCCGGCTCTCGCCGTTCACCCTGGTGCCCCCCAGCAGGTTAGTCCTTCCTTGAAGCTTCCTCATCCCCGCGTGCCACGGCGATCTTCCCGCGGGCGGCAGGCCTTAGGTCGAGATGACGAGGCGGCCGGATGGTTCATGTGCGAGGCCTGACGCCGACGCACGGTGGCAGCCGCACGGAACGGGCGCCGTCTCCACAAACGAAAAGGGCGCCCCTCGCGGGGCGCCCTCCATCACGGCGGTAATTTCCGGAAGGGAAATTACTTGATGATGATTTCGACGCGGCGGTTCTGCGGCTCGCGAACGCCCGGGCCGGTCGGAACCAGCAGGTGGGTGTCGCCATAGCCCGCGATGGAGATCGCGGAAGCCGGAACGCCGTCGGCGATCAGCTGAGCCTGGACGCTCTTCGCGCGGCGGATGGAAAGACCCATGTTGTAGGAGGCCGTGCCCGACGTGTCGGTGTAGCCGTTGACCTGGATCTGCGTGTACTGCACGTGCGTGGAGTTCGCGGCCGCCTCGGCAATGATCTCCTTGGCGCGCGGCGTCAGGTTGTACTTATCCCAGTCGAAGAAGACGAGGTAGGTACGGGCCGGAGCCGGAGCCGGAGCCACGACCGGAGCCGGCGGCGGGGGCGGCGGGGACGGCGTGTTGAAGGCATAGCGCAGGCCAACCATGATGGTCTGGTTGACGGCCGGGCCCATTTCGAAGGTCGCGGGCGTGCCGTTGTAGACGCCGTTGAACTTCTCCTTCGCGGTCTGCCCGATGTACTCGTACTGAGCCGTCAGCGACAGGCCCGGAGCCGGCGGGATGGGAACCGAGAAGCCCGCAATGCCCTGGTAGGCGAAGCTGCCAGCGGTGTCGCTGATGCTGCTCACACCGGCTTCGGTGATCGCGGAGGACGGCATGCCGGTCCACAGGTAGCCGACGCCAGCGCCGACATACGGGTAGAAGTAGGGCAGGCCGACATCGATGTCGTACAGGGCGTTCACGAAGCCGCCGTACTTCTGGGTGTAGCCATGGAAGTCATACTTGGGCGCGATGTAACCCGGCTTCAGCTGCTTGTCGCTGGCACGGAGATACACACCCTCGACTTCGAAGCGGAGACCGTTGCCGAGGCCGTAACCGACGCTCGCCTCGCCCGCAAAACCGCCCTTATAGAAAGCGCGGCTGCCACCGAGGCCACCCGGGCCACTGGTCATCTTCTGGGTCGCCTGATAGTCGTAGCCGGCACCAGCGCCGACATAGAGACCAGTGATCGGCTGGGCCTTCGCCATGGTGGGAAGGGCGAGAGCCGGTACCGCCAACACAGTCGCCGCCATAAGCGCGCTGCGGAGCTTCATTCTCATTCTCCTCTTTGACCGACGCATACCATTCAGCCTGGGCGGTCGCGCGTAGGCGTTGCCTGCTGTTCGGTTCGCCAAATCTACCATTTTCTTCAGGCTTTCCCAGTCCTGCCGCTGCGTTTCCGTCACACAGTGACAAAAAAGCAACAGAAATGCCAAACTGGGGATAATTCATAAAGCCGCTGACAAGATAAGGGCTTTTACACATGCCGCGATTGGCGGCGAAAGATGTGAGATAGAGGCACTCCGGCACGTCTGAAACACTAACGCGTGAAGTGAAAACTCCTGTCCCGTCAGGAGCAGCCCTTGACGGAGACGTCCGTCGTCGCGTCGGTCACACCGGACAGTCCCGGCTCGGCGGCGAAGATCCAGCCACGGAATTCCGGCGGCGCGCCGGCCGGTGCATGCGAATCCACAACCTGGATGAAGGCGGCCGAATCCGGCGGCAGGGTGGGCGGGCGCGTCCAGCAGGCGAGCAGGGTGATGGTCAGAGAGCGGACCTGGAAGGGTGTGCCCACCGTCGCCTGCAGGCTGCGCGCATTGCCGTAGATCTTGTCGAGCAGGATCAGGTCGGCGTGGCTCTTTTGCACCCAGTCGGAGGAGGCTGGGGTGCCGGGGTTGTTGGTGCCCGGCGGGGGTTCGGGCGCGGGCGGGGTGGGCGCCTCGCCCGCCGCCTGCGGCGTTCCGGCCGCGGACCCACCGGGCGCCGGCATCGGATCCGCACTGGTGTTGGGCGGCGGGGCGAGGGGCGTCCCCTGGATGGTCTGGCTGCCGCTGTCCTGAGACGGGTTCTGGGATTGCGCCAGGGCCACGAGACCGGACGCGAAGAACAGGCCGCTGCCGGCGAGCACGCCGAAAACACGGCCGAGCAGGCGCGTCCTACGCATCGCGGTCAGCGGTCCTGGCCGCGCGCCAGGCGAGGGTCGCGCAGCCCGTCGACCATCGCATGCAGGAGGTGGCGCAGGGCGCGCTCGTCCACCCCCATCAGCACGGCATCCTCGAAGCAGTCCCGCAAGGTCTGGCTTAGCTCGTCATGGTTTTCGCGCAAGGTGCGCAGCTTTTCGCGGCAGTCGATGCGGCCGCCCTCCGCCGTGGGCCACAGATCGGCCGCAGGCTCCGCGGGCAGAGCGGGTACCGCCGCGGCCGTCACGGCGTGCTGCCCTGGGTCTTGCCACCGGTCCCGTTCGCGCCGCCGTTCTCACCTCCCTTCTTGAGGGAGGAGACGAGATCGGTCACGCTGAAGATGAACTTGCCGAGAAGATCTTCGAGGCTGACGGACCCTTGGGTGACGGTGATGTGCCCGCCCGGCTTGATCATCGTCTCGGAGCCACCGGGCACCAGAGCGAGATACTTGCCGCCCAGCAGGCTCTGGCTGGCGATCGCCGCGCTGCTGTCGGTCGGCAGGGCGATGTCCTTCTGCACGGTGAAATCCACCGTCGCGAGATAGGTCTTGGGGTCGATGGAGGTCGCCGTGACGGTGCCGATCTTCACACCCGCCATGCGCACGTCCGAGCCGACGGCGAGCCCGTCGATCCGGTCGAACTCCGCGGAAACCTGATAGCCGGGAACGCCGGCGGTGCCCGATGTGGCCAGGGCATAGGCGAGGAAGCCCGCCGCCACGACCAGAACGATGAAGCCCGCCAGGATCTCGGCGGCGTTGCGCCGCGCCACCCTTATTCTCCCGGCGTCCAAGCGTCGTAGTCACCGGTAGCCCGGTGCCTGCGACCGCCGCTCAGATCATGCCCGGGCGGACGATAGGCATAAGGCGTGCCGGTGCGGTTCGGCAGATGCGGCTTCATCCATGGAAGCCGCGCCGTTTCGGGCAGGGGGGCGTCGGTCGTGTAGTGCAGCCAGGCGTGCCATTCGGGCGGCACCGTGGTCGCCTCGATCGGCCCGGCATAGACCACCCAGCGGCGGTTGCGCCGTCCACGCACGGCCGACTTCTCCTCGAAGTAGCGGTTGCCGAAGCCATCCTGGCCCACCGCACGGCCGCGGAAGCGCGTGAAGAGGGATGTGCCGATGTAGCCGATCTTCGCGAGTTTCATGCCCCTCCTATAGGCGATGGCCGGGCGCTGGTCCATCGGGCGCGTGCCGGCCTCTGGCCCGCCACAGGTGCAGGCGTGCCGTCTTGTGGATAAGCCCAGAGATTGTGGTGGAGCCTGCGGCGCACCGCTAGATCATGCTTTCGCGCGCCGTCCGGATGAATTAGTCTGGGCTCATGAGAACGAGCAAAGCCTGGGCTGGCATTCGTCTGACATGGGTCGAGGCTGCGCCCGACCCGGATTCGGAGACGATTCCGGTGCTTTTGCCGACGAGCTGGGGCGTGCAGGCGGCGTCAGCCCTCGCGGCTCTCGCCCCTGCGGGCGCGCGACGGGTGAGCCTCGCCGAGCGGGCGGATGCCTGGATCACACGCGCGGCCGAGCGTGCGGCGGCCGCAGGGGTGGCGACCGAGGCCGCCTTCGGTCGCGCTCTGCACGATATGGTGATCCGCCGCCGCGGTGCGCCGGGTGCCGCCCTCTGGCGCGACGCGGCCGTCGCGACTGCGGGCATTCCGCGTTTCGTGCTCAACCTGCCGGCCTTCCACGATGCCGAGAGCGGGTTTGACCATGAGGCCTTCGGCGATGCGGCCGAGACCGCCGCGTTGACGCTCGCCCTGCTGCGTCCCGGCGCGCGGCGCATCGCCGTGGGCTTCGCCGATCTCGACGGGCTGCTAGCGCTTCTCGGGCTGGATTACGCGAGCCCGGCCGCGCGGGATGTCGCAGTCGCCATCGCGGCGGTGCTGCGCGGCCGGGCGGAATGCGCCTCTGCGCGGCTGTCCGATGCTGCGGGTCCGCAAATCCTGCCGGACGTTTGGTCTGCCCCCGTCATGGGCCTGGCGCCGGCTGGGCTCGCGGGCGCCGCCGAAGCCGCCTTCCACGCGGCCGCCGGCTTGCCCGGCTGCGCACATGACATGGTGGCCGCGCTGACCCCGGCCGACGAGGCCGAAGTCCTGCTCGGCGTCGAGACCACCGGCTATGCGCCTGCCTTCGCGCGCGTCAGCCCCGAGGGCGGCCTGACGCGCGCCGCCCGCGGGCTGCTCGCCGCCCGCGGTCTCTCCGCGGAAGCGGCCCTGGCCGCGCAGCTTGCGGGGGAGACGCCGCTGGCCGTTGCCGGCCCCACCGCGCAAGCGGCGATGCACGCCGCACTCGCCCCCATTCTGCCGCTGCCGGCCCCTGCTGCACAGTCGCTGCGCCGGCGAGGCGAGACGCCGGCCGCCGCGCCCGTCTCTCCCGTGCCGGCCGTGCCGGTGGAACTGCCGCGTCGCCGCAGCGGCACCATGCAGAAGGTGACCGTCGGTGGTCATCGCCTGTATCTGCAGACGGCGGACTATGCGGATGGGCGTTTGGGTGAGATCGGCATCACCCTGCAGCGTGAAACCCCGGCCTATCGCGCGCTGATGGAGGCCTTCGCGACCGCCGTCAGCATCGCGCTTCAGCATGGCGTGCCGCTGGAACCCTTCGTGGATGCCTTCGTCGGTAGCCGCTTCGGGGTCGCCGGACCGGTCGAGGGCGACCCTGCGGTCCGCTCCGCCACCTCGATCATCGACTATGTCTTCCGCCACCTGGCCCACGCACAGCTGGGGCAGAGCCTGCCGGAGCCGGAGGAGATCGCGGCGACGGCGGCCCAGATGGCGCGCGACGACGAGCCGACCCTGCCGCTCGACTGGCCGGAGGAGACGCCGGAAGCGCGCCGCCGCCGCATTCGCCTCGTCGCCTGAGGCGGCTCGTCACGAACGAAAACCGCGCGGTGCCGATGGCGCCGCGCGGTGTCGTCTACCTCAGAAAACCCTCAGGCGAGTTTCAGCGGCCGATGTCGTATTCCGGATGCCGGCCGCGCCGCGGGGACCAGAGTGCGGCACCGCCGTCGATCCCAGCCTCGTTCGAGACGAGCGAGACGGAGGTCGGCAGATCCAGCGTCACGTGCTTGGAGTTGCCGCCGCCGATGTAGAGATGGTCGAAATGCGTCAGCGCGCGCAGCAGTCGGATGACGCGCTCGACCCGCTTGTTCCAGCGCTTCTTGCCGACCGCCTCGAAGGCTTCGTTCCCGACATAGGTGTCGTAGGTGTATTTCTTGTGCACCGGATGGGTCGACAGTTCGAGATGCGGCGCAAGCTCCCCATTATAAAAGATTCCGGTTCCGCAACCGGTGCCGAGCGTCAAGATGAACTCCAGGCCTTCGCCCTTGATGACCGCAAGTCCCTGCATCTCGGCGTCGTTGACGATCTTGGCCGGAACGCCGCCCAGACGCTGGGACACGAGGGCCGCGAGATCGACCCCGTGCCAGACTTCCTCTCCGAGATGCGGCGCGGTGAGGATGATGTTGCCGCGCACCGCACCCGGAAAGCCGATCGCCACGCGGTCGAAATGCGGCAGCGGCTTCACCAGATTGGCGATTGCTTCCACCAGCACGCCGGGCGGCGCGGGGTGCGGAGTGGGCACCCGCACCTTGTCGGCGATCATCGTGCCGTGACGGTCGATCACGGAGGCTTTCAGCCCCGTGCCACCGATGTCGATGGACAGAATGTTCTGCACCGGCGGCTCTTCGGCCGGCGTCGCCCCTTGCGTCAGATCGGCAGCCAAAAGCGTCCCTCCCGCTCCAGCAACTCGTTCGCTTCCTCAGGCCCCGCCGAACCCGCCGCATAGTTCGGGAAGGCGGCGTCGTGCTTCGCCCAGGCGTCGACCACGGGCTGCACGATCTTCCAGGCCGTCTCCAACTGGTCGGCGCGCTGGAACAGCGTGGCGTCGCCGATGAAGCAGTCGAAGATCAGCGTTTCGTAGCCGGTGGCCGGCGCCTGCTTGAACCAGTCGTCATATTTGAAGTCCATGGCGACGCGCTCGAAAGTCAGCGTCGGGCCAGGACGCTTCGCGTTGAACTGCAGGCGGATGCCTTCCTCCGGCTGGATCGACAGGATCAGCCAGTTGTCGCCGAGCGCATCCACCCGCGTGTCGCGGAACATCGCGAAGGGCGCTTCCTTGAAGCGGATGGCGATCTCCGTCTTGCGCTTGCTCATCCGCTTGCCGGTGCGCAAGTAGAAGGGCACGCCCGCCCAGCGCCAATTGTCGATGCCGAGCTTCATGGCGACGAAGGTTTCCGTCCCGCTATGGGGCGAGACGTCCGGCTCCGCGCGATAGCCCTGCACTGCCTGGCCGTTGATGGTGCCCGCGCCATACTGGCCGCGCACTGCATCGTCCGGCGACAGCTCATGCATCGAGGTGAAGACCTCCGCCTTCTTGGCGCGGATCGATTCCGCATCGAAGGCAGCGGGCGCTTCCATCGCCGTCATCGCGAGCAGCTGGAAGACGTGGTTCGGCACCATGTCCCGTAGCGCGCCGGTCGCTTCGTAGAACTTGCCGCGCCGTTCCACGCCCACCGTCTCGGCGACGGTGATCTGCACGTGGTCGATCCGGTCGCGGTTCCACATGGGCTCGAAGAGCCCATTCGCGAAGCGGAGCGCCATGATGTTCTGAACCGTCTCCTTCCCGAGGAAATGGTCGATCCGGTAGACCTGATCTTCCTTGAGGACGGACAGCACCTGCTTGTCGAGGGCGATGGCGGAGGCGAGGTCGTGGCCGAAGGGCTTTTCGATCACCACGCGGCGCCAGGACTCGCCGGCTTCCACGGTGAGGCCGGCGCGGCCGAGATGCTCGACGGTGGGGCCGAAGAAGCGTTCGGCGACGGCGAGATAGAACAGCACGTTGCCGCCGAGGTTATGCTGCCGATCGAGCTCTTCGAGATGGTCGCTGAGCGCCTCGAAGCTCTGATCCTCCGAGAGGTTGCCCGCCATATAGGTCATGCAGCAGCCGAGGCGGTTCCAGGCCTCTTCGTTGAAGGACTCGCCTGGTTCCGTGCCCTCGCCACCCTTCTTGAGGGTCGAGAGCAGGAAGTCATGCAGGCTGGCCCGCCAGGTTGCCGCGTCCTGCTGGACGAGATCGACGCCGACGAGCGCGAAATTGTCGGGCAGCAGGCCGGAGCAGGACAGATTGTACAGGGCCGGCACGACGAGACGCTTCGTCAGATCCCCCGCCGCGCCGAAGATCACCATCGCGCAGGATGGTGCCTTGGGCGGCGTGCGGGGGCTGGTGCCCCCGGCGCTCATTCCTTCACCACGGGCGCGAAGCTGTGCCCTTCGACATGGCCGCCGAACTTGTTGCGCATCGCGGAGAGCAGCTTCTCGCCGAAGCTGTTGTCGATGCGGCTGCGGAAGCGCGCGAAGAGCGCGGCGGTGAGCACTTCGGCAGACACCGCTTCTTCGATGGCTGCGTTGATCGTCCAACGGCCTTCGCCGGAATCGTCCACCTTGCCGGTGAACTCGTCGAGGTTCGGGCTTTCGTTCAGCGACATCGCGGTGAGGTCGAGCAGCCAGGAGGAGACGACGCTGCCGCGGCGCCAGACTTCGGCGATGTCACCGAGATCGAGGCTGTAACGCTCGTCGGCCGGCAGCTTGTCGGAGTTCTTGCCGCGCATGATGTCGAAGCCTTCGGCATAGGCCTGCATCAGGCCGTATTCGATGCCGTTGTGAACCATCTTCACGAAATGCCCGGCGCCGGCGGGGCCGGCATGGATGTAGCCGTGCTCGGCCCGGCTATCGCCCGTGAAGTCCGGCGTGCGCGGAATGTCGCCGAGGCCAGGTGCCAGGGTCGCGAAGATCGGATCGAGATGATCGACGATCGCCTTCTCGCCGCCGATCATCATGCAGTAGCCGCGCTCCACGCCCCAGACGCCGCCAGAGGTGCCGACGTCGACGTAGTGGAGGTTCTTCTCCTTCAGCGCCTTCGCGCGGCGGATGTCGTCCTTATAGAAGGTGTTGCCGCCGTCGATGATGATGTCGCCCGCTTCGAGCATGCCGGTGAGGGTTTCGATCGTGTGCTCGGTGATGTCGCCGGCCGGCAGCATGACCCAGATGGCCCGCGGCTTGGCGAGGGACTGTACGAGGTCCTGCAACGAATGCGCCGGGATCGCCTTCTCCTTGGCGAGAGCGTCCACGCTCGCGGCATTGACGTCGAAGACCGCCACCTCGTGGCCGTTCTTCATCAGGCGGCGGGCAATGTTGCCGCCCATACGTCCCAAGCCGATCATACCAAGCTGCATTCGAGCCTCCTCTGGCACTGTTCGCGGCGGACGATATCGTGATGAGGAGGCGGAGGCCAGCGGCAGGCGGGGTACAGTTTCGTGTATCTCCGCCTGCGCGCCTTGGGCGGCTGCCGACTATTTCGGCGGCTTTACGTTTTCCGGCTGCCCATGGCCCTGGGGTGCCGGATGCGGTGCGGGGCGTGGGGCCTGCGGCGCCGGGCGGGGCGCTTCAACCCGGGGCGCCGGTCTGGGCGCTTCGACCCGAGGCGCCGGACGCGGGGCCTGCATCTGGGGCGCCGGCCGTGGGGCCTGGGGGGCCTGACGAGGCGCTTCCACGCGCGGTGCTTCCACGCGCGGGGCCTGCGCGCGAGGCGCTTGCATCAGCGGCGCGGGGCGAGGCGCCTGGGGCTGTGGCGCCGGATGCGGCGCTTGCGGCGCGTTCGCAGGATGCGCCTCGAAGGCCGGGCGTGGCGCCTGCGGCGCCGGCCCATGCTGCTGCCCTTGCTCATGCGGTGCCGGGCTGCCTGGCGGTCGGGGGGCTGGAGTACCCGCGGCTTCGCCCCGCGGCGCCTGAGCGGGACCCGGCTGCGGACCGCGCGGCTCGCCCGGGCGGTTGCCCGGCGCGGGTGCGGCCTCGCCATGGGTGAGCGGCGGCAGAGCCTGGGGCCGCGCCGCCCCCGGCTGTCCGGCGCCAGGTTGTCCCGCCCCCGGCATCGGTGCGCCGTGGGCGGCGGGCCCAGGATGGAATTCGGGACGTTCGGCAGCGCGCTGAACCAAGGGCGGCGGTGCCGGCCGTGCGCCCGGGGCAAGATGGGCAGCCTCGGGCCGAATGGCCGGCCCCGGCGCGGGACCGCGCGGGGCGGCGCCGGCCGGCGCCGCCGGCAGATGCTCGCGCTGCGCCATCGCCGGGGTCACGCCCCAGGTCGCCGCGGTCGGACGGGGCAGGGCGGCCTGCGGCGCGCCCGGATGGAAGGCTTCGATGCGCGCATTTTGCGGCAGCGGACGCGCGACCGTCTGAATCGGACGGGAGGCGAGCATCGCCTCGCGCGGGACGAAGGTCGCACCCCGCTGGGCGAAGCCCTGGCCGGGGCCACCGCCGTAATTGTTCACGGTGTTGATGTTGTTGATTTGGACGTTGCGATAGGTCACCCGGTTGTTCACCACCGTGACGTTGCGCTGGTAGAACTGATTGTAGTTCTGCACGAAGGGCCGGTTGTACGCGTTGAAGTAGCGCGGCGGCACGCGATAGGGCGGATAGTAGGGGTCACGTAGCCCGAGCGGCGCCCAGCCGATGTCGCCAGAGGAGAAGGCGCCGGCCGTGGCGATGCCGGCGGCCACGCCGAGGAAGGTGACGAGCGCAGGCGCGTAGACGGGCCGGTACTCGGCGTAGTTCACCTCGGCTTCCGCGGGTGCCGGCACCCAGCCCCAGCGGCCGTCGAACTGCGACCAGCGTCCGTAATGGAAGGGCGCGAAGCCCCAGGGTGAGTTGTCTACCCAGGTCCAACCCCAGGGCTGCACATAGGCCCAGCGGCCATCGCGATAGGGCACCCAGGAGGACGCCACCTGCGGGAACCAGACGGTGCCGACCTGCGGCTCGCTGGACCAGCTGCCGTATTGGGAGAGCACCGTCGCACCCGTCATCTGAGAAACCACGGGCGGTGGCGCGACCGCCGTGGGCGGCGGGGGCGGCGCGATCTGCTGCAGCATGCTGGTCAGGAACGGGTCCTGCTGCAAGGCGCCCAGTTGTGTCTGCACCGGATTGGTGCCCGAGACGACCAGCGTCTGCTGCGGGCCGATGGTCTGCGGCGTGTTGCCGCCGAGTGGCGTGAACTGCGCGGCACCGGTGACGACCGTCACATAGGTCGGCGTGCTCTCGTCACCGGCATAGAGATCGTAGCGGCCATTGCTCGTGATCTGGACGGTGCCGCGGGGGGTGGCGATCACCACGCTCTGCCCGGGCTGCATCGCGACCAAGTTGAGGAAGACTTCGCCCTGGGACAGCTCGGCGCTCAGCGTCGTCTGGTCAAGCTCCTGCGCCGTCAGCTCGGTCCCGCCGTTGAGTGCGATGCGGCTGGCATCGATCATGATCGAGGCCTGGGCCTGCGGCTGCGTCCACACCGCGTCGCCCGTCGCGAAGGGGTAGTTCTGTGTCGCCGTTGCCCACTGGTCCTGGCTCGCGGCGTGAAAGGAGACCGAGCCCGAGAGGTTGGACAGCCAGCCGACGCGCGCCGGCGGGTCGCCCGCTTCGGCAGGTTGCGGTGCTTCCGCGCCCGGCGGGGCCGGCGGCGTTGTCTGCGCATAGGCAGGCCTCACCGCGCCGAGATCGGCAACCAGAAGACCGGCGCTCGCGACCACCGTCGGAAGCAACGACCATTTGAAGAGTTCGCTCATCGATGATGCCTTGCAGTTCCTCGAACAACGATGCCCGCGCCGGCGGGCCGTTTTCGGTGGGCCTCATTTGAGGCGGAATCCGGCCTTGCCTTGTGGCATTAAGAAGGCTCACGGACAGTTGATGGCGCAGCGCCCAAGCGGCGCGCCCCGCTTGTATTGCCCCGGCGCCGCCGCGCGTTTGGCCTGAAAAAGCCCCAGTCCCTTCCCATCTTCGAGGCTGAACACATCCCCATCGTTCGACCGTCGGAGGCTTGGTGATGAGCGTGACACTGTTCCGTCTGGCCCGCCTGAGCCTCGCCGGCATCGCCGTGGTGGCGCTTGCCGGCTGCTACTATCCCGAAGACTCGGGAAGCTACGGTTATGGCCAAACCTACGGCACCTACGCGCCGAGCTATGGCTATGCGCCGGGCTATTACGGCCCGGGCTACAGCTCCGGCGTCGTGATCGGCGGTGGCGGGGGCTACTGGGGAGGAGGGGGTGACGGCTGGTATGGCCGCCCGCCGCCCCCCGGCGGCTGGGGTGGCGGGGGCTGGAACGGCGGCGGACATCCGCCCCCGCCCCCTGGCGGATGGAATGGCGGCGGTGGCCGTCCGCCTCCGCCCCCTGGTGGCTGGAACGGTGGTGGCGGTCATCCACCGCCGCCTCCCGGCGGCTGGAATGGGGGCGGCGGTCGGCCTCCTCCGCCTCCCGGTGGTGGGGGCGGTGGCGGCGGATGGCATGGCGGCGGCGCGCCCACTCCGCCCCCGCCCTCCCAGCGCGGGGGCGCCGGCGGACCGGTTCTTCCTCCTCCGCCGCAGGCGGGCGCGCCCAGCCAGCGCGGCTACAGTCACTGAGGGTGGGTGCCGCGCTTGCGGCCCGGTGGAAAGTGCGGTGCACTGTATCCAGTTCACCGCAGCCTCGGGGGTAAGCCGTGCCTGATTTTGATCGCGTGATCCGCGGCGGCGTGATCGTTACCGGAAGCGATACCGTCCGGGCCGATATCGGCATTCGTGGAGAAACCATCGCCGCCGTCGGCCTCGACCTGGCGACCGGCGGCGCCGAGGTCATCGACGCCGATGGCCTGCTGGTTCTCCCCGGTGGCGTAGACACGCACTGCCACATCGAGCAGCTCGAGCCGGACGGCTCATCCTACGAGGACAGCTTCACCCACGCGTCGCGCGCCTGTTTCGCCGGGGGCACCACCAGCGTCATCACCTTCGCCGCGCAATGGAAGGGCCAGCGCCTCGGCCCCGTGGTGGAGGAATATCATCGCCGCGCACAGCGCGGCATGGTGGACTACGGCTTCCACCAGATCATCAACGATCCCTTCGATGCCGTCGTCACGGAAGACATTCCGGCCGTCGTCGCGTCGGGCATCCGCAGCCTGAAGGTCTTCCTCACCTATGACGACGTGCGGATCGACGACCGGCAGTATCTGCGCGTGCTGGCGGCGGCGCGGCGCGCCGGTGCCCTCGTCACCGTTCATGCCGAGAATTACGACGCGATCGGCTGGCTGACGGAGGCGCTGCTCAAGGCAGGGCTCACCGCGCCCAAATACCACGCCTGGGCGCGGCCGACGGTCGTGGAGCGGGAGGCGACGCATCGGGCCATCGCGCTCGCCGAACTCGTGGACCAGCCGATCCAGATCTTTCACGTCTCGGGGCCTGAGCCCGCCGCCGAAATCGCCGCCGCCCAGGCGCGCGGCCTCAAGGTCTGGGGGGAAACCTGCCCGCAATATCTCGTGCTGCAGGCCTCCGACATGGACCGGCCCGGCTTCGAGGGGGCGAAGTTCATTTGCAGCCCGGCGCCGCGCGGCCCGGCGGAAACGGCAGGATTGTGGGAGGCGATCCGCGCTGGCACGATCGACGTGATCTCCTCCGACCACAGCGGCCACAGCTTCTATGCGCCGGGAAAGGGCAAGCAGAAAAACGGAACCGAGGCGCCCTTCACGCAGATTCC
This sequence comes from Acidisoma sp. 7E03, assembly GCF_054665075.1. NCBI lineage: Bacteria > Pseudomonadati > Pseudomonadota > Alphaproteobacteria > Acetobacterales > Acidocellaceae > Acidisoma > Acidisoma sp. 7E03. Next base: position 349,432 of record NZ_BAAFHE010000002.1, read on the forward strand.
GAACGGCGTGCCGGGGCTCGCGGCGCGGCTGCCCCTGGTGTTCAGCGAAGGCGTTTCCAAAGGCCGCATCGACGTCCAGACCTTCGTGCGCCTGACCGCCGTCAATCCGGCGAAGATGTTCGGCCTCTATCCACGCAAGGGCACCATCGCCCCGGGCGCGGATGCCGATCTCGTGCTGTGGGATGCCGGCCGCCGGGTGACGCTGACCAATGCCCTGATGCAGCACGCCATCGACTACACGCCCTATGAGGGGATGGAGGTTCAGGGCTGGCCGCAGATGACGCTCGCCCGTGGCCGCGTGGTGATGCGGGAGGACGTGGTGACGGCGGAGCCGGGTACGGCGCGCTTCCTGCCGCGCGGCGCCTATGACCTCATCCGCCCGCGCGGCGTGTTGCCCAACGGCTTCGACGCCGCCTCTCTCATGCTGTGACGGGCGCGGCGAGGCCGAAAGCTTCGGCGAGAAGCGCATAGGAGCGAAGCCGTGCCGCGTGGTCGTAGAGGATGTTGACCACCATCATCTCCTGCGCGCCATACGCGGCGGCGACTGCTTCGAGACCCGCGCGCACCTGATCCTGGGTCCCGAGCACCAGGCGGCGCGAGCGTGAGGGCGCGAGCGCCTGATCCTCGCCCAGAAAGCGGATGGCCTCTTCAGGTGAGGGCACGGCGATCAGCTGCCCGCGATGCAGCAGCCGGAAAAGCATGCGCGAAGAGGCGGCCAGCCGCTCCGCTTCGGCTTCGCTCTCCGCCGTAATCGACCAGACGGCGACCATGACCTGGGGCTCCGTCATCCCGCGCGCGGGATTGGGCCTGAAGGCCTGGCGGTACTGGTGAGCGAGATCGGCGCCCTGCGGATTGATAAAGTCCGCGACGCAGTAGGGCAGGCCGAGTTCGGCGGCCCAGGCCGCACTGTCCGGCGAGGTGCCCAGCAGCCAGGGAACCGGCTTTTCGGCCCCGCCGGGCAGGGTCTTCTGCAGATAGGCGAAGGGATGGCTCTCAGGGATCGTGCCGTCGAGATAACCGATCAGCTCGGCGAGCGCCTGCGGGAAGTCGTCCGGCGCGCGTTCCCGCCGGTCGCGCTGAAGCGCGTAGGCGGTGCGACCGTCCGAGCCAGGGGCGCGGCCGAGGCCAAGGTCGATCCGGCCAGGGAACATCCCGGCCAGCATGCTGAAAGTCTCGGCCACCTTAAAGGGGCTGTAGTGGGGCAGCATGATTCCACCGGTGCCGAGGCGCAGCCGCTCCGTCACCATGGCGACGGGCCCGAGCAGCACTTCCGGGCTGGCGGAGGCGAGGCCCGGCGTCGCGTGGTGCTCGGCGATCCAGAAGCGGTGGAAGCCCGACCGGTCGGCGAGCCGCGCGAGATCCAGCACCTGGCGCAGCGCGTCGCCGCCGGTGCGGTTGGCAGCGATCGGCGCCTGGTCGAGGATGCTGATCCGGAGGGCGGAAGGTTCGATGCTCATCGAACGATAACCTGGGCAGGTTGCCCGGCAAACGCAACCCCGCCGGGGGCGTTAGCTGTGCGTCGGGTGCAGCTGTGGCCAGGGAATTTCAGTGGCACCCATCGCCCGCTCCAGGGCCGGCCGGGCGAAGAGAAAGCCCTGCATGTAGCGGGCGCCGAGATCAGCGAGCGCGCGCGCTTCCGCTTCCGTCTCCACGCCCTCGAAGACGGCTTCGATGCCGGTCTCGTTGCAGAGCTGCAGGATCACGCGGGTGATCGCTTGGCGCATCGTGTCCTCGGCTACACCGGTCACCAGCTGGCGGTCGACCTTGATGGTGTCCGGCCGCAATTCGGCGATGCGGAGGAGGCCGGAATGGCCCGTCCCGTAATCATCAAGCGCGATACGGAAGCCGATTTCGCGATAGGTTTTGACGATCCGGGCGAGGTGGCCCGGCGTGGTCTCTTCCGTTTCCACCATCTCGAAAGTCAGTCGATCGACGGGAAAGCCGGTTCGCGCCGCCGCGGCGAGGGTCGCCTGGATGCAGGTCCGCGGCTCGTAGACCGCCTTGGGGAGGAAGTTGATGTTCAGCCGTCCGGGCAAGCCGATGCGCGCGGCGCATTCGATCGCCTTGGCGCGGCAGGCCTGATCGAAGGCGTAGAGCGTTTCCGGGGTGACAGCGGCCAGAATGCTGGCCGCGCTCTCTCCCTTCGGGCCGCGCACCAGCGCTTCGTGCGCGACCACGCTGTGCTGCTGCAGATCGATGATCGGCTGAAACGCCATGGTGAACGGCAGGGTAAAGGCCGTTGCACAGGCGCCCTCGCAGCCGGCTGCAGCGGCCGCGCCGGAGTCAGCCGGGGCGAAGGTCGGGACGAGCGGATGCGACATCGCCGCAGTATTCAAGGAATCGCGAGAAATGTGGATGCACGCCCTCGTGAGCGGGACGGCGCGGGCGCCGGAATGGCAGGCAGGCGGTCAGCCGCTGCCCTTTCGCTTGCAATGCCGGGCCTGATGCGCAATAGGAGCGCCGCTTCCGCTCGGGTCCTGCCGGGGCGGGGCAAATTCGCACACGGGGCGCCTTTCTCGGCCGCTATGGACCGGGTCCGGTGCTTTGAACGGCACGCCCCGTGGAGGATCAACCGGACGATAGAAAGGAGCACGCCCATGGCGATGCCCGAATTCACCCTGCGTCAGCTGCTCGAAGCCGGCGTTCACTTCGGCCACCACACCCGTCGCTGGAACCCGGCGATGGCCCCGTACCTCTTCGGCGTGCGCAACCAGGTCCACATCATCGACCTGCAGCAGACCGTCCCGATGCTGGACCGCGCCCTGCGCGCCCTGCGTGACACGACGGCGAATGGCGGTCGCGTGCTCTTCGTCGGCACCAAGCGCGCCGCCGCCGATCATGTGGCAGACGCTGCCCGTCGCTGCGGCCAGTATTACGTCAACCACCGCTGGCTGGGCGGCATGCTCACCAACTGGAAGACGATCACGGCCAGCATCAAGCGCCTGCGCCAGATCGAAGAGCTGGTGGCCGGTGACACCCAGGGCCTGACGAAGAAGGAAGTCCTCGAGATCACTCGCGACCAGGAGAAGCTGGAGCGCGCGCTTGGTGGCATCAAGGAGATGGGCGGCCTGCCCGACATCCTCTTCATCATCGACACCAACAAGGAAAAGCTGGCGGTTCAGGAAGCCAACAAGCTCGGCATCCCGGTCGTGGCGGTGCTCGACAGCAACTCCGACCCGCATGGCGTGACCTACCCGATCCCGGGCAATGACGACGCCATCCGCGCCATCATGCTCTACTGCGATCTGGCCGCGAATGCGGTGCTCGACGGCATCAGCGCCGAGATGGCGGCCTCCGGCCGCGACATCGGCGCCGCCGAGGAACTGCCCGAGGCGGTTCTTCCCGCCGAGAGCGAGGACGTCGCCGAAGTGGCCGCTGAGGCCTGACGCCTTCTGCCGAAACACCGGGCGCCCTGCGCGGCACCCGGTGTTTCGGCTTGATGACGTGCGAGACTTGAGGGCCGCTGGGCCCTTCTCTGGATGTTCGGGGCCACTATAAAGGCCCGCCTAGAGGATCAGACGGCTGCGCCCGCCAGTGGCGCGCCTAACCACACGGAGACGATGATGGCCGAGATCACAGCCGCGCTGGTGAAAGACCTGCGCGAGAAGAGCGGCGCCGGCATGATGGACTGCAAGAAGGCGCTGAACGAGACGGGCGGCGACATCGACGCGGCGATCGACTGGCTGCGCAAGAAGGGCCTGGCCGCTGCCGCCAAGAAGTCCGGCCGCGTGGCCGCCGAGGGTCTGGTTGGTGTCGCCAGCGCGGCGAACGTCGCCGCCATGGTCGAGATCAATGCCGAGACCGACTTCGTCGCCCGCAACGAGACCTTCCAGGATTTCGTCGCCACGGTTGCGAAGATCGCCCTCGAGGTCGGTGAAGACGTGGAGGCCATCAAGGCCGCGGCTTTCCCGGGCACGAGCCACACGGTTGCCGACCACCTGACGCATCTCGTCGCCACCATCGGCGAGAACATGACCATCCGCCGGGCGCGCGTGCTGCGCGTCTCCTCCGGCGTGGTGGCGACCTATGTGCACAGCGCCCTGAAGCCGGGCCTCGGCAAGATCGGTGTCCTCGTCGCCCTGCAGGCGCCGAGCGAGCTGGATGCGCTGGAGACCCTGGGCCGCCAGATCGGCATGCATGTCGCCGCCACCCGCCCCGACGCGCTCGACGTCGACGCGGTGGACCCGGCGGCGCTGGAGCGCGAGCGTTCCGTGCTCAGCGAGCAGGCGCGGGCCTCCGGCAAGCCGGAAGCGATCATCGAGAAGATGGTCGAAGGCCGTATCCGGAAGTACTACGAGGAAGTGGTGCTGCTGGAGCAGGTCTGGGTGCATGACGGCGAGAGCCGCGTCCGCGCCGTGGTGAAGAAGTCGGGCGCCGACCTCGTCGGCTTCGCCCCCTTCCAGCTCGGCGAAGGCATCGAAAAGGAAGTCACCGACTTCGCGGCCGAAGTGGCCGCGACGGCAGGCGTCTGACGATCAGGGGCGGGCTTCGGCCCGCCCTTCCTTTATGCGGACAGGGCCGGTCCCGGTTGCTGTCTTGCGCCTGCCGGCCTGCGTGCCGGCATCTGATCTTGTGGCGCTGGCACCCTATCTCTAGGGTGCGGCCATCCCATGACGCTGGGCGATGCGGCAGGTGGCGGCCGTGCGTCACGACAGACACCCAAGGATACCATGAACGGACAGCCTCTCTATAAGCGCGTGTTGCTCAAACTCTCGGGCGAGGCGCTGATGGGTCCGGGCGAGTATGGGCTCGACTCCACCACCGTGAAGCAGATCGCCCAGGACATCGGCTCGGTCGTCGCCATGGGCGTCGAGGTCTGTGTCGTCATCGGGGGCGGCAATATTTTCCGCGGCGTCAAAGGGGCTGCGGCCGGCATGGACCGCGCCCAGGCCGACTACATGGGCATGCTCGCGACCGTCATGAACGCGCTCGCGATGCAGAGCGCCCTGGAACTCGCTGGCCTTCCCACCCGCGTGCAGTCGGCCATTCCGATGGCGAGCCTCTGCGAACCCTATATCCGCCGGCGTGCCCAGCGCCACATGGAGAAGGGCCGGATTGTCATTTTCGCCGCCGGCACCGGCAATCCGTTCTTCACCACCGACACGGCGGCCGCGCTGCGTGCGGTCGAGATGGGCTGCGAGGCGCTCCTCAAGGGCACCCAGGTCGACGGCGTCTACTCGGCCGACCCGAAGAAGGACGCCGAAGCCAAGCGCTTCGAAAGCCTCAGCTACCTTGACGTCCTGGCCCAGGATCTGAAGGTGATGGACGCTGCAGCCATCAGCCTGGCGCGGGACAGCAAGCTGCCCATCGTCGTCTTCAACCTGCACCGCTCCGGCGCCTTCGCCTCGGCGATGCGCGGTGAGGGCGCCTATACGATCATTCGCGACGTCTGACGAAGGAGGGGCCGGTGCCCGCTGATCTGAATTCCCTCAAGCAAGACCTGACCCGCCGCATGGAAGGCGCGGTCGAGACCCTGCGCAAGGACCAGAGCGGCCTGCGCACGGGCCGTGCGAGCCCGGCGCTGCTGGAGCCGGTGAGGGTCGAGGCCTATGGCACGATGACCCCGCTGCCGCAGGTCGGCACCATCGCCGTGCCGGAAGCGCGCATGATCACGGTTCAGGTCTGGGACCGTTCCCTCGTCAATTCGGTCGTGGCCGCGATCCGCGACTCCGGCCTCGGCCTCAATCCCGGCGCCGATGGCCAGACGGTGCGTGTGCCGATCCCTCAGCTGACCGCCGAGCGGCGCGTGGAACTGGCGAAAGCCGCCAACAAATACGCCGAGAATGCCCGCATCGCCGTGCGCGCGGTGCGCCGCGACGGGATGGAGCAGGTGAAGGCGGCGGAGAAGAAGGGCGAGATCGGCAAGGACGAAGCCGAAGACTGGTCGACCGAGGTGCAGAAGCTGACCGATTCCTTCGTGAAGAAGATCGATGAGCTGGCCGCCGAAAAAGACCGCGAAATCCGCCAGGTTTGAGATCGCAGGTTGATGAAAGCCTCAGCGTCTCCCGAGCGAGACGCCGGATCCTCCACCGTCGTCGAGACCCCGGCGCCCCGCGCCGCGGGCGTGCCGCGGCACGTCGCGCTGATCATGGATGGCAATGGCCGCTGGGCGAAGGCCCGTGGCCTGCCGCGCATCGCCGGACACCGCGCCGGCGCCAAGGCCGTGCGCCGCTGCATCGAGGCGGCGATCGGCCAGGGGGTGGAGTGGCTGACGCTCTTTGCCTTCAGCAGCGAGAACTGGCGTCGCCCTGAAGGCGAGGTGATGGATCTGACTGCCCTGCTCCGACAGTATCTGCGGAGCGAGGTCTCGGAACTGCTGAAGAACGGTGTCCGCTTCCGCGTCATCGGTGACCGGGACCGCTTCTCGGATGACCTCCGGGCCGAGTTGGAGGCCGCCGAACGGCGCACGGCCGAATGCACCCGGCTCACTTTGGTCCTTGCGCTGTCCTATGGCGGGCGGTCCGAGATCGTGGCGGCGGCGCGCGGGGCGATCGCCGCCGCGGCAGAAGGTGGGATCAGCGCGGCGACGCTGGACGAGGAGGGGTTCGCGCGCTTCCTGTTCACCGCCGGCATGCCCGACCCCGATTTGCTGATTCGCACGAGCGGCGAGCGCCGGCTGTCCAATTTCCTGCTATGGCAATGTGCCTATGCGGAGCTCGTCTTCCTCGACGTGCTCTGGCCGGATTTCGACGAGGCGCATTTCGCGGCGGCGCTGGCCGAATTCGCCCGGCGCGACCGGCGCTATGGCGCGCGTGTCAGCTGACTCTCCGGCGCAGCCGCCGGACCTCAAGAGCGAAGGGGCGGTGAAGCCCATGGCCTCCGCGCGGTGGAACGATCTTGGCAAGCGCGTCGGTTCGGCGATGATCCTGGCGCCGCTGGCGCTGGCCTGCCTGTGGTTCGGGCGGGATGCCTGGGCCGTGCTGGTCGCCATCGGCGCGGCCGGCTGCGCCGCCGAATGGGCGACGCTCTGCGGCGCGAATGCACGGCGCTGGCCCGGGCTGCTGCTGCCGTTCGGCATGGCGGCGATCCCGCTCGTCACCTACGCCTTCGGTGGCACCATCGCTCTTGTTCTGGCGCTGTTGCTGACCCTGGCCGGCGCCCTTCTGTTTGGCCGGGGCGGGCAGTCCCTTTGGCTGAAGGGCGGCTTCCTTTATCTGGCACCTGCCGCGATCGCCCTCATTCTGCTGCGCCACCATCCGGTGGTGGGCCGGTGGGACATGTTCTTCCTGGTGCTCATCATCTGGGCGAGCGACATCGGCGCTTACGTGGTCGGCCGTCTCGTCGGCGGGCCGAAGCTCGCGCCCGCGATCTCGCCCGGCAAGACCTGGTCCGGCGCGCTGGGTGGCTTGCTCGCGGCCGCCCTTGTCGGTCTGGCGGTCGCCGCGAGCGTCGGCGGCACGCTGCCGGTGCTGCATTGCGTCGCCGTCGCCATGCTCCTCGGCTGCGCCTCGCAAGTGGGCGACCTTCTGGAAAGCGGCTTCAAGCGCCACTTCGGCGTGAAGGATTCCGGCCGGTCGATCCCTGGCCATGGCGGGTTGCTGGACCGGCTGGACGGCATGCTGACCGCGGCGCCCGTCGCCGCACTCGTGGCCCTGACGATTGGGGAAGGACTTTGGCTTTGGCAGTGAAGACGATCAGCATCCTGGGCAGCACCGGGAGCGTGGGTACTCAGACGCTCGACCTCATCCTCGCGGAGCCCGCGCGCTACCATGTGCGCGCCCTGGTCGCCGGCCGCAACGTCGCCCTCCTGGCCGAGCAGGCGCGCGCCTGCCGGCCCGACATCGCCGTCGTCCACGATCTCGCGCTGCTGCCGGCCCTGGAAGAGGCGCTCGCCGGCACGGGCATCGCGGTGGCCGCCGGCGCGGACGCCGTGCGCGAGGCCGCGGCGCTGCCCGCCGATTGGACCATGGCCGCCATCATCGGCATGGCCGGCCTCCACCCGACGCTCGCCGCCATCCGCCGGGGCGGCGCCATCGCCTTCGCCAACAAGGAGGTGCTGGTCTCGGCCGGCGACATCATGATGGATGCGGTGGCCGATGCGGGCGCCTGCCTGCTGCCGGTCGATTCGGAGCACAATGCGATCTTCCAGTGCTGGGAGCCGCAAAATCTCCGCCAAGTGGAGCGGATCATCCTCACCGCCTCCGGCGGCCCCTTCCGGGAGACCCCGCGCGAGGCGATGGCCGGGATTACGCCCGAGGCCGCATTGAAGCATCCCGTCTGGTCCATGGGCGCCAAGATCACCATCGACTCGGCGACGATGATGAACAAGGCGCTGGAGGTGATCGAGGCGGCGCGGCTCTTCCGTCTGCCGAGCGAGCAGGTGGAGGTGCTGGTCCATCCGCAATCCGTGGTGCACGGCATCGTCTGCTATGCCGATGGCAGCATGCTGGCTCAGCTCGGCGCGCCGGACATGCACATCCCGATCGCCCACGCCCTCGGCTGGCCCGAGCGGCTGACGACGACGGCAAAGCGGCTCGATCTCGCGGCGCTTGCGCGGATGGACTTCCTTGCACCGGACCCGGAGCGCTTCCCCGCGCTCCGCCTGGCGCGTGAGGTTCTGGCCGCGGGCGGCGGGGCGCCGGCCATCATGAATGCGGCGAACGAGGTGGCGGTTGCGGCTTTCCTTGCCCGGCGCATCGGCTTCCTCGACATCCTCGGCACCGTGGAAGCGGTGCTCGACGCGATGGGCACGCTGCCGGCGCCCGACCTCGACGCCATCATCGCGATCGACGCGGCGGCTCGGCAGGCGGCCGATGCTCTGATATTGTCACGCGCCGCGTGAACACGCCCGGCCAAAGTTAGAAGCCAGGATTATGCACGACCTCGTCAGCCTGCTCCGGACCCTCGTTTCCTTCGCCGTTGTCCTCGGCGTTCTCGTCTTCGTCCATGAAATGGGCCACTACCTCGCCGCGCGGTGGCGCGGGGTGCATGTGGAGACCTTCTCCATCGGCTTCGGACAGGCGATCGCGCGCTGGACGGACAAGCGCGGCACCGTGTGGAAGCTCGCCTGGCTGCCGCTCGGCGGCTACGTCAAGCTGCACGGGCAGGAGCGTCCGCAGGACGTGACGGAAGAGGAGCGGGCGAGCTGGCAGGCGGGTCGAACCTTCCAGGAAAAATCCGTCTGGTCGCGCATGATCGTCATCGCGGCCGGGCCGATCGCCAATTTCATCCTGGCGGCGGTGCTCTTCATCGGTCTCTTCATGGTGGTGGGCAAGCCGATCGCGGAGCCCGTCATCGGCAAGATCATGCCGGGTTCGGCCGCCTCCCAGGTGAAGCTGAAGCCGGGCGACGTGATCACCAGCGTCGGCGGCGTACCGGTGAAGGATTTCCTGCAGATTCAGAAGCAGGTTGAGCCCAACCCCGGCAAGGATGTCGGGCTCACCGTGCTGCGCGGTGACGCGACCTATGTGTTCCGGGTGAAGATCGGGCAGATGCCGGACGGCCACGGCGGCGAGCGTGGCGTGCTCGGCATCGTCGAGGGCCAGCCGCACTTCAAGCGGCTCGCGCCGCAGGATGCGGTGGTGCAGGGCGTGGTCGAGACCTGGACGGTCGGCCGGCAGACGCTGGAGGGGCTGTGGCAGATCGTGGCGCACCGCACCGGCCTGAACCAGCTCGGTGGCCCTCTGCGCATCGCCTCCCTCTCCGGCCAGGTCGCCGCCATGGGGATTGCGAGCCTCGTCTCCTTCATCGCCGTGCTCTCGGTCAATCTGGGCCTGATCAACCTGTTCCCGATTCCCGTCCTCGACGGCGGGCACCTGCTGTTCTACCTGGCCGAGGTCATCCGCGGCCGCCCGATCTCCCCCAAGGCACAGGAATACGGCTTCCGCGCTGGCTTTGCCCTGCTGCTGTGCCTCTTCGTCTTCGCCACCTGGAACGACGTGAACCAGCTCGGCGTCGTCCGCTGGGTCGCCCATCTCGCGGGGTAAGTCCTGCCAAACTCCTGGCTGCGGCGAGAAAGACCTTGCCGCGACGCTGGGGGCTGCGATAGGGCAAAACCGCCGGTCGGCTTTGCCCACGCGGTCGATCGTCGGGACCGTCACGCCCCGGCGTGGCGATGGTGCGTTGTCTCCGCCTTCAGGCTGGGTTAATCCGCTCTCAACGGCGGAGCCTCCGATGGCAGGCCCGCTTGAGTTTTTGCCCGCCTGCTATCGGGCTGGATTGCTGACCGGCACTGGCCGGAACTGAGGGAGACGCGTTCTTTGCTTCGCACCCGTGCTGCGCTGCTCGCAACAGCCTGCCTTCTGCCCGCGCTCATCCCTGGAGTGGCTGCGTCGCAGACGCTCAAGCCCCATCACACCAAACAGAGCCGCGTTGCGGCCGAGCCCGCGCAGACCGGCGACACCGTTCATGCGATCGTCGTCAAAGGCAATCATCGCATCGAGACGGGCACGATCGAATCCTACATGCTGCTCGGCCCGGGCGACCCGTTTGACGAACGCCGCATCGACCAGAGCTTGAAGACGCTCTACGCAACCGGCCTGTTCTCGAACGTCTCGATCAGCCGCGTGGGCAATGACCTCGTCGTCGACGTCACCGAAAACCCGGTGATCGCGCAGGTCGCCTTCGAGGGGAACCATCAGCTCGTCAACAAGGATCTGGCCAGCGTCGTCTCGCTGCGCGCCAACTCGGTCTACACGGCGGACGCGGCGGAGCAGGATCGTCAGGCGATCCTCAACGCCTATGCGGCGAAGGGCTACTACTCCACCACCGTGGTGCCGCAGATCATCAAGCTGCCGGAAAACCGGGTCAACCTCGTCTATAAGATCCATGACGGCAAGGCGAGTTTCATCAGCCGCATCGCCTTCGTAGGCAACCAGCATTTCAGCCAGGGCACGCTGCGCGAGGTCATCAGCAGCCGCGAGAGCGCCTGGTGGCGCTTCCTCTCGACCTCCGATTCCTATGATCCGCAGCGCATCGGCCTCGACCAGGATCTGCTCAAGCGCTTCTACTATCGCAGTGGTTATCCGGACTTCAAAATCGTCAACACGGAAGCGGAACTCGCGCCGGACCGGTCGTCCTTCTACATCACCTTCGTGCTGGACGAGGGGCCGCGCTACCACGTGGGCGACGTCAAGATCGTCTCCCACCTGCATAATCTGGACGCGCAGAGCGTGCGCGGCGACCTGCAGCTCGCCTCCGGCGACTGGTACAACGGTGACGCCATCACCAACAGCGTTCAGGCCATCACCAGCGACGTGCAGGGGCGGGGCTACGCCTTCGTTCAGGTCAAGCCGATCGAGCACAAGCGGATCAATGCCAAGGGTCAGCACGTCGTCGATTTGACCTTCGAGATCACCGAAGGGCCGCGCGTCTTCCTCGAACGGATCAACATCACCGGCAACAGCCGTACCGAGGACAAGGTGATCCGCCGCGAATTCCAGATCGCGGAAGGGGACGCGTTCAACGCCGAGAAGATCAAGCAATCGCGCCTGCGCCTGCAGGAGCTGCAATACTTCAAGAACGTGGACATGAGCACGCAGCCCGGCTCGGCGCCGGACAAGATCGTGCTGACGACGGCCGTGCAGGAGCAGGCGACCGGCTCCTTCACCATCGGCGGCGGCTACTCGACCGACGACGGTGCCCTCGTCAACCTGGGGCTGAGCGAAAAGAACCTGATCGGCACGGGCATCAGCGCTGGCATCACCGGCGTGCTGGCGCAGCGCGCCAGCCAGATCGACCTGTCGGTAACCGATCCCTACTTCCTCGACCGCAACCTCATGCTGGGTGGCGAGATCTTCGACACCACGAACAACAACCAGGACATCTCGCAGTACGACGAGCAGCGGCTCGGCTTCACCATCCGCACGGGCTATGCCTTCAACAACTACCTGTCGCAGACCGAGGCCTACTCACTCGTCGATCGTAATGTCTACAACGTCCAGTCCAACGCCTCGATCTACGTGAAGAACGAGGCGGGCTGGTCCTTGCTGTCCCAGCTTGGCCAGACCCTGACCCTCGATCATCGCGATAGCTCGCTCGATCCGCACAAGGGCTACATCATCCGCCTGGGCACCGACGTCGCGGGTCTTGGCGGCAATTCCAAGTTCTTCCGGGTCAAGCTCGATGCCGGCTACTACATCCCGCTCGACTACTTCACCGGCAACAGCGATTGGACGCTGGCCCTGCGCGCCGGGGGCGGCAGGCTCTATCGCTATGGCAATGGCAACTACTACCTGATCGACAACTTCTTCCTCGGCGGCGAGAACATGCGCGGCTTCGAACAGGGCGGCGCCGGTCCTCATGATCAAAAAACCGGAGACAGCCTTGGCGGTGACACCATCGCGACCGGCACGGTTGAGCTGCACTTCCCGCTGCCGATCTCCAAGGACATCGGGCTCACGGGCCGCGTCTTCTCCGACATCGGCACGCTCTTCGGCGTGACGGACCAGTACGGCGACGTCTATCAGAACAAGTCCCCGCGCGTGTCGGTGGGTGTCGGCTTCTCCTGGAACACGCCCTTCGGCCTCATCAACATCGATCTGGCCGATCCGGTCGTGAAGTACAAATACGATCAGACGCAGGTCTTCCGCTTCGGCTTCGGCACGAATTTCTAGCTTCATCCCGCTTCGGTAAGGTTAAGTCCCCTTGCGATACGTCTCCCGTTCTCTCGCCGCCGCTGCGGTGGCGCTGATCTTCGCTCCCGGCGCGGTCCTGGCTCAATCCTCGCAGGGCTGGTTCGTGCCCGGTCAGTCCAAGGCGAGCGGCACGCACACGGCCCCGAAGGGTCGCGCTGCGGCTGCCTCCGGACCGACCGTGAAGGTGCCTGATCTCGGACCGCCGCTGCCCGCGACGCCGAAGCCGAACCCGGATGCCGAGAAGGCGGCCGAGGCTCAGGCCAATGCGCCGATCCCCAAACTGCCGGATCTGATGAAGGAAGCACCGCCGCCCGCGCCCGTCATCGGCGTGATCGGCGTGCCGGACGTGCTGCAGGCTTCGACCGCGGCCCAGGGCGTGCAGAAGGAAATCGACAAGCGCCGCGCTGAGCTGACCGACGAGGTCAAGAAGGAGCAGGATCTGTGGCGCCAGGTGCAGTCGGCGCTGGCCAATCCGAATGCGCATCTGAGCCAGGACGAACTGCGCAAGCGTGAACTCGCCCTGCAGCAGCGCATCGCGAGCTCCCAGCTTGCCTTCCGCAATCACGAGGCGCGCATCCAGGCGGCGGCACAGGTCGCCCTGGGCCAGATCGAGCGTACGCTCATCGCGGTCATCCGCCAGGTGGCCAATAGCCGCGGCATGAATCTGGTTCTGCACCGTGCCCAGGTCGCGCTGAACCAGAACGGCTTCGACATCACCGACGAGGTGACGAAGCAGCTCAATCAGGTTCTGCCCTCGGTCACGGTTCCGCCGGACGACGCCTTCGCCAAGGTGACGGCTGCCTCGCTGCAGGATCAGCAGCAGGGTGCGCAGCCGCCGCTCGGCCAGTAAGGGAGCGATGAGGCTTGGTTGAGCCTGTCGCTGGGGACCCGCGCTTCTTTCGGCGTGCGGGTCCCTTTCCGCTTTCGGAGGTCCTCGCCGCTGCCGGCCTTTCGGCGGAGAGCGCGCCGCTCGACCGCCTGTTCTCCGGCATCGCGCCCCTGCAGACGGCCGGTCCCGCCGAGGTCAGCTTCCTAACCAACAAGAAGTATCTGGACGCCTTGCGGGCGACGCAGGCCGGCGCGGTCATTCTGGACCCCGCGCTCGCCCACCACGTGCCTGCGGGCACGGTGGCCTTGGCTACGCCGCGGCCGATGACGGCCTGGGCCCTCGTGGCCGGCCTCTTTCACCCATCCCCCGCGGTGACGTCGGGTATCCATCCGACCGCCGTCATCGATCCCACGGCGCAGATTTCGCCGGAAGCGGAAATCGGTCCGCACTGCGTCATCGGGGCACGGGCGGAGATTGCGGCCGGCTGTCGCATCGGGCCGCTGGCCTGGATCGGGGAGGGTGTGGTGATCGGCCGGGATTGCCGCATCGCCGCCCATGTTTCGGTCAGTCACGCGCTGATCGGCGAGCGTGTCACCCTCTACCCGGGTGCGCGGATCGGCCAGGAAGGATTCGGCTTCGATCCGCAGCCGACGGCTCGCGGCTTCGTCAGTGTCCCGCAGCTTGGCCGCGTGATTATCGAGGACGACGTCGAGATCGGCGCCAACACGATGATCGACCGCGGCTCCTCCCAGGATACGGTGATCGGCGCGGGCTCTCGTCTCGACAATGCGGTGCAGATCGCCCATAACGTGCGCCTTGGCCGCTGCTGCGTCATCGTGTCCCAGGCGGGGATTTCCGGATCCACCATCCTCGGCGACTACGTGACGCTGGCGGGCCAGGCGGGACTGACGGGCCATCTTCGCATCGGGGACGGGGCGCGGATCGGCGCTCAGGCCGGTGTCATGGCCGATGTCGCGCCGCGTGCCGTGGTCGTCGGTAGCCCGGCCGAGCCTGTGAAGGAATTTTTCAAGCAGGTCGCGTTCCTGCGCCGGATGATGCGGCGCGAGGATGCGGCCAAGTAGCGAGGCGGATGCGGGCCTGAATTTGATGGATGCAGAGACTGAACAAGGTCACGAGGTGACGCCCGAGACCATCGAGCGGCATGATGTGAGCCTCGCGGAAATCATGCTCGATATTCCGCACCGCTATCCTTTTCTGCTGATCGACAAGGTCGTCGATATCCAGAAGAACGTCTCGGCCGTCGGCATCAAGAACGTCACCATCAACGAAGGCTTCTTCCAGGGCCACTTCCCCGGACACCCGGTGATGCCGGGCGTGCTGATCATCGAAAGCATGGCGCAGACCGCGGGCGTTCTGGTGGTGGAAACGCTGGGGCCGGAATCCCGCGGCAAGCTGGTCTACTTCATGTCCATCGAAAGCGCGAAGTTCCGTCGTCCGGTGGTGCCGGGCGATCAGCTGCACGTCCATGTCAGCAAGGACCGCAACCGCGGCAACGTGTGGAAATTCCACGGCGTCGTGCGGGTGGATGGGGTTTCCGTCGCGGAAGCCAGTTTTTCGGCCATGATTCGCGATCGCGAGCCAACTTGACCACAGTTCATCCCTCGGCAATCGTCGAAGAAGGGGCCGTTCTCGGCCAGAACGTCGAAATCGGGCCCTGGTGCCACATCGGTCCGAACGTGGTTCTGGAGGACGGCGTCCGTCTCCATTCCCATGTCGTGGTCGATGGCCATACGCGTATCGGCGCGGGCGCCGTGCTCTTCCCTTATGCGAGCGTCGGGCTGCCGCCGCAGGACCTCAAATACAAGGGCGAGCCCACGCGCACCGAGATCGGCGCGGGCAGCCAGATCCGCGAGCATTGCACCATCCATCGCGGCACCGCGACGGGCACGGGGCTGACCCGGATCGGCCGGAACTGCCTTCTCATGGCGGTGGTCCACGTTGCCCATGACTGCGCCCTGGGCGATGGCGTGATCATCGCCAACAACGTCGTCATGGGCGGTCACGTCTCGATCGACGATGGCGCGGTGATCGGCGGCAGTGCGGCGCTGCACCAGTTCGTGCGCATCGGCCGTGGCGCCATGGTGGGGGGTGTGTCGGGTGTCGAGGCGGACGTGATCCCCTTCGGCCTCGTCATGGGCAACCGCGCGCGTCTCACCGGGCTGAACATCGTGGGACTGCGCCGGCGCGGCCTGGATGCCGCCGAGATCCGCCGCCTGCGTTCGGCCTTCCGGCTGCTCTTCAGCCATGAAGGCGTCTTCGCCGCGCGCCTGGCCGAGGTGCGGGCGCGCTATGGCGCGGATGCGATGGTGGCGGAGATCCTCAGCTTCATCGATGCGCCGAGCAAGCGCGGCCTCGTCCGCCGCAACCGGCGCGCCGTCGAAACCGACGACGCGGCCTGAGGGCCGGAGCATGGCGCCGGCGCTCGGCATCATCGCCGGCAGCGGCCCGCTTCCGGCCCAAGTGGCGCGTGCAGCGCAGGCTGCCGGCCGGCGCGTCTTCATCATCGGTATCGAAGGGCATGCCGAGCCCGCGGTGCTAGCACCCTTTCCCCATGCCTTCCTGCGTTTCGGCGCGGCGGTGCGCATCCTCGCCCTCCTCAAGGAGCAGGGCTGCCAGGACCTCGTGCTCGTCGGCCCCGTGCGGCGTCCGTCTTTTCGGGACCTACGGCCGGACGCGGAAGGGCTGAAGCTGCTGGCGCGCATCGGGCGCGCTGCCTTCATGGGGGATGACGGGCTGCTGCGCGCCGTGATCCGCGTCCTTGGCGAAGAAGGCTTCCGGGTGCTCGGGGCGCACGAGATCCTGGGGGGGCTCGTCGGCCGCGCCGGGCTGCTCACCAAAACGGCGCCGGACGAGCAGGCGCGGTCCGACATCACCCGTGGGATTGCGGTCTGCCGCATGCTGGGGGCCGCCGATGTCGGCCAGGGTTGCGTCGTGCAGGCGGGTGTCGTGCTGGCCGTGGAAGCCGTCGAAGGCACGGATGCCATGCTCGCCCGCTGCGGATCGCTCGCCTGGCCGGGGCCGGGCGGGGTTCTGGTCAAGCTGGTCAAGCCGGGGCAGGAGCGGCGGGCCGATCTGCCGACGATCGGGACAGAGACGGTACGGGGCTGCTTGGCCGCGGGTTTGCGCGGCATCGCCTTCGAGGGTGGCGGCACGCTGATCGTCGATCAGGCGGCGACCGTGGCGGCGGCCGATGCTGCCGGCTTCTTTCTGCTGGGTCTTGGCCCGGAGGCACTGCGCGGCTGACGCGGCGGTGCGTTATCACGAAACTGATATGTCAGACGGTCGGTGCGGGCTTGGCAGGGTGCGGAGCCCGGCGCAATCTCCGCGCCGTCACGCGGCGGTGCTACTCCGCCTGAGCGAAGGAAAAAGACGATGAGCGAGAATTTCTCCTACCTCCACACCATGCTGCGCGTCGGCGATCTCGAGCGGAGCGTCGCCTTCTACACCCAGTATCTCGGTATGAAGGAACTTCGCCGGTCCGACGTGCCGGACGGGAAATACACACTCGCCTTCCTCGGCTATGGCGACGAGCGGACCCACACCGTGCTGGAACTCACCTATAACTACGGTGTCTCGTCCTATGAGCTCGGCACGGCCTTCGGGCATCTGGCACTCGGCGTGCCCGACATCTACGCGACCTGCGAACAGCTGCGGGCGGCGGGCGTGAAGATCACGCGGGAGCCCGGGCCGGTGAAGTTCGGCACCACGGTCATCGCCTTCATCGAGGACCCGGACGGCTACAAGATCGAACTGATCGAGCGGAAGTAACACGACGACTGGCTTTTCGACGTGACCAAACCGCGTGTTTTCGTGCCGGAGGTGGTGGCGACGGCCGGTCTGCATGGCAGCGCCTCCACCTGGATTTTCAACATCGTGCGTGAGTTGATGGCGCGGGCTCTCGGGTCCGCGCCGCTTCTGACCTTCTATGCCGACGAACTGAGCCTCTTTCCGCCCGAAGCGACGGCGGGTGGACGCCACTTTCTCTTCAAGTCGCATCACGGCAGCGCCGGTCTGGATGCCTGGATCGCGGAACGCCAGGTGCCGGTGCTGCTCACCCTGCGCGATCCGCGGGATGCCGCCACCTCCATGGCGCTGCGGTTTCGGGCACCGCTGTCCCAGACGATCCAATGGCTGGAGCGGGATTGCCGGCGGTTCACGGCGCTGGCCGCCCGCGGCTATCCCGTCTTCCGCTACGAGGAGCGATTCTTCGAGCAGCCGGACGCGGTGGCGGCTGTTGCCACTCATCTCGGCCTACCCTGCGACGCCGAGACCGGGGCCACGCTCTTCGCGCGCTATGAGACCGAGGCCGTCCGCGCCTTTGCCCGGAATCTGAATGCGCTGCCCTCCGAGCGCCTGACCCAGGTCGGCGTGCATCAGATGGACCGGGTGACACAGATTCTCGGGCCCCACATCGGGGACGCGCGGAGCGGAAAATGGCGCAACCTGCCCGCGTCGCTGCAGGCCGAGATGACGCGGATTTTCGCGCCTTTTTTGGAGCGTTTCGGCTATTCTTCCTGATCGGCGCGGGGACTCGTTCCTGCCGCCTGAAGAGAGCGCGCTAAGGCCCGAGTCTTAAAGCAAAGCCTTCGCATCGACTCGTAGGAGCCGCGTCCGGCCCCTCGCGATGCCGGGAATTGCGAAAAATTTTGCGGCACCCGCGGCCGGCCTCGCCTAGGATTTCCCCCGGTTTGGCCGACCGATGACGCTCCGTCGCCTCTGTCAAGCACAAGATGTGGTTGCTCGACCGCCGGGTTCCCTACTAGATTTGGTTAACGACGCGGTCATCAGACCGGCCGGCATCTCCCTAACCGCATCTTTCGGCAGAGGATTCTCGCATGCGCTTCGAACGCGAACTGACGGCTGACGTGGAGACGCGCTACGGCGGCATCGATTTCGTGCGAGCGACCAGCGAGATCCGCAACCCCGATGGCTCGGTGATCTTCCGCCTTGCCGATATCGAAGTGCCGAAGGCCTGGTCCCAGGTCGCCTGCGATGTTCTCGCCCAGAAGTATTTCCGCAAGGCCGGCATCCCGGCGGCGCTGAAGCCGGTGGACGAGCCAGGCGTGCCCGCCTGGCTGCGCCGGCACGAGCCGGACGCGGAGGCGCTGGCGAAGCTGTCGGAAGCGGAGCGCTATGTCGGGGAAACCCGCGCGCAGCAGGTCTTCGACCGGCTAGCCGGAACCTGGACCTATTGGGGCTGGAAGCACGGCTATTTCGACAGCGAGGGCGATGCCCGCGCTTTCCGGGACGAGCTGTGCTTCATGCTTGCCAACCAGATGGCCGCGCCGAACTCGCCGCAGTGGTTCAATACCGGCCTGCATTGGGCCTATGGCATCGACGGCCCGGCCCAGGGGCATTTCTACGTCGACCCCAAGACCGGCCAGGTGGTGGAATCGGCGAGCGCTTACGAGCATCCGCAGCCGCATGCCTGCTTCATCCAGTCCGTCGCCGATGACCTCGTGAACGAGGGCGGCATCATGGATCTCTGGGTGCGCGAGGCGCGCCTGTTCAAATACGGCTCGGGCACCGGCTCCAACTTCTCCCGCCTGCGCGGTGACGGCGAGCGTCTCTCGGGCGGCGGCCGTTCCTCCGGCCTCATGAGCTTCCTCAAGATCGGCGACCGTGCGGCGGGCGCCATCAAGTCCGGCGGCACCACGCGGCGCGCGGCGAAGATGGTGACGGTCGATGTCGATCATCCGGACATCGAGGCCTTCGTCGATTGGAAGGTGATCGAGGAGCAGAAGGTCGCGGCCCTCGTGTCCGGCTCCAAGATGACGAAGCGGCAGCTCGACGGAGTGATCCGCGCGGCGCGCGAGGCGGCGCCCGATCTCGGCGAGGCCGCCTATGACGTCACGAAGAACGGCGCGCTGAAGGCGGCGGTCCGCAAGGCCAAGGATTGCGCCATTCCGGAGAACTACATCCGCCGCGCCATCGACGCCGCGAAGAACGGCAAGACCGAGTTCGACTTCCGTACCTATGACACGGACTGGGACAGCGAGGCCTATCTCACCGTCGCTGGGCAGAACTCCAACAACTCCGTCCGCCTGACGAACGACTTCCTGCAGCGTGTGCTGGACGACGGCGAATGGAACCTGACGCGCCGCACCGACGGCAAGCTGCACAAGACGCTGCGTGCCCGCGCGCTCTGGGACAAAATCGGCTATGCGGCCTGGGCTTCGGCCGATCCGGGCGTGCAGTTCGACACCACCATCAACGAGTGGCACACCTGCCCGGCGGGGGGACGGATCAACGCGTCCAACCCCTGCTCGGAATACATGTTCCTGGACGACACGGCCTGCAACCTGGCCTCGCTGAACCTGCTCGCCTTCCGCCGCGAAGACGGCAGCTTCGACACGGCGCTCTACACGCATTGCGTCCGCATCTGGACGGTGGTGCTCGAAATCTCCGTACTGATGGCGCAGTTCCCGTCCCGCGAGATCGCGCGCCTGTCCTATGACTACCGCACGCTCGGCCTCGGCTACGCCAATCTCGGCGGCCTGCTGATGGCCGAAGGCATTCCCTATGACAGCGACGAGGGCCGCGCCATCTGCGCCGCCGTCAGCGCGGTGATGACGGGCGTCGCCTATCGCACCTCCGCCGAAATGGCGGGCGAACTCGGCGCCTTCCCGGCGCATGAGGCGAACCGGGAGAGCATGCTGCGGGTGATCCGCAACCATCGCCGTGCGGCCCAGGGGGCGACGGAAGGCTATGAGGGCCTGACGGTTCTGCCCGTGCCCTTCATGCGCGAGGATTGCCCCGATACGGGTCTGGCCGGTGCCGTCGCCGATGTCTGGGACGAGGCGCTCGCCCTCGGTGAGCAGAACGGCTACCGCAATGCGCAGGTCTCCGTCGTCGCTCCTACCGGCACCATCGGCCTCGTCATGGATTGCGACACGACGGGCATCGAGCCGGACTTCGCGCTGGTGAAGTTCAAGAAGCTCGCCGGTGGCGGCTATTTCAAGATCATCAACCGCATCGTGCCGCAGGCGCTCGAGACGCTCGGCTATACGCCGGCGCAGACCGACCGCATCATCCGCTATGCCGTGGGTCATGCGACGCTCGTCGGAGCCCCCGCGATCAACCATGAAAGCCTCGCGGCGAAGGGCTTCGGCGAGGCCGACCTCGCCAAGGTCGAAGCCGCCCTCGTCAGCGCCTTCGACATCAAGTTCGTCTTCAACAAGTGGACGCTGGGCGAGGAGCTGCTGACCGGCGTGCTGGGCTTCACGCCGGCGCAGATCGAAGCGCCGGGCTTCGATCTTCTGTCGGCTTTGGGCTTCACCCGCGCACAGATCGAGGCCGCGAACACCTATGTCTGCGGCGCGATGACGCTGGAGGGCGCGCCGGAGCTCAACCCTGCGCATCTGCCCGTCTTCGACTGCGCCAATCCCTGCGGCCGCATCGGCGTGCGCTTCCTCTCTGCCGAAAGCCATATCCGCATGATGGCGGCCTCCCAGCCCTTCATCTCGGGGGCCATCTCCAAGACCATCAACATGCCGAATTCGGCCTCGGTCGCGGATTGCGAGAACGCCTATATGCTGTCCTGGCGTCTCGGCCTGAAGGCGAATGCGCTCTATCGCGACGGCTCCAAGCTCAGCCAGCCGCTCTCCTCGCAGCTCATCGAGGATGAGGAGGATGCGGAGGAGCTTATCGCCCAGCCGGCCACGGCGCAGGCGGTGGCGATGGCCGAGCGGATCGTGGAGCGTGTTGTGCAGCGCGCCGAGCGGCGGCGCCTGCCGGACCGCCGCAAGGGCTATACCCAGAAGGCGACGGTCGGCGGCCACAAGGTCTATCTCCGCACCGGCGAATACGAGGATGGCAGCCTCGCCGAGGTCTTCATCGATATGCACAAGGAAGGCTCCGCCTTCCGCTCGCTGATGAACAACTTCGCGATCGCGATCTCCATCGGCCTGCAATACGGCGTGCCGCTGGAAGAATTCGTCGAGGCCTTCACCTTCACCCGCTTCGAGCCGGCGGGCATGGTGCAGGGCAACGAGGCCATTCGCATGGCGACCTCGATCATCGACTACATCTTCCGCGAACTGGCGATCTCCTACCTCGCTCGCAACGACCTCGCCCATGTCGACCCGGCCGATCTGATGCCGGATACCATCGGCAATGGTGCGACGGAGGGGAACCTGCCGCGCACCGGCAGCGAGACGGCGGAGCAGGCCCGCTCGGTGCTGGCCGATATTCAGCGCGGGGTGAGCAAGGGCTTCGTGCGCGGCACGATCGGCGGTGCGGCGGCGGCCCCGGCTGGTGTTGTGGCCTCCGTGCGCCCCGCCTTCACCGCGGAGGCGGTGAGCGCAGGGGATGACCGGGCCAGCAAGATGCGTGAAGCCAAGGTGAAGGGCTATGAGGGCGACAGCTGCCCCGAATGCGGCAACTTCACCATGGTGCGGAACGGCACCTGCCTGAAATGCGTGACCTGCGGCTCCACCAGCGGCTGCTCGTAAGCCGCGCGGCTTGACCACAGACAAGGGCCGGCCGGTCTCCGCACGGGGACCGCGCCGGCCCTTGTGCGTTTCCGCCGCCGGCTTATCTGCTCACAGCGTCCTGAGCAGTGGCGCTGCGCGGTACCCGGATCACGGCCGCTCTCGCCAAACCTGGCCACGCTGTCGTATCAGAGGAGGGGATGGTACTTGACAGTCCATCCCGCCTGCGGAGATCGAGCGATGAACACAGTCACCCCGACGCAGCCGGCTGACGCCGGCTCCTACGAAGCCAAGCAAAATTTCGGGACCGAAGGCATCAAGCCCATGGGCCGCCCGAGCCTCACCACACGCGTGGTGATGAAGCTGGTTTCCTGGGTCGAACGGCTCAATCTGCGCTGTGCCAAGCTCGGCAATCCGCCGGTCTATGACAATGCGACTTTCCCTTGGGCGGCCGAGATCGAAAAGGAATGGCACCTGATCCGGGCGGAGCTCGACCGCGTGCTGCAGCGGAAGGCCGACCTGCCGAGCTTCCACGACATCT
Source organism: Acidisoma sp. 7E03 (assembly GCF_054665075.1). NCBI lineage: Bacteria > Pseudomonadati > Pseudomonadota > Alphaproteobacteria > Acetobacterales > Acidocellaceae > Acidisoma > Acidisoma sp. 7E03. The sequence continues at coordinate 371,830 of NZ_BAAFHE010000002.1, forward strand.
CGGCCGACGTCGCCACCATCTCGACCGACGCGAATTGGAAGACCTTTTTCCTCACCGGCTACGGGCTGACCTCGGAAAAGAACACCCAGCTCTGTCCCGAGACCTGGCGCATCGTGCAGAAGATCCCGGGGCTGCAGACGGCGATGTTCTCGATCTTCGAGCCGGGCAAGCACCTTCCGCCGCATCGCGGCCCCTATAATGGCGTGCTGCGCTTCCACCTCGGTCTGATCGTGCCCAACCATCCCGACAAGATCGCCATTCGCGTCGATCGCCAGATCTGCAACTGGCAGGAAGGCCGCGCGCTCATCTTCGACGACGCCTTCGAGCACGAGGCCTGGAATCATTCCGACGAGACGCGCGTGGTGCTCTTCGTCGATTTCAACAAGCCGCTGCGCTTCCCGGCCAATCTCATCAACGCCGCGCTGCTGCGCATCGCGATCTTCACGCCCTTCATCAAGGAAGGGGCGACCAACCACAACGAGTGGGAGAAGAAGTTCTACGCGGAGGCGGAAGCCCTGCGGAACGCGCCAAAGCACTGATCCGCGTTGCCACGACAGAAGGACGAGCCATGACGAAGAGCGCCAATTCCCGTACCGCCGATCATGAGATCCACGAGGTCTTCCTGCAGCGCTGGTCGCCGCGCGCCTTCACCGAGGAAGCCATTCCCGAAGCCGATCTCTTCTCCATGTTCGAGGCCGCGCGCTGGGCGCCGTCCTCCTACAATTCCCAGCCCTGGGTCTTCATCTACGGTCTGCGCGGCACACCCGCCTTCGACAAGCTGCTCGGCCTGCTGATCGAGTTCAACCAGTCCTGGGCGAAGCGCGCGGGCGCGCTCGTCATCATGGCGTCCAATTCCCTCATGCTGCCGCCGGGCGCCGAGAAGCCCGTGCCGTCCCACAGCCACTCCTTCGACATGGGGGCGGCCTGGGGCTCCTTCGCCCTGCAGGGCGCGATGCTGGGCTGGCACGCCCATGGCATGGTCGGCTTCGACATGCAGCGGGCCTTCGCCGACCTCGGCTTCCCCGAAGGCTACCGTATCGAGGCTGCGGCCGCGGTCGGTCGTCTCGGCGACAAGTCGATCCTGCCGGAAGGCCTGCAGGCGCGTGAGACGCCGAGCCCGCGCAAGCCTGTCACCGCCTTCGCCTTCGAGGGCAAGTTCCGCGGATGACGTCTGGCTCCGCCGACCGGCAGCGTCTCCGGGCTCTGCCCAAGGCGGAGATCCACATCCACCTAGAAGGCTCTCTCGCCCAGGACCAGATCCTGGCGTTGGCTGCGGCAGCGGGTGAGTCCCTGCCGCGGCCAGCCGAGACGCTCTTCTCCTTTCGCACCCTCACCGAGTTCCTCGGCTTTCTCGACTGGAGTTGTGGGCTGCTGCGCTCCGAGGCGCAGCTCGAGGCGATGGCCTATGCCTTCGCTGAGCGGCTGGCGGCGGACGGTACCGGCTATGCCGACGCCATCCTCAACCCGACGCATTGGGAGGCCTGGCGCCATCGGCTGCCGGCGATGATCGCGGCGCTCGATCGCGGGTTCGCGGCCGCCGAGCGGGATGGGCTGCCACCCGTCGGTCTCTGCCTCAGCCTGCTCCGCCAGCAGACGGCGGATGAGGCTTTGGAACTTGTCGACCTGATGACGGCGCTACGCAATCCCCGTGTCGTTGCCTTGTCGATCGACGGCAACGAGGCGGCCGCCGGTCGCACCGGCCCGCGCTTTGCCGATGCCTTTCGGCGCGCAGGCGATGCCGGCTTCTTCCGTGTCGCCCATGCCGGCGAATCGAGCGGGCCTGAAGGCATCCGCGACGCCATCCATTATCTGGGCGTCCAGCGGATCGACCACGGCGTCCGCGCCGTGGAGGATCCGCTCCTGATGGACGAGTTGAGGCAGATGGGCCTGCCGCTCGACCTGACGCCCACCAGCAACGTCCTGCTCGGTCTCTATCCGTCTTACGCCCAGCATCCGATCGAACGGCTGCGCCGCCATGGCATTCCAGTTTCGGTGGGTACGGACGATCCCGCCCTGCTCGGCACCACGCTGGTCGAGGAATATGCACGCGTGGCGGAGGCCTTCGATTGGGACGACGCCACGCTGCGTGCGGTGGCGCGCACCTCGATCGACACCTCTTTCGCGCCAGCCGAAGTGAAGCGCGATCTGCTGGCGGCACTCAGCACCTGGTAGGGGCTAGACCGCCTGGCCCGCGGCGACGCCGGAAGCCCAGGCCCATTGGAAATTGTAGCCGCCCAGCCAGCCGGTGACGTCCACCGCCTCGCCGATGACATAGAGGCCGGGAACGGCGGTGACTTCCATGGTCTTGGAAGAGAGGGCCGCGGTATCGATTCCGCCCCGTGTCACCTCCGCCTTTGCGAAGCCTTCGGTGCCGGACGGCGTGAGGCGCCAGCGTTGCAGCCGTTCGGCCAGTGCCGCGAGCGTGCGGTCGCTGGTCTCGCCGATGGGTGGGGCGCGCTCCTCCTCCGGCGCCAGGGCCTGGGCAAGCCGCTGCGGCAGGTGCAGCTGTTCCGCGAGCGCGGTACGCAGCGCGATACGCGGGCGTGCCCGCTTCGCCTCAAGCAGCAGGGCGCGGGCATCGCGTCCCGGCAAGAGGTCTGCGGTAAAGTCCTCGCCCGCTTTCAGATAGCTCGAAATCTGCAGGATAGCGGGGCCGGAGAGGCCGCGATGGGTGAAGAGCATCGCCTCCCGAAAGCTGGTCTTGCCGAAGCGCGCCTCGATCTCGAGCGCCGTCCCGGAAAGGCCCCGCATCACCGCAAGCTCCGGCTCGTCGAAGCAGAGTGGCACGAGGGCGGGCTCCGGCCGAACCACCGGCACGCCGAACTGCGCTGCCAGTTGATAGGCCAAGCCCGTCGCGCCGAGCTTGGGGATGGAGAGGCCGCCGCTCGCGATGACGAGCGATGGGGCGGAGAGCGGGCCGCGCGACGTCCGCAGCCGGAACGTCTCCTCCCGCCGGACCTCCTCCACCGCCGTGCCGAGATGGAGCGTGACCTGCGCCGCCCGGCACTCCGCCACCAGCATCTCGACGATCTGCCGCGCGCTGCCGTCGCAGAACAATTGCCCCAGCGTCTTTTCGTGCCAGGCGATTCCGTGGCGATCGACGAGGGCGATCATGTCCGCGGGGCGAAAGCGGCTGAGCGCCGATTTGGCGAAATGCGGATTGGCCGCCAGGAAGCGGCTCGCCGGCGTCTCCCGATTGGTGAAGTTGCAGCGCCCGCCGCCGGAGATGAGGATCTTCGCACCCGGCTCCGGACGGTGGTCGAGTAGCGCGACGCGGCGGCCACGCTGCCCCGCGACCTTCGCCGCCATCAGCCCTGCGGCGCCGGCGCCGAGGATGATGACGTCATACTGACGGCCGTCGCTCATCCTTCGAGGAGATGGCCGAAGGCGCGGAAGGGGCGCAGGCGATCGCAGATGATCTTGAGGATGGCGAGCATGGGCACGGCGAGAACGGCGCCCGCCACACCCCACATCCAGTACCAGAAGATAAGGGACAGCATGACGGCAACTGGATTGATCGTGAAACGGCTGGCCAGCAGCATCGGCGTGATGATCTCGCCTTCCGCGACATGGATGCCGAAATAGAGGCAGGCGGGCAGGATCGCGCTCCAGGCGAAGCCGGAAGTGACGATGCCGATGGCGAGGAAGATGAGGATGCCGACGAAGGGCCCGAGAATGGGCACGAAGTTGAGGCAGAAGGCGACGGTGCCCCAGAGGATCGGGCCGGGCACGCCGCAGATCCACATGACGAGGGCGGTGGCGCAGCCGACGACGGCGTTGATGATGGTGATCGTGAGAAGATAGGCCGAAAGATCCCGCTCCATATGCATCGAAATTTCGACGGCTTCGCGCTTGTCGTCGAAACGCGGCAGAACCTCGACCAGGCGGCGCAGGAAAGTCTCCCCGAACACCAACAGGTAGAAGAGGACGAGCAGGGTTTCGAGCAGATTGGAGGCGATGGTGCCCGTGCCGCTGAAGACCGATGTCACCATGCTGACCGGGTTGGACAGCAGGCTGTCGGCGCCGCCGAAATGGACGCCCATCCGGTCGAGCAGATGCTGCAGGCGCGCGATGGGCGGCTGCAGCACGGCGAAACGCTCCTGCAGCATCGGCCAGGCATGCGGCAGTTGCGCCGCCCAGCGTGAGGCGGGGCTTGTGAGCAGTGCGCCGAGCCCCACGAAGATGCCGAGCAGCAGCGCGATGCAGAAGAGGGCGCCTGCCGCCTTCGGGATGCGGATGCGCTCCAGCAGCTTCACCAGCGGCTGGAAGAGCAGCTTGAGGACGAGGGCGAGCACCACCGGCAGCACGATATCGCGCGCGGCATAGAGGCAGGTGAGCACCGCCATGATGGTCAGGATGCCCAGGAAGACCGTGTTCCAGTTCCGCGGCAAGGGCATTTCGCGATTGGCGCGCTGATCATGCAGGGGCGTATCCGCGAGCGGCACGCCGAGAAGCCGCCCGAGGCCCCCGCGCAGCTTCTCCGCGGCCTTGCCGTCAGCCGGCTCGCGCTTCTTCAGACTTTCCAGTGGATCAGACATAGGGTCCTGTTCCGGCGCCGGCGGCCGCGTGAATGCATCCCGTCAGGTGCAGCGCCGGAAGAACGCGGGCGGACCTTTGGATGGATAGGGACATAGGGGCTGATCGGGGGGAAGGGAAGCGCCGCGGCTTGCCATTCTCCGCCCGACGCGGCCTTCTGGCGACTGTTTCAGACATCGAGGACCGAGATGATCGAAGACATCGACCCCGGCAAGGTGTGGCAGGCCCTGCTCGACGACCCCCGCGCGCAGCTCTGTGACGTTCGGACCGATGCCGAATGGGACCAGATCGGCATTCCCGACCTTCAGGCGGCAGGCCGCGCGCCCGTGCTGATTTCCTGGCAGCTCTTCCCCACCATGCAGCGCAATGAGCAGTTCCTGGACCAACTCGCGGAGGCGGGGCTGGAGAAGGAGATGCCGATCTACTTCCTGTGCCGGAGCGGCGTGCGCAGCCTGGCCGCGGCGGAGGCGGCCCGGGCGGCCGGCTATCGGGAGGTCTACAACGTCGCGGACGGCTTCGAGGGGCCCCCAGATGCCTCTGGCCAGCGCGGCACCGTGGCCGGGTGGCAGGCGGCCGGGCTGCCCTGGCGGCAGCGCTGAGCCGCAGCAAGGAGGAGAGGCAGATGGACAAGCCCGATCTGGTGGCGCTTTGGGAAGCGCATTGCCGTCACGAATTCGAAACGCGAGACGTGGATGCGACGATGGCGACGATGGTCGCCGAACCCTACGTGAACCACATCCCGACCATGACCGGCGGCGTCGGCCATGACCAGCTCAAGCGCTTCTACAAATATCACTTCATCAGCGGCAACCCGCCGGATTTCCGGCTGACATCGATCAGCCGTACGGTGGGCGATGATCGCATCGTCGATGAATTCATCATGCACTTCACCCATACGACCGAGATCGACTGGCTGCTGCCGGGCGTCGCGCCCACCGGGCGGGCGGTGGACATTCCGGCCGTCGCCATCATCCAGTTCCAGGGCGACAAGCTGGTGCACGAGCACATCTATTGGGACCAGGCGACGGTGCTGGTGCAGGTAGGGCTGCTCGATCCGCAGGGTCTGCCTGTTGCGGGCGCCGAGACGGCCCTCAAGGTTGCGGACAAAACCAGGCCGAGCAACGCGCTGATGGCGCGCTGGGCGACGAGCGAGGGCCTGCCGATCTGAGGGGCTGGGCGCCGCAGGCGATGCGGCGCCCGCCTTATTGATTATAGGCGATGCGGATGACGCAGAGCCAGTTGTAGCGGGTGTCGACGCTGGTCCCGTCGGGCAGCGCGAGCAGCCCCTGATCGGTGATCGGCACATGGGTCAGCGCCACCGCATCCTCTACATTCCCGCCGATGACGCTGATCTGGCCAGGCGCATGGGCGACGACGATGCCGCAATGCCCCGGGAAGCGACCGACCGGAAGCTGCGCATAGGTCAGCTTCTCCGCGCGTCCCCGGCCGGCACAGATGAGATCGCCCACCTGTGGCGCATAGGCGTTGGGGGCCTCGGCCTGAATGGCATACTGGTTCGTCTGGTTCAGGGCCTCGGCGACGGCGGCATTGATGTAGATGCTGTGGGATTCGGCGTAAGGGAAGGCTGCACCGGCGCCTGACATGCGCATGACGAAGGAGATGAAGGCGGCAGACCAGGCATAGTTGCTGTCGTCCGTGGGTGAAAACTCGGCTCCCGTCCCGTCTTGCTTGCCCGTCCAGCCAGCGCTGCCGTTGCTCTGATTCATGCCGATCCACCAATAAAGCCCGACGCGCTGCCAGAAGCCCGGCTGGCGTTCGGCCTTGGTGTTGGGATCGGCCGGTTGTTCCTGATGCGGGTCCGCGTCGTAGACGACCTGGCCCCAGGCGCGCCATTCTGCATAGGCGATGGCGACTGCCGAGGCCCGGTCGAAATTGCCGAAGCAATTGCGGATGAAGGGCGGCTCCTGCCCGTCGTCGCTCTGCGCGAGGCAGGCGGCTTGGGTCGGAGGGTTAACCCAGGCACCCCGCCGCCCGCCGGGTTTGCCGGCGCAGGCAGAGAGAGCGAGGCCCGCGAGCAGCAGGGCGAGAACCGCCTTGGTCATGAAGGGCGGCGCCTCAGCGTCGTTCGGGGAAGAGCGACAGGAGCCCCGCTTCGTTCGCTTCGGCACGGCCGCGCTCGGTGATGACGCCGGTGACGAGGCGCGCGGGCGTCACGTCGAAGGCCGGATTGGCTGCGCCACTGCCGGGCGGTGTGACCTGGATGGTAGCGAGCGTGCCATTGGCGGTTTGACCGGTCATCAGGGTGACCTCGGCGGCGGACCGCTCTTCGATGGGAATTTCCGCGACGCCATCGGTGATCGTCCAGTCGATGGTGGTGGAGGGAAGGGCCACCCAGAAGGGCACGCCGTTGTCCCGCGCCGCCAGTGCTTTGAGATAGGTGCCGATCTTGTTCGCGACGTCGCCGCCGCGCGTCACTCGGTCGGTCCCGACGATCACGAGATCGACATCCCCATGCTGCATCAGATGCCCGCCGGCATTGTCGGCGATGACCGTATGCGGCACGCCGTGGCTGCCGAGTTCCCAAGCGGTGAGCGAGGCGCCCTGGTTGCGCGGCCGCGTTTCGTCCACCCAGACGTGAATGTCGATGCCTTCGTTGTGCGCCATGTAGATGGGGGCGAGGGCGGTACCCCAGTCGACGGTCGCGATCCACCCCGCATTGCAATGGGTGAGCACGTTGACGCGCTTGCCGGGCTTCACGGCAGCGCGGATGAGTTCGACACCGTGGCGCCCGATGGCCTCGTTCTGTGCCACGTCCTCATCGGCGATCGCCGCGGCTTCCTGATAGGCGACGGCGACGCGCTCCTCGACGCGCGTATTGCGCAGGCGGCTCAGCATGCGGTCGATCGCCCATTTCAGATTGACCGCGGTCGGGCGCGTGGCGGCCAGCATGGCGGCGTCGCGCTCCATTGCCTCACTCGAGGCATCGGCGCGCAGCGCGAGACACAGCCCATAAGCGGCCGAGGCACCGATGAGCGGGGCGCCGCGCACGCGCATGGTGCTGATCGCCTCTGCCATCTCTGCCGCCGTGGTAATGCGCAGGATGGTGAGGGACCAGGGCAGTTTGGTCTGGTCGATGATGCGGACGGACCAGCCGTCTTCGTCGAGCCAGATGCTGCGGTAGGGAACGCCGTCGATCTTCATGATGTCTGACTTTATGTGTGACTTTGTGCCGAAGGGCCGGTGACGCGCTGATGCAGAGCCACGATCAGCGTGAATAGCCGGCGAGCGGTGTCGAGGTCGACCTCGACCTTGCTGCCGAGACGGGCCGCGATCAGCGCGGCCGCCTCGTTGTGCAGGCCTCGCCTGCCCATGTCGATGGCCTGGATGCGGGCTTCGCGACCCTCCTGGACCGCGGCTGCGTAACTGTCGAGCAGCAGCATGTAGTCCTTGATGATGCGACGGAAAGGCCCGAGCGCGAGGCCAATGACCGAGATCGGCTGCATCGCCATGTCGCGGATGTCGAAGATCAGCCGGCCGTCGCGCAGCGCGAGGGCGAGTACGAAGGGGCCTGGGCCTGCACCGCGCGGCGCGAAGAGGTTGCCGGATTCAAGATCTGCCACAGCCTGCGCGCAATCGGCTTCGACCATCGGCGGAAGATTGGCGGGGATGCCGTCGCTCAGAAGGACGCGGGCAAGACGTGGTGGCGTGGCGTCGCTCATGCCGGCTGCAGGCCTCGCGCGCATGGCCCATGCGCACGGTCCGCCGCGCCGTCTGCTGTCGAGCGGTGGGAAGGCAGTATGTCGGCCGGGGCAATTCGGAACATGGCTTTGTTACGACTGAAGGAGGAGAACGGTGCAGTGGCAGAGTCACGAAAGCCGGAGCAGCCAGGAGAGATCGCGGGTGACGCCCGATCACAGCCCGATTGTCTTAGAAGAATTCGCCATTGGAAGGAAGCAGGCTGCAGGCAGCATCCGCGTCGAATCGCCGTGGATGCGCGCAGGACGGCGGGATGCAGCGCGGAGGGGCGCACTCCCCCGGCGAATGGCTGCTTTGCGACAAGTTGTGACTCTCGCGCCGCAGTCGTCGCCTTCCGCTGGCGGCACGGCGCGGCTTGGCACGAAAGATCAAGCCAAAATAAAGAAGTTCGAAAACCTCTGGGATGGTGGTTGAGCCGTCCCGGCAGGAGGGCAGCAGTCTGAAGGACGATCGGGGTCGTAATAAAACGTAAAAGCGATCGCGGCATGATCGCCTTTTTCTTGACAGTTTGATTCGAGACTTGAGATAGCGAAAAAACCGTACCGCTTCACGAGTCGCGTGGGTTGCACGGTGCGGGGGATGATGGGCGGTGATGGTCCGACAATGCTGCGTCGGAAACTTCGCAGCCCGCGGCTGGTGGCGGTGAGAACGCGTGGCGGGAGGGCGGCCCGGCACGAACGTCACCGCAACGTCGAAGATCGGATTGGCTGCGACCGCACCGACATAGGATGCGCCACGCGCAGGGATCGAGAGTGACGGCTGGAGCGTGCTTCGGCCGAAGGCAAGACGAAGACGTCAACGAGACAAAGGAGAGAATGCTGTGAGCAAGGACAATCAGGGCGAAACGGCCGCCGCGCCGCGTAGCCGCGCCCTCGCCGTGCGGGCGACCACGCGTCGCGCGCCGGCGAAGCGCACGACGGCGACGGCCAAGGCTGCGGCAGCGAAGCCCGCTGCGCGCAAGGCCTCGGCCAAGCCGGCGGCGGCCAAGCCGCGCGCTGCGGCGAAGACCGTGAAGCCGGCGGCGAAGACGGCGAAGCCGGCCGCCCGCGCGACGAAGGTTGCGAAGACGGCGAAGCCCGCCACGCGCAGCACGGCGAAGGCGACGAAGCCGGCCGCGAAGACCACCGCGCGCAGCGCGGCGAAGGCGGCGCCCGCCGCCCGCAAGACCGCAACCACCGCGAAGAAGACGGCGGCACCTGCGCGCAAGACCGCGGCTGCGACGACCGGCCGCAAGACGGCAGCGGCGCCGAAGCGCGCCGCCGCGAAGACCACGACGGCGACGCGCAAGACGGCGACTACCCGCAAGGTTGCGGCGACGACCACGGCGCGTAAGCCCGCCGCGGCTGCTCGCAAGCCGGCTGCCGCGCGCAAGGTTGCGACGACGACGGCCGCGCGCAAGCCGGCCGCTGCTGGCCGCAAGCCGGCGGCTGCCACCACGCGTAAAACGGCCGCCACGGCGCGGACCGCAGGCACCACGCGCAAGGCCGCAGCCACGCGTACGCCGGCCGCCCGCACGCCGGCGACGACGCGCAAGGCCGCTGCCAAGACGGTAGCGCCGACCGCGCGCAAGCCCCGTGCCGCCAAGGCTGCGGCGCCGGCCGCTCCGGCTGCGAAGCCGAAGGCGGTGCGTCGTCCGCGCAAGGCGAAGGAAGCGGCTCCGCTCGTGACCGAGAGCACGATGACGGAGACCCCTGCCGAAACCTCCGCCTCCGACACCACGTCTTCCGAGACGGATGCCAGCTGATCCGGGTGACCGGCGGCTGAACGGCGAAACGACGACGGGCCGGGGAGGCATCTCCCCGGCCCGTTTTCGTTTGTCTTCGGGTGACCGCGCAATCGTCCCGAACGCCGTTCGGTAATTCGCGCGGAATCACGGACCACATCGTCGTGCCCGGCCTAGCCAGCTGCGCCCCAAGCCGGGGCCTTCCCGATCGGGCGCTGACGGCGTTCGGGCGCAACAGCGGGTGAGGATGAAAGAAGCGCGTCAGTCCAAAGCTGACGGAGGCTAGGCGAAGCGTTCGAGGAAGAGCGCGGCCTGATCCTCCCAGCGCGGCAGGGCACGCCCGGCTTGCCAAACGACCTCCGCCATCTGGCGGCGCAGGTCGGCATCGAAGATCATGCGGCGCAGCGCCTTGCCGAGTTGGACGTGATCTCCGGCCTCCACCAGCGCCGTGCCTGCATCGGGAATGACCTCCGGTGCGGCCGCACCGCGCGCGAGGGCAAGCGGCAGGCCATGGCGTACGGCTTCCGCTACCGCCATGCCATAGCCCTCGAACTGGCTCGCCGAGACGAAGATATCGGCGGACTGCCACAGCGCTTCCAGCTCGGCCGGCGTGCGGCCGCCGAGGAAGGTGACACGGCCGGCCAAGCCGGGCTCTTCGGCCTGCCGCCGCAGGCTCTCCGCGTAGGCAGGATCGATCGTCGCATCGCCACAGAGGGTGAGCCGCCAATCGAGATCAGGCAGGCTCTGGAGAGCGCGCAGCACGGTGTCGTGCCCCTTCCGAGGAATCAGGCTCGCGACCGACAGGAGATGGCAGGAGGGGCCGCCAGAGCCCGCGCTGCGCGGCGTCTCGGGGATGCCCGGGGTCATCACCGTGATGCGCTCTTCGGGCAGGCCTAGGGCGCGCAGCTGCGCCGCGACGGCGGTGCTCGGAACCAGGAGATGGGCGAGACGCGGCAGCAGCACCTGTTCGAGGGCGCGGAAGCGCTCCCGCTCACCGTCTGCGAGCTGCGGCTCTTCCGACATCGGATGATGGATCAGGCCGATCACCTCGGTGAGGCGCGCCGCTTCCTCGGCAAAGGCATAGAGGCAGAAGCCGTCGATGACGACGCGGCCTACGGGAAGGCTGGAGGCGAGCGCGGCCGCCGCCTGCCTTGCCGCGGCGTCAGGTGCGGGATGGTGCCCATCTACCGGCTGCAGCCTGGTCGGCATGCCGCGGGCTTCGAGCGCCGCCGCGAGCCGCGTGTCGAAGACGATGGCGCCGGTCGTGGACGGGAAATTGCCCGGCACGAAGAAGGTTACGGGCATGGGCGCGGTCACGCCTTGAGATGATCGGGGATGGTGAAGCCGAGGCGGTCCGGGATGTTCCAGACCTCGCGGATCGCGCGCGTGCGGCGGAAGCCCGCCTTCTCATAAGCGGGAAGGGCGCGCGGATGATCGGCGGTGCAGGTGTTCACGGTCATGCCGCGGATAGGGCCGGACCAGGCGTTGTCGATCGCATGGCGCAGGAAGGCGTGGCCCAGCCCGTGGCCGATCGCATGCTGCATCAGGCCGAAATAGTTGAGATTGACGAAGGGCCAATTCGAAGCGTCCAGCTCGTAGAATCCGGCAGGCTCGTCGTCGAGATAGAGGACGTGAATGGCGAGCTGCGGATTGCGCAGCACCGCGGCAAGTTCGGCATCGGGCATGATGCGGCGCAGCCACCAGAGATAGGGGTGGCCCACCTGGCGCTGCAATTCGCGATACTGGTCGTTGGTCGGATGCCGCCATTGCCGGACGGAAGCATGGGCGGGAAGCGCGGGGGCCGGGGTTGCCGGCCGCTCCGTCATCTTGAGGAAGGTGACGGTGACGCCGACGCGGGTGACGCTTTCCGCGTCACGCGCGGTCTGGCCGCGTCCCCGCCCCAGCATCCCGTTCAGCACCCTCAATCGTCCAGGAAGCTGCGGAGCTTGCGGCTGCGGCTGGGGTGCTTGAGCTTGCGCAAAGCCTTGGCTTCGATCTGCCGAATGCGCTCGCGCGTCACGTTGAACTGCTGGCCCACTTCTTCGAGCGTGTGGTCCGTGTTCATGCCGATGCCGAAGCGCATGCGCAGGACACGTTCCTCACGCGGGGTGAGGCTGGAGAGCACGCGCGTCGTCGCTTCGCGCAAGTTCGCCTGGATCGCCGCATCGAGCGGGATGACGGCGTTCTTGTCCTCGATGAAGTCGCCGAGATGGCTATCTTCCTCGTCACCGATCGGGGTTTCGAGCGAGATCGGCTCCTTGGCGATCTTCAGCACCTTGCGCACCTTCTCGAGCGGCATACCGAGCTTTTCGGCCAGCTCTTCCGGTGCGGGCTCGCGGCCGATCTCGTGCAGCATCTGGCGCGAGGTGCGGACCAGCTTGTTGATCGTCTCGATCATGTGCACGGGGATGCGGATGGTGCGCGCCTGATCGGCGATCGAGCGGGTGATGGCCTGCCGGATCCACCAGGTCGCGTAGGTGCTGAACTTGTAGCCACGGCGATACTCGAACTTGTCCACCGCCTTCATCAGGCCGATGTTGCCTTCCTGAATGAGGTCCAGGAACTGCAGGCCGCGGTTCGTGTACTTCTTGGCGATCGAGATAACGAGGCGGAGGTTCGCCTCGATCATTTCCTTCTTGGCGCGCGCGCTGTCCCGCTCGCCGCGGCTCACCGTCATGTAGACGCGGCGGAACTCTTCGATCGAGAGGCTCGCGTCATTGGCGATGCCGGCGATCTGCGTGCGGAGATCCGCGATCTGCTCGGGATACTTCGACACGAAGAGCTGCCAGCCCTTGCCCTTGAGGCCGCCGACGCGTTCGACCCAGTTCGGATCGAGCTCGTTGCCGCGATACTCCTTGAGGAACTCGTCACGCGGGACCTTGCAGGACTCGGCGAGGCGCAGCAGCTGCCCTTCCAGCGTGGTAAGGCGCTGGTTGAGTTGCTTAAACTGGGCAACCAGCTCTTCGATGCGGTTGTTGTGCAGACGCACCTGCCGCACCTTGGCGACCAGTTCCTCGCGCTGCTTGGTGTAGCTCTTCTCCGAGCGGAGGTTCATCTCCTCGCCGCTGGTGATGGATTCCAGCCGCTTGTTCTGAACCTTGTGCAGCTTCTTGTAGAGGTTCTCGATCTCGTCGAAGGTCGCGAGCGTCTCGGGCTTCAGCTTCTCTTCGAGCGCGGAAAGCGACAGGTTGCTGCCTTCGCCCTCTTCGTCGTCACCATCATCGGAGGCGTCGAAGCTCGGCGGCGCCGCGGGCTCGCTCTCATCCGTCTCGCCCTCGCTCTCGCCTTCGGCCGGCGGATTGCCCATGCCCTGCGTCGCTTCGAGGTCGATGACGTCGCGCAGCAGGATCTTCCCCTCCTTCAGCGCCTCGTGCCACTCGACGATCGCTCGGAAGGTGAGGGGGCTTTCGCACAAGCCCCCGATCATCATGTCGCGGCCGGCTTCGATGCGCTTGGCGATGGCGATTTCGCCTTCGCGGGACAGCAATTCCACGCTGCCCATCTCGCGCAGATACATGCGCACCGGGTCGTCGGTGCGGCCGGCATTCTCGGCATTGATGTTGCCGCTCGGCTCGCCGCTCTCTTCATCCTCGCTGTCGATCGGCTTGGCGGCGACGGCTTCGCCTTCCTCGCCTTCCTCGCTCTCGATGACTTGGATGCCCATTTCGCTGAGCATGGACATCACGTCCTCGATCTGCTCCGAGCTGTTCTGCTCGGGCGGGAGGACGGCGTTCAGCTCGTCGAAGGTGATGTAGCCGCGCTCTTTGCCCTTGGAGATGAGGCGCTTGACGGCGCCGGACTGGGTATCGAGCGTGGTTTCGGTGTCGGTGTCAGGCGCGGGTGCCTCGGCAGTCGCTGCAGGCTTGGTTGCCATCATTCACACCTCTTCGCCGTGGATCTGCGTCGTCATTCTGGTCTTCATCATCATGCCCCGGATTATGGGGGATTTATGCGTAGCATGGACCGGCCGTCAGCCTATATCCGCTTCGCCTGCTTCGAGGCGGCGCAACGCCTGGGTGAGGGCGACCAGCTGGTGCGCGGTCTCGGCGTCCTGGTTCTGCTGGTACTCGCGCTGCTTGGCAGCGACTTCTTCCCTCAACTGCGCTTGTCGCATGAACCCGTAAATCTGCCACCAATTCGAGGCCGCTTCTGCCGGTGACGCCTCCGGCATGGCGCATGGCGGAAGGTGCCGGGCCTCCAGCACGGCAGACACATCCCCATCATATCCGAGCCGGCGGAGATGGGCGTTCAGCGCCTCTCTGTCAAGCGGGGGATCAGTCTCCAACCATGCACCCAAGGCATCCCGCAGGCGCATCATCGGCTCTGGCAGGTCGAGCATGCCGAAGGGTTCTTCGAGATCCGGCAGAAGGCCAGGATGGGTTAGGAGAATGGCGAGTAAGACGCGGGCACGTTCGGCGGTCTGCTCTTCCGGGGAGACTTGAGGGCGCGGCCCGATCGGCACCGGGGGCGGCAGGTCGCGCCCGCGCCCGCGGCCGCCCGCGGTGAAGCTGCCTTTGACGGGGCGGGATTGGCGGCCGGAGCGAAATTGGTACCATTCCTCTTTCCACCGGTCCCGCAGCAGGCCCCAAAAGGTGGTCGAGATCGCCTTCTGCGGAATGGCGTTAGCCGCCTCGTCCAGCTTGTCCCGGAACTTCGCCCAGGATTCCGCGCTGGCCGGCGCCACCTCCTCCTTCGTCAGGGCATAGATCGCGTTTTCCAGCGCATCACGGCTCAGTTCTTCTGCGAAGCCTTGCGGCCCGCGCTTGGTGACCAGGCTGTCCGGGTCTTCGCCCTGCGGCAGGATGACGATACCGAGGCTGCGCTCGGGGGTGAGCAGCGGCAGGCAGAGGTCGATGGCGCGGCGGCCGGCGCGGCGGCCGGCGGCATCTCCGTCGAAACAGAAGACCGGCCGTTCCTCGTACTGCCACAGGCTCTCGACCTGTTCCTGCGTGATCGCCGTGCCGAGCGGGGCGACCGCGGCGAAGCCCGCCTGGGCCAGGGCGATCACGTCCATATAGCCTTCGACGACGAGCAGCCCCTGGGTTCGCTCCCCTATACGCTTCTGGCGGGCAAGGTCGGCCCGCGCCGTGTCGAGGCCGTAGAGGTTGCGGCGCTTCGAGAAGAGGCTGGTTTCCGGGCCGTTGAGATATTTCGGCTGGCCGTCACCGATGATGCGGCCGCCGAAGCTGATCATGCGGCCGCGTGCATCGCGGATGGGGAACATCACGCGGTTGAAGAAGAAATCGACGAAGCGGCCGTCCTCCGTCTGCTTCATCAACCCGGCTTCGACGAGTTCCGGATGCTTGACCCCGGCGCGGGCGAATTCAGCGGCGAGTGCGCCGCGGCCGCCGCCCGAATAGCCCAGGCCGAAGCGGCGGATGGTCTCGTCCGACAGGCCGCGGCCGCGCAGATAGTCGAGCGCCGCGCGGCCCTCCGGCGCGTGAAGCAGGGTCTGGTAGTGCCGGGCGGCGGCGTCGAGCAGATCATTGAGCGAGGCGCGGCGCTTCTCGGCGGCGGCGGCTTCGGGGGAAGGGCGCGGCACGTCCAGCCCGGCTTCGGCCGCGAGCTGCTCCACCGCCTCCATGAAGCCCGCATTCTGCGTCTGCATGACGAAGCCGATGGCATCGCCATGCGCGCCGCAGCCGAAGCAGTGATAGTGGTCGGCGTACACGTAGAAGGAAGGCGACTTCTCGTTGTGGAAGGGGCAGCAGCCCTTCCAGTCCCGGCTCGAACGGGTGAGCTTCACCCGCCGCCCGACGAGCGCCGGCAGCGGCGTGCGTGCCCTGAGCTCGTCGAGGAAGGAGGGAGGAAGCGCCATGCTGTCTCGTTAACCCGCGAGCTGGGCTTTCACAATCGCGCCGATGCGCGCCATGTCGAGCGCCGCGCCGTGCTTCTCCTTCAGCGCGGCCATCACCCGGCCCATGTCCTTCATGGCAGTGGCCCCGGTTTCGGCGACGGCGGCCCGGACGGCGGCCTGCATTTCCTCCTCGCCCAAGGCGCGGGGCAGGAAGCGCTCGATCACCGCGATTTCGCTCTGCTCCTTGGCGGCCAGTTCCGGGCGGTTGCCTTTCTCGTAGAGCTCGATCGCCTCGCGCCGCGGCTTGATCATGGAGCGCAGCATCGCCTGCACCTCCTCGTCGGTAATCTGCTCTACGCCCTTGGGGCGGGCGGCGATGTCCGCTTCCTTGAGCTTCGCCATGATGAGGCGAACGGCGGAGAGGGTTTCGGCGTCTTTCGCCCGCATGGCGTCCTTCATGGCGGCGGTGATGTCGTCTCGAATGCTCATGCTCTTCTCCATGGGTGGTTGGGAACTTTTTTCCCATCACCGCGCTTGCCCATTGAACTGGGAAATATCTTCCCGTATGTGGACGCCATGCCCTTAGCAGTCAATGATATCGTACAGCGTCTCGGCGGTCCCGAAGCGGCGGCGCGGCTGACCAATGTCAGCCTGGAAGCCCTGCGCAAGTGGAAGCAGTCGGGCGCCATCCCTGCGAAACACTGGCGCGCCATCATCGCCGCCACCGGCCTCACGCTTGGCGACATGCCCGGCAGCGACGGGCCGGTGGGCACGACCGACCCCGTATCGAAGGACGTTCCGACCATGCCGGATGCCGAAGTGCAGTCCCCGCTCGCACCGCCTGAAGGCGCGACCGCCGTGCTCGTGCTCGCCGATGGCAGCCTGTGGTGGGGGCGCGGCTTCGGCGCCCATACGCCCGAGGGCGGTGCCCGGGTGGGCGAGGTCTGCTTCAATACCGGCCTCACCGGGTATCAGGAGACGATGACCGACCCGTCTTTTGCGGGCCAGATCGTCACCTTCACCTTTCCGCATATCGGCAATGTCGGCGCCAATCCGCAGGATGACGAAGCGGTGACCCCGGCGGCCCGCGGCCTCGTCACCGCGCAGGACGTGACGGCGCCGAGCAACTGGCGGGCAACCCGCCATTTCGTTGCCTGGCTGCAGGCGATGGACCTGCCGGGCATCGGGGGGCTGGATACCCGCGCGCTCACCACCCGCATTCGCGACGGCGGCGCACCCACCGGCGTGCTGTGCTTCCCCGCGAGCGGCCGCTTCGACATCCCCGCTCTGCAGGCCCAGGCCGCCGCTTGGCCCGGGCTGGAAGGCATGGACCTCGCGAAAGAGGTTTCCTGCACGCAAAGCTATGAATGGGACGAGACCGTGTGGCAGTGGGGCGAGCCGCAGGGACACCAGACGGCGCCGCGGCATCACGTCGTCGCCGTCGACTACGGCGCCAAGCGCAACATCCTCCGCAGCCTCGCCTCCGCCGGCTGTCGCGTGACGGTGGTGCCGGCCACCGCGACGGCCGAGGAGATCCTGCGCCACGCGCCGGATGGGCTGTTTCTCTCCAACGGCCCGGGTGACCCGGCGGCGACCGCGCAATACGCCGTGCCCGCGATCCGCGGCGTGATGGAGACCGGGCTGCCGGTCTTCGGCATCTGCCTCGGCCACCAGCTGCTCTCAACCGCGCTGGGTGCGCGCACCTACAAGCTGGAGCGCGGCCATCGCGGCGCCAACCAGCCGGTGAAGGATCTGGCGACTGGCAAGGTCGAGATCACCAGCCAGAACCATGGCTTCGCGGTGGACGAGACGACGCTGCCCGAGGGTGTCGAGGTGTCCCACGTCAGCCTCTTCGACGGGAGTAACGAGGGCATCCGGGCGCCGGGCAAGAAGGCTTTTTCGGTGCAGTACCATCCCGAGGCGAGCCCGGGCCCGAGCGACAGCCACCATTTGTTCCATCGCTTCGTCGCGATGATGGACGCCGAAAAGGCGAAGGGTTGAGTCCATGCCGAAACGTACAGACATCCGCTCCATCCTGATCATCGGCGCCGGCCCCATCGTCATCGGGCAGGCCTGCGAATTCGACTATTCCGGCGCGCAGGCCTGCAAGGCGCTGCGGGAGGAGGGCTACCGGGTCATCCTCATCAACTCCAATCCGGCGACGATCATGACCGATCCGCAGCTCGCGGACGCGACCTATATCGAGCCGATTACGCCGGAGATCGTCGAGCGCATCATCATCCGCGAAAAGCCGGATGCGCTGCTGCCGACCATGGGCGGGCAGACCGCGCTGAACACGGCGCTGACGCTGGACCGCACGGGCGTGCTCGCCAAGCACGGCGTCGAGTTGATCGGGGCCAAGGGCGAGGTGATCGACCGTGCCGAGGACCGGTTGAAGTTCCGGGACGCGATGACCGAGATCGGCATCGAAAGCCCGAAGAGCGCCATTGCTCATACGCTGGAAGAGGCGCGGGAGGCCCTGGCCCTCGTCGGCCTGCCGGCGGTCATCCGGCCGAGCTTCACCCTGGGCGGCACGGGCGGCGGCATCGCCTATAACAAGACCGAGTTCGAGCGCATCGTGGCGGGCGGCCTGGAAGCGAGCCCGACGACCGAAGTGCTGATCGAAGAGAGCGTGCTCGGCTGGAAGGAATACGAGATGGAGGTCGTGCGCGACAGCGCCGACAACTGCATCATCGTCTGCTCCATCGAGAACGTCGACCCGATGGGCGTGCATACGGGCGACAGCGTGACGGTGGCGCCGGCGCTCACGCTGACCGACAAGGAATACCAGCGCATGCGCGATGCCTCCATCGCTTGCCTGCGCAAGATCGGCGTCGATACCGGCGGATCGAACGTGCAGTTCGGCCTCAACCCCGCTGACGGCCGCATGGTCGTCATCGAAATGAACCCGCGCGTGTCCCGCTCTTCGGCGCTGGCCTCGAAGGCGACCGGCTTCCCGATCGCCAAGATCGCGGCGAAGCTCGCCGTGGGCTACACGCTGGACGAGCTGAAGAACGACATCACCCGCACGACGCCGGCGAGCTTCGAGCCGACGATCGACTATGTCGTCATCAAGATCCCCCGCTTCACCTTCGAGAAGTTCCCGGGCACGCCGGCGCTGCTCTCGACCAGCATGAAGTCGGTGGGCGAGGCGATGGCCATCGGCCGCTCCTTCGCGGAGGCGCTGCAGAAGGGCTTGCGCAGCATGGAGACCGGTTTCTCCGGCCTCGACGTGATCGAGCCGCCCGGCGATGGCAGCCTGGAGGCCTTCCGCGCGGCGCTTTCCGAGCCGCGACCGGACCGTCTGCTGATGGCGGCGCAAGCCATTCGCGCCGGCCTCAGCCTCGAAGAAATCCACGAGTGCTGCAAATTCGATCCCTGGTTCCTCGGCGAATTGAAGCGCATCGTCGATGCCGAAGCCGGGGTGCAGGCGGCTGGTCTGCCGCAGACCGCGCTCGGCCTGCGGCGCCTCAAGGCGCTGGGCTTTTCCGACCGGCAGCTCGCGCTCCTCTCCGGCCGTTCCGTCGCCGAGGTTGCGGCTCAGCGCGAGACGCACGGCGTGCGCCCCGTCTACAAGCGGATCGACACCTGTGCGGCGGAGTTCGCCTCTGCCACACCTTATATGTATTCGACCTATGAGACGGGTTTCGGCACGCCGGTCTGCGAAAGTGACCCGACCGACCGCCGCAAGGTCATCATCCTCGGCGGCGGCCCGAACCGCATCGGCCAGGGCATCGAATTCGACTATTGCTGCGTTCACGCGGCCTATGCGCTGAAGGAAGCCGGCTTCGAGACCATCATGGTCAACTGCAATCCGGAAACCGTCAGCACGGATTACGACACCTCCGACCGCCTTTATTTCGAGCCGCTGACGGCGGAAGACGTGATCGCCCTCATCCGCCGCGAGCAGGAGAGCGGCACGGTGATGGGCTGCATCGTGCAATATGGCGGCCAGACGCCGCTGAAGCTCTCGCAGTCGCTCGCCGCTGCCGGCATCCCGGTGCTCGGCACCAGCGCGGACGCCATCGACCTCGCCGAGGATCGGGAGCGCTTCCAGGCGCTGCTGCACAAATTGGCCCTGCGTCAGCCGGAGAACGGCATTGCCCGCTCCACCGAGGAGGCCGAAGCAATCACCGACCGCATCGGCTATCCGGTGGTGATCCGGCCGAGCTACGTGCTCGGCGGCCGCGCCATGGAGATCGTGCACGACAAGGCGCAGCTCGCCCGCTACATGCGCGAAGCGGTTCGCGTCTCGGGCGAGAACCCTGTGCTCATCGACCGCTATCTGAATGACGCGATCGAGGTGGATGTCGACTGCATCGCCGATGGCGCGGACGTCTATGTCGCGGGGGTGATGGAGCATATCGAAGAGGCGGGCATCCATTCGGGGGACAGCGCCTGTTCGCTGCCGCCCTATTCGCTGTCGCCTGCCATCATCGAGGAGTTGAAGGCGGAGACGGTCGCCATGGCGCGGGCGCTGGGCGTCGTCGGCCTGATGAACGTGCAGTACGCCATCAAGGACGAGACGATCTACGTGCTGGAGGTGAACCCCCGCGCTTCCCGCACCGTGCCTTTCGTTGCCAAGGCAACGGGCGTGCCGGTCGCCAAGATCGGCGCACAGGTGATGGCGGGTGCCAAGCTTGCGACCTTCGACCTCGCCGATCACGCGGCCGCGCCGCATGTCGCGGTGAAGGAATCCGTCTTCCCCTTCGCCCGTTTCCCAGAAGTGGACACGATCCTCGGGCCGGAGATGAAGTCGACCGGCGAGGTGATGGGGCTCGACACCAACTTCGCCCGCGCCTTCGCGAAGGCGCAGCTCGGCGCCGGGGTGCGCCTGCCGATGACCGGCACGGTCTTCCTCTCGGTGAAGGATTCCGACAAGGGCGCCATGGTGCCGCTTGCGCGCCGTCTCTCCGAGATGGGCTTCCGCATCATGGCGACGCGGGGCACGGCCGCGCAGATCCGTGAGGCCGGGCTCGAGGTGAAGACGGTCGCCAAGGTGCTGGAGGGCCGGCCGCATTGCGTGGACGCCATCCAGTCCGGTGAGATCCAGATGGTGATCAATACCGCCTCTACCCCGCAATCGGTGAAGGACAGCTTCGCCATCCGGCGCAGCGCGCTGACCGAAAGCGTGCCGCACTTCACGACGATCGCGGGCGCCCGGGCCGCCGTTCACGCGGTAGCGGCTATGAAATTAGGGCCGCTTGAAGTTGCGCCGCTACAGTCCTACTTTCGTTCCCCGTTCTGAGGCCGGCCCCAGCTGTTGCCGGTAATTTTCCGGGAACGGCGGGGCAGGCTGGGGCCGGATCACCCACGTGATCCGGCTCGTTTGCTTTTAAACTGGTCCGCACGGACTGATGACTGCGAGGACGTTGCGTGCAGAAATTTCCGATGACCGGGGCAGGTCTTGTCCGACTTGAGGCGGAGTTGCGCCAGCTGCGCAGCGAAGAGCGGCCGGCGGTTATCCGCGCCATTGCCGAGGCGCGCAGCCACGGCGACCTGAGCGAGAACGCCGAATATCATGCCGCGCGCGAGCGTCAGTCCTTCATCGAAGGCCGCATCCAGGAACTCGAGGAGATCATCTCTGCCGCCGAGGTGATCGACCCGGCGACCCTGTCCGGCGATGCCGTGAAGTTCGGGGCGCATGTCCATTTGGTGGACGAGGAGACCGAGAAGGAAGCCAAGTACCAGATCGTCGGCGTGCACGAGGCGGACATCAAGCTCGGGCTGCTCTCCGTCTCCTCTCCCCTCGCCAAGTCCCTGATCGGCAAGAAGAAGGGCGACACCGTCTCGGTGCCGGCGCCGGGTGGCGACCGATCCTACGAGATTATCGCGGTGCGCTTCGGCTGATCGGAGGGTGCCATGACCCTCTCTTTCGCTGATGTCGAGGCCGCGGCGGCCCGCATCGCGGGCCGTGTGGCGCGCACCCCCGCAGTCCGCAGTGACAGTCTGAGCCGGGCGACCGGGGCGGAGATCGTCCTCAAGCTCGACAATCTCCAGGCCACGGGGGCGTTCAAGGAACGGGGCGCGGCCAACCGCTTGTCCCTGCTGACGCCGGACGAGGCGGCGCGCGGCGTCATCGCCATGTCGGCCGGCAACCATGCCCAAGCGGTGGCGCGCCACGCCCATCTTCTCGGCGTGTCGGCGACGATCGTCATGCCGAAATTCACGCCCTCCACCAAGGTGACTCGCACCGCCTCCTGGGGCGCGCGCGTGGTCCTGCATGGCGAGACCCTTGCTGAAGCCGCGGCCCACGCCCATGCGCTGGCCGAGGCGGAGGGACTGGTCTTCGTGCACCCCTATGACGATCCGGGCATCGTCGCGGGGCAGGGCACGCTCGCTCTCGAACTGCTGCAGGATTTCCCCGATCTCGACGTGCTCGTGGTGCCCGTGGGCGGTGGCGGTCTGCTGTCGGGCTGCGCCATCGCGGCGCGGGCTCTGCGGCCTGGCATCGAGATCCTAGGGGTCGAGGTCGAGACCTACAGCGCGATGGCCCAGCGACTGGCGGGTGAGCCGGTATCCGTCGGCGGACAGACGATCGCGGAAGGGATCGCGGTGCGCGACGTCGGTGAACTGCCCTACCGCATTCTGAAAGACCTCGAGATCGAGGTGCTGGTGGTCCCCGAAGCGGCCATCGAACAGGCCATCGGTCTGCTCGCGGAAGGTGCCAAGCTGGTGGCGGAAGGCGCGGGGGCCGCGGCGCTGGCCGCCGTGCTGCATCGCCCGGACCGTTTCGTGGGCCGGCGCGTGGGCTTGCCCGTCTGTGGTGGCAATATCGATGCCCGCATCCTCTCCAACACCCTGCAGCGCAACCTGCTGCGCGACGGCCGCATGCTGCGCCTCGTCCTCGAAATGCCGGATCGTCCCGGTATGCTCGGCGACATCGCGACCCGCATCGGCAACGAGGGGGGCAATATCCTCGAGGTCGCCCACCACCGGCTGTTCAGTTCGCCCACCGTGCAGGCGGCGCAGCTGGAGGTGATGATCGAAGCGCGCGATGCGGCCCACGGCAGCTTCATCGAATCGAAGCTGCGCGAAGCCTATATCGTTCGGAGATTGTGACGAAAGGGCGCCGCGAGGCGCCCTTTCTGGTCAGAGCAGGCGCAGGCGCCCGTCCTCGAAGCGGTAGACCTCTTCGTATTTGAAGGCGAGCGGGCGCCCGGGCTTCGCGATGTGGGGCTCGAAGGTGAACATCGGCACGCTGTCGAGGCGGACCGTACACTGTGCGTCCATATAGGCGCGGCCGTGCAGGTCATCCCCGATGTTGTGGCCGAAATTGCCAAGAAAATCCAAGTTCTCGAAGCCGAGTTCGGTGAGCTTCGCCGCCATCAGCGCGTGAAGCTCCTGAAACCGCATCTCCGGCCGTGCCACCGCCAGCAGATGGGCGTGCAAGGCCGCTTCCGCGGCCATCCCCTCCGCCTGTTCAGGCCCGGCTTCCTCGGCCGAGACCAAACGCCCGTCCTTGAGAAAGAAGGAGCGGGCGCAGTCCCCCCAGATCCCGTCGATTTCCGGGGCCACGTCCACCGTCACCATGTCGTCGGTCCCGATCGGGATCTCGGCGGGCTTGAAGACGTCCCCCTCTTCCGAAACGCGGAGACGCGGGCCGGCCAAAACGACACAGGGAATGTCGTACCACCAGTAGCCGGTGGCCCCGCGCCCATCCATGATGCGCCGCGCAATCTCCGTCAAACTTGCTTCGGTTTCCCCCGGCCGGATATGGCCGGCGAGGTCTTCGAGGCTGGCCCGGGCCAGGGCTTGGGCTGCCTCGTAACGGGCGAGATCGCCCGCTACGGGGGACGAGGCGGGGGCGCTCACGGCAGGTAGTCGTTCGTATAATAGGTGGAGGCGGGCTTCACCGCCGGAATCTGCCCGATGTCCTTCAGGGCTTCCGCCAGCACCGTCCATTGCTGATCGGTCTGCTTGAAGTAGCCATCCGGCCCCTTCATGAGGCCTGCGGTATAGGTCCAGCCGATCAGGTTGTAATTGGCGCTGCCGGCCGGCGGGTACGCCTTGGTGAAGAGCTCCGCCGCTTCCTTGGGATGGGCGATGGACCAGTCGATCGCATCCGACGTCGCCGCAAGCCAGGCCTTGGCCGTCGCCCCATTGGCCTTGAGCCAGTCGGGGGACGCGGTGAAGGCCCAGACGGGAATGTTCGGCACGCCGATCTGATCGCCGCAAGCCATGGTCGGCGTCTCGTGCGCGCCATCGCCGATTTCGGCGAGGCCGTAGGCGGCCGCATTAGTTGCAATATCGATCTTTTTCGTCAGCAGCATCGGGATGTCGTCATCCGTCGCGATGATCTGCTTGACGTCGCTCTCCTGCAGCCCGGCCTTCTTGAGTACGAAGCCCATCATCGCCTTGGTCCAGGAATCGGTGAAAACGCCGATGGACTTGCCCTTGAGCTGGCTCATGTCGATCGGCTCGTTCGGCCGGCCGATGAGGCACCAGCTGTTGCTCTGGGTGAAGTTGGCGATGGCGACCACAGGCACGCCCTGGTTGGCGGCGAAGACGAGATCTGTCGTGGCTTCGAAGCCGATGTCGGCGCGCTTGGTCGCCAGCATGCGGGCCGTGGTCTGGGCGTCCGGTGGGAAGAGCACGTCCACCTTTAGCCCGTGCTTCTCGTAGAAACCCCTCTCCTGGCCCACCACGATCGGCACCATGTCGAAATCGGCGACCGGCCAGTCATAGACGAAGCGGACGGTTGTGAGGTCGGCGGCGCGAACCGGCGCCACCGCGAGAAAGGCAGGCAAGGCGGCCCCCATGGCCAGAGTAGCGAGGCGCTTGAGGCAGGCAAGCGAGGACATCATGAGATCCTTTCCAGGCCGTCCGGTGAAGCGAATATGACCGTTATGATTACGCTATGATTCGGTGTCGATCCAGTCAGGTAATTTGAAACGTTTCAACGTCTTGTCGCAAGAAAAATCAGTCTGGTTCTAAAAAAGCTATGGGCGTGACCTTCTTGGCCGGTCTATCTAGTGGATACAGTCAAAGTTTAGAGACGCTGCCTTGAACCGATACAAACGCGCAGCGTGCCGCACAGTTGATCAGCATGGGGGATAGGATGAAACGCAAGCTGTCGCCGCTGGTTGCGTTGCCGGAGCCCGCCGGCACGGATGAGCCCGCGCGGCGGCCAACGATCCGAGACGTCGCCCGCGCCGCCGGCGTCGCGGTCAGCACGGTCAGTTACGTGATCAATCGCAGCGGCCAGGTTTCGGCCGAGACTCGGCTGCGGGTGAACAGCGCGATCCACGCACTGCGCTACGAACCGAACCTGCTGGCCCGCAACCTGAAGGCGGGGCGCGCGGGCTCCATCGGCCTGATCGCGCCGGATCTGCGCAACCCGTATTTCGCCGCGGTCTCCTCCGGCGTGCAGGAAATCGCCCAGGCGCGGGACATGCTGCTCGTGCTCTGCACCACCCAGTCCACGCAGCAATGGGAGAATTACTACAGCCAGGTGCTGCGAGCCCGCCGGCTGGATGGGCTAATCTTCCTCAGCGGCAGCGGCATGCTGACCCCCTCTCTGATGGAGCTCATCCAGAACGACAGCGTGGTGCTGGTGGACGAGCGGCTGCCCGGTCTGGAGGTGCCCTCGGTCGTCTCCACCAACCGCCGGGGCGCGCGGACGGTCGCTGACCATGTCTTGAAGAATGGTCATCGCCGCGTCGCCATCGTCGCTGGACCGCCGAGCCTTTGGACCTCGGGGCAGCGCATGTCCGGCTATCGCGAGGCCCTGGCTGCCGCCGCGATCGACCCCGACTCGGTGCCGGTCATGGCGGGAGATTACCAGCAGAAATCCGGCTACGAGGCGGCGCGCATCCTGCTCGGCGTGCCCGAGGCTGAACGGCCGACCGCGCTCATTTGCGCCAACGATCTCATGGCCATCGGCGTCATGGTCTATTGCCGCGAGCAGGGGCTGGAGGTGCCGAAGGACGTGAGCGTTTGCGGCTTCGACGATATTCCGCTTGCGAGCCTCGTCCAGCCCGGTCTCACCTCGGTGGACCAGGGGGCGGAGCAGCTGGGCCGCTCGGCCTGCCGTCTGCTGCTGCGGCTCATCGCGCCGCACAGCCCGGACGATCAGGAGCCGATCGACACCGATCATCCGACGAAGCTCGTGGTGCGCGGTTCCGTAGGTCCCGCGCCGGCCCGGTAGGACCGGTAGGCGCGGTAGGGCGATGCGGGGATTTGCGCGCCGCCCGCGCAAAAATTGCGCCCTGACGCCGGGGCGTGGCATGGGCGAGCGGCGCTTTCGTGGTTAGATGCGGCCTCGCAGAGAGGTTTCGCTGATGCCGCATGATAATCCGCTGATCGCCTTGCTCGTCATCGGACTGGGGCTGGCCTTCGTTCTCGGCACGCTCGCCCATCGCCTCAAAGTGTCGCCGCTCGTCGGCTATCTGCTGGCAGGCGTGTTGGTCGGCCCCTTCACCCCGGGCTTCCGGGCGGATCAGGGCCTCGCCCTGCAGCTCGCCGAAGTCGGCGTCATTCTGCTGATGTTCGGCGTCGGGCTGCATTTCTCGATCAAGGATCTGCTGGCGGTTCGCGCCGTCGCCCTGCCGGCGGCCTTCGCGCAGATGGTCTTCTCCGTCCTCTGCGGTCTGGGCCTTGGTTGGCTAATCGGCCTGCCGACCGGGGGCAGCGTGGCGCTCGGCCTCGCGCTCAGCATCGCGAGTACCGTGGTTCTGACGCGCGGCTTTCAGGAACGGCGGATGGTGGACAGCGAAGCCGGGCGGATCGCCGTGGGCTGGCTGGTGATCCAGGATCTCATCACCGTCCTCGTCCTCGTCCTGCTGCCGCTCTTCTCCCTGTTTCAGGACGGCCAGCAGCCGGCCTTGGGCGCCTTGCTGCTGCTGGTGGGCGAAACGCTCGCCAAGGTCATCGCCTTCATGGCGATCATGCTGCTCGTCGGCCGCCGCGTGGTGCCGATGCTGCTGCACTACGTCGCTCATACCGGGTCGCGCGAGCTTTTCCGCCTGTCCGTGCTCGCGGTCGCGCTCGGCGTCGCCTTCTGCGCCGCGCATCTCTTCGGCGTGTCCTTCGCCCTCGGCGCCTTCGTCGCCGGCATGGTGATGAGCGAATCCCAGCTCAGCCTGCGTGCAGCCGAAGAGACTTTGCCGCTCCGCGACGCCTTTGCCGTCCTCTTCTTCATCTCCGTCGGCATGCTTCTGAACCCGGTGGCGCTGCTGCATGAGCCGCTGCAGCTGATCGGCGTGCTCTTCGTCGTGCTGGTGCTCACACCGGGCGCCGCCTTCCTGCTGCTGCGCGCCTTGGGCCGCAGTTGGAACACCGCCATCACCATCGCGCTCGGCCTGGCCCAGATCGGCGAATTCTCCTTCATCCTGGCAGGCCTCGCGCTTGACCTGAAGCTCTTCGGTCAGGAGGTGCGGGATCTCATCCTTGGCGCCTCCATCCTCTCCATCGTCGTAAACCCCTTCCTCTTCCGTGTGATGCAGCGCTACCGCCCGTGGATTGACCGTAAGGACGGCATCCTGCCCGCAGCGGAAGACACCGCGGAGCCGGCGCCCGCACTGCCCGAGACGGACCTCACGGATCACGCCATCGTCGTCGGCTATGGCCGTGTCGGGCGCCGTGTGGCGGAAGGGTTGCGGGATGCCGGTTGGCCGCTCCTCGTCATCGAAACCGGGGAGGGAACCGCGCGGACCATCGAGGCAGAAGGGGTGGAGGTCATCACGGGCAACGCGGCCGACCCTGCCGTGCTCGCGGCCGCCAACGTCACCGCCGCCCGGCTCGTCGTCGTCGCGATCCCAGATGTATTCGAAGCCGGCCAGATCGTCGTGCAGAGCAAGGCGGCGAACCCCGCCGTGACGATCATCGCCCGCGCGCATTTCGACCAGGAAGTGACGCATCTCGCCAAGCTCGGCGCCGGCATCGTGGTGATGGGTGAAGAAGAGATTGCGCGCACCATGCTTGCCCAGGCGCGCGCCATACCGGCCGAGGTGCCGATCCTCGATGGTGAGGCTGAAGACGCCGGTGACACAGCTACGGATGACCATGCAAAAATTGATTTCGTCGATCCGCCGGGATAGTTCGCTTCAGGCTGCCTCCGCCGGTGCCCTCGCGGCTTTCGTGGGTTTTGGCTCTTCTTTCGCCGTCATCCTCAAAGGTGTGACCGCCGCCGGAGCAAGTCCGGCCCAGGCGGCCTCCGGCTTGCTCGCTCTGCTGATCGTCTGTGGTGTCTTCGGCATCGTCATCAGCATCCGCACGCGCATCCCCATCCTCGTGGCCTGGACCACGCCGGGGGCTGCGCTGCTCATCAGCAGCCCGGCGGTGCACGGTGGCTTTTCCTATGCCGTCGGCGCCTTTCTGGTTTGTGGCCTGCTGATCATGATCTCCGGCCTGTGGCCGGCGATGAGCCGGATGGTGGGGGCCATTCCGCGCTCCCTCGCCAGCGCCATGCTGGCCGGGATCGTCTTCGAACTCTGTCTGGCCCCGGTCCTCGGTCTGCGGGATCGCCCACTCTCCATCATCGTCATCCTGGCGGTTTGGGTGCTGGTCAGCCGGTTGCGCCGGGCGCTTGCCGTTCCGGCCGCGGTGCTGGTCGCGATCGGCCTCGCAAGCTTCGACCTGCACGACACCGCGGCCCTGTCCCTGCACCTCACAGCCGAATGGATCACGCCACGCTTTTCCATCGCGGCCATCATGAGCCTGGCGGTGCCCCTCTTCGTCGTGACCATGGCGGGGCAGAACATTCCGGGCTTCGCCGTGCTGGGCATCAACGGCTACCGCCCGCGCCACGGGTGGCTGCTGGCCGCGACCGGCTTCGCGAGCGTGTTGGTCGCACCCTTCGGCGCTATTCCGGTGAATCTCGCGGCCATCACGGCTGCGATGTGCGCAAGTCCGGAGGCGCATCCCGATCAGCATCGTCGCTGGTGGGCAAGCGTCGTCGCCGGCGGGGTCTACATCCTCATCGGCCTGTTCTCTGGGCTCGTCACCACCTTCATCGCCCTTTCCTCGCCAGTGCTCATCACCGCCGTCGCCGGCATCGCCCTCTTCGGCGCCCTGGCGAGCAGCCTCGCCGGGGCGACGGCCGAGCCGCAGGAGCGCGATGCGGCGATGGTGACCTTCCTGCTCTCCGCCTCAGGCCTCACGCTCTTCGGCATCGGTGGGGCCTTCTGGGGCTTGTTGGCCGGGGGTGTCGTGCTCGGCGTACAGCGCTTTCGACAAAGTATGAGCTAGCTAAGATATATCTTGACTCATCTGAAATAAGATATATCTTGATCCTGTCGAAAACACAGGAGACGACATGTTCAGAGGAATGAGAGAGCGTTTGGGGAGGGGGGATTGCCGCTTCGCCCGGGATGAGGGCTTCGGCCCCGAAGAGGGCATGGGCGGCTTTGGCCGGCGCCATGGCCATCGCGGGCATGGGCACCGTGGCGGCGGCGGCGGTTTCGAAGGTGGCTTCGGCGAAGGCCGCGGCCGGGGCCGCTTCTTCGAGCAGGGGCAGCTGCGCCTCGTCCTGCTTGCCTTGATCGCCGAGGCGCCGCGCCATGGCTATGAGATCATCAAGGCGATCGAAGACCGGCTCGGCGGCGGCTATAGCCCAAGTCCGGGCGTGATCTACCCGACGCTGACGCTGATCAGCGAACTCGGCTACGCGACCGTCAGCGAAACCGAGGGCGGCCGGAAGCTCTACACCATCACGGAGGAAGGCCGCGCGCACCTGGCCGAAAATCAGGCCATGGTCGATGCCATCCTGGCGCGCATGGCGCGCGCCTCCGAAAGCTTCGGTGGTCGCTCGCCGCAGATCGTCCGCGCCATCGAAAACATGAAGACGGCGCTGCGGCTCAGGCTCGCCCGCGGCCCGTTGACCGAGCCCGAGGCGCAGGCCATCGCCGAGGCGCTGGATGCCGCGGCACGTACCATCGAAAGGGTTTGACGCCATGACCGATCAAAGCCCCGTCGTGACCGAGGCGCGGTGGGAGACACCGCTCTCCGCCCGCTACATGGCGCAGCTGTGCAAGCACTTCGCGCATCGCATCCGCGTCACCCTCAACGAGCAGGACGGGCGGATCGAGTTCGAGGGCGGCGTTTGCGATCTTTGGGCCGAGCCTGGGGTGCTGCGGATGCGCCTGACGGCGGCGAACGCCGAGCAGGCGACCCGCTTGCAGGACGTGGTGATGCGCCATCTGCAACGCTTCGCCTTCCGGGACATGACGGAAGAACAGGCGGCGGCCCTGCCCTGGCTGCCGGTCGCCGCTTAGGCCGGCGGCCGTGTCCAGTCGAGATCGACGATGAGCGGCACGTGGTCCGAAGGCTGCGGCTCGCCGCGCTCGGCACGGTCGGGCGCCGCGGCGAGCAGCCGCTCGGCGAGGTGCGGGGAGAGGAGAGCGAAATCGATCCGCAAGCCGCGGTCGCGCTCCCAGCATCCGGCCTGATAGTCCCAGAAGGTATAAGCAGGGGAATCCGGATGCAGCGCGCGCACCGCATCCGTCAGGCCGGCGTAGATGAGCCGGCGATACCGGGCGCGGCTCTCCGGGCGCAGCAGAGCGTCGCTCGGGGAGAGAGCGCCGGCCGCATAATCGAAATCGGTCGGGCAGACGTTGAAATCGCCGGTGATGAGGAAGGTGCGCTCCTCGCGCATCAGCGCTTCGGCCCGCTCGCACAGCAGGTCCATCCAGCGCAGCTTGTATTGGAAGCCCGCCTCGCCGCCGGAATTGCCGTTCGGGAGATAGATGCCGATGACGGTAAGGCCTTCGGTTTCGACCTCGATGTAGCGCGCCTGCGTGTCGTCGGGCGCAAGGCCCGGCAGCGCCCGATGATGCACGGTGATGTCGCGATGAGAAAGCGCGGCGACGCCGTTATACGCCTTCTGTCCGACTACCTCGGATCGGTAGCCGAGTTCCTCGAAGACCTTCCGGGGGAAGGCCGGTTCCTCGCACTTGATTTCCTGCAGCACGACGATGTCCGGCCGGACGCGCTCAAGCCATGCCTTCACATGCGTCTGCCGCACGCGGATGGAGTTGACGTTCCAGCTGGCGATACGCACCGCAGGCGGCCCGGTGTCGCTTCAGTCGACCGAGAAGCTGGCGCCGCAGCCGCAGGATGAGGTGGCGTTGGGGTTCTTGATCGCGAAATGCGCCCCCATCAGCGCATCGCTGTAATCGAGCTGCGCGCCTTCCAGGAGGTCGAGGCTGCTCTGATCCACCACCACCCGGGCGCCCGCCTGTTCGATGACGAGATCGTCGTCGGACGGCGGTGCCTCATCGAGATCGAACTTGTATTGGAAGCCGCTGCAGCCGCCGGCGAGGACGGCGACGCGCAGGGCGGAGGGCGCCTGCTGGCTGCCGAGAATTTCGGCAATGCGGGCCGCGGCGCGGTCGGTCAGGCCAAAATTCGAGGTGTGCGTGCTCATGGCCTGAGATATAGCCGGTTGACGCTAAGGGTTGAAGGGCCACGTCATCGCCATGGAGCTTGCCCCCTATGCCGTTCGGGCAGAGACGTCGCGCGGGCGGCTGACGCCGGAACCGGGCGGCGGCATGCGCGGCCCGTTCCAGAGGGACCGCGACCGCGTCATCCATTCCACGGCCTTCCGTAAGCTGCAGTACAAGACCCAGGTCTTCGTCAACCACGAGGGGGATTTCTACCGCACTCGGCTGACCCATAGCCTGGAAGTGGCGCAGATCGCGCGCTCCATCGCCCGCGCGCTGCGGCTGGATGACGATCTGACCGAGGCGCTGGCCCTCGCCCATGATCTTGGCCACCCGCCCTTCGGTCATGCTGGGGAAACGGGGCTGAACACCGCGCTCGGGGCCTTCGGCGGCTTCGACCACAATGCGCAGAGCCTGCGGGTCGTGACCGTTCTTGAGGCGCGCTATGCCGGCTTCGATGGCCTCAACCTTACCTGGGAGGCGCTGGAAGGTCTGGTGAAGCACAACGGCCCGATCCTGGAGCCCTCAGGCTTCATCGCTGAGTACGATGCGCGCCATTCTCTGGAACTTGAGACCTATGCCTCGGGTGAGGCTCAGGCGGCCGCCATCTCGGATGACATTGCCTATCACAGCCACGATCTGGACGACGGGCTGCGGGCCCACCTCTTTACCTTCGAGGATATCCGCCACCTACCAGTGGTGGGGGATTGTCTCGGCGAGGTGCAGCGTTTGCACGGGGCGCTCGCCGAATCGCGGCTGCGGCATGAGACGATCCGCCGCGTGCTGGACCGGCTGATCCGGGACGTCGTGGCCGAAAGCAGCCGGCGCCTGGCCGCCCTCGCACCCGGCTCGGCCGCGGAGATCCGCGCCGCTTCAGGGCCGGTCGTCGCCTTCAGCCCGGAGATGGCGGAGGCCAATCGCACCATCAAAGCCTTCCTCTTCAAGCACATGTATCGCCACTGGCGCGTGAACCGGGCTGCCGCCAAGGCCCGCAAGGTAACGGCCGGGCTCGCCACGCTGTTCCTGGAGGAGCCGAATCTGCTGCCCGATGAATGGGGGCCCAAGGCGGGCGAACCGAACAGCCCCGCCGCGGCTGAGACGGTGCGGGACTACATAGCGGGCATGACCGATCGCTATGCGCGGGATGAGTTTCGCCGGTTGACCGACCTCGGCGTTCCGGGCTGATACGCGGCTATGAGCCAGAATCTTTTCGCCGATCTTCGGGACCATGTGGTGGCGGCGCTGGGCGCGCTGGTGCCCGATCTGCCTGCCGATCTCCTCGCCCGTGTCGAGGTGACCCCGACGCGCGACCCGGCGCATGGAGACATGGCGACGAACGCCGCCATGGTCGCGGCCAAGCCCGCCGGGCAGAATCCTCGCGCGCTCGCGACGGCGCTTGCGGAAAAACTGGCCGCTTTGCCCGCGCTCGCGAGTGCCGAACCCGCGGGTCCCGGCTTCGTCAATCTCCGTCTGCGTGCGGACACTGTTCTGGCACAACTCCCCATCATCCTGCGGGCCGGCGAAGGCTACGGGGATGGTGCGGTTGGCGCCGGCACACGGGTGAATGTCGAATACGTCTCGGCCAATCCCACGGGGCCCATGCACATCGGCCATTGCCGTGGGGCGGTGGTGGGGGATGCCCTGGCGGCCGTCATGGCCAAGGCGGGCTTCGAGGTCACCACCGAATACTACATCAACGATGCCGGCGGGCAGGTGCAGGCGCTCGCTTGGGCGGCGTACTGGCGCTACCTGCAGGCGGCGGGCAGCGCCATCACCCCGGAAGAGTTCGAGGCGGAGACGCCGAACGGGCTGCAGTATCGCGGCGAGTATCTCATTCCGGTGGGCGAGGCGTTGTTCCGCGAATTCGGCGCCTCGCTGGCCACGCCTACGCTTGGCGTCGCCAACCCCGCCCTCTGGCTGGAGACGGTGCGGGAGCGTGCGCTTGCCATGATGATGGCGGAGATTCGCGAGGACCTGGCGCTGCTGGGTGTGCGCCAGAAGGTGTTTTCGTCGGAAGCGGCGTTGCTTGCCTCCGGCGCCGCCGATCGCGCCATCGACGATCTCGCGGCCAAGGGCCTGATCTACGAAGGCACGCTGGAGCCGCCGAAGGGCAAGACGCCGGACGATTGGGAGCCACGGCCGCAGACGCTGTTCCGGGCCACCGATTTCGGCGATGACGTCGACCGGCCTCTGCGCAAGTCCGACGGTTCGAACACCTATTTCGCCAACGACATCGCCTATCACGCGGACAAGATCGCGCGCGGCGCCGATCTTCTCATCGACGTGCTGGGTGCGGACCACGGCGGCTACGTTTCGCGCATGAAGGCGGTGGTGAAGGCGGTGTCGGACGGGCGCGTGCCGCTCGAAATCGTGCTGTGCCAGATCGTCCATGTCATGCGCGGCGGCCAGCCCGTCCGCATGTCGAAGCGCGCCGGCACCTTCGTGACGCTGCGCGATCTGCTGGACGAGGTCGGGCGGGATGCCGTCCGCTTCACCATGCTGATGCGAAAGTCCGATGCGCAGATGGAGTTTGATCTCGATCAGGCCGTGGCGCAGACCCGGGAAAATCCGGTCTTCTATGTGCAGTATGCGCATGCCCGGTGCCGCAGCGTGCTGCGTGCGGCCGAGGAAAGCCTGGGGGCGGCCGCGGTCACGCCCGAAGCCCTGGCCGCGGCCAATCTCTCCGCGCTTGACGATACCCAGGAGGTGGCGCTGATCCGGGCGCTGCTGAACTGGCCGCGTCTCGTGGAAGGGGCGGCGCTCGCGCGTGAGCCGCACCGCGTCGCCTTCTTCCTGTATGACCTCGCCGGTGAATTTCATATGCTGTGGAACAAGGGCCGGGACGACTCGACGCTGCGCTTCCTGCAGGCCGATGATCCCGAGGGCACATTGGCGCGGCTTGCGCTTGTGGCGGCAACCGCCACGGTCATCCGTTCCGGTCTCCGGGTCTTGGGGGTGACCCCGGCAGAGGAGATGCGCTGAATGCTGGACGACGACCTTCGTATTCCGCCGCCGGGCTACCGGTCCGCGCCGCAGCGCCGTGCCGAGGAAATGCGGCGCATGCTGATGATTGCAGGCGGCGCGGGCGTTCTGCTGCTGGTCTGCATCATCGGATACTTTGCGGCCACGGGCTCTGGCTCCCAAGGCGTTCAGGTCATTCAGGCGCCGACGACCCCGGTGAAGGTGAAGCCCGAGAATCCAGGCGGTCTCACCATCACCACGCCGAGCGGTGCGCTGCCCGGGGACGGCTCGCAGAACGTCGCCATCGCACCTCCGCCCGAGAAGCCGGATCCGGCGGCGCTTGCCGCTCAAGCCAAGCAAGAGCAGCAGCAAGCCATGCCGCTGGGCCAGACGACGGCGGCGAAATCAGCGTCCGGCGCAGCCAGCGGCTCTCAGTCAACCTCGCCCGCGGCCGCTCCGGCGCCCGCGGTCTCCATTCCCTCGGTGCCCGAAACCGCCGCCCCGACCGGCCAGAAGCAGACCGCAATGGCCGTTCCGCCACCCTCCAAGGAATTGGCGAAGCCGCGCAACCTTGCCCAGGAATATACGCCGCCGTCGGGCAGTTCTGCGGGCGGTGTGAAGGTGCAACTGGCGGCGCTTGGCAGCCGGGAGGCGGCGCAGCGCGCTTGGGATCACCTGACCCAGAAGATGCCGGGCATCCTCGCTGGCCGGCATCCGCTGTTCGTTGAGGCGACCGTGAACGGCCACACCTATTGGCGCGTGCGGCTTGCCGGTTTCCGCAGCAAGGCGGATGCGGCGCAGTTCTGCCAGAGCGTCCGCGCCCATGGTGGCGCCTGCGACGTCGCCGCTTTCTGAGACTGTCGGTGAAACCTGCGATTCTCGGCCTGTCCGGGCCTGTTCTGACCGAGGCGGAAGCGGCGCTCTTCCGGGAGATCCCGCCCGCGGGTGTCATTCTCTTTGGGCGCAACGTGGTGGACCCGACGCAGCTTGGCAGACTGGTCAACGATCTGCGGCGCGTCCTGCCGCCCGAGGCGGTGGTGATGGTCGATCAGGAAGGCGGGCGCGTCGCCCGCCTCCGCCCGCCGCACTGGGCCGCGCATCCCGCGGCCGGAGTGATCGCTGCCCTCGCCGAACGGGACGTGAAGGCGGCCGAGCGCGCCGCCTGGCTGCACGGGGCTGCGATCGGCGCCGAATGCCGTGCGGCAGGCTTCGATGTTGTCGCGGCCCCGGTCCTCGATCTCGCGGTGCCGGGACAGGACAAGGTGGTGGGGGATCGCAGTTTCGGCAGTGACCCGGCGGTGGTCGCGACCCTTGGTCTCGCCATGGCGCGGGGCCTTCAGGCGGCGGGCGTCATTCCGGTTGCCAAGCACGCGCCTGGCCACGGCCGCGCGATGGTCGATAGCCACGCGAGTCTGCCGCGCGTTGCCGCCATGGGGCCCGCTTGGTCGGCGGACATCGCGCCCTTCCGGGCGCTCGCCGATCTTCTGCCCTGCATGATGACGGCGCACATCCTGTATGAGGGGCTGGACGATACGCATCCGGCGACGCAATCGCGCCGCGTCGTGCAGTCCGTCATCCGCGAAGCCATCGGCTTTCACGGCCTGTTGTTTTCGGACGATCTCGCCATGCATGCCTTGAGCGGCACGCCGCTGGAGCGGGCGCAGAGGGCGCTCGATGCCGGCTGTGACATCGCCCTCTTCTGTCCTGGAGAAGCCGAGGGCAATCAGACAATTTTGAAAAACCTGCCGGAGGCACCGGCTCTGGCGGTTCGTCTCATGGCTGTGCGGCCGGAACCGCAGCCATTGGATCTCGCCGAGGTGCTTGCCGAACGCGCGGCGCTGCTGGGTGCGGCGGCATGAACCATCTGATTTTGGAGATTCTGCTCGGAGCCGCGGGCGCCATCCTCGCCATCACGTTGCATGAGGCGGCCCATGGCTACGCGGCCTGGGCGCTTGGGGATGACACCGCAAAGCAGGCGGGCCGCCTCTCGCTCAATCCCATCCGACACGTCGATCGTGTCGGCACCATCATCCTGCCCGGCGTTCTCGTGCTGGGCCAGTTGATCGCCTTCGGACGCGTGGAGTTTCTCTTCGGCTGGGCGAAGCCCGTTCCGGTTTCGGCTTGGCGTTTCCGCGATCCGCGCCGCGGTATGGCGCTGGTCGCGGCGGCCGGCCCCGCCATGAATTTCTTTCTCGCGTGGATCGGGGCACTCTGCGGCTGGCTGCTGCCGCACGTTTCGCCGCAGATGATGGCGCCCGCCGCGACCTTCCTGCAGTATTTCATTCTGTCGAACGTCGTGCTCGGCCTCTTCAATCTGCTGCCGATCCCGCCGCTCGACGGCGGGCGCATCATGGTCGGCATCCTGCCCTTGCCGCTTGCCATGCGCTGGGCGCGTCTGGAACGGGCCGGCATCGCCGTCGTGCTGCTCGTCGTTTTCCTGCTACCGGCAGCCGCGCGGGAATTTGGCCTGCAGTTCGACCCGATCGCCGAGGTGCTCAATCGTCTCGTCCCCTGGACGATGCGCCTCGTCTTCAATTTGGCCGGCCAGAGTGTCTGAGCCCGCCTCAGCGCCTTTGTCCGAGGCTGAAAGCGCTGCCTTCAGCCACAGTCTCATGCTGCGATTGGAGGGCTTTGAAGGTCCGCTCGACCTGCTGCTCGATCTTGCGCGCAGCCAGAAGGTCGATCTCGCCAATATCTCCATCCTTGCCCTGGTCGATCAGTACCTCGCCATCATCGAAGGTGCGCGGCGCATCCGGCTCGAACTTGCGGCCGATTGGCTCGTCATGGCGGCCTGGCTTGCCTGGCTCAAGTCGCGCCTCTTGGTGCCGGCCGGGGTGGAGGAGCAGGAAGATACCGACCTGCTGGCCGAAAACCTCGCCTGGCGCCTCGGGGAACTCCAGATCGTGCGGCGCGCGGCGGAGTGGCTCGGCGGCCGTCCGCAACTCGGGATCGATCTCTTCGCCCGTGGCGCACCAGAGGATCTGACGGAGACCGATCGCTCGGGTCTCAAGGTCGATCTGCCGGGTCTGCTCCGTGGCTATATCAGCGCCCTCCGGCGTGGCGCCGCGCAGAGGCGCTACACGCCGAAACCCATGGTCTGGTGGAGCGTGCAGGACGCGTTGCAGCGGCTTGGCAAGCTCATGGGCCAGGTTCCGGAATGGACGGAGCTGTCGAGCTTCCTGCCGGAAGAACCGCCGGCCGAGCCGCTGGCGCGCCGTGCCGCCCTCGCCAGCACGCTGCTCGCCGGCCTCGAGATGGCGCGTGGCGGGGTGATCGATCTACGTCAGGAAGAACTCTTCGGCCCCATCATGGTCCGGCGGGGCCAGGGTTCGCCAGCGGAGGAGCCGCCTGCTGAAGATCCGCCGCCGGAGGAGCAGGCGGAGCCGAAGCCGCAAGCCTAGCCGGCGCGGCCAGGTGCAGCGCCGTCGCCAGCCCGGCCGCGGCTTTCTGGGCGATGGCTTCATCCGTCAATCCAAAATGGGACACTGCTTCCGGGGTCGCCTGCTTCACGTATTCCACCATCGCGGCAAGCGCCGCGTTGCGCACCGGCAATTTCGCCAGCATGGCATCGCCTGCCGCTTGCGCGGTTTGCAGCCCGAGGCCGAGCGCCGTTTGCATTGCCTGCGCGATCGCATCGCGATGGGTCTGATCCAGGTTGAGCTTCAGCATCGCGTTCAGCTTGAGCAGCAGCAGCGGGGCACAGGCGGCGAAGATCGCGGAGACAAGGGTCACAGCCGCGCTCGTCAGAGGAGAGAGATCCATGGTGACCTTTCCTATGTAAGACGGATCAACGGTCCCGCGCCGTGACGGCGCCGAGCTTTTCGATCATCTGGATGACGGAGGCGAGATGCGCTTCGATCGCGGGCAGGCGGTCCACCTTCTGGGCGATCTTCGCGAAATCCGTGCGTGCCTCGGCTTTGAACTCGTTCAGCGCGGCGGCGAGGCGCTGCTCCACCGCGGAGAGTTCGGGCTTGGTAGCGCTGCCTTCCCGCAGGTGATTGACCTGCTGCTGCAGGGATTGCATGCCCGCTTGTAGCGTATTGGCCAACTCCTGCCGGGACTTCGCTTCCTGCATCTGGAACTTGTCGAGGCTGCGCTCGCTGAGCGATTCCAGCGCTTCCAGATCGCGCCGGGTCTCCGTCCGCAGCCGCGTGTTCTGCCCGATCAGCCAGGCGAGCGCCGAGGAATAGAGCGCGAAGAGGGTCAGCATCACCGTCGCGATGCCGATCCAGTCACTGGTGCTCATCAAGCCTTCCTCGGGTCAGGCGTCAACCGGCGGTCAGCGGAATCCCGTAGCTTGTCGCCTGCAACGGCATGTTGACGGACCATGCGGCACCGAGATCGGCCGCCATGTCCCAGTTCGCGGGCCATGGCAGGCTCGCGGCATTGTCCGTCACCGCATTGCCACGGCCGATCTGCGTGGACCCATACGGATAGTAGAGCTGGCAACGCCCAGGTGGCTGCGTCAGCGGCGCGGCAAGTGTGAGGGTGAGATGCGTCGCATCGCGCCGCGTGGCGGCGGTCGCCGTCACGATGGCCCCTGGCGCGGCAGGCGTGCCGCCGTCCATCACCGCCCAGCCGGCGCCTGTCGCCGCTTGAAGTGGCAGTAGCAGATCGGTTCCCTGGTCATGCGCGATCGTCACGGTGATCTCCATCGGCCCCGTCAAAGCAGCGCCGAGGATTCGAGGGCCGCTATTTGGCATGCCGGCGGGGATGGTGGTCAGGCTGTCCCCAAAGCCGGCGGCGAGTGCCACCCGTGCCGCGACATGCGCGCCGCGATGGCCGAAGGCGAGTTCGTCGGTCTCGTCCCGATGCGTTTTGTCACCGCCGCTCCAACTGCCGGTCGTTGGGTCATACGCCGCGCCGAGCGGGAGGCTATCCGCCGTCTGGCCTGCGAAGACCGCGAGGTTTTGGGTCCCATCGGCGGCGAGATCGGCGATGGCTTCGCGCACCATCTGCACGCCGTCATCGGTTTCGTAAGGAATGGCGTTCCACGTCAGCAGCGGCAGGCTCGCGGCCGTGCGGCCCAGGATCGCGCGGGTGAGGGCGGCGAGACGCTTCACCGTGCCGGTGTAGAGTGCCTTTTGCCCATAGGGTGCTGTACTATCCTGCTCCGTCCAAGGCCACACCAGAGCGGCGATATCCGCAAGGTCCTCGGGGGTCGGAATAGCCATGTCGCCGGTCAGATAGGCTTGCAGCGCCAGCCCGTCTGGACCGAAGCTCCAGCTTGCAGGGTCCGATCCGTCTCCGGGATTGGTCAGGAAGGTGCCGTTGCCTGCGCCGGGTGGAAAGAGGGGTGCCGTCGAATTCGAGATGGGATGACCGTTCACCTGCGTATAGCGCTCCGGGCTCACATAGGTGCCGGAGGGCTGGAAAATCACGTTGCCAGCCAATGCTCCGAGATACCAGGAGAGCCCTTGGGCCATCACGGAAGCACCGCCGGAGGCAACAAAATAGCTCGCATTGGATTGTCCCATCACCAGGAGGGACACGCCTCGACGAGAGCCCAGTTGCCAGCGCCGGCCGCAGGCGATCAGGGTCGTCATTTCTGCATCGTCGAGCGCGCGCGCCCAGCTGGCCATTTCATGG
The DNA here is from genome assembly GCF_054665075.1 of Acidisoma sp. 7E03. Lineage (NCBI taxonomy): Bacteria > Pseudomonadati > Pseudomonadota > Alphaproteobacteria > Acetobacterales > Acidocellaceae > Acidisoma > Acidisoma sp. 7E03. The sequence goes on from NZ_BAAFHE010000002.1 coordinate 411,536, forward strand.
AACCAGAGCTGGGCCGAGCCTTGCAGCGTCATGTCGTGCATCAGCACGACAGCCGCGGTGCTTCCCGATGCGATCGGGTTGGGAACGGCGGTCGCCACCTGCGCCCCATCCAGCCAGGCCTCCACGCCCAGGCCGGGCGTGTGGCGGAGGATCACCGCATGGCTGTGCCGCCGTGCCATGGTCGTGGAGAGAGGGACGGCTGCTCCCGTCGGAAACAGCGTCAGGCTGCTGCCCGTGGAGGAGAGCGAGAGAACCACCTGTCCACTGGCTGTGATGAGGGAGACCGGGTTGGCATTGACGTAGTACGTGCCCTGGCGTCGGTTCGGGCGGCTCCAGACCAGCATATGGGTCCAAGCCTCGTCGGGCGCGAAACTCAGGCCGGGCACGGTGAGGCCGGTATCGGGGTCGAGCGTAGGACTATAAGTGCCGCTCGGTGCAATCGGCGCGCCGAGCCCCCCGAGGAGACCGTTCAACCGCGGAGTCGTAAGCAGCGCGGCGGGCGTCGCACGGCTGCCTGTGTAGAAGTGGTAGGGGAGAATGGCTTGGCCCGCGGTCGAGCGGTCGGCGAGGCTTGTCACCGGCAGGTTCCACGCCGCAGCCGTTCCGGCCTCCCACCAGCCCGCAAGTCCAGCGATGGCGGCGGGCGTTGGCAGGCTGCCGCTGCCGTCTCCGGTGCCGCTGCTGCCACCGCCGTCGGAGGCGGCAGTGGTGCGCAGAACGTGCCCTGTCGAGACGAGGAGCGCTCTGCTCGGCGCTGCCAGCAGCATCAGCTTACCACCACGGCGCCGGAGACGGCATGCACGCTGCCATCCGCCGTCGACACCCAGCCGTAATAGGTGCCGGGCGCTGACGGCGCCGCCAGATAGGCACCGAACAGCGCGTCGCCATTGCTCTGGCTGTTGACAAAGAGACCAGGCGTCCAGGTCGTCGGCGCAGTTGTCGCCGAGGTTGACCAGCCGAAGGTGATGCTCGCGGTCGTGCTGCCAGGGGAAAGAACGGCGTTGATGCCGATATCGGTCTGGCCTGCCGCGTAGGGCCCGATGGGCGGCGTCTGAAAGCTGAGGGTCGTCGAGCTGCTCGAACCGCCGCTGCCCGTGCCGGTGCTGCCCGATCCGCCTGATCCGCCCGCTGACCCACCGCTTGCTGCACTGCCTGCGGACGAGACGAGGACGCTGGCGCCGCCATCGAGATTGACAAGAAATTTCTCCGTAATCCCCTGATAGCGGATTTGCACGTCCGCCTGCACGTAGCCGAGGGCAAGTCGGGTTGGAGGATTGTTCGCAGCATCGCACAGAACGGCGAATGGGCGACTGCCATCCGTGCTGCCGAGAAGGCCTTGGTCAAGAAGGGCCGAGAGAAAGGCGAGGAGCGTGCTGCGGATTTCGCGTAGCAATGCAGCGTTGATGACGCGGCCGACATAGAGCCCCATCCCGGCCGCAAGCGTCGCCACGATGTAATTCGTCAAGCGGGTGTAGCTGTCGCCGTAGATCGCCGGATTGCTGGCGCAGTTGTGGCCGAGCCGCAGTGTCCAGAATGTCTGCCCGCCTGCCCCAGGGTTGGTGATGAGATCGATTCCAGCCTCGAACAAGGCCTGAAGTTCCGCACTGCTATAGGCGCGGCTGCGGCCGGTACCAGGCAGGCCCACGCCTTCGCTCCCGGCGATGGCATAGATCGGCTTGTTGAGCCCGGACTGCTCGGGGGACAGGTTGCTCAGTCTCCCGGCTGCGAAGGCTTGCGGGGAGACGAGGCGCTGCGCGGCGTTCGTCGCGTCCCACCAGGAGAGCCAGTCGCCGAAGAGGAGTTTCACCGCGCTGCTGTCGAGCCCGGCGGCGCTTTTTGCCGCCACCGCGTCGGGAATGGTTTCGCCCGCGCCCCCCGCCAGCATGGCATAAAGACCCTCGGACGCGGCGAAGGCCTCGATTTCTGGCCAATGAACCCTCTCCGTCGCATCGCAGAGGTCGAGCAGGGCGCAGCCTTGTCCCGTCAGCGCATACATGCCGCTACGGGAGGTCATGTCGCCGAGCAGGGAGGCGGTGGACACCCCCGCCGCACCATCGCTGCCGCCGGAAAGCTGGAAGGTGGTCGTGCTCGGTGCGGTCGCCCCACCCTCGGTGGTCGCGCGGACGAAGCGTGAGCCACGCGCCGAGAGCTGGCCGGCGCCGGTATTGATGGCGAGCGCGAGGGCGGTCCAGAAACTCGCCCCGTTCCCCTCGACATTGTCGAAGCGTTCGACCGGAAGCCCGGGCAGGCCGATGATGGCGGCCCAACTCCCGGCTTTGCTGCCGGCACTCAGCGTGACGCTCAGCCGGTTGCCGAGGCTGCCGCTATGTATGGCCGTAAAGTGGATGCATCCGGCCGGTCCCTCGGCGGTCGCCGCGCTTTCGGTGCCGTCCGTCACCCGCAGGCATCGGAAAGCGCTGGCCCCCTGCTGCGTCGCGATCGCGACATGGGTGCCCATGTCGAAAGGCCGGTTCATGACCGGGCCGAAACTGGCCGCGTATTCGGCCATGTTCCCGATGATCAGAGGCTTGTTGACCGGGCCCCAGCTTGCCGAACCCACGACGCCGATCAGGTTGCTGGGTACCCCGTTCAGCAGCAGATGGGCCGGGGGCACGAGCTGGACATAAAGATCCGGCACGACGAGCGCCGTCGTGTTCAGGGCACCTTGTTGGGTGATCATGAGGGTTCGATCGCTTTTGGGCCGCCTGTGGCGGTGGGAGGGAATGGTGGCGCTGCGCGCGCGTCAGGAGACGGTGAAGGCGGCACTCACGGCTGTCGTCGCCTCGTCCACCGTTGCCGCCCAGCAGTAATAGGTCCCCGGGGTCGCCGGCATGGTCAGATAAGCCCCCCAGAAGGTGTCGCCGTTCGCCTGGGTGTTGACGAGGAGACCGGCCGTCCAGCTGGCTGGTGCGCTGGTCGGGGAAGCGGAAATGCCGAATTGCACGCCGTTCCCCGCCGTTCCCGGGTCGAGAGTCGCATTCACCCCGACACCGGCTTGGGACGGGGCGTAGGAACCGGACGGTGCGGTTTGGAAGGTCAGCACGGCGGCGTTCCCTCCGCCGTTTGATCCGCCGGAGCTGCCCCCTGATCCGCTATCGGTCGTGCTGCTGCCGGCGCCCACCCAATAGACGAGATTGCCGCCGGAATAGGCCACGGCCCAGAGGCGCGCGCTGGCAGACTTTGGCAGGGCGGCATTGCCCGATCCGACGGTGATGCCGGTGCCCATCGTCACGTCTCCGGATGAGAGATTGATCACCTCGCAGCAGAAGCCGGAGCCCATATTGGCGAAGTTGGCGGTCAAAGTCAGCGGCTGCGTGCAGACGAGCAGGGCGTCGTTGTGCGCGGTTGCGTCCAGCACAGTCGCGCCTGTCAGTTCCACCACACGGTGCTTCGCCTGCGGCAGCTTCGCCATGATGTAGGTCCAAAGGGCGGCGAAGGTCTGGCGCGTCAGAGCCGTGCCGCCCTGGTCCACGGCGATCGCGTCGGTGTCTCGCGCTGGGGCCGCCGCTTGCAACTCGCTCACCGTCTCACCCGCGAGCAGACCGTCCAGTGAACCGCCGAGGCTGAGTGTACCGCCGCTCAGTACCAGACCGCTGCCCAGACTTACCGCTTCCGGTCCGCCTGCACCCAGAGAGACACGGCCAAGCAAGGTGCCGCTCGGCGCCAGGATCGCTGGTTGCTGCCCGCTGAGCAGCGTGCCGAGCGTCACGCCATGGGTGCCGTCGCCTTGATCGATGGCGAGAACGTCGCTGGCGGACAGGCTGTCAGCGGCTGGAAGTTTGGCGATTGTGGGCATGAGTCTGTCTTCCCTCGCTGGTCAGGCGATCGCGACCCAGCCTTGCGCGTTGGTACCGGATTGTTTGATCCAGAAGATGCTGCCGGCCGTTCCGGTGAGGTTGCGGTAATCGGAACCGGGTGGCGCGCTTACCACGCCCGTCGGGGCGCCGCTGCCGATGCTCGTCGTGCAGCCGGTGCTCTGGCTGTCGCTTTGCCACCGCACGGCGCCGCTACCCGTCGGGCGCAGCCGCACGTCGCCTGCGATGCTGCGAAGCGTGACGCTGCCATCGCTTTGCGGGGACAGATAGTCAGTCTGCTGGAAACCGGACGCGTACCAGCTTCCCTGGATCCCGAGCCAGGTGATTTCGGAGTTCGCCGGGGTGGTGATGCTCGTGCCGCTCGGCGTCGTCTGGCTCGGCTTGCTGCCGGTCGACGCCCATTGTACGGCGACGCTACTGAAGACGCGCAGGCGCCGGCCGGTGGGGACGGGAATGCCGACGACCGCCGTTGCCGCGGCACCAGACCCGCCGCCACCGCTGAAGCTGACGCTCGGAACACTGGTATAGCCGGACCCCAGAGTCTGCATGCGAAAGCCGATCACGGCACCGTTGTAGACATAGGCGATGGCGGTCGCACCCGAGCCGCCACCGCCGCTGATCGTCACCGTCGGTGCGCTCGTATAACCACTGCCGCCGGCCGTGAGTTTGAGGAAGGTGACGTAGGGTGCGTAATTGTCTGCATTCAACGACCGGATGCTTTGTATCGCCGTACCGGCGGTCGCCACCGAAATGGCGTCGACACAATCGGGATAGAGCAGCGTATTGAGCCCCGCATAAACACCGGCGGTGGTAACGGCAGCATCGGCGTAATGCATCGATGGCGCGCCGTTGACGAGGTTGTCGGCAATCGTCACGCTGTCCGTGAGCGGAAGCAGGAATAGGCCGATGTCGGCTCCCGATGTGGTCAGAAAGTTGTTGCGCGCCACCTGCACCTGCTGCGGACCGTCGATCAGCAGAATGCCGCCGCCCCCCGCCGGAATGTCGATGACGTTCTCGGTGATGGAGCATCCGACGCTGGGCACGCCGATCACGTTGCCGCCGGCATCCGTTTCGTTGTTGTAGATGACGATGCCGTAGTAGCTCGCGGCGATGATGGAATTGCCGGTGACCCTCGGCTCCTGCGCCCCACCGGCATTGATGCCGATGCGCGAGGTGGTCACCAGATTGTCGGAAATGAGGACGAAGTTCGCAGCACCCGCATCGATGCCAAAACCCAGGTGGTTGCTCACCACGTTGCCCACGATGGCGCTCGCCCAGCAATTGGCGAGAATGCCTCCATTGTCCGGATTGGTGCCGCCGTTATTGTAGACGAGATTGCCCTGGACCAGCAGGTTGTAGCCCTGGGCCACGATCCCGTATTCTCCGTTGTCGTGGCAGATGTTGCCGCAGACCACGCTCAGCATGCCGTCGGCGGTCTGATTGGTGATCGTCGGCGGAGAGGCGTAGGCGGCCGCGTAGTCACCCACCGCAATGCCGATATAGTTGTTCCAGCACTGATTGCCGGTGATGGTGCTGAGACGGGACTTCACCGTATGCGCAGTGTTGACGTAATCGACGGAGATGCCCGTGCCACTGTTGTCGTGCACGTGGCAGGCGCTTACGGTCAGGCCGTCCGCCGCCTGACAGCTGATACCGGTCTTGTTGCCGTAGGCCTCCGAGCAGGAGACGGTGTGCCGCGCAAGCACCGGATCGGAATGCACGTAGAGCAGCCCCGTACCCGTCACCGCATTGGCGAAGGCGCAACGGTCGGTCGTCGAACGCAGGCAGCTCGCGGCGATGGTCACCGCGGTGGTGGCGGTCGTGATGCTGCTATTGGCGTCGAAGATGATGCCTTCCATGTGAATGGCGGGGGCAGTGAGGGTGATCCAGCTGCTGCCACTCCCCTGCGTCAGCCGCCGCACCACCGTCTGCCCCGGCACGCCAATCAGCGTCAGCGCGCTCGCGTGACTCAGGGCCAGCGGCCCGTTGATCACGTAGGTCTTGGGGCCGAGCCGGATGGGGCGCAGGCTCGCGATGGCGGCCGTGAAGGCTGCGCTGTCGTTGGTCGTGCCATCTCCCGCGGCGCCGAAATCTTCGAGGGTCACGGCGTCGCCGAGGAGGGCGCCGAGACTGCGGCGGGTGCTGCCGCCCGTCGCGATCGCCTGCAATGGCGAGGCATCGAAGCTGGCGAGAGTCGTGAGGCCCGAAAGGAAGGTGCCGTAGCTCACGCTTCCTGCGGTCCCGTTCTGGGAAAGCGGGACGAGATCCGTGGCCGCCGGTGTGCTGCCGGAGGGGAGGTTGGAAATGACGAAAGGTGCCGGCGCACTGAGTACGCCATTGGTGAGCGTCAGGTTGCTGCCGACGGTGATGGCGAGCGGGCCGCTACTGCTGCTGCCACTGTTGCCGAGGAGCGCCCCCGGCGGCACCACGATGGCGGGCTGAAGCCCCGCCAGCAATTGCGCCCGGGTCACCTTGCGCGAACTGCCACTTTGCGTGGCCATCAGTTCGTCGGTGTCGGAACTCGCGATCGCCGCCTGCAATTGGTCGATGGTGGGCATGCAGTCAACTTTCGATCACGATGGGATTGCCGTATTCATCCACGAGCGGTTCATCGCTTTCGGGAACGATGAGCAGGTGAGCTCGGATATCCGGGCGTGTGGACAAGGGTGTCACAGTCGCAGCGACCGATGACGCTGTACTCGAACTTGTGGTTCCGGAACTGGTTGTGCTGGTGTCTGACATGTCTCAACTCTCGATGAAGATGGGGTTGCCTCCGTGGTCGAGAATCGCGGCACCCGTTTCGGTCACCAGTTCCGTGCCGAGCGGCGGCAGTGCCGAAAGCCCGATGCAGGGGAGATAGACGGTGCGCTGGAACTCCCGACCGGCGATGGTGGTGATGGCGAGGGTCACGGCGTAGGTGGTGCCGCTTTCGCCTGCGCCGAACCAGAGAATCGCCATTTGCCCGTCCACCGAACTCGCGGTCAGCGTCAGGTCGCCGGCGAGCCCGGGGGTTATGGTGACGTCGAGCGTGGCGATGCTGTCGCCCTCGTCACCGCGGAGGGCGGGCGAGATATCATAGGCATAGTCGAGAAGATCTCCCGGGTCCTTGGGGGGCCATGCGGTCACGGTGGCGGGGCCGGGCAGCGGGCCTGCACCACGCGGGCGGCGCTCGAACCCGGTGATGGTGAGCAGGCGTGCGGCGCTCGGCTTCCAGGAATGGTTTGCCTGGGTTGCCATATCAATACTCCAGGATGACGAGGCCGGCGGCGCCCTGTCCGCCATTGCCGGCGGAGTTGTAGGTGCCGCCACCGCCGGAGCCGGCGGCCTGGCCGTTCAACGCGGTATTGCCGGCGGTGGATGCTCGCCCGCCACCACCGAGAACGCTTTGGCCGCCATGGCCACCAATGACGGTGGCGCCGTTCTGTCCGTCGGCACCATAGCCGCCGAGCGTTGCAAGCTCACCGCCGCTGCCCGCGCCTCCGGCGCCCCCGGGCGTGGAACTCGTGTTTTGAAATTGCCCGCCCTGGCCGCCGCTGGCGCTCAGAAGGGCGCCAAAAATCGAATTGCCGCCATTCCCGGCTGCGCTTCCGGCGGGGCCGCCCACGCCCCCGGCCCCGACGGTCACCGCAATGGTGCTGCCCGGCGTCACGGTGAAGGTGCCACTCGCATAGCCACCGGCACCTCCGCCGGCACCGGCATAGCTGCCGTTCGAGCCGCCGCCGCCGCCGCCACCACCCACAACGCTCGCCCGCAGCAGCGTGACGCCGAGCGGCACTGTGAAGCTCGTCGATGCGCCGAAGGTGATCCTGCGCGAAAAGCCTGGGGTCAGGCGGGGCAGCTTGTAGGAGAGGAAGGGCGCGGCGGGGTGGGTCGCGATCTGCGCCGCGGTGATCGCGGTCTGCCCGTTGTTGACCGTGATGAGATAGAGGCCGGACCAGCCAGCATCCACGGCCGGGGCCGTTTGGCTTCCCGTATTGGCGGCGGCCCCCGCCTTCAACTGCAGCTGCACCCTCTGGATGCGTTGCGTGTTCTGCGAAGTGCCGGAGTTGTCCGGCCCAGAATAAGGCTGGGAGGGGTTGGCCGCATTGACATAGGGCAGAACGACGGGACCGGCGTCCTCCTCGTCGAAGGCGGCTTCGATGAGATAGGTGATGCTCTGGCCCGGCGTTGGCGGCGGGGTCAGCGTAAAGCTCGTAGGATCGAGGTTGATGCCGATCCGCACCACCTGATGGGTGGTGTCGGCGCCGAGGGAGCCGTAGCTGAGGCTGTCGACGGGCCCGAGGGCGGTGATTGACCCGGCCCCCACCGTGACCGTGAGCGAGGCGGGTGTCGTCGGCTGGCACGCCAAGCCGTCGGCCACGGTCGTGGTGCCCAGCACGGCGCGGGCGAGGGTGCCGATCGCCACCATCGCCGCCCGGTTCAGCGAGAGGAAATCCGTATCCAGCGGGATCGCGCCAGGATAGACGATTTGCCGGTCCATGAAGACTCCTCAATTCGAAAGGGCGGTCCAGGCGATCGTGGCGACGGGCAGGGAATCCGCGACCGCCGCCAGGATCTGCGCGTCGGTGACGGCGCCGCGGATGAGAGTCGGGTCCCCCCAAGCGATCGCGCCGCTGTTCCAGCCTCCGAGGGCAACGCTGTCGCCGAGGCTTCCCCAACCGCCGAGATCGGCGATCCCGCCGCCATGCGGCCGATAGGCCAGGACGAAGCATTGATAGGGCAAGGATAGGCTGCCCCAGCCGCCACTGGTGTTCCAGCCGAGGCCCGCGGCGCCCAGGCCGCCGGTGTCGGGTGGAAACGCGGGTTCGAAGACGCGTGGCGCCCGGCCCGTCAGCGCCGTCAGATTGGCCATGAGCGCACCCCGCGTGCCGCGCAGGCGCTGCAGGTTGAGCTGGATGCGGTTGCGGAAGCTCTCGTCCGCCTCGTCGGGCAGGCGGCCCCAGCCGGAGCCGCCGAAATCGGCAGCGATCAGGTCCAGCCATCCGCCGCTCGCCGTTGCGAGCCGGGCCTGCCGGCTGACATAGGCCAGCAGGTCGTAGGTCCAGGCCCAGGCGGAGCCCAGCCCCGCGAGCACGGCGGAGAGGATCGGCGCTTCGTCCGCGAACCAGCCGCGCGGCAGCAGGTCGCGCAGCCGCGCCTGCATATCCTTTTGGTCACCGGTCATGGCGGCGGGCTTTCAGCTGATCGCGAGGGTGCCGAGCTTGATGACCGCGCCGGGGCCGGCCGCGAGATCGGCGATGCCGCCGCAGAGGGTGAGCCCGCTGACGTTCCGCACCGCGGGGCTCGCGTCGTAGGCGAGCTGCGCCAGGCGGGTATAGGGCAACGGGCTTCCGACCGGCAGGGTGTTGACGAAGCCACTCACGGCGGCATTCACGGCGGCGATGGTCCCGGCTGCGTCGCTGCCCGGGACGAGGTCGAGGTTCATGGAGATGTCGGCCGAAACCTGGGATGGCGGCTGCACGGTAAAGATCGAGCCGATAGGCCGCACCATGTCGACTGCCGCCTGAGCGGCCGTGATCAGCGCGCTGGGCGGTGCACCGGAGCCATCGTCCAGGGTGACGAGGAAACGCCCCGGCGCGAAGGCGCCGGCACCGTCCGTGTTTTCTTGCAGGCTGCAGCTGATGCCTTGGCGCAGGCTCGTCACGGCGTAGCGCACGGCCTGCACGGTGGCACGGGACCGGCTGTCGATGAAGCTTTGAAAGCGGCTGCGAAAGCTGGCATCGCTCTCGGCGTCCAGCCCGCCACTCGTAGCCGTGGCGTTGGTGACGGCGTCGATCCCCGGAAGCGTGCTGGTGATCAGGCTGATCGTGCCTGGCAGCAGGTTGCCGCCGCTGCCCGGGGCTACGGCCAGCACAGGGACGGTCACCGAAGCAAGGCCCGCGCCGAGTTGGTAGCCATCCAGGGTCGCGTTCCAGGCGGCATGTTGCGCATCGGCGGTGACGATGAAGTCCGTGGCGCCATCGGCGGTTGCAATTCTCGTCCCGCTCGGCACCAAAGCCGACTGGCCGGGCGTGAAGCGGCTGAAGGTCGCATCGCCGGTGGCTGCCACCGCCGGCAGCCGGCTGAAGCCGAAATCGGCGCCGAAGCTGTCGGCATCGGCGCCGCTGCTGGTAGCGAGGCGCGTGCTCTGCAAGACCTGCAGAATCAGCCACTGCATCCACAGGCCGAGCCCGGCATTGGCCTCGAGAATCGCCCGGAGAACCGAACCAGGGGTGAAATCCAGAAGCTGGGCCGCGCTTGCCTGCACGGCCGCGGCAGACTGTTCGACGAGCGTCGTGAAGTTGCGGAGCGAAAGCTGCATGTGCTTCTCGTGAGACCGAGGGTCGGGTCAGAGGGAGAGCGTGGCACCCACCGTCTGCGTCGTTGCCTCCGCCGCGTCCGTGTAGGTGATCGAGAGCGAGACGATGCCGTTCTCCGTCTGCACGGCGACGATGGGCGCCGGCAGCCGGGCGACGGCGCCCTCCAGGAAAATCTGGTGTCGTACGAGGCCGGTGATTGCGCCGGCATCTGCGGGCGTGCCCACCATGGCCGGCAGACCCGCCCCATAGGGCAGGTTCCAGAGATAATCACCGGCATTGGTCAGCAGGCGCCGCAGCACGCGCTGCTCGCCCAAGGCGCTCCCCGCGGCGGCGGCAAGGTCGCCGCTGGCGGCGATGGTGAGATCGCCACCGATGACATGGAAGAGATCGAACATCCGGATCTACGCCTGAGGAATGGGCAGCCCGGTCTCGGCCGGTCCGCTCTGCACACCGGGATGGACATGGGCGTCGTAAATCGTCCGCAGGCTGTTCAGCGTGCCGCGTCCCCCGTTCCGGTCGGCAATGTCGCCGCCCACGAGCAGATCGCCGCTGACGGAGAGCGTCCCGGTCAGTCTCCACAGCGTCGCTTGCGCCTCTATGCTGCCGTCGTTGCGGAACGTGAGGAAACTGCCGGAGCGATGCACGAGCCAGGCTTCGCCGGCCGCCGCCGCCGGGGCTCGTGCTTCGTTCGAGAAGAGACCGCCGAGAATGATGCCGTGCTCGGCGCGCCCTTCCTGCGCGGCCACCATCACCTGCTGTCCGGGCACGGGCGGCGCTACCAAGCCCCACCCGTCGCCCACCCAGGGGCTCGTGATCGGCAGCCAGCCGGTCAGCACGCCTTCGGGTTGCAGCATCACCTTGGCGCAATAAGTCTTCGTGTCGAGGGATTGCACCACGCCGCAGCGCAACTGCCCCGGAAGGTTCGCCATGGCGCCCGCCTGGGCGCGCATTGCGTTCAGCCATGCCTCCATCATGATGCGGCTCGCAAGGGTGTGTTGACGCAACGCACGGTCTGTATGAAGCCGTCTTGCAGCGAAATGCGGCGAAGGATTTCGTCCACCACGTAGGTCTGGTCGAAATCACTGTCCGTCCCCGTCAGCGTCACCAGGCTGCGGGGCGCAAGCGTCAGTTCGCCCGGCATCGTCGCCGTCACCACCCGCTCGTGCCGGCTGAGGTCGGCAAGCGTCGTGGTGGCGAGCGCCATTGCATCCGCCGCCGACAGGTTGGGCCGGATCAGCACGTAGGTCGCCGCGTTGCCGCCCGCCTGTGCCGCGGCGGATCGCCGCAAGCGGCCTTGCGTGGACGCGCGCACCGTCTGCGTAATCATCCGCGCCGTCCGGCTGTTCCAGCTTTGCACGGTCACCACGATGTCGCGAGCGAGTGCCAGGCTGCGCTCCAGGCGCAAGGTCGTCAGGGTCGTCCCGTCTAGTCCGCCCGGCCGCCATTGCCACAGCGCCGGCGCGGCCTCGGCCAGGGGCGGCGCGAAGAAGAGGCTTCGGTTCTGGACGAAGAGGTCGAAACCCTCCGCCTCCGCCAGTGCATGCAGCAGATCCCATTCGGTCACGGTGGCACTCGCCTGGTGCAGGGAGCTGAGATCGTGGCCATCCTGATAGTAGCGGCCAACAGGCGTGCGGGTCGGGGTGACTTCGGGTGTCAGCCCGTGGCGCATGGCAAGCGTTTGGGCGATTTCGCTCGCCGTGTGGTTCGCGAAGGTCTCGGCGGTGAGACTGTCGATGAACAGGGCGGAGAAGTCTCGCCCGGTCAGATGCGCCGTGGCCTCCGCCATGTCGATGGTAATGCTGTCCACGGGTCCGGTGAGCAGGGATTGCCACAGCGCCGTGGCGGGCGGCAGGCCGGCTTCGGCAAGGCCCACGCGGATCTCCGCAATCGTGTCCGTCATCCCGCTCAGCTGGGCCGGCGTCATGCCTCCGCTGGTGCCGAGCGCCAGGGTCACTCGGAACCAGCCCGCGACCTGATGGTCGCTCGTGCCGATCTCCGCCTCCATGACGCCGGCCACCTCGGTGCCATCGAGCAGTAGCATGACGAAGACGCTGCGGGCCTGGCCGAACTCAGGAAGCGGCAAGGCCGCCTCCGGCATCCGGCGTGACGGGGGGCAGGCGCAGCGTGGTGATACCGCTCAGGCGGAAGTCGCGCAGCCCATTGAGTTGGGCGATGCGGACCCATTGCGTGGCGTCACCCAGCCGCTCGGCCGCGATGCGGAACAGGTCGCCCCCGGCAACCGTAATCGTCGTCATGCCTCTCCTCCCATTTGGGTGAGGGTGGCCAGGCCGCGGCCCAGAAAGGCCGAGACCGCGCTTCGCGTGGCGAGACCGCCGGCCACCTGCGTGGCACCGGTCATGGCAGCCGCGGCGGAAGACGGGCTTTGCCCGGTCAGGCTGAGGTCGAAGCCCGGCAGCGCGCGCCCGGAGGTTGCAAGGTCACCGGTCACCGCGTTCTGCACAGACTGCAGGGAGGACAGGGCCGCCGCATGGCCGGCGGTCCCGGGCGTGAAGGCGTCTGGGTCCGCCACAGCCGTCTCGGCCGCTGTCAGGCCGGGGGGCAGGCTGTCCAACTGGCTCGCCGCCTGGGCGAGGTCGGACAACACGCCCACGGTGGCCAAGGCTGCAGTCGCGACCGCGCCATAGACCAGGTTGCTGCGCACCACGCAGCGCAGCTGGTAGGGGATCCACCAGGGCTTGCAGTAGTCGAAACGGGCCTCCGCGACGATGACGATGAAATACTGCTCGCCCCAGCTGAGCGGCACGCTCGCGCCCGAGATGCGCAAGGCGTCCAGCAACTGCGCCCGCGTATCGGCATTGTCGCCCGAGATGACGCCGCCGAAGACGATGTCGTCATCGGCGCCACCCATTACGTCGATCACGCGGCCGCCGCCGGGCAGGTCGTGTACGGCAAGCCTCTGACGGCCGCCGAAGTGAATGACGGCAGGCACCTCGAAGGATTGCAGCTGCACGAAGCCGAGAGTGACGGTCGTGGCCATGGGCGGTTCCTCGTCCTGCCGGTCAGAAGGTCATGCCGGGCCAGGCCGGCATCATGCGGCTGTTGAAGCGCCGCGCGGCGCGCGGCGGCTGTGCCGCCTGCCGCGCCATGGTCTCGGCGAGCCAGCGGCCGATCTGCGCACCGTCCAGCCAGAGATCGCCTTGCACCGGGGCTGCTGCCGCGGGCGTCTCTCGCGTCTCCGTCGGCGCTTGGGCCGGGGGCGATCCGGCGGCCGGACCTGAAGGCGCCACCGGTGAGGCCGGTGGTGGTGCGGCGGAGAAGGCAGCCTCCGGCGCCCGTGGCGCAGCGGGAACACCGGGGGGCGGCTGCGGCGCGGCGCGTGGCGCGACGGAGACAGGCGCGGTCGGGCGCGGCGGGGCCGTGCGGGGCGCGAAGACGGGCCAGACCGCGGGTTTCGGGCGGGGCGGCGGTTGGGCCGTCGCTTCATCCGGTCCGCCGCGCCGCTTGGGGGGGACCGACACGGGCCGGGGCGTGGTCGCGGGCCGGCTCGGCATCCTCGGCTCCGCAGGGGGCGTGGAGCGCTGGCCGGGCCGCACGACGATCGGGGCGGGTGCCGCAGCGGGTGGCGAAACGGTGCTGGGGCGCAGACCCTTGTCAGCGCCTGCGGGCGGCAAGATGCGCGGCGGAGCGGGCGAGGCCGTCATCTGCACGGTGATCTGCGGGCGCGGGCGTGGCTGCTGCGGCTCGATGATCCTTGGCCGTTGCGGTGTCGTCTCCGGGGGCGATGGGGTCGGCGCGACTGGCCGCCGAGGAGACGCGGCGGCTTGGACGGCCGGTTGCGCCGGTCGGGGCGCGGGGCGCTGCGGTGGCGCCGGAGTCGGCGCGGCGGCGGGTATCGGCTCGGCCGCTGGGGTGACGAGCGCAGGGCGCGGCGGCGCAGCCGGGCGTACGGGCGGGACCTCCACGGGTGGCACCTGTCGCACGGCGTCATCCGCATCCTTTGCGGACGGGCTTGTCTGGGGCACCGGCGGATGGTTCGGCCGTGGTTGTGGTGTCGCCACTGGCGCGGGGCGGGCGGGGCCGAGCGCCCGCTGCGTCAGGCGCTGCAGGGTTGTGGCCCGCGCCGCCACGCCCTGGTCGAACAGGGCGAGGTCCCGGCGCAGCCGCTGCATTCCCTCGGCCACGCCATTGTCCAGCACGAGGGAGATGCCGATGGCTTCGAGCTCGATCATGCCTCCTCCCCACGGAGAATCTGGATCAACTGGTTCCGCAAAATCGTGAGATCGGCAGCACGCGGGGCGAGCAGGCTCTCCGGCGGTCTTCCAGGCGCACCTTGTTCCCGTGCGACGACCGCGGGCGCCGTGGCCACGATGCGGGCTTCAGCACCATCGTGGCACTCGACGTGGAGTGCGGCGCGCGGCACGCCGGCCCGTGTAGCGGCTGCCTCGGCGAGGAAGCCAGCGGCGGCGTCCAGCAGCCTGCGGCCGATCGCATCCCAATCGGCCTCCGTCGGAAGCCGGGTCAGCTTTCCCATGCAAGCGTGCCCCAGTCGTATCGCGCCCCACTCATCTCGCCCAAGGCGACGGCGAAGGCGCGCCGATCGATCGCGGGAAGGGTGAAGGCGATGTCGAAAGGCACCCCGTTCTTCACGAGCCACAGGCATTCGATCAGATCGGGGTGCCGGCTGAGTTTCCCGCCAGCTCTCGCATCTCGTCCGCGGTCGGGGCAGGTTCCAGCACGGCGCCTGCCGCGCGCAACCCGGTATCGCCCAGGCGTAGAACCAGACTCTCGATTTGCTGTTCGTTGCTCGGGCAAGGGACAGGGACGCCGTCGATGGCAACCACGGCGCAGGCGACGAGCGCCATGCCCAGATAGGGCTGGTTCTGCGCGAGCCGCGGTCCCACCGCCTTGAACAGGCGCAGCTGATCTAGCGCATGCGGCGGCCGCACGCTCAGCACGCGGCCTTCCCCGTCCACCGTCTCGATGACGGCGCCCGCAGCCAGAAGGGCGGCGGCCGGCGCGCTCACGAAACGCGGCTCCGGCTGGTCGCGAAGAACTCCAGCTTCTGCTTCACGCTCGCGTCGCCCTTGTAGGCGCCGGCCGAGGCCAGCTTGAACACAACACCGTTGAACTGGTAGGTTGAGGTAGATCCATCAATCTCGTCGATATATTGATAGAGCGTGCCGGCGGCCGGCGTGGTACCGGACAGGTAGCTTTGCTCGATCTGGGACAGCATGTCGTCCACCGCGGGGGAGCCGCGTTCGATGTCGAAAACGCCGTCCCAGCCCTTGGGCAGTTCAGCGCCCAGCATCGTGCCGTCCATCCGGTCGACGCGGACGGAGGCAGTTACCTGCCGGCTTTCGAAGCCGGTGACGTGATCGAAGTCGACGCGGCCGAAGGGGCCGAGCACGACCACTTGGCAGTCCTTGCCCGTCGAGAAGCTGTTGAGAGCCATGATGTCGCTGCTCCGTTACGAATGGGGGCTGGTGGTCAGGGTCTGGCTGCTCACCTGCACCGTCTGGCCGCCCTCGACATTGACGATGAATTTCTCGTTGATGCCCTGGTAGCGAACCTGAACGTCCGCCTGCACGTAGCCGAGCGCGGTGCGGCTCGCCGAATTGTTGGAGAGATCGCAAACCACGGCGAAGGGCTGGCTGCCATCGGTGCTGCCCAGCAAGCCCTCGGTGAGCATCGCCTGGAGATAGGAGAGCAGCGTCGCCCGGATGTTCTGGAACAGCGCGACGTTGATCACCTGCCCGACATAGAGGCCCATGCCGGCGCTGAGCGTCGCCGCGATGTAATTGGTCATCCGCGTGTAGTTGTCACCGTTCACGGCAGCGTTGGAGGAGGAGTTGTGCCCGCAGCGCACGCCCCAATAGCCGCCGCCGGGCTGTGGATTGCAGATGACGTCGATACCGTTCTGGAAGAGCTGCTGCAGTTCGGCGGTGGAATAGGTGGCGCTTTGCCCGCTGCCCGCCGTCCCGCTCTTCTCGCTGCCGACGATGCTGTAGATCTGCTTGTTGAGGCTCGATTGCTCGGGAGACAGGTTGACGATCCGCCCGGCCGCGAAACCCTGCGGCGAGATCAGCCGCGTCTGCGCATTGGTCTGGTCGTACCAATAGATCCAGTCGCCGAACATCAGCTTGGCGGCGTAGCTGTCCAGCCCCGCCGCCGCCTTCGTCGTCACCGCGTTTTCCGGCGTGTCGCCGGAGGGTCCGGTCAGGATCATGTAGATGCCCTCGGACAGTCCGAAGGCTGCCTGGGTCGTGTATTGCGTGCTGTCCGTTGCGTCCGCCAGCAGGGCGACGGAGCATCCTTGCCCGCGCAGCGCATACATCCCCGTCCGGGGCAGGGTGTCGTGCCCGATGAGGGTTCCGGCCGTCACGCCCGTCGCACCATCCGTGCCCGGGGTGCCGCTCGCAAAGCTGTAGCTGCCCGCCACCGGCGCTGCCGTGCCGCCAGCATAGGATGCGGTGACGATTTGGGAGGCGCCGCGCAGGGGCCCGTTGCCGGTATTGAGGGCGAGCACCATGGCCTGCCACAGCGCCGCACCGCTCCCGGTGATGTTGTCGAAGATCTCGGGCGTCGTCCCCGGCAGGGCCACCGTGATGCGCGTGCTGCCCGCCTGTGATCCGGCGGAGAGCGAAACCGAAATGCCGTTACCGTAGCTGCCGGTATGGGCGGCCGTCAGGGTGATGGCGCTCTGCAAGGTCAGGCTCGCCGACGTATCGGTGCCGTCCGTCACGCGCACGCAGCGGAAGTTCTGCGCTCCCTGCTGCACGGCGGCGGCAACGGGCGTTCCCATGTCGTGCAGGCGCGGCATCACGGGCCCGAAGGCCGCTGCATACTGCGCCATGCTGCCGAGGGTCACCGGCGTGCCAACGGGCCCCCAGCTCGCACTGCCGACGACGCCGAGCACGTCCGTCGGCACGCCGTTGAGCAGCAGCGTCTGCGGTGGCACGATCTGCACATAGAGGTCGGGCACCACCAGCGCCGTCGTATTGATGGCGCCCTGTTGAACGATGGGCATGGATGTTCCTTGGGTTTAGCCGAGGAGGGGCGAGAGCGTTCCGGCAGGCGTGGACAAGGTGCCCGTGCCGAAGACCATCGACGGCTGAGCTGCGGTGAGGATGGTGGCGTAGTCCGCGGCATAGAGCAGGTCGCGGCGGTAGAGGGCGGCGTTCTCCATCTGGTCCAGAGTGGCCCCTCCTGCGAGGCTCAGCCGCGCCGCCGTGCCGTCGCCGAGCGGCAGGAAGGATGTATCGGCAAGGGCCGCGTCGATCATGGCGCAGGTCTCATCCCGCAGCGCGGGGCTGGGGCACCAGCAGGTCACGCGGAAGCTCTGCCGCTGCCTGCGGGTTTCGCGATAGGCGTTCTGCGCCTGTTCAACCCGGGCCAGCACCTGGCGGGCGCCCGGCAAGGCGATGGTGACGTTGGAATACTGCGCGAGGATTCCTGCGGCCGAGATCTGCGCGGCGAGGGCGGCGGCCACCAGGGCGGCGCTGTCGCCGGCCTGCACGAGATAGACGAAGGTCTCTCCATTCACGGCCATGCCGGCCATCTGCCCGGCAGCGGGCGTGCCGGTGAAGGTCACGATGTTGCGGCGGATGATCGGCTTCAGCGTGGGCGCCTTCGCCTCCGTCACGTGCCAGCGGCTGGTATAGCGCGTCGTCTCGACGGGCTCGCCCGCAGGAAAGACGCTGACATTGACGATCCCCGCAGCCAGGTCCGCATTCAGCGCCTGCGTTACCGGCCAGCCCCGGTAGATCCGTGCCGTCGTGCCGCCGATCGCTGATGTGCGGTCGGAGCCGGAGGGATAGAGCGTCTGCGCGATGGCGTCGACGAGTGCGCTCTCCACGTCCGATTGATCGGCCATCACGCCACCGCCTGGGCGGCCGCCAGTCGCCAGCCGAGCGTAGTTTCCTCGACGGTGGTGATCACCGCGGTGAACTCGCCACGGTCCTGCAGGAGGTCGCCGGGCTGCAGCCCGCCGCAGGTAGGCTGTGCCGAAGGCGGCAGCAGCACGCTCCAGGTCGGCGGCCCCGGCTCGCCCGGCAGTTCCCCGCCATGATGCGCACCGGCGCGGGCCATCAGCACGCTCGCCGGCCAGTCGTCCAGCAGCAGCATCTGTTGCGTCCTCTGCACGCCGCCATAGCCGTTCACCCCGGGGGCGAGGGCGCCATCAGGCCGCGTCGCGGTCAGGGTCTTGTTGGTGAGCACGCAAAGCGTGGGCAGCAGCGGCGGCTGTGCGGCGATGAAGAAGGTGCCGAGCGGCCCCTGCAGATAGTCGCCTGGCTGGCTATAGGCGGTGTCCAGCACCGCGTTCCACACCGCCTCGCCATAGGCCGGGATTGCGCCCCAGCCGCGCCCGCCGCCATGCAGCGCCGCCTTGAGATGCAGCGCAAGCGTCTCGGGTCGGATGGGCCGCTCCGGTCCCACCGGGCGGAACAGCGCATAGCCGTCGCCCACCGCGAAGGCGGCGCGTCCCATGCCGCGGGCCAGCCTGTCTTGAACACGGGCGAGACGCATCACACCACCAGACGGATGCCAGGTTCTGGAAAGCTCGGCCCGGGCGGGACGCCGAGGAAATTGCACAGCCGGCGCCGCCACTCGTCGAGCAGCAGCAGCCGGTCGTGCAATTCGTCCTTGTTGCGGGTCCAGACGGCGGCCTGATCGGTATCCAGGCTCTCGGCCGATCGCGGCACGCCGGTCTCCAGGCCGCGGAGCGTGCCGAGATAGGTCCGGCACACGGCCTCCTCGGCGGTCGAGAGGTTGTTCAGGCGGAATTCCAGCAAGCCATAGGCCTGGAAGAACCGCCATCCTTGAAAGCCGCCCGCCCCCGCGCCATAGGCCGGATAGCCGCAGAAGCGACGCAGATCCGTCTTCTCGGCATCGGTGAAGGCCATCGGCGTGTTCCTCAATATGCGGCGCCGGACCCGCGGGTGAGGTAGACGCTCCCGCTGCCCGCACTCAGCACCACGGCGGCCGCGGAAACCGTCGCCCCGATGCCGAGCAGGATCTGGCCGCCGGGCGGCACGGGCAGGTCGCCGGTGGTCGCCGTCAGCGCCGTCGTCGCCCCAAGCCGCAGAAAGGCGAGAGCGCCGGTTGCGTTGTAGACGAGGAGTGACGGTCCGGCGCCGCCGAGGGTCACCGCCGCACTCGTCGTGCTGGCGGCAAGGGTCACGGTCGCCTCTGGGTTGAAGGCGGCGATGCTGCCGCTCGCCATGGCCGTTACCCCGCGTGCTCGACCATCACCGCCCGCTTGAAGGCGGCATTGGTCGCGGTGGGCACGGTGAGCGGCGTCGTCGTGGTGTCGGAGGGTGCGCAGAAGCCGCCGATCCAGTACCAGCTCTGGGCGATGATCTGCTGCAGCCGGTCGATCGGCTCCCGCGTCACCATCGCCACCCCGTCGACGATGGTGACGATGGAATCCTTGGGCGCCACGTCATCCGCGCCGATGCCGGCGAAGTCGCCCTCGATCAGGGCGCCCTGGCCGCAGATGATGGGACGGCGCACGTTGAGGCCGGCGATCGTCGGATGCGCCTGGACGAAGGCCTCCGTCGTCGGCACGAAGCGCAGGCCGAGGAAGTCGTTCACCATCCCGTCGGCGAAGACGGCGTTGCTCGAGGTCGCGCCGGTGAAGAGCGTCTTGAAATCCGGATCGGCGAAGAGCTGCCGCGCAGAGACGGGGTCGAGATAGCAGTTGTAGACACCGTCGATCTCCGGCACCGCATTCTTTCGGAGCGTCGCGACGGCATCCAGAAGATTGCCCATGCTCAACGTGTCGGTCGCCTGCAGCAGGGCGGTGTTGCTCCGTCCACCCGGCCGCAGGATGGCGCTTGCGGTCGCCGCCTGCACGCTGCTCGCCAGCGCCCCGTCGGCCACCGTCACGTTGCTGCCGAAGGTCAGGATGCCGGAAACGCCGTGCGGCGTGGTGGAGATGTTGGTCGCATCCGCCGCAACGCCGGTCAGGGTATAGATGTCACCCCCCACCGTCACGGCCAGCGGGTTGCTCACGCTCACCGGCACCTGCGCGCCGTTGACGAACACGCTCTGGAAGCCACGGATGTCGTCCACATGCAGGCTGGGTCCGGCCGAACTAAGCGCCGTCGTAACGCGGGTATTGCCGCCGAAATAGGCGTCGAAGAGGGCGTTGCGCGCCAGTTCGTCCAGGCTGCGCGCCGCCTGCTCGCCATTCGTATAGGCGTTCTGCAGGAACTGGCTCGCAATGCCGACACGGCTCGTCACCATGTTGAGGTCGGCCGTCGCGGCATAGAAGTTGAGCGTCAGCGTATATTGCTCAACACCCCAGCTCGAGGGCGCGAGCCCGTTATCGAGGTTCGTGTTGAGCGACGGTGCGAGCGGTGTCGTCACGCTCGGCTTCAAGCCGGCGCGCGTCTTGGTCAGGGTCTCGCCGATACCCACCGCAATCTCCTCCCGGTCGGCCACGGCCCGGTAGCCGAGGCGCGAACGCAGCGCCTGCTGGAATTCGCGCTCCAGGAAGCCTTGCTGGATGATCGGCTGCAAGGCCACGGGGAAATTCTGGATGCCCATGGCGATCCTCTCGACGGTTTTGGGTGAAGGGGGTCAGAAGCGGCGGGTGATCGCCGCGCGGGCGGCGCGGTATTCCTCGGCGGTCATATCGGTCGCGCGCTTGGCGCGCGGCGGCTGGGCCGGCGGGGGGGATGCGGCGGTGGCGCTGGAGGGGGCGGCGAACAGCCAGGGCTTCTCGCGGCGGAAGCGTTCCATCACGGCGGCGGAGCCCGGAACTTCGCCTTGATCGGTCACCGTTAGCCCAGAGGTGTCGAGCAGCTTGAGACCGTCGAGATCCACCATGCCCGCGCGCAGCGCTTCCGCCTTCAACTCCGCCATCAGCTGTGCGTCGCGTGCCTGCTGGGCCAGGGCGTGCACCTGGCGTTCGAGATCGGCGGCGCGCGCCCGCAAGGATTCCACGGTCTCGGTCTCGCCCTCGGCGGGGGGCAGATCAGCGGGCGTCATGCGGCTTGTCCTTTTCAATCCGGTCGAGTTCGGCCGCGACCTCGGCGATGCCATAGGCATCGGCGAGGGTGCGGACGGCGCTTTCGCGGCTGATCAACCCGGCCTGCCCCAGCGTCGCGAGCGTCTGCGCCTCGGCGAGCTGGTCGGCGGCCGTCGGCGGATACCAGCGCGGCCAGTCGAGCCCGAGGCGCGCGCCAGGCGATACCGGCGGCATCGGCCCGCCTCGAACCAAAAGCGGGTAGCGCTCGGCGGCTTTCAGGATCATGTCGAGCAGCGGCAGCAGCCCGTGCGCGCCGTAGGAGACGCGCAGGTTGTCCGCGAGCCAGATGAGGCCTTGATTCATCAGTTCGAGAGCGCGTCCCGATTGCGCGGCGGCAATCCGGTCGGCTGAGGAGCGGTTGCCATGCACGCTTTCGAGGGCGAATTCCCGCAGCGTGCGCACGTAGTCGATCACGGCATTGGCGGCGGTGCCGCCGATCTCCAACAGTCGGGCGTCGCCATCCTTGCTCACCACCAGCGCGTTGCCGGCGCCCTTGATCATCTCGCGATCGGTCGTCGCCGGTTCCTTGATCAGCAGCGTCGGGTCCGAGCTGTAGGTCAGCCCACGGCCGGCCTGTGACAGCTGGTAGTCGATTTCGATGCTGGTCTCGATCGCGGCGCGGAAGGTGCAGGCGCCGTCCACGCCTTCCCCGCCCGGCAGGTTGCGGATCCACACCAGCGGCACGAAGCCCAGGCCATGGCGGATGGTGCGGCCTGTGTCGACGTCGGGTCCGCCCGGCGGTTCGAAGCCCACGGGCCACGGCAGGAACCAGGTTTCCGCCTCCGTGTCCCAGCGCCGCATGAACCAGTAGTCGAGCCCCGGGTCCTCGATGGCGTAGCCTTGCGCCTGCAGGATCGCGCCGCGCACCTTGTAGCGCTCGGTGACGGTCGCCAACGTGTCCGGCATCTCCGGCTGCCAGGTCGGCGTCAGATACAGCGTCTCCAGCACCGAAACGTGGACGCGTCCTTTCAGGATGCGCAACAGCAGGGCGACGGAGCCGACCGAGCCGTGCAGCGCCGCCTCCACCATCACGCCGTTCAGGCCGATCTCCTGCACGAGGTCGGTCAGCGTCGTGCGCAAGCTCGGATCGGCGCAGAGGATGGCGGGGAAGTGGCCTTCACTGAACAGCAGGGCGACACTGTCCTCCACCACCGTGCGGCACAGGGCATAGCGGATGGAGGGGCGCCGCTGCCGGATCGGAATATACTCCCCGCCTGGGCTGCGCTCCTCGTGGAACTGGTAGGGCAGGCAGTCGTAGAGCGTACCGTTGAGCACGCGACGCAGCAGGTCGAGAGTCGCCGTGCGGGGCGGATAGTCGGGGTCGCACGGCGTCAGCGCGCGGATCGCGTCGAACATGGGCGGGCGGGCTCCGGAAGGGCAGGGCGCTCAGCGCGCGAGCAGGGGCAGGTGCAGCCGGCGCGCGGGCTTGGGCTTGGTCACCAGGGTCATGAAGGCGCGGGAGAGCGCATCCACCTGGTCGTCCTTCTGGCCGTTGGGGAAGTCGCGCAGTTCTTCCAGAAACACGCGGTTCCAACCGCCGCGCAGCAGCTGCAGGTGTCCCGCCTCCACCTGTGCCGCAACCGGCCCGGCGCGGGTGATCTTGGCGCCCGTCTCGGGCGAGGTGCGCACCGTGAAGCCGGCCAGCAGCCGCGTCAGATAGTCCGTCTGCGCGACGCCGGCCTGGCCCGGGTCCTGCGGCAGGGCGATCGTGACACTGTGGCCGTCCGCTTCGGCGGTCGCCAGGATGGCCGCTTCCACTTCGCCCGGCGTCCCGCGCAGGCGCCGCAGGTCGGTCACGATGAAGCGGGCGTCCTGCGTGCGTTCCAGTCGCAGGCCCACCGTCCAGTCCGGGTCACGCCCCGGCGCCGGCAGGCTCGCCGCGAGATCCCAGGCCCGCACTACCTCGCCACCGTCCGGCGGCAGGTCGCAGAGGGCGATGCGCTCCGTCAGGAACAGCCCGCCGGAGGGCGAACGCGGGTCTTGCTGGTAGAGCGCGGCGAAGGCGCGTTCGCCCATCGCCTCGCGCTTGCGGCCCAGGGCCTCGGCATCTTCCCACAGAGGCCACAGGGCGGCGCCTGCGGGCCGACCCAGCGGGTCCAGGCTTTCGGCCAGCGCCGGCAAGCGCAGCACCGTCCAGTGCTTTTCCATTTCCAGAATGCGGCCGCCGAGATCGTCCTGATGCCAGCGGGTCATCACCAGCACCAGGCGGGCGCGGGGCTTGAGACGCGGGATCAGGTCCATGCGGTACCAGTCCCAGGCATGCTCGCGGGCCAGCGGGCTATCGGCCTCCGCCCAGGATTTGACCGGGTCGTCGATGATGGCGAGATCGGCGCGCCGCCCGGCGATGGGGCCGTGGATACCGGTCGCGAAATATTCGCCGCCAGCGCTCGTTCGCCAACAGTGGGCGGCGCGTTCGTCGCGACTCAAGCCATAGTCCAGGGCATCGCCGTGGTCCTGAATCAGGGCCCGCGTGCGGCGGCCGAAATGGCTGGCCAGCCCTTCGGTGTGGCAGGCCATGATGAGGGCGGCGCGCCGGTGCCGGGCCAGGAACCAGGCCGGAAACAGCACCGAGACATAGGTCGATTTCGCCGATCCCGGCGGCATCAGCACCATCAGGCGGTCGATGTCGCCGCGGCCGAGCGCTTCGAGATCGGCGATCAGCCGGCGGTGATGCGCGGCCGGGCTGTGCCCAGCTGCAGCCAGGGCCAGACACGCCCAGTCGGCAAGGCCCAGCTCCATGCGCGGATCAGGGCCTTTCGGTCGGAATGTCGGGGAGGGCATCGGTGGGCCGCGTCAGCGACGCAGCGAGCCATCATAGGAATTTATCTATCGAATTCTGGGGCGTCTGTCCAGAAAAAAGTTACGTTTAGAAAACGAGAACTTAAACCGGAATTTCCTCGGTGACGCCGAAGCGCTTCATGTAGTGGGCGAAGAACCGGCGTTCGCGGCCCGCGTCCAGCCCATGATCGTCGAACCGGTAGACGTTCCGGCCATAGCCGCCGCGCTTGGCGCGATTGACCTCGGCGGTCATGGCGCCCGCCGCCGAGGGGCTCAACTCCATGTCGAAATGACGATAGAGGCCGGTGATGGTCTCTATCGGGGCCGAAGTCAGCGCGTGATACTGGATGTGACAGATGTCGCTGAACCCGGCACGGCTTCCCGCCGTATCGGCGGCCTGCATCATCGCCTCCACGCCCTGGTGCCAGCGGCCTGTCACCTGGGCGCCGATCTCCGGCTTGTCCTGCCGCCGGGTGAAGGGTTGCCGCAGGATCTCCGTCAGCTTGGCGACGGAGGGCAGCACCTTCAGGGGGTCGCGATGCACGAAGACGATCCGTGCATCGGGATAGACGAGGCGGATCGCCTCCAGGGCAAAGACGTGATCCGGGCATTTCAGCACCCACTGCACGCTGTCCGGGTCGTCACCGCTCTGGTGCTGCAGATGTTGCAGGAAGCGCTTGTGGAAGCGGTAGGCCAGATGATGGCCCTCGGCATCCTGCCAGCGCAGGTAACTCGGGATCCGATAGGTCGTGTCGAAGCGCAGGGATTGGAAGATCTGCGCGGTGATCTCCGTGCATTCCTGCGGCATCCGCGCCGTCAGGGGGTGCACGTCGCGGAAGCCTGGCGCGAAACGGGCGAAGGCACGCAGGTCGCGCTCGGCCTTTTCGATGCGGCGATCGGCGCCGTGTTCCGGTGGATAGGGGGCCATCGTCTGCCAGACGCTCGGGCTGCGGGTGCGCGGGTCGCAATCCAGCAGCCGGTGCAGGAAGGTCGTGCCCGACCGTGGCAGACCGGTGACGATGAGCGGGCGGTGGATGGGCGTCGTCGCGATCCGCGGGTCGCGGGCCTCTTCCTGGTTCATGCGCATCAGGTTGCGGATGCAGCGAATGGTGTCGTAGCGGACCGCAACCCGGCCAAAGAGCGAGAGTCGCGCCTCGGTCTCCAGGGCCGAGAGGAGAATGGTCAGTCCGGCCATGAACTGGTCCGGTCCGAATGGCCCGCCCAGGCTGGAGACGGGCGCCCCCGCCAGCGCCTCCTTCAACAGCGCGTCCGCGTCGAAGGGGCGCCGTCCCAGGCCCGTCACGCGCGACATCATGTCGGCGAAGGAAAGCGCGGAGGTTACGAGGGTCACGGTGCGGCCGAAGTCCTATGCAGTCCTAACGGCTGCTAATGGCCCCCTCCCGCGGGGTCAAGCGATGGTGCCGCGCGGCGGGCGCAGCCGGGCCATCCCCGGGCCGGGGGTGATCACGCCCCGCGGCCGCCAGGGCTTCGTGCCGCAGGGCCTGGACGATGAGGCGGATGCCCTCGGCATGCCAGCGCTGAACGGCCTTGTGATCGGCCCCCAGCAGCTCGCCCAGCCGGCGCCAGGAGAAAAGGTGCCGCCCGTTCAGCGGATGCACCAGCGCCCGGCAGCCGACGATCCGGCGCAGCACGTAGCGGTCCGCCGGGATCAGGCCGAGAAAGCCCATCGCCCGGTCCATGCGGCTGATCCGTGCGGCGGACGGCATCGGCGGCCGCAGTTCCGCTGTCGACCATCCATAGGCTTCGGCGGCTTCTCTCAGAACCGGCAGGGTCGAGGTGCGGAGGCGGGGGGAGAAGCCGCTGGGCGGCAGGGACAGCAGGGTGGCGCCCGCCTCTTCCAGGCAGGCGATCACGCCTTCGCATGCGGCGGTGATGTCGGGTTCGGTGGCGTCGGCAGGCTGCAGGCGGTGTTTCTTGGGGATGGACGGGCGGGAAGCGGGCATGGATGATCCTTGCGGCGAAAAAATTGAACGATGGCTTGGGAAAGTTTGCGGAGGGGGCGGATATGGAGCTTGAGCCGTGGCAGGAGGCTCAGCTACCCTGCGCGACGCTCGTCGCCTTCGATCATGCACGTGCGGGCGCATGTGATCGATAAAGAAATGTTACTTTAACTAACACTGTTGGGCAAGCGAAACTTGATGAAGAAGGCGGCTATGGGGGGGCTGGGGACGCGGCGTGTCCAACCGGCATCGCAGCCGGCCCCCGTCGAAGGCGTCGCGACCCGCATTCGCGACATTCGTCGCAGCCTCGGCCTGACGCAGGATGAGCTGGCGTCCCGCATCGGCGTCTCGCGCAGCGCGATCGCCCAGTGGGAGACCGACCGCACTGGCCAGGTGCGGTCCAATCTCGCCCGGGTCGCGGCTGTCCTCGGTGTCTCTGTCGGCTATCTTCTGACCGGCGAACACGCAGGGGCCGACATGGGGGCCGAGACGGCGGACGAGCGCGCCCTGCTCAATCTGTACCGGCAGATCCAGGATGGCGGCCGCGCGGAGTTGCTGCGCCAGGCACGGCGTATTCTCGCGGCTCAGGAAAAGGATCAGCCCCGTCGAAAGCCCCGGGTGAAGGTCGTTAAGACCTAAGCGCCGGCTTTAGGCTTTGGTCAGACGCTGCGGCGGCGCTGCATGTGCGCCCGGCGGATGGGGAAGCGGAAGTCTCAGGGGGCTGCTTCGGCCCCGTTGCATGGCTCTGCACGAAGTTTCTTTCGCAACTGCTTGCGCATAAAAGATTCTTCATCCGAAACTTCTGAAAGAAGTCTGCTGTGCAGGACGTCTTCGGCATGCGCGTTCACCGGACCGATGCTGTAGCAAAATCTTCTTTCATGACAGGCAATTAACGATATACTCATTCCTCCTACAGTAGGTGGTCCGCCCGGGGCGCTGAGAGCAGCGCGTGGGTGATCACACGGGGTGCCATCCGGTAGCCCCGCTCATTGAGGGGCCAAGGGCATGAGCCAGACGACGACGATCGGGGGCGGCAGCACGCCCACGCAATTCACGGGCGCAAGCGGCGCCGCCAGCGCCTATTCCACCTTCTTCCCGGCCGATACGACCTACACGGTCTTCAGCGGCAGCGGCGTCACCACCACCTCGGGCCCGGTCGTGATCGGCTCGACGAATGCCGCTATCACCGTGTCCAGCGCCAGCGCGGTTGCCGATACAACGTCTGGTGGCAACACCATCACCACCACCGGCAAGACCGCAGTCTTTGCGGCGGCCAACGATACGATTTCCGCGAGCGGCGGCGCCACCACCCTCTTCGGCGCGAGCTCCGGCGTCACGCAGTTCGTCGCGTCAGGCGCGAATAGCTCCATCACCGGTGGCTCCGGCGGATTCGTAGGAACGGCCTCGGGCGCAAATACCACGCTCGTCGGCGGCACGGGTGTCAGCATCATGCACGTCACCGGCAGCAACAGCCTGGCGGTCGCCGGTCAGGCGGGCATCACTGGCATCGATCTCAGCAAGAGCACGGGGCCGGAAACGGTCGCAACCAATCCGCTTGGTAATTCCGGCACGTTGGTTGCCGTCCTCGGTTCGGGCGCCGACAGCGTCATCGGCGGCAGTGGCGCCTCCACCATCACCGCCGGCTCGGGGAATGACAGTTTCCTCTTCGTCAAGGGGCATGCGGGCGGGTCCGAGATCATCATCGGCTTCTCGGCCTCCGACAATCTCGGCTTCGCCGGCTACGGCTATACCGCGACCAATCTGCCGTCCGAACATGTCGGCAGCATCGGCGACGTGATCACGCTGAGCGACGGCACCACCATTACCCTGGCCGGCATCTTCCACAAGATTTTCTGACCGTGTGGCAGGGGCGGCGCGGGCCACCGCGCGCGCCCCTGTTGTCAGAAGTAGCTCGGCCGCGGGTTGATGGCCGAGAGTTCGCCGAAATGCGTGAGGATGAGCGCGATCTTGCGGAACAGCTGGGTCACGTCGGCCAGTTCCCGCTCGAGCCTTTCCTCCGGCGCCAGATGAGCGAGTGAAGGCTCGCCTGAAACCAGCCGCGCGCCCGCGGACACGCGCAAAGCAGCGGCAGGCATGCCATCGATCGTCACCGCTACTGGCTGCCCGATGTGGCAGCGTCGGCTGAGCGTGCTCAGCTCCTCCGGGGCGACCCGATCCTGCAGCGCGGGTGCCAGATCGGCGTTCAGCCAGAAATAGACCTTCCGCGCATCGGAAAGCTGCAGGAAGCGGTCAGCGGCCGTGCTGCCGGCGGCCCCTGCGGGCGTGGCGAGCACGAAGCTGCGGATCGTCGCCGTCAGGTCCCATTCCTCCGGGTCCCGCTCCGTCTCCTCTTGGGTGACGGAGGTGAGTCCCGGCGTCTGCGCGATGCAGGCTTCTACATGGCCGACGAAGCGGTGCAGCACGGCCCGCCGGTGCGCCCGCGGCATCTCGGCGAAGGCCTGCATTTCGGCAAGCGCCGCTTGCCAGCGCATCATCAGGCCGACATTGCCGTCGGGCCGGATGCCCTGGCCGCGCAGCGCCTCGGTTCCCGGCAGGTCCGCCGGCCACTCCGCGCTGCCGCAATAGAGCCCGAGCCCGGCGGGGAGGGGCGTCCGCCCCAGCCGTCCGGCGACGGCGCGGGGCGCGAAGAGTGCGCCGGCAAAGGGCGGTCCGGTGAAGAATTTCGAGCCGGTGATCGCCACCATCCAGCCCTGTCCCACGTAGTCGCGGATGGTGCCGGGATTGAGCCGTGCCTGGCAGGCATCGACGATGACGTCCATCCGCTCGGCGAAGCGGCGGCCCAGCAGGCTCGCGGTGCTTCGGCTGGGCGCGCGGAGGCCGGTTTTGGAGACGTCGAGGATATGGAGCACCGGCCGCCGCCCGGCGGCGAGAGCCGCGTCCACGGCGTCGACGCAGTCGCGGTGGATCTCGGCTGGTGGCCGCACCGCGCCGTCGGCGCCGCGCACCGGGATGGCGACGAGTTCGGTGTCGGGCCGGTAGCCCGGAACGGGCTCACCCTTCGTCACCGGCAGCCCGCGCGCCGTATCGGCGGCGAAGTGGCGCCCGCGGGCGGCCAGGGGCACGCCGCTGCCCGTTTCCTCAGGCGCGAGAAGGATGTTGGTGATGGGGCGTGGCTCGGCGGCCTCCGCCAGGGCGAGCGCCATCAGCTCCGCATCGGTGCCGGAGGGTGCCAGGATGATCGCGGTTTCCGCCGGCAAGTCGAAATGGCGGGCGAGGCCGCTGCGTATCTGCGCCGCTTCCTGCAGGATCGCGTCGTCCGCAGAGGTCGCGAAACTTGCGCGGATCATCCGACGCCGCGCCGCTTCCGCGCCGAGATAGCCGCGTTCGGAGGAGGATGAGGCGGTGGAGGAGGCGAAGGTCACGGCCCAGGGGCGGGGCCGGTGGCTGCAGCCATAGCCGTTCAGGCCGGTGAAAGGGTCCACGCCCAGCCGCGCGTCGCCGCCCTGTTCCATCAGCCATTCGGCCGGCCCGAGGATCGGCCAGGCATCGACCAGCCGGGCATGGTCCTCGGGCGTCAGCGCGGTCTCGGCCGCGTCCGGCTGATGTACGGCGAGCTTGGCCCAGATGCGGCGGGCGATGCTGAGATCGGGGGCGCCATAGCCGGTGAGGGGGGCGATCCAGCCGGGCAGCGTCGCGCCGGCCGCCGCATCGGTCTCCAGGGCGATGGCAAGGGCGGCGCATCGCGCGGCAGCGAGTCCCGCCAGCGCAGGCCCCGCCGCCTGCGCGAGCCATGCCAGTTCGATCCCGTGGCGAAGATGAAACAGCGTCTCGCTGGATCGGCTGAGGCAGGGCGTCCCCAGAAGCAGGCGCCCCTGCTGCAGGATGAAGGCGTCGGCCAGCTCCGGTGCGCGCCGGATGTCGAGTCCCGCCGCGAGCAGCCGCAATTCCGGCTGGCGGGGAAAATCTGTGATCGGCGACGATGCCAGTTCAGGCAGCATGGAAGATCCTTTTCCGCAGAAGGAGAGGGCGCCGGCTGGCGCTCTCTCCTGTCACATTCAGGGGCGCCTGGCCCCTGCTTTCGTGCCGCCGCAGCAGGGCGCCGTCTCAGGCCGGGCCTCGCCTGCGGCCTGAATGATGGCCGTCTTGTTCCCGCGACTCCGTCGCCACTTCGTCTCAAGTCTAGGCCGTAAGCCCCTCTCGGATCACGCCTCTTTTGCAGGATGTAGCGGTTGTTGCCGATCCCGACCGTAACGCTCACGATGTCGATGTCACACAACTGCAACGCGACTGTCATTCCAAGCGCGGTTATCCCCACGTAAAGGCCCTCGCGCAAGCGGGCCACCTGTGTGGACCGCCCTCAATCGTCTCGGAGAATGTCATGTCGGATGGTTCCCAGTTTCCGCGCGTCACGCGCGCCCAATTCCTGAAGTCCGTCAGCCTTGCGGCGGTGGGACTGGCCCTGCCGGGTGTGGTCGGCGCGGCGCGCGCGGCGGAGGAAGTGACCATCCTCGAGACCGGCTCCAGCCTGCTCTACCCGCTCTTCAACCTCTGGGTGTCGGGCTATTCCAAGGTTAACTCCAACGTCCGTATCACGACGCAGAGCACGGGTTCGGGCACGGGTATCGCCCAGGCCGTCGCCGGCATCGCGCAGATCGGCGCGTCCGACGCCTACATGGCGGCGCCCCAGGTCAAGAAGAACCCGGGCATGCTGAACATCCCGCTCGCGATCTCCGCGCAGAACGTGATCTACAACCTGCCGGGCCTGAACAATCAGAACCTGAACCTCAGCGGCCCCGTGCTTGCCGGCATCTACAGCGGCAAGATCACGATGTGGAACGACAAGGCGATCGCCGACATCAACCCGGGCGTGAGCCTGCCGGCCAACAAGATCCTGCCGATCCACCGCACCGACGGCAGCGGCGACACCTTCATCTTCACCCAGTATCTGACGAAGTCGACCCCGGAATGGGCGAGCAGCGTGGCCTATGGCACCACCGTCAGCTGGCCCTCCGTTCCGGGCGGCATCGGCGCCATCGGCAACCCCGGCATGGTGCAGACCACTGCGCAGAACCCCTATTCGATCTCCTATGTCGGCGTCAGCTTCGAGGCGCAGGTGCAGAAGGCCGGTCTCGGCATCGCCAAGCTCGGCAACAAGTCCGGCAAGTTCGTCCTGCCCAACCCGCAGACCATCCTGGCCGCAGCCTCCGGCCTGGTTGACCAGACGCCCAAGGATCAGCGCATCAGCCTGATCTATGCCGATGGCGATCTCGCTTATCCGATCATCAACTACGAATATGCGATCGTGAACGAGAAGCAGCCGAGCGCCGCGATGGCCAAGGCGATCAAGAGCCTGCTCGACTGGGCCATCAGCCCGAGCGGCGGCAGCTCGCCCGACTATCTGAGTCAGGTTCACTTCGTGCCCCTCCCCGACAAGATCCGTGAGCAGAGCAAGGCCCGGATCGCTTCGATCCACGCCTGAGCCAGATGAGCCAGGCCGCCACAGACAAGGCACCGGTCGGGTTTCCCCGCCCGGTGTCCGGGGCGAGAGCAGGCCGGAGCAATTCCGGCCTCTTTCGCATGATCCTCTTCGCCCTGGCGGCGGTCATTCCGCTCGTCATCGCGGCGGTTTTGCTCTTCCTCCTGGTCTATGCCTGGCCGGCGATCAAGTTCAACGGCATCGGCTTCCTGCTGACCAAGACCTGGGACATCGGCAATCTTTATGCTGATCCCGTGGAAACCCATGGCGTCCTCGCCCCTGTCGGCGCGACCTATGGCTGCCTCGTCTTCATCGCGGGCACGCTGCTCAGCTCCTTCATCGCGTTGCTCGTCGCCGTCCCCATCAGCCTCGGCATCTCGGTCTTTCTGGCCGAAGGCGTGAAGCCGGTCTTCCGCACGCCCTTCGCGATCGTGGTCGAATTGCTCGCCGTGGTACCGAGCGTGGTCTACGGCCTCTGGGGCATCATCGTCCTGGTGCCGCTCGTCGCCCACATCATCTCGCCGCTCCTGGCCGACGTTTTCCCCTTCATCCCCTTCTTCGCCCTGGGCGGGGGCAGCGGCTTCGGCCTGCTCTCCTCCTCGCTGGTGCTCGCGCTCATGGTCATCCCGGTGATCACCATCACCGTCTATGACGCGCTGACCCGCATTCCGAAGGAAGCGAAGGAAGCCGCCTACGCTCTCGGCACGACGAAGTTCGAGATGGTCTTCTTCACCATGCTGCCGATGATCCGGCCCACCATCATCGGTGCCGTCATCCTCGGCCTCGGCCGTGCGCTGGGGGAGACGATGGCCGTGCTCATGGTCTCCGGTGGTGCGCTCAACTACATGCCGACGACGCTGATGAGCCCGATCAGCACCATGGCCTCCTTCATCGTCTCCCAGCTCGACAGCGCCGAGCAGGATCAGACCGGTCTTGCCGTGCAGTCGCTCGCCGAAATCGCCATCGTGCTGTTCGTCATCACCATCGTCGTCAACGTCATCGCCCGCATCCTGGTGCGCTCAGGCGCCGGCGCCCGTGGCTGAAGCAGGCAGAGCTATGATCTCCTTCCTCCTTCCGTCCGGAGTTTCGTCATGAGCGACATGACCGCGGGCTCCACCTTTTCGACCCATGCCACCCGCATGCGGTCGGTCGGCAGCCGCCGCACGCTCAGCACCCTCGGCTGGGTCTTCTGCGTCATCTGCTTCCTGCTGGTGGCGGCGCCGCTGATCGATATCATCCTGCTGGTGTTGGTGCGCGGGATCTCCGCCCTCTCGCTCTCGCTCTTCACCCAGGTCACGCAGGGTGTCGGCGGCGGCCTGCTCAACGCCATCACCGGCACGCTGGTGCTCTCCATCGGTGCGCTGATCTTCGGCGTGCCCATCGGCGTCGGCACCGGCATCTACCTTGCCGAATTCGGCAACAACAAGTTCGGCGCCGGCGTCCGCTTCCTGGCTGACGTGCTGACCGGCGTGCCCTCCATTGTGCTCGGCTACTTCTCCTACGTGACGATGGTGATCTGGCTCGGCTGGCAGTTCTCCGTGCTCGCCGCCTCCATCACCCTCGCCATCATGGTGCTGCCCTATATGGCGAAGATGACGGAACTGGTGCTGCGCCAGATCCCGACGCCGATGCGCGAGGCCGCCTATGCGCTGGGCGCGACCGAACGCAAGGTGATCTTCAAGGTGCTGATGCCGGTGGCCCTCCCCGGCGTGATGACCTCCGTGCTGCTCTCGCTGGCGATTTCCGTCGGCGAAACCGCGCCGCTCATCTACACCGCCGGCTGGTCCAACTACGTCTGGAACGGCCACCTGACGCATGAGCCCATCGGCTACCTGACCTATGTGATTTGGAGCTTCATCAACCAGCCCTTCGCCTCGGCCCATGCCCTGGCCTTCGCCGCGGCCTTCCTCGTGATGATGACCGTGCTCGCCATCAACCTCGCGGCCCGCGCCATCCTCAAGAAACGCGCCGGCTGAGGCTTCCACCATCGGCGCAAAAGAAAAGGGCGGCACCGCAGGGTGCCGCCCTTTTTCGTCGCGCGCGTCGCGCCGCCCTGCGGCTCGGCTTACCAGCGCAGCAGGCGCTCGGCCGCCGCCGCCATCTCGGCCTCGCCGCCGCAATAGCTGAAGCGCACGAAATCGGCGCCGTGCCGCGCGTCGAAATCGACGCCTGGCGTCGCCGCGATGCTGATCTCGCGCAGCATGCGGGCGCAGAAATCCGGGCTCGGCTCGCCTCGCTCACGGATGTCGGCATAGAGGTAGAAAGCCCCCTCGGCCGCGCTCAGCCGGTTGAAGCCGGCCCGGGGCAGGGCCTCCAGCAACAGGTCGCGCGATCGGCGATAGCCGGCACGCCGCGCATCCAGCTCCGGCGCGCAGTCGAAGGCGGCTTCCGCCGCCACCTGCGAGACGTGCGGCGCGCTGATCGCCATGTTCTGCGCCAGCCGCTCGGCGGGCCGGCAGAGGTCCTCGGGCAGCACCATCCAGCCCACGCGCCAGCCGGTCATCGAAAAGTATTTCGAGAAACTGTTGATGACGATCGCAGAGGGGCTGTAGGCCGCGGCAGTCGCGAGCGCGCTGTCGTAGTGCAGCCCGTGATAGATCTCGTCGCTGATGAGACGGACGCCGTGGGCGTCGCACCACAGGGCGAGGGCGGCCAACTCTTCCGGGTGCAGCATGGTGCCGGCCGGGTTGCAGGGGCTGGCGAGGATCAACCCGTCGGGCCGTGGGTCGAGCGCTTCCAGCATCGCGACGGTCGGCTGGAAGCGCGTCTCCGTCCCCGTCTCCAGCACCACGGGTTGCATGCCGAGCGCCGTCAGAATGTTCACGTAAGGCGGGTAATAGGGGGCGGCGAGCGCGACACGGTCGCCCGGATCGAAAGCCGAGAGGAAGGCGAGGGGGAAGGCGCCGGATGCCCCCGTCGTCACGGCGATGCGGCTGGCCGGCACCGTCGCGCCATACCAGTCCTCGTGATGGCGCGCTATGCGATGGCGCAGGCTCGGCAGGCCGAAGGCCTCGGTGTAGCCGAGCGGATGGCCGACGCGCAGGGCGGCGGCCGCTGCCTCCACCGCCCCCCGCGGCGCACCGAGTGCCGGCTGGCCCACCTCCATGCGGATGACCCGCGGGTCGGAGGGGCCGAGCAGCGCGGCATAGGCATTGGCCGCGGCGATCACGTCCATCACCCGGAAGGGCGGAATGTCGCCGCCGCGGCCGATCTTCAGGCCCATGAGCGGCGCTTACGGCTTCTTCCCGACATGGCCGGTGGCCAGCCCGTCGCCGCGCGGATCGGTGACCCAAACGCAGCTGCCGAAATCGCCAGGCACGCGGGCCGGGCAGTTCACCCCGTTCATGCGGCCCGGCTCGGGCACCGTCGCCCCGAAATTCTCGCCCTGGCGGCGCAGCGCGTTGTCCGCCGCCACGGCCACGGCCAGCGGCGCACCCTCCTGCCCCGAACCGCCGACCGCGGCGCGGAAGGCATTGGTCGGTTTGTTCCAGATCAGCGCGGCGGAAAGCAGCGGCGCCTGGCCATGGTCGGGAGACGCGGCCAGCAGGATGCCGGTGCCCGGCGCGATCCGGCCATTGCCGAACAGGTTGTTCATGGTCAGGCTGCAGGCGACGGCGCCGCCCGATCCGTCCAGCGTCACGAAGCTGGTCGAAGCGGCGAGCGGCGGCAGGTGGCCCGCCGGCAGGTTCGCATCCTTGAGTAGGGCCGCGGGGTCGGAGGCGTCCGTGCCGGCGCGATAGGCGGTTGCCACCGCCTGGGCCGCGGCATTGGCGGCGGCGAGGTCGTTCGGATTGCGGCGCAGCTGCTGGAAGGCGGCGGCGGCGGCCAGGCCGCCATCGGCCGGCGGCGGCAGGAACATCACCACGTTGCCCCCGTCATGCACGGCGAGCGGCGCCATCTCCTGCGGGACGGCACGGTAGAGGTCGGCGGCGCTGATCGGGCTGCCGACGGCGGCCGAGGCCTGCGCCAACTGCTGGGCGAGGTCGCCGTCATAGAGGTCGGTCACGCCCTTTGTGCGCATGGTGTCGAGCGTCTGGGCTAGGTCCGGCTGCGTCATCGTTTGGCCGGCCATCAGCGGCCCGCCGCCCGCGCTGCCGAAGACGGCGCGCGCCGCCGGGTCGGCGAGCAGCGGCCCGGCGACGACCGAGAGATCCTGCGCGAGGGCCTTGGAGACCGGCACGCCGAGGGCGGCCAGCCGCTGGGCGGGGCCGATGAGCTGCTGGAACGGGGTGTAGCCGTAGACCGCCTGCATCAGCAGCAGGCCGCGTGCCGTCATTGGCACGGCGGCGGGGCGGCTGCCGCCATCGGCAGCGGCATGCGGCAGGAAGACGAAGGCCTGCGGCGTGGCTTCGCCATGCGTCTTCACGAAGGGCGAATAGGCGATGCAGGCGCCGCCGCCGCCGAGCGAGGCGCGGGAGGGCAGGGTCACGGTCAGCGCCATGCCGACGGCGGCGGCAGCATCGGCGGCAGTGCCGCCGGCCGCGAGGATGTCCCGGCCGACCTGCGCCGCCACCGGTTCGTCCGCGATGACGACGCCCGACCAGTTGGGCTTGGCGACACCCGGCGTCATCTGGTCTGCCGGGTTCGGCCCCGCGCCCGGAAGCGGATTCTTGAGGAAGCCGCATCCGCTCAAGGCGAGCGCCGTTGAGGCGAGCAACGCGGTCGAGCGGAGAAGGGCTTTCGCCTTGGAGAAGCGGGGGAGCGAGACCGGGGAAAATGCCATCATCATGTTTGCGCGGAGGCGCACCACTCCAGATTGGGTCACGTGCCGATTTGGTACATGCTCTGGATGGGTGCCATAAACGGCTTCAAATGCATCGGCAACCGCAGGCGCGCCTCGGGCGTGGATATCCGGTCGCCGCCCACTGGTGAAAGTGCTTCCCCATGCTCCTTCGTCCCCTCGCCGCCGCCGTCGTCTCGCTCGCGGTCCTCGCCGCCTTTTCGGCCCCGGTGCTCGCGCAGCAGAGCATGCCGGCGCCCTCCGGCGCGCTCACCCCGGCGCAGCGAGCGGAGGTGATCGGCCTCATCAAGCAGGAGCTGGAGCAGGATCCCTCCATTCTCCGCGCCGCCATCGCCGCCCTGCAGGCGGATGACCAGGCGAGCCAGGCCTCGGCGCAGAGCAAGGCCATCGCCGCCGCCAACCAGTCGCTGTTCCACGACGCCGCCGACCCCTCCATGGGCAATCCGCACGGGTCGGTGCAGCTCGTCGAATTCTATGACACCCGCTGCCCCTATTGCCGGGAGATGCGGCCGGAATTTGCCGCTCTCGTCGAACGGGACCCGAACGTGCGGGTGATCTTCAAGGACATCCCGATCCTCGGCCAGAACAGCGTCATCGAGGCGCGGGCGCTGCTCGCCGCCCAGCGCCAGGGCCACTACGTCGCCATGCAGAGCGCACTGATGAGCCAGGACGCGCCGCCGACGGAAGCCAATCTGCGCGCGATCGCGAGCCGCCTCGGGATGGACCCGGACCGGCTGATCCGCGACATGAAGGATCCGGCCATCTCCTCGCGGCTCTCCGCGAATACGGCGCTCGCGCAGACGCTGGGCGTCACGGGCACGCCCGCCATCGTCGTTGGCGACCAGCTGGTGCCGGGAGCGGTCAGCCTGGAGGATCTGCAGAAGCTGGTCGCCCAGGCGCGCGCGGGCTAGGCGCCGAAAGGCAGGCGGCGGGCCAGCCGGAAGGGCGCGCCCGGCGCCGGCTGGGTGAAGACCGCGAGGCTGCGGCACATCCGTGGCCGCGCGAGGGCCGCGGCGAAGAAGGCCTCGGCGCGGGGCTGCCACAGCCCAGCCTCCGCCTCCGTCAGGCGGCGGCTGAGCGTCAGGTGGAAGCGCCAGAGCTGGAACACGTAAGGATAGCCCCAGCGCTGCAGCATGGCTTCCTCGGCCGGGGTCAGCCCATGACGTCGCCGCCGTGCAAGCTCCGCCTCCGAGGGCGGTTCACGAAAATCGTCCAGCGTCGCGACCGTGACGTCCGCCAGCGCCTGCAGGGCGGCGCTCGGCTCCTTCTCCCGCACCGCGAGAAAGCCGTGCAGGATCTGCACGGAGAGGGGCGGCATCGGGAAGGCGCGCAGGGCGCGGGCAAGCGCTTCGACCGCCGTCAGGAAGTCGGAAAACTCTCGTCCCGCCGCAAGGCGCATCGGGGGTTTCAGCGTTCCGTGCAGGCCGTAGCCCGCCGCCTCCGCGGTCATCTCGCCCGCCAGCCCATCCGGTTGAAGCCGGTCTTCGCCGGTCTCCGGGTCGCACCCCAGCCAGCGGGTGCCCGCGTCCCACAGCGGGTCGTCCGCCTCCGGCGCGTAATAGACGGCGACGCGATGAGGCGCGGCATCGCTCATGCCTCGCGCTCCCCGCAGAGCCAGACGCCGCGAATGATGGGCATGCCCTCATGCAGGCGCACCCGCACCAGATCGGCGCGCAGACCGGGCTCGAGCCGCCCGCGATCGGCCAAGCCCGCCATCCGGGCGGGCCGGTCCGTCACCAGGGCGACCGATTGGGCCAGGCTGAGACCACCCAGGCGCGGGCACAGCATCGCCGCTTCCAGCAGGCTCGCCGGCACGTAGTCCGAGGCGAAGGCGTCGATCAGCCCGGCGCGCAGCAGGTCGACGGCGGCGACATTGCCGGAATGGGAGCCGCCGCGAACCAGATTCGGCGCCCCGGCGATGGTGTGGATGCCGCGCGCGCGGGCGGCTTCCGCCGCTTCCATGGAGACGGGAAATTCCGCAATGCCGATCCCATCGGCGGCATTGGCGGCCACTTCCTCGGCCGTGCGGTCGTCATGGCTCGCGAGCGCCACGGGCCGGCCGCGCATCTGCTCCAGCACCAGGGCACGGTTCGGCGCGCGCCATCGGCGGCGATTGTCCAGATGCTGCCTCAGCCGGTCTTCGATCTCGGCTTCGGCGAGGCCGTCACGGCGCAGCAGGTCACGAAACTGCTCGAGGTCGCCCCACTGCCCGACGCCCGGCGAATGGTCCATCAGGCTGACCAGGGCCAGCCGTGGGTGCGTCACGTAGCGTGCGAAGAGGTCCGCCATGTCCGCGGCGGGCAATTCGCAGCGCAGATGCAGCAGATGGTCGGCTTTCAGCAAATCAGCCGCCGCCAGATGGTCGAGATCGGCCACGCCCTCGATCAGGGTGCGCGTCCGCTCCTCCTGAAAGCCGAGATCGCCGACGCAGAAGGAATCGAAGACCGTCGTCACCCCAGCGCCCGCGCATTGCGCGTCATGCGCGATCATGGCGGAGCGGGAGGGCCAGCGGGCCGTGGCGCGGGGTTGCACCTGGCGTTCCAGATTGTCCGTGTGCAGATCGACGATGCCCGGGATCAGCAGGTCGCCGTCGAGGTCGATGGCGCCCGGGCCGTGGCTGCGGTCGTCGGAGAGGGCGGCGATGCGCCCCGCGCGGACGACGAGACTCCCCGCCATCGTTCGGTCCGCCAGGACCAGGGTTCCGCCGGTAAAGATCGTCTCAGCCGCCATGCGCTCGCTTCGGTGTTTCCGTGTGCCGGGAGGCTAGACCGTACGGCGGCGAAGAGTAACCCCGGGGCGGTCTCCACGTTTCTTGCTCTCGTCATTCAATTCGATTAAGAAACGATAAACGGTGTCAGACCGTTCCCCCCCCTCCATTCATCGGTGCGCCATGTTGACCCAGACCATGCTTGCGGCGCTTTGGCCTCGGGCGGAAGACAGCCTGGTCAAAGCCGTCGCCCAATCCGCCGACTCGGTCTTCGCGCGGAGCGGACTCATCCCGCCCGCGGCCGTGGCACAGACTATGGCGCAGATCAGCCACGAATGCGCGGCCGGCACGATCCTCGTCGAAAACCTGAACTACTCGGCTCCTGGCCTCCTCGCGACCTGGCCGCGCCGCTTCACCGCCGACACAGTGGCCGCCTATGCCCATCAGCCGGAGACGATCGCCAACACCGTGTATGACGGGCGCAACGGCAACCGCCCGGGCACCGGCGATGGCTGGACCTATCGGGGAAGGGGCGGCATCCAGGTGACCGGCCGAGGCAATTACGACAAGCTCGGTCAGCGGCTTGGCCTCGATCTCGTGGACAATCCTGATCTCGTCCTGGCGCCGGAGCATTTCCTCGCTGCGGCGGTCGGCCAGTTCCTGCTCTGCGGTTGCCTGCCCTTCGCCCTCGCGGATGACGTGCGCGGCGTCACCTATCACGTCAACGGCGGCTATACCGGCCTCGAGCAGCGCCTGGCCTGGCTCGGCCGCTGGAAGGCGGCGCTCGCCGGGTCCGCCGCCGTGCCGCACGGCACCGCCTGGATTCAGGCGCGGCTCAATGCGCTGGGCGCCGAGCCGAGCGTGACGGTCGATGGCGATTTCGGGCCCGCAACGCTCGCCGCGGTGCGGGCCTTCCAAGCCGCCCACGGGCTTGCCGTGGACGGCCGGGTCGGCCCTCTTACCCTCGCCGCGCTGGAAGCCGGCTAGGGGGCTCGGAGGCTCAGAGCCGGTTCATCGTGTGGACGAGCGGGCCTGCGGCCGGGTTCCGCGCGGCGTGGTCGATCACGATCTCCCGGCTGGTAATCGGTCGGCCGTAATAGGCTTCGTTCGCATCCGTCTGCGGCTGCACCAGCGTGCCGTCCAGGCTGATGCCGGCATAGGCGCCGGAGGAAGAGGCCCAGACGATGATGTCCGGTCCGCCATTGCTCGTCGTTGCACCGGCGACGGTGGAGCCCAGGGTGGCGACGGCGATACCGGCATTGGCGCCGATCTGGAACTTGTTCGTCATCAGGGCGGCCAGCGCCCGCTGGCTCATGACGAACATGATCATCTCAGACTGCTGGGCGCCGATCTGCAGGCCGAAGCTGGCCGAGGCGATGGTGTAGAAGGCGGGCTCGCTCCAGCCGCGCGGGCCGCGCGCCATCAACACCGCGCGACCGCCTTCGCCGCCGACGAAGAAGCCGGCCTTGAAGATGCGCGGTGCGATCAGCACCGCTTCGGCGCGGCGGAACAATTCCTTGGCATTGCCGAATTCCTTGTCACCCTGCAGATCCTGCAGCGTGCCGAGCGCGTGGTTGACGGTATCCTGCGGGCCGCTCGCGGCCTGGGCAGGAAGGGTTTCCAGCCCCGTGGCCGCAAGCAGGCCGAGGGCGCCGAGGGGAAACAGGGCTCGCCGAGTGACCACGTTTGATACTCCTCAAGTGGGTCCAACCGGCCCCTCAGATATGAGCGAAGGTCGTGCCCGCAACCGGCGGTAGCGATGTGCCTCCCTGTTCTGGATTCGCGGCTGCCTTGTCCGCTCGCCTCTTGCTGCACTGCGAAAGCATCCTTCATTTCGATATCTTCCTCATCGACGGTGGGTAGCGGAGCGGCGGATGAGCAAGATGACGGGTCTCGTGGAGCGGGGGGCCTTCCAAACGGTGCTCCGCACCGTGCGGCGGCTCGATCCGGTTGCCGCTTCCAATCTCGGCGGACGGATCGCGGCGGCGATCGGCCCGCGTCTCCCCGTCTCGCGCGTGGCCGACGCCAACCTCTCGCGCGCCTTTCCGGCCCTCGACGGCGCCGCGCGACGCCGGATTCTGCGGGCGGTCTGGGACAATCTCGGCCGCACCGCCGGCGAATTGCCGCATCTCGGCCGGCTTCAGCGCACCGCCTCGGGACCGGGATGGGAGATCAAGGGCGAGGAGATCCTGCGCGAGCAGGCGGCGCGCGGCGGCCCCGCGATCTTCTTCTCCGGCCATATCGGCAACTGGGAAATGCTCCCGCCGATTCTTGCCCGGCTCGGCATCGCGATGTCGAGCTTCTACCGGGCATTGGCGAATCCACAGGTCAATGCTGAAGTAAATCGCTTGCGCCGCGACGCCCTCGGGCTCGACCTGCCGATGTTTCCGAAAGGGGCGCAAGGCGCGCGCGGTGCATTGGCCCATCTCGCCCATGGCGGCTATCTCGGCATGCTCGTTGACCAGAAGATGAACGATGGCATTCCGGTGGAGTTCTTCGGCCGGCCGGCAATGACGGCGCCGGCGCTCGCCGCCCTCGCTCTGCGCTTCCGTTGTCCGGTCATCCCGGGGCGGATCCGGCGCCTTGGCCCTGCGCGGCTGCGGCTCGAGGTCGAGCCGCCGCTCGCCATGCCCGACAGCGGTGATCGGCAAGCGGACATCGCGACCCTCATGCGCACGGTCAATCGCACGCTGGAGCGGTGGATCACCGAGGAGCCCGGCGCTTGGCTATGGCTGCACCGGCGCTGGCCGAAGGAGACCGCGGCCGCGCGCGGATGAGCCTGTTCAGTCGCCGGTGGAATGGCCGCTGCCTGGCCCTCCGCCGGGTCCGGCCCCGCCCTCGCTTCCCGCGGCGCCAGGCCCGTCCGCGGGTGCGGGGCTGGAGGCCGGCGCCGGCGCGCCGAAGCCCCACCCCCAATCGAAATAGGGCCAGGGGAAGGCCGTCGGATAAGAGATGTAGGTGACGGCGGCCGGCGCCGCGCCGGGCGAGGCAATGAGGTTCCCGCGGCCGGCCATGCATTGCAGATAGCCGGAGGTTGCCGTCGTGATCGCGCGCGTGGCAACTCGGCATAGCCGGTCGTCCTCGGCAAAGGCCTGGGCGGTTTTGCCCGGTCCCGGTTCCGCCGCGAGCGGCGCCGGCGGCGGCCCTTCCGCGCAATTCGCAAGCAGCAGGAGGAGGGCGCCCATGCCGAGCATGCGGCAGGCCCGCATGCCGATCGGCCTGAGCCCAGGATAAGGGCTCCCTCTCACCTCAGTGGCTCCCGCCGACACCGGTGAAGAAGTCCATGCGGCCGTCGAGATGGGTGGTGATTGAACCCGGCGGTTGCGCCCCGGCCTGCGCTTCGTCGGCGGGTGCGGCACCCAACGGCGCGCAGGCGGCCACCAGGGCCGCGGTCAGCGACAGCAGCAGGGCGGCGCGGAGCCGCGGGCGCTGGGATTGGATCATGAATACGTCTCCGGCGGGCGGCGACGCGCAGCCCGCCCCCGCGAGAGATATGTGGGAAAAATTCCCACGTCAAACGGAAGTTGCGCCGGCCAGGCCGCCTCTGGGAGATGGCCCGGCGATACCGCCTCAGGGGCTCGGCGTCTTGCTCGTGTCGGGTTTCACCGCCGGCAGTGCGGGGAGCAGCGGAGCCGGCGCCGAGGGCGCGTTCTTCGCGGCCACGAGGGCGGCTGCCTCGCCCGCGGCGGCATAGAGGTTCAGGCGGGAGTAGACGCCGAACTCAGAGCCGTTATCCAGAAAGCCCCCGCCCGGGCCTTCCGTTTCGGTCAGAATCTGGTCGGCCTCGTCCAGGCTCAGAGAGGGGAAGGCGACCGTCAGCAGATAGCCCGCTTCCGGGGCCAGGACGTGAACGTCTTCCGTGGCGTTCGCCCGCGCTGGGAACACCACCGGCAGGCCGTAGGTCTGCGTCGCTGCATAGAAGGCGGCGTTGTTGCCCGCATTGTTGAAGCGGCCATGATCGTCGGCCGCGCAGGCGGCGATCGTATTGCCGCAGGACGTGGCAAGGACGTGCGAGAGGTCGGCCCGCGCCATGGCGACGGCGTTGCGGAAATCCTTGATCGTCGCGGCGTTGCCCTTCATCGGCTGGTTCACATAGTCCGGGTCGTTGGCCAGCAGATGGGCCATGTCGTGCAACGCGAGCGTGCGGCCCCCCAGCACGTCCATCGCGTAATGCGCGCCGAGGATGATCCGGTCGTTCCCGTATTCGGCCGCGCGGGTGATCATCTCCTGGTAGCGGTCGGGCACCAGCAGGGCCAGCAACAGGCCGCCCGTATAGCCATAGGTGGTGTGCCCGCTCGGGAAGGAGGGGCTGTCGGTCAGATCCATGACCGGGCCCTGATTGTAGGTCGTGTTGTCGGAGAGGTCGTTGAAATAGTCCGGCCCCTGGATCGTCGCGATGTGCGGGATGGTCTGGAAAGGCCGCGAGTCGCCGAGTTTGTTGGCGCCCGCGCTGCCGGCGGGCAGGCGGTAGGCCCGTCCGAAGACGTCGGGCGTCGCCTGCATGCCCTTCAGAATGCTCGCAGCCGCGTCCGAGGCGGCCGTCGTTCCATCCGTCGTGCCATTGGCGAAGAAGAACTTCGCGGCCTTTGCGTCGCTGCCGGCGATGGTGAGGGCATAGGCGATCAGCTGATGTACGGCCGGTGAAATGTTCGTGTAGTGGGTGCTGTCGCTGTAATGCGCGCGCGCCTCGTAGGCGGCGCCGAGCGTCGTCCCCAGCCCGTCAGTGAGATCGACGAGATTGCCGTGCGTGATGAAGGCGTCGCGTAGCGCCTGCTGCTGCTGTTCCGCGAAAGGCAGAAGCGTGGGCTGGTGCAGGCTGCCGGACTGGATGCCAGCCGTCACCGTGTAGTTGGCGCCGAGTGCCGCACGGCCCGTCGCGGTATTGGGTAGTGCGACGAGAGGCGCCAGGCCGTGCAGCGCTGCGAGGTTCGTGTCGCTCTGGGCGAAGGCCGGGGGGGAGAGCAGGGCGGCCATCGCGATGGCACCGGCGAGCAGTCTCAGCGTCACGGTCATGTCCTCGGCTGGGTCGGTCGGGTCGTGATCCGATCTAGCACTTGGCGCGCGCGACCTGAACCGTGCAGCCGTGTCAGTCGGCACGTGAACACGGCGGTAGAACAACCGCGCGCGTAGGGCCGCAGAGATCGTGCAGGCCTATCGCGTTCATAAAAAGGGGGAAGACCCGTGGCTCCCGGAGTAGGACTCGAACCTACGACCGAGCGATTAACAGTCGCTTGCTCTACCAACTGAGCTATCCGGGAACAGCGGGCGGGGCACCCTATAGCGGAGGTGTCACGGGCATGCAACGCCACCCGGGCGGCATTTTTGCGCCGCTGAAGCAAAGCTCCCTCCCGCTCTTGTCCTGCCTTCTCCTGCGGTTCCCGGCATGCTAGAGCGCAGGCGAGGCGAGAGTGGCGGAACGGTAGACGCAGTCGACTCAAAATCGACCGACGCAAGTCATGGGGGTTCGAATCCCCCCTCTCGCACCAAGGCTGCCGCGCCCCAAATGACAGGATCATTCGTGTCATCTGAGGCAAAGCGCGATGCAGCTGTTCAACTGCCAGAATTGTGGCCAGCTTCTCTATTTCGAAAATCGCTCCTGCGAGAGTTGCGGGGCGCGGCTCGGCTACGATCCGGCCATCGGCCAGCTGCGGGCGCTGCAAGCCGCGGCGGAAGACGCGCTGTGGCAGCCGATCGGCGAGGCTCGCA
Organism: Acidisoma sp. 7E03; assembly: GCF_054665075.1. Classification (NCBI taxonomy): domain Bacteria; kingdom Pseudomonadati; phylum Pseudomonadota; class Alphaproteobacteria; order Acetobacterales; family Acidocellaceae; genus Acidisoma; species Acidisoma sp. 7E03. Next base: position 455,976 of record NZ_BAAFHE010000002.1, read on the forward strand.
CGTCGTTCTTTTTTTGTGACAACGCGCAGCATGATGCGTGCAACTGGCTCGTCCCTGGGGAGGGGGAAGACCATTTCTGTCTCGCATGCCGCCACAACCGCACGATTCCCGATCTCACGGTCGATGATCATCTGGCGCGCTGGCAGAAACTCGAAATCGCTAAACACCGGCTGTTCTATCAGCTGATCAAGCTCGGCCTGCCGCATCCGACCCTCGCGGAGCGCCCTGACCACGGTCTCGTCTTCGACTTTCTGGCGGACGCCCCGGAACCCAGTGGCCCGCGCGTCCTCACCGGCCACGACAATGGGCTGATCACCCTCAACCTCAAGGAAGCGGACGACGCCGAACGCGAGCGGCGGCGGACGGAGATGCACGAGCCCTACCGCACGCTGCTCGGCCACTTCCGCCATGAGATCGGCCATTTCTACTGGGATTTGCTGGTGCGGGACGGCGGCCATCTCGAGTCCTGCCGGGCGGTGTTTGGCGATGACCGCGCCGATTACGGACAGGCGCTGCAGCGCCATTACGACCAGGGAGCGCCTGCCGACTGGCAGGAGCGCTACATCTCTTCCTACGCCACCGCTCACCCGTGGGAGGATTTCGCCGAAACCTGGGCCCATTACCTGCACATCGTCGACACGCTGGAGACGGCGTCCGTCTTCCGGCTCGGCGTCCACCCGCGGAAGGCGCAGGATCCGGAGCTGCATGCCGACATCACCCTCAATCCCTACGGGCAGGGACCGATCGAGGGGCTGATTCAGGCCTGGTTGCCGCTGACCTACGCCATGAACAGTCTCAACCGCAGCATGGGCTTGAACGATCTCTATCCGTTCATTCTGAGCCCTGCCGTGATCGAGAAGATGGGCTTCATCCACCACCTCGTGCAGGGCACGCTTCCGGCCGATCAGGCGGCGGATCCGACATGAAAAAAGCCGGCCAGGCGGGCGCCTGGCCGGCTTTTCCGTGGGGCGGAACTGCCGCTTACTTCAGCGCGTCGCGCACGCTGTCCTTGGCGCCGCCATAGGCGTTCTGCGCCTTGCCGCCGAGCTTTTCGGCCTTGCCCTCGGCCTGCATCTTGCGGTCGCCGGTGACCTTGCCGGCCAGTTCCTTCGCCGTGCCCTTGATCTGGTGGCCGATGCCGGCGGTGCGATCCTTGTCCATCGTCGCGTCTCCTTCGTCTTTTTGCGGGCCACGCGCCGATCGCGTGGTCTGTTGAAAAAGGAGATGGGGGATGGCGATCACGGAGAAAGAGAGGCCGCGATCACGTCTCCGCGCGAAGCGGGCGCAAAAAAGGCCGCGCTCCCGGGGGAGACGCGGCCTTCCGGGCTCTGTTCTGCGTCAATAGACGCGGCGTCCGAACAGCGCGTGGTAGATGACCAGCAGGACGATCGCGCCGATGATGGCGACCACCATGCTGTAGAGGTTGAAGCCGGTGATCCCGGCCGCGCCGAAGGCGTTGAAGATGAAGCCGCCCACGAGGGCGCCGACGATGCCGAGCACGATATCCATGAAGAAGCCTTCGCCGGCACGGTTGACGATCTTGCTCGCAACGAAGCCGGCGATGAGGCCGAGGATGATCCAGCCGAGGATGGACATGGCAAATTCCCTTGTCTGAAGCGGTCCGTCCTGTTCCGGACGGCACTTGATAAGAAGGAGAAGGGGGCGGCTTCTCCTTCTTCAAGGGAGGTGGCTCCGATCAGCCTTTCGTGGCTGCCCGGATGGCGGGGTAGAGCGCCCGGTAGATCGGCAGTCGTGCTTCGTAGGCCTCCTGCAGGCGCGGATCCGGCGCGATCGCCGAGATGCGGCGCGGCGGCGTGCAGATGGCCGCCGGGTCTTCCCCGGTTGCGGCGAGCCGTCCCAGCCGCGCCGCGCCGAAGGCCGCGCCATGCTCCCCATCCGCCAGGCGATGCAGGGTGAGGCCCAGCACGGAGGCGAGGATCGCGATCCAGGTGCCGCTGCGGGACCCGCCGCCGATCACATCCGCTTCCGAAATCTCGGTGCCGGCGGAGCGCAGGGCGTCCAGGCAGTCCCGGAAGGAGAAGGCGACACCTTCGAGCACCGCCTGGGTCATGGCGGCGCGGCTCGTGTCCTGAGAGAGGCCTAGGAAGCCGCCGCGGATCGTGCCGTCGTTATGCGGCGTCCTTTCGCCGGAGAGATAGGGTAGGAAGGTCGCTTCGGAGGGAGCGACCGGCACATCGGGCAGCGCCTGCAAGAGGGCCGCTTCCTTGTCGCCGGTCACCCGGCTCCACCAGGAGAGGCTGGCCGCCGCCGAGAGGGTGACGCCCATCTGGTGCCACAGGCCGGGCAGGGCATGGCAGAAGGCGTGCACCGCCGCGGCCGGATTCGGCCGGAACCGATCCGTCGTCACCCACAGCACGCCCGAGGTGCCGAGAGAGAGGAAGGCGCTGCCCGGGCGGATGGCGCCGAGGCCGACGGCGCCCGCCGCATTGTCACCGGCGCCACCCGCGATGACGGGCGCTTGCGCCATGCCCCAGCGGGTGCGGAGCGCCTCGGTCAGCTGGCCGGCCGGCGCGCTGCCCTCGACCAGCTTCGGCATGGCGTCGAGCGACAGGCCGGTCGCGGCCAGCACCTGCTCCGACCAGGCGCGGGCGCCCACGTCCAGCCACAGCGTGCCGGCGGCGTCCGACATTTCCTCGATCATCTCGCCGGACAGGCGGTAGCGGAGATAGGCCTTGGGCAGCAGCACCTTGGCGGTGCGGGCGAAGATCTCGGGTTCGTGGCGGCGCACCCAGAGCAGCTTCGGCGCGGTGAAGCCCGGCATCGCCGGGTTGCCGGTGATCGTGCCGAGTTCGGGCAAGGCTTCTTCCAGCAGCCGGCATTCCGCTTCCGAGCGGGTGTCGTTCCAGAGAATCGCCGGCCGCAGGGGCGCACCGGCCCCATCGAGAAGGACGGCGCCGTGCATCTGGCCGGACAGCCCGATTCCCCGCACTGCAGCGAGTGCGGCCGGGTGGCTCTGCGCCAGGGCGTCGATCGCGCACAGCGTCGCCTCCCACCAGGCCTCCGGTGCCTGCTCGCTCCATCCGGGGTGAGGGCGGGAGACCTCGAGCGTCTCGGTATGAGACGCGATGACGGCATCGGTGTCGTCGACGAGCACGACCTTGATGCCGGAGGTGCCAAGATCGATGCCGAGATACATGCCGTTGCCTCCTCAGGATTATGCCGCCGCTGATAGCAGGAAGCGCCGCGGCCAGCGAGGGCAGCCGCACCTTGTCCTCCCGAGCGGATTTTCTTTCATTTCGGTTAATGGCATACGAGCCACGCTGCTTTGGAAAGCCATGCGTGCATGTGGCGCATCCATCACAGCCGCGCGAGTTTTGCGCATTGCGACATTTTTCACGCAATTTCTTGTTGCTGCGCATCATTTGGGCGGTTAGAGATGTCTTAAGGTTAATTTGAATTCGATCTGAGTGGGGGCCATCGGCGCCGTTCGGGTCATTTTTTGGTCATTTTGCGGGGATGACGGCGATGAGCGGAACTTCGACGACGGTTAACGGGGGTACCACCCCGAACAATTTCTCTGACGCGAGCGGCGCTGGTGCGGCGTACAGCACCTTCTTCGGTGCAGGCACCACCTCCACGGTGTTCACCGCCGGCGGCGTGGTCTCCGTGCCGGGCTCCGCAATTCTGAGCGCATCCAACACCGCCATCACGGTGAGCGGCGGGACCACGGCGGTCGCCGATACCTCGGCGGGCGGCAACAGCATCACCGTGGATACGAACACGACGATCTTTGCGGCGGCGAACGACACCATTTCCGCGGCGACCGGCTCCACCACCCTCTTCGGCGCGTCCACCGGCCAGACGACCTTCTCGCTCGGCGGTAGCGACTCCTCCGTCACCGGCGGCGCGGGTTCCATCGTCGGCACCGCTTCGGGCTCCAACAGCACCCTCGTCGGTGGCTCGGGCACCAGCCTCTTCTCCGTCACCGGCTCCAACAGCCTCGTCGTCGCCGGCCAGGGCGGCACCACGGGTGTCGACCTCAGCAAGTCCACTGGCCCCGAGACGATCGCGACCAACCCGCTCGGCAATTCCGGCACGCTGGTGGCGACTCTGGGCAGCGGCGCCGACAGCGTCATCGGTGGCGGCGGCGCTTCCACCATCACCGCGGGCTCCGGCAACGACGTCTTCGGTTTCGTCAACGGCCATGCCGGTGGCAGCGAAGTGATCATCGGCTTCAACTCCAAGGACACCCTGGCGTTCGGTGGCTACTCGGGCAACTTCCTGACCGAGAGCGTGAGCGGCGGCAGCGACGTGATCAAGCTGTCCGACGGCACGACCATCACCCTCGTCGGCATCGACCACAAGCTCTTCTCCTAATCGGGTCGCCCTGGCATCTGCCAGGGCATCCTGGGTTTCAAGAGCCAGCCGCCCGCAGCGATGCGGGCGGTTTCTTTTTGTCCATGTTTGTGCTGCCAAGCTCTTCGCGCGTGCAAAATCGGGCATTAGGCTGAGCGCCTCTCGGACCTAATGGGCGCCATGTCTCAGCATCTCGACAAACCGCTTCCTCCAAGCCTCTACGCAGACACGGCGATTCCGCCCCTGGCGCTGCCGCGCCTCGAAGGACAGGCGCGCGCCACGGTCGCCGTCATCGGCGGCGGCATCACCGGCCTCTCTTCCGCCCTGCACCTGGCGGAGCGTGGGATCGACGTTCTGTTGCTGGAAGCGCAGGAGCCGGGTTGGGGCGCTTCAGGCCGCAACGGCGGCCAGGTCAATCCGGGCCTGAAACCCGACCCAGCCGAGGTCGAGACCACCTTCGGCGCTCTGGGGCACCGCATGGTGCGGTTTTCCTATGCCGCACCGCAGGGGCTCTTCGATTTGGTGGAGCGTCACCAGCTTCGCTGCGAGGCGCAGCAGGAAGGAACGCTCCGGGCGGCGGTCAATGCCCGCAGCCTGGCCGGGCTCGAAGCCCTGGCCGCGCAATATGACAGGCGCGGGCTGAACGGTGCTCGCATGCTCGGTCGGGCGGAAGCGGCGGAGGTCACCGGCACCGATCGGTATCACGCCATCCTGCGGGACCCGTCGGGCGGTTCGGTCAATCCGCTCGGCTATTCCCGCGGATTGGCGCAGGCGGCGATCGCGGCCGGCGCGCGCCTCTATGCCCACAGCCCGGCGACCCGATTGGAGCGGCTGGCCGACGGCTCATGGCAGATCACGACTCCGAAGGGACAGGTCGTGGCCGAGCGCCTGGTCATCGGCACCAATGGCTATACGGATGATCTCTGGCCCGGGCTTCGCCGCTCGGTGGTGCCCGTCTGGTCCGGCATCACCGCGACCGAGCCGCTGCCGCCCTCGGTACAAGCCCAGATCATGCCGGGCAACGGCGTGCTCTACGAACTCGGCTCGATCACCGTCTACTACCGGCGCGACGTGGGGAATCGCCTTCTCATGGGCGGGCGCAGCAAGCTGCACCACATGGCGGGCCCGGAGGGCTTCGGCTTCCTGCAGCGCTACGCGGAAAAGCTGTGGCCTTCCCTGCGCGGCATCCGCTGGACGCATGGTTGGAACGGCCAGCTCGCCATGACGCCGGATCACTATCCGCATCTGCACGAGCCCGCGCCCGGCGTTCTCATCGCCCTCGGCTATAACGGCCGCGGTGTCGCCATGGCCACCGCCATGGGCGGGATCGTCGCGCGGCGGATCGCCGGCGAATCGGAGGAGAGCCTCGACATGCCGATCACCGGACTGAAACCCATTCCCTTCCATGCCCTGTGGCCGCTCGCCGTGCAGGGGCGGATCGTCTGGGGCCGTATTGCCGATCGGCTGGGGCTATGAGCACCCGCCGGCTTCTGCGCGGCGCCCGCATCCTCGGCGACTCCGGCTTCGAGGAGGGGCGCGCGCTGCTCATCGAGAATGGGCATCTGATCGACCTGCTGCCGGACGGTGCAGCCCCGGCTGAAACGGTGGTCGACACCCTGCCGCCTGGCTCCATCCTGGCGCCCGGATTCGTCGACGTGCAGGTGAACGGTGGCGGGGGCGTGCTCTTCAACGAGACACCGACCGCCGCCGGCGCCCGTGCGATTGCGGCCGCACATCGCCGGTTCGGCACCACCGCGATTTTGCCGACGATCATCACCGACCGGCCGGAGGTGATGCGTCAAGGCGTAGACGCCGTGCGCATTGCCATGGCATCGCCCGGCAGCGGCGTCGTTGGGATTCATCTCGAAGGCCCCTTCATCAGCCCCCGCCGCCCGGGCGTGCATGATCCCGCGTTGATCCGACGCATGGATGTGGCCGACGTGGATTGGCTCTGCCTCGCCGCCGCCGATCTGCCCGTGCTGCTGACGGTCGCTCCCGAAGAGGCGACGGATGCGGATCTGCGGCGTCTCGCCGAGTCCGGCATCGTGCTCAGCGCCGGCCATACCGCAGCCAGCGCCGAACGCATCGCCGAGGCGCTGGCGCTCGGCCTGCGCGGCTTCACCCATCTCTACAACGCCATGCCGCCGATCGCCGGGCGTGAACCTGGGCCTGCCGGCGGCGCGCTCGTTGATCGCTCAGCCTGGTGCGGGTTGATCGTGGATGGCGTGCATGTTCATGCCGCCTCCTTGCGCCTCGCCCTCGCGGCCCGCCCCGAAGAGCGGATGGTTCTGGTCACGGACTCGATGTCGGTCCTCGGCACGGAGGCGGACAGCTTCATGCTCTACGGCAATCGCATCCTGCGTCGTCATGGACGGCTGGAGCGGGAGGACGGGACGCTCGCCGGCGCCGATCTCGACATGGCGCAGGCGGTGCGCAACACGGTCACGATGCTCGGCTGCACGCCGGAGCGCGCCTTGCGCATGGCCTCCACCTATCCTGCGGCCTTCATGGGTCTTGCCGATCGCGGCCGCATCGCGCCCGGTCTGCGCGCCGATCTCGTGCTGCTGTCGGAGGATCTGACGGTGCGCGGCACCTGGCTGGAAGGCGGCTTCGCCGCCGCATGAGAGAGGAGGGGCGGCGCTCACCGCCCCTCTTCGGCGAGTCAGACGCCGACGGCTGCCAGCAGCAGCACGAAGATCAGCCCGCAGACGGAGATGATGGTCTCCATGACCGACCAGCTCTTCAGTGTCTGCGACACGCTCATGTTGAGATACTGCTTCACCAGCCAGAAGCCGCCATCGTTGACATGGCTGAAGATCAGAGAGCCGGTGCCGGTGGCAAGGACCAGCAGAGGGGCGGAGATGCCGGGCGTATGGGCGGCGATCGGCGCCACGATTCCGGCCGAGGTGATCATGGCGACGGTCGAGGAGCCGACGGCGAGGCGCACGACGGCCGCGAGCAGCCAGGCGAGCACCAAAACCGGTACATGGGCGCCGAGGGCCAGCGTCACGATGGCGTGGGAGACGCCGCTGTCGATGAGGATGTGGCCGAAGCCGCCGCCCGCACCGATCAGCAGCGTGATCATCGCCGTCGGCGCCAGGCACTCGTTGGTGAAGGTGAGGATGGTCTCGCGCGACATGCCGCGGCTCAGGCCGAAAGTGTAGAAGCTCAGGATCGTCGCCAGCAGCAGCGCGATGTCGGTATTTCCGAGGAAGGTCAGCAGGTCGAAGAGGCCGGAGCCTTTAGGCGTGAAGAGATTGGCGAAGCTGCCGAGCAGCATCAGGATGACGGGCAGCAGGACGGTGAAGAGCGTGATGCCGAAGGGCGGCAGGCTGCGGCCGGCCTCCGCGTGCAGGAACTGCTCGGCCATCGGATTCTCCGCCGGCAGCGGCGTGCGGGGACCGATGAACATGGCATAGAGCGGGCCTGCGATGATCGCGGTCGGGATTCCCACGATCAGGGCAAGCAGGATGGTGTGGCCGATGTCGGCGTGGAAGGCCTGCACCGCCAGCATCGCCGCCGGGTGCGGCGGCATCAGCCCATGCACCACCGAAAGGCCGGCAATGAGCGGTAGCGCAACCAAGAGCAGAGGCGTCCCCGTCTGCCGCGCCACGTTGAAGGCGATCGGGATCAGCAGGACGAAGCCGACCTCGAAGAAGACGGGCAGACCGACGATGATGCCGATCGCCACCATCGCCCAATGCACGTTGCGCGGTCCGAACCACCGGATGAGCGTATTGGCGATTTGTTCGGCCCCGCCCGATTCCGCGAGCATCTTTCCCAGCATGGTGCCGAGGGCGATGATGATGGCGATGTGACCCAGGGAATTGCCAACGCCGACTTCAAAGGATTTGACGACCTTGTCGGCCGGCATGCCGGCCGCAAGCGCCAGCACCAGCGAGATCACGAAGATGACGATGAAGGGGTTGAGCTTGAAACGCGCGATGAGGATGATCAGCGCGAGCACCGCGACGATCGCGAGCCCGAGGGCATAGGCGGGGGGCATGGACGACACTCCGTCTCTTGAGTTGTCGCCAACCTCTCTGCTCTCGCCATCGAAAGCAATGGCTGGCGCGATTGCCGGTGTGCCCTCGCGCGGATGCCGCCGCCTCAACAGCGTCATGCCCGCGTAAGCGCGTATCTCTGGCGGTCGGGCGCCATTTACGAGCGAGGGGGTGCCTGCGACGGTCAAGAAGCGCGGCTGGCCAAGCCGAGGGTGGTTAAGCCCGGCGATGACGGCAGGGAGTGTGCTTCAATCAAAACCTGACAGGCTAATCTTCCGGCCGGCCGCGCAGCCGTTTGACGCCGCTGCGCTTCGCCTTGGAGGTCAAGCGCCGTTCCTGGCTGCCACGGGTCGGTCGGGTGGGGCGCCGCTTGCGCGGCGTCTCTGCGGCGGCTGTCAGCAGTTCCGCCAACCGCTCCATGGCTTCCGTGCGATTGCGGATCTGGCTGCGAAAACTCTGCGCGAAGAGAACGATGACGCCGTCCTGCGTCATGCGCTGCCCGGCGAGCCGGGTGAGGCGGCTCCGCATCCCTTCCGGAAATTCCGTCTGACCCCGCGTGTCGAACCGCAGCTCGACCGCGGTCGCCACCTTGTTGACGTTCTGGCCGCCGGGTCCGCTCGCGTGCACGAAGCGGACCGACAGATCGGCCTCCTCGATCGCGAAGCCTGGGGTGATGGAGATGCGCGCCATGGGTCGCTCGACACGAAAAAGGGGCGCCGGATCGCTCCGGCGCCCCTCTCTAGCATCGCCTCTGGGGCAGGTGTCAGCCGGCCACGGCGCGAAGCTGGGCCGCGCGGGGCCTTTCGGCGAGTTCCTCGAACACCGAGACGTAATCCATCGCCATACGGCGCGCGCTGAAGCGCTCTTCGAAGCGCTGGCGCACCTTGGCCCGGTCGAGATCGCCGATGCGATGAACCGCGCGGACCGCATCTGCCTCGTCGCGGCAGATGAAGCCGGTCAGGCCGTCTTCGATCACTTCCGGCACCGAGCCGCGCTCATAGGTGATGACGGGCGTGCCGCAGGCCATCGCCTCGATCATGACCAGGCCGAAGGGCTCCGGCCAGTCGATCGGGAAGAGCAGCGCATGCGCCGCGGACAGGAAGTCCGGCTTCTGCATCTCGTTGATCTCGCCGATGAACTCGACATGCGGCAGCTTCAGCAGCGGCTTGATGACGGCTTCGAAATAGTCCTGGTCTGCGGTGTCCACCTTGGCCGCGATCTTCACGCGCAGCCCGGCCTTGCCGGCGATGTGGATGGCGCGATCCACACCCTTTTCGGGGGAGACGCGGCCGAGCACCGCCAGATAGTCCTGCTTCACGTTGCGCGGGGTCAGAATGTTCGTCGGCAGGCCGTGATGCACGGTCCGCACCCAGTTCAGGTTCGGCACTGGGGCGCGCTGGCTGTCCGAGATCGAGACCAGCGGCACCTTCGGGAAGGCGCCGTAGATGTCGACGAACTCCGGCAGGTCGAGGCGCCCGTGAATGGTGGTCACGAAGGGCGTCGGCTGGCGGGAGAAGAGAGAGAAGGGCAGGTAGTCGTTGTGGAAGTGAATGACGTCGAACTCTTCCACGCGCTCGCGCACCGCTTCCATCATGATCATGTGCGGCGCCATGCGGTCGCGGATGTTCGGGTCGAGGCGCAGCGCCTCGGCGCACATCGGCTCCAGCTTCGCGGCGGTGCGGCTGTCGCCGCTCGCGAACAGCGTCACCTCGTGGCCCATGGCGACCAGTTCTTCGGTCAGGAAGGAGACGACGCGCTCCGTTCCGCCATAAAGGCGCGGCGGCACGGCTTCGTAGAGAGGGGACACCTGGGCGATACGCATCTCGTCTAACTCTCCTGAGGGCCGACATGCCCCGAAGCGGTCGTGGGGTCGCCGGGGCGACATTCGTTAACTTTGAACAGGATAGAAAACTTGTCTCATGCTGCAGCTCAACCTGCGAGCCTGAGCGTGCAACTTCGCCGCTGAATGTGGCGAAATCTCGGCGCTAAAGCTTTGAAATATAGGCAAACCAACCAAACCCGCCCTATTTCCGCGACAATCGCTCTTTAAGTCATCCTTCAACCTGAAGTGATGGTCGCGTCACGGCGACGCGCACCATCTGGGAGTTCGCAAGGCTCCTGACGAGATCATGCGGATTGATCAGCATCTTTCTTCGGAAAGTTGATCGGTCCGCCGAAGAGAGGGTGACGGCATGGACGGTTACACTCGTTCCGGATCGGATCGGAACACGGCGAGCGCGGAGTTCACGCTCGCCTCCCCGAAGCATACCGAAACGCTGCTCGGCCTGCGCGGCAAGCCGATCCGCTTTCTCGCCCATTTCGTGGCCCGCCACCCCTGGGCGCATGCAGGGGTAATGGCCTCGGTCCTCGTCGCCGTGCTCTGCTCGGTGCTGACGCAATACGGCCTGAAGAACCTCGTCGATGCCGTCTCTCACGGGCATGGCGCCGCTGCCGTGCGCGGCGTCTGGATCGCCTTCGCGGTGCTCGCGGTGCTGATCGCGGCGGACAATCTGATGTGGCGCGTCGGCGGCTGGATCGCGGCGCGGCTCTTCGTCCAGGTGACCGGGGACGTGCGGCGCGATCTCTTCAACCACCTCGCGGGCCACAGCCCGAGCTATTTCGCCGATCGTCTGCCCGGCACGCTGGCCGGCCGCATTACCGCGACTGCCAACGCCATCTTCACGACGGAAAACACGCTCGCCTGGAACATCACGCCGCCGGTCGTCGCGGTGATCTTCTCCATCGCGCTCGTCACCTCGGTCAATCCGATGATGGCGCTCGTCATGTTCGGCATCAGCGCGAGCCTCGCCCTCGTCATCTTCTTCCTCGCCCGCCGTGGCGGCCCGCTGCACCGCTCCTATGCCGGCACGGCTGCCCAGGTGGACGGCGAACTCGTGGATGTCATCGGCAACATCGCCGTGGTCCGTGCCTTCGGCGCTACCTTCCGGGAATCGAAGCGCATCGCCGCCACCATCGGCGAGGAGATGGAAGCCCGCCACACCAGCCTGCGCTATCTCGAGAAGCTCCGCCTGCTGCATGCCGTCATCACCGCGCTCTTCTCTGCCGGTGTCATGGCCTGGGCGGTGCTGCTCTGGAGCCGCGGGCAGGCGACCCCGGGCGACATCGTCCTCATCGGCTCGCTCTGCTTCACCATTCTCCACGGCACGCGGGATCTCGCGGTCGCCCTGGTCGATCTCACCCAGCACGTGGCGCGTCTCGAAGAGGCGACAGCGACCCTGCTCATCCCGCATGCCCTGCCGGATGCGCCCCAGGCTCGTCCGCTGCTGCTCACCGCAGGCGGTGTGAACTTCGAAGACGTGCGCTTCGCCTATCCGGGCCGGCCGGAGGTGCTGAAGGGCGTTAACCTCACCATCAAGCCGGGTCAGCGCGTCGGCCTCGTCGGCTCCTCGGGCGCCGGCAAGTCCACCATCCTGAGCCTGATGCAGCGCTTCTACGATCCGAATGAAGGCCGCATCACGGTGGACGGGCAGGACATCGCCCGGGTGACGCAGGAGAGCCTGCGCCAGGGGATGGCCGTCGTGCCGCAGGACATCTCGCTCTTCCACCGCTCGGTGCTCGAGAACATCCGCTACGCCCGCCCCTCCGCCTCCACCGCGGAGGTGCTGCATGCGGCCGAACTCGCCCGCTGCCGCGACTTCATCGAAGCGCTGCCGGAAGGCTTCGAGACCATCGTAGGCGATCGTGGCACCAAGCTCTCGGGCGGTCAGCGCCAGCGCATCGCGATCGCGCGGGCCATCCTGAAGAATGCGCCGCTGCTGCTGCTCGACGAGGCCACCTCCGCGCTCGACACCGAATCTGAGCAGGCGATCCAGGGTGCGCTCGATACGCTGATGGAAGGCCGGACAGTCGTCGCCATCGCCCACCGCCTGTCCACGCTGCGGAACTTCGACCGCATCGTGGTCATGGATAACGGCCAGGTGGTCGATGACGGCTCGCCGGCGGAACTCTCCTCGCGCCCCGGCCCCTATCGCGACCTGCTCGCGAAACAGAACGTCATCCCCATGGTGCGGGCGGCCTGAGCCGCCCCACCATCTTCTTTCTCTGATCCTCGCGCCTGATCACAAGGAACGATCACGATGGATGAGACGATCTTCGGCCAGGCTCTTGGCGCGTTGCGCGATACGGCGGCTGGCTCCGGCGTGGCCGCGGAAGCAGGCCGCCTCGTCGTGGTCTCCAACCGGGTCGCGCCGATCGAAGAAGGCCAGCCCACCGCGGGGGGACTCGCTGCCGGCGTTCTCGATGCTCTGCAAGAAAAAGGCGGGCTCTGGATCGGCTGGAGCGGCGAGATCGCGGAGGGGCAGAGCCGCATCCAGGTGGAGCGCCAGAAAGGCCGCATCCGCCTGCAGATGCTGGACCTCGCGCAAAACGACTACGAGGAATACTACCGCGGCTTCGCCAATTCCGCGCTCTGGCCGGTGCTGCACTACCGCTCGGCGCTCGCCCGCTTCTCGCGCGCCCATTACGCCGGCTACCGCCGGGTGAATGCGCTCTTCGCCCAGGCGGTGGCCCAGGGTCTCGCGCCGGACGACATCGTCTGGGCGCATGACTATCATCTGCTGGACCTGGCGGCGGCGCTGCGCGCCCAGGGCGTCACCAACCGGCTCGGCATCTTCCTGCACACGCCGTTCCCGGCCGCCGCCGTTTTCATGACCATCCCGGTTCATGCCGAACTGGCACGGGCGCTCTGCCAGTACGATCTCATCGGCTTCCAGACCGAACCCGATCGCCGCGCCTTCGAGGATTACGTGCTGCGCGAGGCGGACGGCCATCTGCTGCCGGGCCGCGCGCTGATGGCCTTCGGCCGCGTCGTCCGCACCGGCGTCTTCCCGATCGGCGTGCAGACGGAGGAGATCCGCGCCCAGGCCGAGCCCGCCGTCGACTGCCCGCAGATGACCAAGCTGCGCAGCTCGATCGGCGACAGCAAGCTCATCATCAGCGTCGACCGGCTGGACTATTCCAAGGGCCTGAGCGAGCGCTTCCTCGCCTATGAGCGTTTCCTCGAGCAGAACGAGACGCGGCGCGGCGCCGTCACCTTTCTGCAGATCGCGCCGCCCTCCCGCTCGGATGTCGAGACCTACCGGGAAATCCGGCTCGAGCTGGAAGGGGAGGCGGGCCGCATCAACGGCCGCTTCGCGGAGCTGGACTGGACACCGCTGCGCTATCTCAACAAGGGCTTTGCCCGGCAGACGCTGATGCCGATGTATGCCCTGGCCGATGTCGGCCTGGTCACGCCGATGCGGGACGGAATGAACCTCGTCGCCAAGGAATATGTCGCGGCGCAGGACCCGATCGACCCGGGCGTTCTCGTGCTGTCGCAATTCGCCGGCGCCGCCTGCGAGCTGAAGGCCGCCCTGCTCGTCAATCCGCATGATCCGGACGAGATCGCTGACGCGCTGGAGCGTGCGCTTTCCATGCCGCTCGCCGAGCGGCGGGAACGGCATGCCGAGATGATGGCGGTGCTCCGGCGCAATAGTCTGGGCGCCTGGCGGGATCGCTTCCTTGCCGATCTCGGGGGCCGCGGCTGAGGCAGTCCGCCATGCGGGGCAGCGAAATGCCGCAGAGTGTTAAGGTTCGGTTGCAAATCCGCCGCAATTCTTGGGCAGAGTGAGCGATTATAACGCTTGCCGGCTTCGGAGAGACCATGTCCACCGTATCGCCTCGCTCAGATGAGTCTTCTCTCCACCGGCTGAAGGCATGGGCGCAGGCGCAGCCGGAACCACGCATAGCCCTGGCGCTCGCGCTCATCGTCTGCATGATCGGCTTTGTCGCCCGTCTCTATGACATCGACGCCATGCCCTTCTGGCTCGATGAGGTGACGACGGTGCACAGGGCCAGCCTGCCCTTCTGGGACATGGTGGCCGATTCCCTCGCGAACCATCACCTGCCCTCCTATTTCGCCCTCGTCGGCGCCTTCGGTCGTCTCGGCGAGATGTCCGAGTATTTTTTGCGCCTGCCCTCGGCCGTCTTCGGGGCGGCCTCCTGCGGCGTTCTCTTCTTCATCGGGCGCGCCTTGGGCGGCACGCGCGCCGGGCTCGTCGCCGGCATGCTGCTCGCCCTCTCGCCCCTGCAGGTGCAGTACGGCCAGGAAGCACGCTCCTACACCTTCGTCATTCTCATGATGGCGATCGGCCTGCTGGGCTTCGTGCGCATTGCGCAAGACCCGCGGGGAGCGAGCCTGCCCTGGCGCGATCCTGCCGCACGTCACGCCCCTTGGGTCATCTACACACTCGGCACGGCAGCCAGCCTCAATGTCCTCAGCACCGGCTTCTTCTGGCTGATCTCGGCCAATGTCGGCGCGCTCGTGATCCTTCTGCGGGAGCGGGAGATGGATCGCGGCCGCTTCCTGCGCCGCTGGCTGGTGGCGCAGGCCCTCGTGCTGCTCGCGACCCTGCCTTGGTTCGCCGCCATGGACGTCTTCACCCATGGCAAGATGACCAACGCCACCAACTGGGTGCCGCAGATCACCTGGCACAGCTTCCTCTCCGTGCTGGGTTCGCTCTACCTGATGCGGGTCACGCGGCTGATCAACTTCCACACCTTCCCGGCTGCGGTGCCCGGCTTCGGGCTGCTCGTCGTGGTACTCGGCGTGCTTGGCCTGCTCTATCTCCGCCAGCTGCGGACGGCGGCGCGGCCCGGCGCCCGCGCGCGCGCGCTGATGCCGGCCCTCGTCGTCGCCGCGGCCGTTCCGCCCGCCCTCATTCTGCTGATCTCCATCGTCAAGCCGCTCTGGATGCCGCGCTACCTGCTGTGGAGCACGGTGCCCTTCCTCGTCTTCGTCGGCCTCGGGGTGAATGCCCTGCCGCAGCGTTTCCGCAACGGCGCCGTCGCCGCGGTGCTGCTGCTCGCAGTCGCCAATCTCCTGCCCTACTACAAGGCAGAGACGAAGCCGCGCTGGGATCTCGCGGCCCGGGTTCTGACGCATGAGATGCAGCCCGGCGACGTCGTGCTGATCTCGGACGAACTGCCGGTTTATATGATGAACTTCTTCCTCGACCGCCGGGGCGAGGTCATCCCCGCCTCGAACTGGACGACGGATGTCTTCACCGCCGCGCGCCACCTTCAGGATGGCGGCCGGGTCTGGGTGCTCTTCGGTCGTGTCGGCCAGGCGGACCGCACCTCGGTGCCGAACTTCGCCCGCATCGTGAAGCCGCTGGGCACGCCGGTGGCCGATGTCGAAGTCGGCGACCTGATCCATATGAAGCTCTATGCCAAGCCGCCACAGCCTGCGCCCATTCTGACGACCGCGTCGGCGGGGGATTGCCTCGCCGCCGTGCATGAAAAAACCGGCAAGGAGGTCCCTGCCGGTTGTCGCGCTCTCGCCCTGCAATAAGCCGGGCGTCTGTACAGGGGGAGGGAGGTCTCAGACCTCCTCCACCTGCTCCACCGCCACCACTTCCGGCACATAGTGCCGCAGCATGTTCTCGATGCCGTGCTTGAGCGTGGCGCGGGAGGAGGGGCAGCCGCTGCAGGCGCCCTGCATGTGCAGCTTCACGACGCCGTCGCGATAGCCGTGGAAGACGATATCGCCACCGTCGCCGGCCACCGCCGGACGCACGCGGGTGTCCAGCAGCTCCTTGATCTGGTCGACGATCTCCTGATCTTCCGGAGAGATATCCTCGGCCGCGACCGTCGCTTCCGAGGCGTCCACGATGGGCCGGCCGGAGACGAAGTGGTCCATCAGCGTGCCCAGCACCTGCGGTTTCAGCTCCGCCCAGTCCTCGGCCTCGCTCTTGGTCACGGTGATGAAATCGTGCCCGAAGAAAACGCGGGAAACGCCGGGTAGGGAAAAGATGGCGCTGGCGAGCGGGCTGCGCGCGGCGGCCTCCGGGCCCGCGAAATCGGCCGTGCCCTGGCCCATCACGTCCCGGCCGGGCAGGAACTTCAGGGTGGCCGGATTGGGGGTGCCTTCAGTCTCGATGAACATGAATTCTGGCCTGTTTTCGCTCGGGATGCCGCTCTTATACAGGACGAGAGCGGTCCTGTAATCTGAAAGCCCCCCGGGCCAGGGTTGCGCTCCGGGAAAGGGCATGCCTGGTCGGCGGACAAAAAAATGGCGGCCGGAGGCCGCCATCGAAAGTCGCGAAATGGGAAGGAGGGAGGGGCTCAAGCCCCGCCGCGCACCACCTTGTAGTTGCGCCGCACGACGTCGAGCAGCTCCGGCACCGAGGTTTCGGCGGAGGCCCGCTCGAAGGTCACCTCGCCATGCTGGAACATCATGATGCGGTCGGCCACTTCCAGCGTCTGGGCGTAGTTGTGGGCGATCATGATCAGCGACAGGTCGCCGCGCTTCTTCAGCCGGTCGATGAGGTCGAGGATGAGGCCGGACTCGCGGGCACCCATGGCAGCCAGCGGCTCGTCGAGCAGCAGGATCTTCGCCTGGGAATAGACCGCACGGGCGATCGCCACTGCTTGGCGCTGGCCGCCCGAGAGCATAGCGACCTCCTCGTTCACGTTCGGGATGTTCACCCCGATGTCTTCCAGCGCTTCCGCGGCGCGGCGGCGCATGGCGCGGTTGTCCAGCAGGCGGAAGGGCCCTGGCCGCAGCGGTTCCCGGTTCAGGAACATGTTGTGGTAGATCGACAGGCCCGGAACCAGCGCCAGATCCTGATAGACGCATTCGATGCCGAGCGCGCGGGCATGGTCGACGGATTTGAGGGCGACCTCTTCGCCGTTGATCGCGAGGGTGCCGCTGGTCGGCGCCTGATAGCCCGTGAGGATCTTGATCAGCGTCGACTTGCCGGCGCCGTTGTCACCCAGGATGCCCAGCATCTCGCCCTTCTTCAGGTGCAGCGAGACGCCGTTCAGTGCCGTCACCGCGCCGAAGCGCTTGACGATGTTGGTGGCGCGGAGCGCCTCGCCGGCCATCATGGCGGGGGCGGTCGTGGCGGCGGTGTGTTGTGCCTGGCTCATTTCCGCTTCCCCATCGTACGCAGCCGCGCAAAGTGGATGTTGAAGACCATCGCGATCAGGATCGCGGCGCCGATGATGATGTTGAAGGTGAAGGCGTTGATGCCGTTGATGGTGAAGCCGTCCTGCAGCACGCCGAGCACGAGGCCACCGAAAAGGCCGCCGATGATGGTGCCCGAACCGCCCATCAGGGAGGTGCCGCCGATGACGGCCGCGGCAACCGCCAGGAACATCATGTTGGCGCCGCCCGCCAGCGGATCGGTCGAGCCGATGCGCGAGGCTTCCAGAATGCCGGCGAGGCCCGCGAGCATCGCGGTCAGAACGAAGTTGCCGATCTTGATTTTGGCGACGTGAATGCCCGATTCGGCCGAGCCGATCAGGTTGCCGCCGACGGCGACCGTATGCAGGCCCCAGCGCGTGTTGCGCAGCATGCCGTGCATGACGAGGACGATGACGACCGCCCAGATGATTTCGGCGAAGCCCTGGTTGCCCATCAGGAAGGTGAAGAGCCCGTCGGTCGGCGTATCCACCGGGAAGCCGCGCGAGACGGTGAGGGTGAAGCCGTTGATCAGGAACATGGTGCCGAGCGTCGTCACGAAGGAGGGGACACGCAGCTTGACGGAGACGACGCCATTGAAGAGGCCGACCAGGCCGACGCCGATGAGGGCGAGGGGCAGGCAGATGATCAGCGGAAGTCCGGCCTCATGCGCGAAATACATGAGGAAGGGCGCGAGCGCGAAGGTCATGCCGGCCGAGAGATCGATCTCGCCGCAGATCAGCAGCATGATTTCGCCGCAGGCGATGATCACCGGCGCCGCGACGAACTGAGACAGGGTCTGCAGGTTCGGGCGGGTCAGGAAGTTGCTGTTCGAGCTCTCGAAGTAAATGATGAGAAGGATCGCGACGACGAGGATGCTCGCTTCGCGGATCTTGAGGAAACCATGCAGGCTGCGGGTGCCGATATGCGGACGGGGGGCACTTGCATTGGCCTGCGCTGGTTTCTGGGTATGTGCGCTCACGGTGGTTCCAGTGTGACAAGGGGCGCAGGAAAGACCGGCGGGCGCGGCAAGCCGCCACCCGCCGGGAAGCCTGTGCCTCGTTAACCGATCGGGCCGGTGTGCGGGACGATTTGGGGCGCGCCGGAGTTACCCTCGTAACGAGTCTTCGTCTTGAGGTAGGGGCCGACGCTCTCCTTGGTCACGAACTTCAGGCCGGTGTTGATGTCGGCCGGGCCGACGAGGCCGCCGGAGGCCTTGAAGAGGAACATCTCCATCACCGTGTAGAAGCCCTGCAGATAGGGCTGCTGGTCGATGGTGAAGTCGCAGAAGCCTTCGCTGATGATTTCCAGCGTCTTGGGCAGCAGGTCGAAGCCGCCGCCATGCACGCCCTTCTGGGTCAGGTTGTACTGCTTCATGGCCTGGGCGACGCCCTGGGTGGAGCCGCCGTCGACCGCGAACATGCCCTTCACGTCCTGATGGCCGAGGTAATAGGCCTGAACCTTGCCGATTTCCTCGTTCAGCGTGGCGCCGGTCGCGATGGCGTCGACCGTGATGGACTTGCCGGACTTGGCAATCGCGTCCTTGGCGCCGTCGAGGCGCGGCTGGATGTTGAGCTGGCCCGGGGTCGCGATGAAGATGACGACCTTGCCGGAGTCGACCAGGCTCACGATGTGCTCGCCCATCGCGTAACCCGCCTTGTAGAGATCCTGCCCAATATAGGCGAGGCGCTTGTTGTCGGAGCCCGGCGGCACGTCGGCGTTATAGGCGAAGACCGGGATGCCGGCTTCCAGCGCCTTTTCGGTCGGGCCGTTGAAGGCCTTCGGGTCGACGAGGCAGGAGGCGATGGCATCGGCCTTGGAGGCGATGGCGGCGTTGAAGGCATTGACCATCTGGCCGGCGTCGCTGGTCTCGGAGCCGGTCCACTGATAGCTGCAGCCGAGGATCTTGCAGGCGTCGGCGATGCCATACTGGGTCGGCACGAAGAAGGGGTTCGTCGTCACGTGGTTGACGAACACGAACTTCCAGCGCGGATGCTCGGGGAAGGCGCCGCTCGCTGCGCGCGCTTGGCTCGCGAGGCCAGCGAGCATGGTGGCGGCTGCACCGGCCGTCGCGCCGGTCAGCAGGCCACGGCGGCGCAGGGCGGACGTGGAGAGATTGGCCAGGTCGGCGGAGACCGCGTCGCGGTCCTTTTCTTCGGTCATGGAAGGCTCCCCAAATCGAGCCGCGCCTGTGATGCCAGGCGGCCCGATCATCGTTATTGTGGTGTCGTGGCTTGGTCCGCGGCACACTCGCGCCGGTCGGCGCGCGCGCCCCTATCTGAACAGGCCCTTTTTCACTGTCAATGGTCTGACCTATGGGAAAGCGCGTTCGAACGCTTTCTTCCGAAAAATTCCTGTCCCTGGCGAAAACTCGACAAAAGACTTGGAGAAAGACAAATGATGCCCGCCCCTGAGAAGTCCGGAAAACTGTCGCTGGCCGCGGCCAATGCGCTCTCTCCGGCCGCCTTCCAGGACCATCTTCAGGGGGTTTTCGAGCATTCGCCCTGGGTCGTCGCGGGCGTCGTTTCCGCCCGGCCTTTCGCCTCGCGCGCGGCCCTGCTGGTGGCCATGGCGAAGATCGTTGCCGAAGCGGAGCCGGATGCGCAACTCGCGCTCCTCCGTGCGCATCCGGTTCTCGGTGGTGCGGCCGCACGCCGCGGCGGCCTCACGGCCGAATCGGCTTCCGAACAAGCGGGGCATGGGCTGGACCGCATGAGCGGCGAGGAGGAGCAGGAGTTCGCGGCGCTCAACGCGGCCTATCTCGAGCGCTTCGGCTTTCCGTTCATCATCGCCGTGCGCGGTCAGCGCGATCGCCGGGCGATCCTCGCCGCCCTCCGGCAGCGCCTCGGCCATCCGCCGGAGATCGAACGGCAGGCAGCGCTGGGCGAGGTGGTGAAGATCGCGGGCTTCCGTCTCGACGGTCTGATCGAGGAGGCGCCGCTCAGCCTCAGCCTGCACGTGCTGGACACGGCTCGGGGCGGCCCGGGTGTCGGCCTCGCCTTCACCCTGCACGCGGTGGCGGGGGAGACGCCTAGCGTCGCCTTGGCGACGGGCGAAACTGATCATGCCGGGCGCTGGGCGCTCGATCGGGCCGTCGCCCTCCCGCCTGGCCTGTACGAACTGCGCTTCGCCGCAGGTGCGTATCAAAACCGGTTCGGCACGGAGGGTTTCTACGAGGAGATTCCCATCCGCTTCCGCCTTCGCGCGGACGGGGGACATTATCATATTCCGCTGATCCTCTCGCCCTTCGGCTACAGCACCTACCGCGGTGGCTGAGGGGCGCGGGCGATTCCTAGCGACTGAGTGCGAAAGAACCTCTGTTAAGATGACGTTGCTTTCTTGACACCAAAGGGGGGGGTCGGTAGCAGACGTCTGCCCCGGGCCGGCAGGAGTTTTGCGCGGGCCTGTTGAGGTTGGGGGCAAGGATGAGCGACGGCCGCGAAGAGAAATCGTTCGAGGAGCGCTTGGCTGAGGCGCGCGGCAGCGCGGGGCTCGATCGGCCGGTCCGCAAGGGCAGGGGCGAGAAGGCAGCGGATGCGAATGCCATCCGCCTCGCGATGCGCCTCGGTGTCGAGGTTGTGGCGGCGCTCGTCATCGCCGTGGTGATCGGGTGGGGCCTCGACCGGGTCTTCCGCACGCAGCCGTGGTTCATGATCGCCTTCGTGCCCTTGGGTGCGGCGGCAGGGTTACGTAACGTTTTCCGGGCCGTCGGTCCGGGGAACAACCGCTAGTCTGGCTACTGGGAAACGTTCATGGCTGGTCCATCGATTGACGCGCTTGGCCAATTTCGGCTGACCCCGGGCCTCGGCCCGATCGGGCAGGCCGTCAATTTCACCAATTCCAACGAGATGATGCTGGCCGCGATCGCCATCATCACTGCGCTGTTCTGGTTGGCCCTGCGGCGCCGTGCCATCGTGCCGGGCCGCACGCAGTCTCTCGTCGAGACCCTGTACGAATTCGTCCACGGGATGTGCCTGGATACGATCGGCGAGGAGGGCCGGAAGTTCTTCCCGCTCGTCTTCACGCTCTTCATCTTCATCCTGCTGGGCAACCTGCTGGGCCTGTTCCCCTACTTCTTCGCCTATACCAGCGGCATCGTGGTGACCCTCACCATGGCGCTCTTCGTCTTCCTCTTCTCGACGGCGGTGGGCTTCTACATCCACGGCTTCCGCTTCCTGAAGTTCTTCGTGCCCGCGGGCGTGCCCGGCTGGATGCTGCCGATGCTGGTGCCGATCGAGATCATCTCCTATCTCTCGCGCCCGGTGTCCCTCTCCGTCCGACTGTTCGCCAACATGACGGCCGGCCACGTGATGCTCGAGGTTTTCGCGGGCTTCATGATCCTGCTGACCGCCGGCCTCGGCGTCTTCGGCGTCGTCGCCTCCATCATCCCGCTCGGGCTGAACATTGCGCTCTTTGGTCTCGAACTGCTGGTCGCCTGCCTGCAGGCCTATGTGTTCGCGATCCTCACCTGCCTGTATCTGCACGACGCCGTGCATATGCACTGACTTGAAATCCTGAAAGGACAAAGGATTATGGATATCACTGCTCCGCTGCTCGCCAAGGATATCGGTGCGGGTCTCGCCACCATCGGCGTCGCGGGTGCCGGCGTCGGTATCGGCAATCTCTTCGGCAGCTTCGTCTCCGCCGTTGGCCGCAACCCGGCCGCGCGTGACCGCATGTTCCGTGACGTGCTCCTCGGCTTCGCGCTGACGGAAGCGGTCGCGCTCTATGCGCTCGTCATCGCGCTCGTCATCCTCTTCACCTGATCAGAGACGGACGACGAAGCTGACCATGCGCCGTCTTATCACCACGGCTCCGCTGGCATGCGGGGCAATGTTCGGGGCGCTCCTCTGGGGCGGCCCCGCCCATGCCGGTTCGAACATGCCGCAGATGGATTTCAGCAATCCGCTGAACGGCAGCCAGGTGGTATGGCTGGTCATCCTTATGATCGTCCTCTACCTGATCCTGTCGCGCTGGGCGCTGCCCGGTGTCGGCGGCATCCTGGCCGAGCGGCACACGCGCATCCAGGGCGACCTGGATGCCGCGCACGCTGCAAAGGTCGAGGCGGATGCGGCCGTCGCCGAACTGCACGAGGCGATCCGCACGGCGCGTGACGAGGCGAATGCCCAGATCGCGAAGGCGACCGCCGAAGCCAAGGCCCAGGCCGAGACGCAGGCTGCAGAACTCGCGGCCCGCCTCGACGCCAAGCTCGAACAGGCGGAAACCGAGATCGCCGAAGCCCGGACCCGGGCGATGGCGGCTATCCGGCCGATCGCGGCCGAGACGGCGCAGGTGCTGATGGCGCGTCTCGCGGGCGGTGCCGTGGCACAGGCGACGCTCGATCGCGGGATCGAGGATGCACTGGCCGCCCGCGGCCTCGCCTAAGCAGGAATCCCAGGATGCAATATGAATCCCTGATGTCGATCCCCTGGTCCCACGGGACCTTCTGGGTCTTCATCGCCCTGCTGATCTTCCTCGGCCTCTTCGGCCGCAAGATTCTGACGCCGATCCTCGGTGCGCTCGACCAGCGTGCCGTGACCGTCCGTCAGTCGCTCGACGAGGCCTCGCGCCTCAAGGCCGAAGCCGAGGCCATGCTGCGGGATGCCCGCAAGAAGCGGGCCGAGGCTTTGGAAGAGGCCAAGGACATTCTGGACCGCGCCCGCGAGGAAGCGGCGCGGACCGCGGCCGAACTCGCGGCCGAAGCGGAAGCCCGTGCCGCAGCGCGCGAGCGCATGGCGCAGGAGCGCATCGATGCGGCCCGGGCTTCGGCCATCGCCGAAGTGCGGACCACGGCCATTGAAGTCGCGATCGCCGCCACCAGCGAGGCGCTGCGCCAGGGCCTGTCCCCGGCCGAGGACGCGAAGCTCGTCGACCATGCCATCGCGGAAGTGCCGGCCGCCTTCACCCGCCGCGCCGCCTGACAGGGTTCATTCCGGGACTATGTTGAAAAACCCGCGGCTTTCCGCGGGTTTTTCTTTTGCCGTCAGAGGTAGGGCAGGGCGAGCCGCGCACCGGCGTCACGCATGCGCAGCAGCAGGTTCCGGCTCTCGAGTTCCTGCATCGTCAGGGCATTACCCTGGTTGTCCGTGACCAGTTTGGACAGATCGGCGGCCAAGGCCTTGTCATAGGCCTCGATGCACAGCTCGAAATTGAGCCGGAAGCTGCGCATGTCCCAGTTGCTGCTGCCGATGAGGGACCACTCGTCCTCGATCACCATGATCTTGGAATGGCGGAAGGGCGGCGGGCAGCGCCAGATGCGCACGCCGCTTTCCAACAGCGGCGCGACATTGGCCCGCACCGCCCAGTCCAGCAGCTGATGCACGCCCTTGCGGGGAATGACGATGTCGACGGAGACGCCGCGCTGCGCGGCGAGGGAGAGGGCGGTGATCACCCGCTGGTCCGGCAGGAAATAGGGGGTCATTACGCGGATGCTCTGCCGCGCGCAGGCGATGGCTTGCAGCACTGCATATTCGATCTTCTCCACATCCTCGTCCGGCCCTGCCGTCAGCACGCGGCCGATGATGTCTCCCTGAGGGGTCAATGAGGGGAACCACGCCTCACCGTCCAGCTCTTCGCCCGAGACGAAGTCCCAGTCGCGGGCGAAGGCATAGGTGAGCTGGCCGACCACCGGCCCCTCCACGCGGAAGTGGGTGTCCTGGATCGGGTCTTTCGACTGCTTGGCGAGGATGTTCTGGTCGGCGATGTTGACGCCGCCGGTGAAGCCGATGCGGCCATCCACCACCAGGATCTTCTTGTGGCTGCGCAGGTTCAGGAAGGGCATCCGCCAGGGCATGGAGGAATGCATGAAGCGTCCGGCGGGAATCCCGGCCGCGCGCAGCCGGTGATAGGCGGGGGAGCGCAGCCAGCCGCTGCCGATACCGTCCACGATGACGCGCACGGCGACACCGCGCTGCTGCGCCGCGGCCAGCGCGGTGACGAAACGCTCGCCGATCTCGTCCGCCCGGAAGATGTAGCTCGACAGGCCGATGCTGCGTTCCGCTGCGTCGATCGCGGCCAGCATGGCGGGATAGGCCTCGTCCCCGTCATGCAGGATGTCGATCCGGTTGCCCGGCTCGATCGGCCGCCGGCAGATATGGCCGATGCCGTGCTGCAGGGCGGAGAGCTTGTGGTCCTCCGCCGCCGCGCGCCCGTGGCGGCGCCGGCTGCGGCTGGAGGACGGGCCGCGCAGCCGCAGGGCACGCCGCCGCACCCGGTTGATGCCGAGAAGGAAATAGGCGAGGCCGCCGAAGAAGGGCGCGAACCAGGCAAGGCCGATCCAGGCGGTGGCCGAGGCCACGTCCCGCTTCGTCTGCAGGACGTGGATGGTAACGGCGACGGCGATGATCAGGCCGAGGGAAAGCTCCAGCTCCGGCCTGATGCGTGTCAGAAACTCAAACCACTCGATCATGCGTGCTCGCGGTTAAGACGTCTCGGCGGAAGATGGCGTCAGTTCGGCGCAATCCATCCCTCCGAGGCGAAGAACGCGCCGATATTGGTGGCGACCTTCTTGGCGAGGTTCACCCCGTCCTGGCCGAGGCTCGACCGCTGCCGCTTGACCGTGCCAATGGCGGCGCCGGCGACGGCGGTGGCGACGTGACCCGCTGCGGCCCCCGCGGCACCCAGCGCGAGGCCCGGGGTGCGGCCGCTATTGGCGTCCGCGCTATAGCTCTGGAGCGGATGTGCCTGGCCATCCGGGCCGATTTGCAGCACGGAGGCGCTGCCATAGACGGCGCTCTTGCCGGCGCCGAAGCCAATCACCGCCCGACGCGCGGAATTGCCGGCATCGACCCGCAGGATCTGCCCTTCGATCAGCACGTCGCCGGGGCGGGGCGTGGCGCTGCCGGCGGGGACCGCGAGCAGCCCCATCTTGTTGACGGCCGAGATGAGGGTCTCGCTGATCGCCTGCTGCACCTCCGCGGCCAGCGCCTGCCGGGCGGCGGCGGGGTCGGGCGAGGAATTTTCGAGCGCGTCCAGCTTCGCCTTCATCCCCGAATCGAGCTGGATGTTGGTCGGATCGACGGTGAAATCATAGACGAAGACGGTCTGCGGCCGCGGCAGCTGAGCACCGCCCTGGCTCGGGGGGGCCACGTAATTCGCCGTCTGTTGGGCGGAATGTCCGGCGCAGCCGGCAAGCGCGGTAAGGCTGGCCAAAGCCAGCGGTAGGACGAAGCGCGCGCGGCGCGGCAAAAAGCGGAAGATTTCGTTCATGATCAGACCCTTCTGAAGGTCCGCCACCAGACCATGGCGCGCCTTCGCCGTCGATGTCCTTTCCTGGTGGTAACGTCCGGTCTCGGCCCCGGGGTGGTGCCGCCGCGCCTAAAGGTTTAACGCCTGCTGGCATCATTCCTTCCAGGACGGCTGCCATGGACGATTTCAGCGCGACGCAGAATCTCACTCCGGAACAGGCGGTGGCGCGCCTCGAATTCAACTACGACCACGCCTGCGGCGTGCTGCGCGAGGCCCTGGCGCGCTTCGCGAAGACGGGCATCGCCCCGACGGCGGCGGAACGCCGCCATTTCCGCTATCCCCGGCTCGACCTGACGTGGCGGCCGACCGGCCCCACCCCCTTCACCACGCGGGCCTGGGCCAAGGTGCAGACCCCCGGCGTCTATTCCACGACCATCACCCAGCCGGGCTTCTTCCGCGGCTATCTTCTGGAACAGCTCGAGCCGCTGGTGCGCGACTACGGCGTCTCGCTCTCCGTCCATGTCAGCGATCTCGAAATTCCGTACCCCTACGTCACCGAAGGGGGCGACGAGTTCGTCCACGGCGCGGTGGAGGTCGCGGAACTCGCCCGCATCTTCCCGACGCCCCGCCTCTCCTCGGTGGGGGACGAGGTGGCCGACGGCCTGTGGCATTTCGATCCGGGCCAGCCGCGTCCGCTCGCCCTCTTCGACGCGGTGCGGACGGACTTTTCGCTCAAGCGGCTGCAGCACTACACCGGCACCAATTGGCGGACGCTCCAGCCCTGGATTCTGCTGACGAACTATCAGCGCTATGTGGATGGCTTCGTCCGCTATGGCCTCGCCGAATTGCAGCGGGAGGGCTCGCCCTATGTCGCCCTGCATCTGCCGGGCGGCGTGTCGATCGGGCGGGACGTGGGCGCGGAGGAGGCGGCTGCCATCGCGGCCCGCGCGCCGTGGCAGAGCTTCCAGATGCCGGCCTATAGCCTGGAACGGGCGGACGGGCAGGGCGGCACCACCATCGTCAACATCGGTGTCGGCCCGTCCAATGCGAAGAACATCACGGACCATCTCGCCGTGCTGCGCCCGAATTGCTGGCTGATGATCGGCCATTGCGGCGGGCTGCGGCAGAGCCAGGTGATCGGTGATTACGTGCTCGCCCACGGCTATCTGCGGCGGGATCGGATTCTCGACGACATCCTGCCGCCGGAAGTGCCGGTGCCGGCCCTCGCCGAGGTGCAACTCGCGCTGCAGGAAGCGGCGGCACGGGTCACCGGGGACCGCGGCGATGCGCTGAAGCGGCGGCTCCGCACCGGCACGGTCGTGACCTATGACGACCGCAACTGGGAGCTTCGCTGGTCGCACGAACGGCGGCGGATCAACCTCAGCCGCGCCATCGCGGTGGACATGGAAAGCGGCACGCTGGCGGCCCAGGGCTACCGGCTGCGCGTGCCCTACGGCACGCTGCTCTGTATTTCGGACAAGCCGCTGCACGGCGAGATCAAGTTGCCGGGTGCGGCGACCTCTTTCTATCAGCGAGCGGTGGGTGAGCATCTGGCGATCGGTCTCGAGACCATCGACCTGCTGCGCGGGCAGCTCCATTCCCTGCATTCCCGGAAGCTCCGAGCCTTCGACGAGCCGGTCTTCCGCTGAAACGGGTGGGGGAGGGCATGCCCTCCCCCACGGGCGCCATCAGCGCCAGTAGTAATGCGGCGGCGGCGGGGGCGGCGGGCCGCCCGGGCCACCATAATAGCCGTGATGGTGCCATCCGTAGCCGCCGTAGGGGTAGTAACAACCACCGAGCGACAGCGCGACGAGCGCACCGGCGGCAAGGCGGAACAGCGTCGTTCGGCTCATGCTGAAAACCTCCCAGTCATCGTTAGGAAGATGGGGAGGGGCCCCGGCCGGGCCAGGGCCGAAACCTGACGGAAACAAGGTCTTCTGTTACAAAGGATAACCGGCCAGGAGCTGCCGGGCGACCTCCGCGTCCGTCACGATCTGCTGGCGCAGCGCGTCAAAGCTCGGGAATTTCTGCTCGCCCCGGATGAAGCTGTGGAGCGCGACGCCGATCTCCTGGTCATACAGATCGCCGTCAAAGTCGAAGAGATTGACCTCGAGCCGGCTTTCCACCGCGTCGGAGACGGTCGGACGCAGGCCGATGTTCGCAACGCCGCGCCGCAGGCTGCCGTCGGGCAGACGCACCGTCACCGCATAGACGCCCCGGGCCGGTTCCAGATGCCGGCCGAGCGGCAGGTTTGCCGTCGGGAAGCCGATGGTCCGCCCCCGCTTGTCGCCATGGGCGACCGTGCCGCGGATCGTCCAGGGGCGCCCGAGCAGGGCATTGGCCCGTTCGGGATAGCCGTCCTGCAGCAGCCGGCGGATGCGGCTCGAGGAAATCGGCCCGGAGGTATCGGCGAGCGCCGGGGCGATGGATAGGCCGATGCCGAGCGCCTCCGCCTGCGTCGCGAGAAAGCTCACGTCGCCGCCGCGCCGATGGCCGAAGGCGAAATCGGCCCCACAGACGAGGTGGCTCGCCCCCAGCCGCTGATGCAGCACGCCATGCACGAAGTGTTCGGCGGGCTGCTGGCTGAAGGCATGGTCGAAGCGCAGCACGAAGAGAAAGCCGACCTGTAGGTCGCCGAGCGCCGCCGCCTTCTCGGTCAGCAGCGTCAGCCGAAAGGGCGGGTCGTCGGGGCGGAAGAATTCGCGGGGATGGGGCTCGAAGGTGAGCACGGCGAGGGGCGCGCCCGGCCGGGCCGCATGGGCGGTGCGCACGACGGCCGCGTGGCCGAGGTGGACGCCGTCGAAATTGCCGAGGGCGACGGTCGCGCCCCGCGCCTCGGGGGGGACCGGGTCGTCGGCTTCGATGATCTGAATGCTCATGGCTCCGACTTGCCGCATGAGGCGGCCCTGTCAAGCGCGGGGGTGGGCACGGCGCCAGGTCTCCATCAGCTGGGCGGTGTCCACCGCCGTGTAGCGCTGGGTGGTCGAGAGGCTGGCATGGCCGAGCAGTTCCTGGATCGCCCGCAGGTCGGCGCCCTGAGCCAGCAGATGGGTCGCGAAGGAATGGCGCAGCGCATGCGGCGTCGCGTGTTCCGGCAAGCCGTTCAGGCGCCGGAAGTCGCGCAGTGCCTTCTGCGCGATGGCGGGGTCCAGCCGTTTGCCGCGCGCGCCGAGGAAGAGGGGCGCGTCCGGTTCCGGCTGCCAGTGCAGGGCGATCCAGCGCGCCATCAGCTGGCGCGCGATGCCGAGGACGGGGACGATGCGCGTCTTGCCGCCCTTGCCCGTCACCCGCAGCGGCGCATCGCTGCCGGGCAGCGGCGCATCGGCGCGGTTCAGCCCGAGAGCCTCGGAAATGCGCAGGCCGCAGCCATAGAGCAGGGTGAAGAGGGCGGTGTCGCGCGCCTGGATCGCCGCCTGGTCCGAGATTTCGCCGATCTCGACGGCGACGGCCTGGGCGGCTTCGACACTCAGGGCGCGGGGCGCCGGCTTGCGGGCGCGCGGGGTCGCGACGAGGCTGATCGCCGCATTGGCGATGCCGTGGGTGCGCTCGACATAGCGCAGGAAGGCGCGCACGGCGGCGAGCTTCTTGGCGCGCGTCGCATTGCCGCGGCCCGCGGCCGCTTCCTCGGCGAGCCAGGCGCGAAAATCGGCGGCGGTGAGGGCGGCGAGCGCCGCCGCATCGGGTTCGGCGCCGAGATGGCGGGTGAGGAAGCCGAGAAAGCCCGCGACATCCGGCCCATAGGTTTCGAGCGTCAGCTTGGCCGCGCGCCGCTCTCCCCCCAGCCAGCCGAGCCATTCCTGCCGCAGCGCCTCGGCCTGCATTCCCGTCTCCGCTCTCCCTGCGTCGCTTACCTCTAGCCCTCGGCGCCGCGCTGTGCGAGGGGCGAAGCATGGACGAGACCGAGCTGGATCTGAGAGGCGGATCGGCGGAGGACCCTGGCGCGCCGGCGCTGGGCGGGAAGGGGGCGCGCGTCTCCGTGCTGCTGCCGGTGCCGCTGGCGGGCGTGCTCGACTATCGGCTGCCGCCGGGTGTGGCG
This sequence comes from Acidisoma sp. 7E03, assembly GCF_054665075.1. Classification (NCBI taxonomy): domain Bacteria; kingdom Pseudomonadati; phylum Pseudomonadota; class Alphaproteobacteria; order Acetobacterales; family Acidocellaceae; genus Acidisoma; species Acidisoma sp. 7E03. The sequence goes on from NZ_BAAFHE010000002.1 coordinate 485,485, forward strand.
GCCGAACCCGGTACCATCGTCGAGGCGCCCCTGCACGGCCGCATGCTGCATGGCGTGGTCTGGGACGCACCGGCCTCCTCCACCCTGCCGCTCGGCCGTCTGAAGGTCGCGCAGCCGGTGCCCGATCTGCCCCGCCTCCAGCCCGGTCTGCGCCGGCTCGTCGATTGGGTGGCGAACTATACGCTGTCGCCCCCAGGCGAGGTGCTGGCCATGGCGATCCGCACGCCGCTGCTCGCGGCGCCGGCGCCGCGCGTCCAGCAGGGATTTCGCCTGGGTGAGAGCGGGCCCGAGGGGCGGGAGCGTACGCCCGCCCGCCTCCGCGTGCTGGAGGTGCTGGCCGACGGCCGGGCGCGAAGCGCCGGCGATCTCGCGACCGAAGCGGGGGTCGGCGCCGCCGTCATCCGCGCCATGGCGGAGCGCGGCTGGCTGCGGGCGGAGACCCTCGCTCCGAAAGCCGATTTCGCGCGACCCGACCCCGATCATTACGGCGCGCCGCAGTTGTCCGCGGATCAGGCGGCGGCGGCGGCGGCGCTCGTCGCGGGGGTGCGGGCGCGGCAGTTCGCCGTCACGCTGCTCGAAGGCGTCACCGGCTCCGGCAAGACCGAGACCTATCTGGAAGCGGTTGCCGAAGCGATCCGCGAAGGCCGCCAGAGCCTCATCCTGCTGCCCGAAATCGCCCTCTCCGCCCAGTGGCTGGAACGCTTCGCGCGGCGCTTCGGGGTGCCCCCCGCCGTCTGGCATTCGGAACTCTCGCCTGGGCTGCGCCGCCGCACCTGGCGCGCGGTCGCCGCCGGGGAGGCCCTGGTCGTCGTCGGCGCGCGCTCGGCGCTCTTTCTCCCCTTCGCCGATCTCGGCCTTATCATCGTGGACGAGGAGCATGAGAGCGCCTTCAAGCAGGAGGAGGGGGTGATCTATCACGCGCGGGACATGGCGGTGGTCCGTGCCCGGCTGGAGAGCCTGCCCATCGCCCTGGTCTCGGCGACGCCGAGCCTCGAGACCCTGACCAATGCCGAGGCCGGGCGCTACGGCAAGCTCGTCCTCTCCGCCCGCCATGGTGGGGCAGCGCTGCCGCAGGTCGCGGCCATCGACCTGCGCCTGCATTCGCCGGAGCGCGGCAAGTTCATCGCGCCCCCCTTGGTCCAGGCCATCACCGAGACGCTGGCGCGGGGCGAGCAGGCGATGCTCTTCCTCAACCGGCGCGGCTACGCGCCGCTCACCCTCTGCCGCCATTGCGGGCATCGTTTCGCCTGCCCGCATTGCACCGCCTGGCTGGTGGAGCATCGCCGCAAGCGCATCCTGCAATGTCACCACTGCGGCCACGTGGCGCCCGTGCCGGAGGCTTGCCCGGCTTGCGAGACGGAGGACAGCCTGACGGCGGTCGGCCCCGGCGTGGAGCGGATCACCGAAGAGGCGACCGCGCTTTTCCCCGAGGCGCGGCGCCTGGTGATGGCGAGCGACACCATCGCCGGGCCCGAGGCCGCGGCGCATGCCGCGCAGAAGATCATGGACCGCGCCGTCGATCTCGTGATCGGCACGCAGATCGTCGCCAAGGGCTGGCACTTCCCGCATCTGACGCTGGTGGGCGTGATCGACGCCGATCTCGGCCTCGCGGGCGGGGATTTGCGCGCGGGCGAACGCACGCTGCAACTGCTGCATCAGGTTGCCGGCCGTGCCGGCCGCGCGGAAGCGCCGGGCCATGTCCTGCTGCAAAGCTTCTCGCCCGAGCATCCCGTGCTGCAGGCCCTCGTCTCGGGCGACATCGCGGCCTTCATGGAGGCGGAAGCCGACAACCGCCGGCCGGGCCACTGGCCGCCCTTTGGCCGCTTGGCGGCCCTGATCGTCTTCGGCGAGGATCTGGCGGAGACCGAGCGGACGGCGGCCGCACTCGGCCGCGCGGCGCCGCAGGGCGAAGGGATCGAGGTTCTAGGGCCGGCGCCCGCTCCGCTCGCCATGCTGCGCGGCCGGCACCGGCGCCGCCTGCTGCTCCGCACCCGGCGGGACATCGCGGTGCAGCCGATTCTCCGCGCCTGGCTCGCGGAGGTGGCGGTTCCACGCGGCGTGCGTGTTGATATCGATGTCGATCCGGTCAGCTTCATGTAACGGCCGGGGCGGGCCGCCGGTCAAAATCGTGAGGTCGACCCATGCAGAAGGTGCAAAAGCCACCGAACCTCCGTTGCTTCGACGCAACCCCTATGATAGTTCGGCGCCATTGATGACATTGTACGTAGGCGTCTCGGGAAAACGTTTCTCGGACAAACGTCGCGGGAACGTCTCGACAACTGATGACGGGTAGGACACGTGGCCTCGGGCGCCGGTAATCAATCGTTGAACCAGATCCTCGCGGGGCGTTACGCCGCCGCTCTCTACGACCATGCGGAGGAGATGGGGTGGCTTGACCGCGTTATCGAAGAGATGGACGCGCTGGGCCGCCTGATCGACGAAAGCGCCGAATTCCGCGCTTTCCTCGCCAATCCGCTGATCGACGTGGCCGAGGGCACGAAGGCCGTCCGGGCCATCCTGCAGGAGCAGGGCTTCGGCAGCATCGTGCAGAATTTCGTGGGTGTGATCTCGCGCAACCGCCGCCTGTTTTTCCTGCGCACGATCGTCCGCGCCTTCGCGGCCCTCGTGGACAAGAAGCGGGGCGTCGTCCGCGCCGAAGTGATCTCGGCCCATCCGCTGACGGACCTCCAGTCCACCCAATTGCGTGCGCGCCTCACCGAACTCGGCTATGGCCGCGTTCAGATCGACGAACAGGTCGATCCGAGCCTGCTCGGCGGCCTCGTCGTCAAGCTCGGCGCCCGCCTCTACGACACCAGCCTCAAGTCGCGCCTCCAGCGACTGCAATACGCGATGAAGGGAGCAGCCTGATATGGAGATCCGCCCGGCAGAGATCTCGGAGATCCTGAAGAAGCAGATCGCCAGCTTCGACTCCGACGCCAATGTGACCGAGACCGGTCAGGTGTTGAGCGTCGGTGACGGCATCGCCCAGGTTTTCGGGCTGCAGAACGTCATGGCAGGCGAACTGGTCGAATTCCCTGGCGCCGGCCTCAAGGGCATGGCGCTCAACCTGACGGAAGACAGCGTCGGCGTCGTCATCTTCGGCGAAGACAGCGGCATCCGCGAGGGTGACACGGTCGTCCGCACCGGCGACATCGTGGACGTGCCGGTCGGCAAGCAGCTGCTCGGCCGCGTGGTCGACGGTCTCGGCAACCCGATCGACGGCAAGGGCCCGATCGGCGCCACCGAGCGCCGCCGCGCCGAAGTGAAGGCCCCGGGCATCATTCCGCGCAAGTCCGTGCACGAGCCGATGCAGACCGGCATCAAGGCGATCGACGCCCTGATCCCGATCGGCCGTGGCCAGCGCGAGCTGATCATCGGTGACCGCCAGACCGGCAAGACCGCCGTGATCCTGGACACCTTCATAAATCAGAAGACCATCAACGCGGGTGATGACGAGAGCCGCAAGCTCTACTGCATCTACGTCGCGATCGGTCAGAAGCGCTCCACCGTCGCCCAGCTCGTGCGCACGCTCGAGGAATACGGCGCGATGGAATACTCCATCGTGGTCGCGGCCACCGCCTCCGACCCGGCGCCGATGCAGTTCCTCGCGCCCTATACCGCCTGCGCCATGGGTGAGTATTTCCGCGACAACGGCATGCACGCGCTGATCGCCTATGACGATCTCTCGAAGCAGGCGGTCGCCTATCGCCAGATGTCCCTGCTGCTGCGCCGCCCGCCGGGCCGCGAGGCCTTCCCGGGTGACGTCTTCTATCTGCACTCCCGCCTGCTCGAGCGTGCGGCGAAGATGTCCGACGCCATGGGTGCGGGCAGCCTGACGGCGCTGCCGGTGATCGAAACCCAGGCGGGTGACGTTTCGGCCTATATCCCGACGAACGTGATCTCCATCACCGACGGCCAGATCTTCCTTGAGACGGACCTCTTCTTCAAAGGCGTCCGCCCGGCTGTGAACGTCGGCATCAGCGTCTCGCGCGTCGGCTCCGCTGCGCAGATCAAGGCGATGAAGCAGGTCGCGGGCAAGATCAAGCTCGACCTCGCCCAGTATCGCGAGATGCAGGCCTTCAGCCAGTTCGCCTCCGACCTCGACGCCTCGACCCAGCAGCTGCTGGCCCGTGGCGCGCGCCTCACCGAGCTTCTGAAGCAGCCGCAGTTCCATCCGCTGGCGGTCGAAGAGCAGGCGGTGGTGATTTTCGCCGGTGTCCGTGGTCTGCTGGACCGCGTGCCGGTGAACAAGATCGTCGAGTTCGAGCGCCGCTTCGTGAACGACCTCAAGAGCCGCGAACCCGGCATCCTCGAGTCGATCCGCACCAATCGCGAGATCAAGAAGGAAGTCGACGAGCAGCTGACGGCCTTCATCAAGAAGCTCGTCGACGAATTCGTGGCTTAAGGCTGGCGGAACCCATCAATCATGCCGAGCCTGAAGCCACTTCGCACCCGGATCAACAGCGTCAAGTCGACGCAGAAGATCACCAGCGCCATGAAGATGGTCGCGGCCTCCAAGCTGCGCCGCGCCCAGGCGCAGGCCGAAGCGGCGCAGCCCTATGCCGACCGCATGGAGCGCATGCTCCGTGCCCTGGCCGCCAGCATGGCGGACCAGCCGGCGGGCAGCGCCCCCGTGCTGCTGGCCGGCACCGGGCGGGACCAGAAGCATCTGGTCGTCTCCGTCACGGCCGATCGCGGCCTGGCGGGCGGGTTCAACGTCAACTCCGCCCGCATGGCCCGCAACCTCGTCCGCCGTCTGATGGGCGAGGGCAAGCAGGTGAAGATCCTCGCCATCGGCCGCAAGGGCCGCGACTATCTGCGCCGTGAATTCGGCAGCCAGATGATCGACAACCCGATGCCCGGCGGCCGCAAGCGGCCGGAATTCGCCGATGCCGAACTCGTCTCGGGCGTCATCCAGGAGATGCTGGCGCGCGGCGAAGTCGATGCCGTGACCATGGTCTACAGCCACTTCCAGGGCGTGATGTCCCAGGTGCCGACGGAAGTTCGCCTGGTGCCCATGGCCTCGGAAGAGCCGTCTTCGACCGCGAAGGACAGCGACCGCGCGTCCTACGAGTTCGAGCCGGACGAGGATGAGATTCTCAGCCGCTTGCTGCCGCGGGCGCTCAGCATCCAGCTCTACCGGGCGATGCTCGACAACGAGGCGGGCTTCTTCGCGGCGCAGATGACCGCGATGGACGGCGCGACCCGCAATGCGGGCGACATGATCAAGCGCCTGACCTTGAACTACAACCGCGCCCGCCAGGCGAACATCACGTCTGAGCTGGTCGAAATCATCTCCGGCGCGGAAGCCGTTTAAGCAGCGCACAGAGCAGGATACGAAAATGGCAAACAATTCTGTCGGTCGCGTCACGCAGGTTCTGGGCGCAGTCGTGGACGTGCAGTTCGAAGGCGAGCTTCCCTTCATCTACAACGCGCTGACCACCAAGGTCGGCGATCGCACGCTGGTTTTGGAAGTGGCGCAGGAGCTGGGCGAGCACACCGTCCGCACCATCGCCATGGACACGACCGACGGTCTCGTCCGCGGCCAGGAAGTGACCGACACCGGCACGGCAATCGCAATGCCCGTGGGTCCCGGCACGCTCGGCCGCATCCTCAACGTCATCGGCGAGCCGATCGACGAGCGGGGCGAGGTTCCGGCGGTGCGCACCATGCCGATCCATCGCGAAGCCCCGGATTTCGAGGACCAGGCGGCGAATGCCGAAATCCTCGTCACCGGCATCAAGGTCGTCGACCTGCTGGCGCCCTATCTGAAGGGCGGCAAGATCGGCCTCTTCGGCGGCGCGGGCGTGGGCAAGACCGTGCTCATCCAGGAACTCATCAACAACATCGCGAAGGAGCACGGCGGCGTGTCGGTCTTCGCGGGCGTCGGTGAGCGCACGCGCGAAGGCAACGACCTCTATCACGAGATGATCGACGCCGGCGTCATCAAGACCGAAGGCGAAGGCTCCAAGGTGGCGCTGGTCTATGGCCAGATGAACGAGCCGCCGGGTGCGCGCATGCGCGTCGCCCTCTCCGGCCTCACCATCGCGGAATACTTCCGCGACGACGAAGGCCAGGACGTGCTGTTCTTCGTGGACAATATCTTCCGCTTCACCCAGGCGGGCGCCGAGGTGTCGGCGCTGCTCGGACGCATTCCCTCGGCGGTGGGCTATCAGCCGACGCTGGCCACCGACATGGGCGCGCTGCAGGAGCGCATCACCTCCACCAAGAAGGGGTCCATCACCTCGGTGCAGGCGATCTACGTGCCGGCGGACGACTTGACCGACCCGGCGCCGGCCACCTCCTTCGCCCATCTTGACGCGACCACGGTGCTGTCCCGCTCCATCGCCGAGCAGGGCATCTACCCGGCGGTCGATCCGCTCGACTCCACCTCGCGCTCGCTCGATCCGCGGATCGTGGGCGAGGAGCACTACCAGGTGGCGCGCGACGTCCAGAAGATCCTGCAGACCTACAAGTCCCTGCAGGACATCATCGCCATTCTCGGCATGGACGAGCTTTCGGAAGACGACAAGCTGGTCGTCGCCCGCGCCCGCAAGATCCAGCGCTTCCTCAGCCAGCCCTTCCACGTCGCCGAAGTCTTCACCGGCTCGCCGGGCGTGTTTGTGCAGGTCGCCGACACCATCAAGGGCTTCAAGGAAATCGTCGCCGGCAAGTATGACGATCTGCCGGAAGGCGCCTTCTACATGGTCGGCACCATCGAGGAGGCCATCAAGAAGGCCGAGTCGATGCGTGAGAAGGCCTGATCGGTCTTAAGGTAAGGATAGACAGGTGCCCGTCTCCCTCGAGATCGTCAGCCCCGAGAAGCTGCTCGTCTCCCAGTCCGTGGACATGGTCGTGATCCCCGGTTCGGAAGGCGACATCGGTGTGCTGCAGGAGCATAGCCCGATGATCACCCTGCTGCGCGGCGGCGAGGTGATCCTCTATGAGGGCGACCGCGTGACGGCCCGCTATTTCGTGACCGGCGGCTTCGCCGAAATCACCGAAGAGCGGGTGACGGTGCTGGCCGACACGGCCGAGCCCTCCTCCAGCCTGAGCCAGGCCGAAGGCGAGCGCCAGCTCGCCGAAGCCAATCGCGCGCTGAGCGAGGCGGAGCGCGCCGGCCAGGTCGATCAGCTGGTGCCGCTGATGGAGAAGGTTCAGGTCGCGCAGGCGATCGTGGACGTGACCTCGGCCCCGACCTGACACCCGGTCAGAAGACGAATGAAAAGGGCGGTCTCCATGTGAGACCGCCCTTTTCATTGGGACGCGCTCAGAAATGGGCGAGGGCCGCGATCCGTGCGCCGAGGGCGATGAAGACGGCGCCCATCACGCGTTCGATCCGGTGGCGCAACCGGCCGTAGAGGGCCTGCACCGCGCTACGTGAAAAGACGGTCGCAACTGCCGAATACCAAAGGAATTCCTGGGTGACGACGAGGGCGAGCGCAGCCCCGCGCAGCCAGAGTGGCGCCTGTGCCGGAAGCAGGGTCACGAAGATGCCGCCGTAGAAGAAGACGATCTTGGGGTTGCTGAGGCTGAGCCACAGGCCGCGGCGGAAGGCCTGGCCGCCCGCCACGTCCGGTGCCGTCGCGCGCATCTCGGCCGATGGGTCGTCGCGCCAGGCGGCGAGACCGAGGGCGATGAGATAGACGGCTCCAATCAGCTGGATTGCCGCATAGAGCACGGGGAAGCGCGCGAGCAGCCCGGCGACGCCGGCGGTCGCCGCCACCGCCCAGAGGGCCGCCGCCGTCGCGACGCCCATGGCGGTCGCAAAGGCGGTCGGGCGTGGCCGGCTCGCCGCCGTGCGGCTGACGAGGAGGAAGGCGGGCCCGGGGGAGACCATGGCGAGCCCCTGGGCGAGGGAGATTTCGGCGAGCGTCAGCAGCGCGGCGGTCATGGGTTTCCTCCCATTTTGCCCGCGAGACTATTCCTTCTTCGCCGGTCGGCCAACCCGCTACCCGCGGACCAGCGACAGCAGCAAGGCTTCCAGGCTGCGGGACTGCGCGCGCGCGTCGAAGGCACCCTGCGCGAGGGCGCGCGCGGCGGTGCCGAGGCCGATGCGCCGGCAGGGTGCCCCCATCAACTCGGCAATGGCGTCCGCCAGTGGTTCCGCCTGGCCGGCCGGCACGATCTCGCCGGTGCGGCCGGGCAGGATGGCACCCTCCACGCCGGCCTGATCGGTGCTGAGCACCGGCAGGCTCTGGGCCATGGCCTCTACCACCACGCTCGGCAGGCCCTCCGCGTCGCCGTCCGCTGCCCGCACGCTGGGCACGACGAGCAGCGCCGCCTGCCGCATCAACGCCGCGACCGCCTCGGGCGTCTGCCAGCCGAGGAAGCGCAAGCGGGTCAGGCCGGCCGCCGCATCGCGAAGGGCGGCCGCCTCCGGCCCATCGCCGACGATCAGCGTCTCCGGCTCCCGCCCTTCGGCGCGCAGGATCTGCAGGGCCCGGATGAGCACTGGCAGTCCCTTCTTGGGAACGAAACGGCCGACGAAGAGGAGAGGGCCTTCGGCGCGCGGCGGGGGCACGTCGGGCGGAATGTCGGTGCCGATCGGATGCACCACCAGCTTTGCCGGGGGAAAGCCGCGCTGCAGCAGCTTCTGCCGCACGCTTTCGGAGACGCAGATGAAAAGCCGCGCCTCTGCCTGAAGGCTGGCCAGCCGGCGGGCGAAGACGCCCTGGGTGAGGCCGGTGCGGTAGTGCTTGTCCTTATGCGCATCGCCGCCATGGAAGGTGACCGCCAGCGGCAGGCCGAGGCTCCGCGCAAGGGGCAGGGCCAGCGCGCCGCCGCGGCCGAATTGGGCATGGATCAGCACCGGCTGCTGCGCAGCGAGGGCCGCCCGGTCCGGCACTAGCCCGAAATCTCGGAAGGCAGCGCGCGCGACATCCCCCAAGGGTCCGGCGCCGCCGAGCCGGTGGGTGACCAGCCCCATGTCATCCGCGACCGGCGTCACCCGCCGCCCAACCCAGAGCGGTGCCAGACGCGAGAAGCCGAGATATTGCCGGCGCATGAAGGACCGTTCCGAGGCCGGCAGGATAACGTCCCGATAGACGAGAAAACGGGCGCTCATACCGGCAAGGTCAGGGTGACGCGCGCCCCGCCTTCCGGCCGATTGCCAAGGATGAGATCCCCGCCATGGGCGCGGGCGATGTCGCGCGCGATGGCGAGGCCGAGGCCCACGCCACCTGTTTGCCGGTTGCGGCTGGTTTCCATCCGCTGGAAGGGCTGGAGCAGCCGCGCCATGTGCTCTGCCGGGATGCCGGGCCCTTCGTCGCAGACCTCGATCCGCAGCGTGCCGCCGGCCTTCTCCGGCGGCTGCATGCGCACCTGGGCGCAGTGGCCGTATTTGATGGCGTTGCTGACGATGTTGGTCAGCGCCCGCTTGAAGGCCTGCGGCCGAACGCGGACGGTCCAGTGGTCGGGCCCCTCGTAGCGCAGCCGGTCGGCGATTTCGGGCGCGGCATCGCCGGCCTCGTCCAGCACCGTGCGCAAGAGCTCTGCCAGATCGATGGGAGAGACGGGCTCGTTCGGGCTCGCGATGCGGCCGAAGGCGATGGTGGCGGAGACCATCGCCTCCATCTCGTCGAGATCGGCCAGCATCTTCGCGCGCTGCTCGTCGTCTTCCATGAACTCGGCGCGCAGCCGCATGCGCGTGATGGGCGTGCGCAGATCATGGCCGATCGCGGTGAGCAACAGCGTGCGGTCGCCGACGAAGCGGCGGATGCGCCCGGCCATGGTGTTGAAGGCGCGGGCCGCGGCGGCGATCTCCGCGGGCCCGTCTTCGGGCAGGGGCGGGGCATTCACGTCCCGCCCGAGCGCTTCCGCGGCGGCGGCCAGCGTGCGCACCGGCGCGGTGAGGCGGCGGACCGCCCAGAGGGTGAGGGCCGCGGCCAGCACCGTCATCAGGATAAAGGCGATGAGGAATTCCGTGCCCTGCAGGGAGCCGGGGCTGGGCAGCAGGCTCGAAATCACCAGCCACCGGCCGTCCGGCATTTGCAGCGCCGTGTATTCGTGCCGGGTCTCGGGGTTGAAGCCGAAATTGACCGCCTGCGGCCGCAACTCCGGAGGCATGGGGAAGTTGTCCATGTTCAGGAGGATCGCGTGCCGGATGGGCGGCGGCGTCGGCAGCAGGTTCTGGAAGAGACTGCCCGTGTCGTTGACGAGACGGACGGAGAAATGCGGCGGCAGCACGATCTTCTGCAGGCGCGCCTCGCGATGCTCGGGCAGCACCTCCACGAGGTCGCGGTAGATGCCCATGAGCCGGAAGCTGAAGACACGCACCGCGGCGAGACGGACGAGATCGTTGCGGTCGAGCGTGTGAATGCCGAGCCCGATGGTCTGGACGACGCCGAGGCCCACGATCAGCACCAGCGCCGTTCGCGCGGCAAGGGTGCGCGGCCATAGTCTGATCCGCCCCAGCCAGCTCTTGCCGGGCGGGCCTTGCGGCCGCGACACGCGGCCTGCCGACGTCACGTTCGTTCGACCGTTGCGGCCAGCACGTAGCCGCCACCGCGCACCGTCTTGATCAGCTGGGCGCCGCCCCCCTGGTCATCCAGCTTGCGCCGCAGACGGCTGACCGCGACGTCGATCGCGCGGTCGAAGGGTCCGGCCTGCCGTCCGCGCAGCAGGTCGAGCAGCATGTCGCGTGTCAGCACGCGGTTCGCGCGTTCGAGGAGCGCGAAGAGCAGGTCGTATTCGCCGCCGGTCAAAGGCACTTCCACTCCGTCGGGGTTGAGCAGCCGGCGACGGGCGGGCTCCAGCGTCCAGCCGGCGAAGCGCAGCGGGCGTGCGGTCCGATCCCCATTGGTCGCGCTGCCCTGCGTATCCGTCGCGCGCCGCATGATCGCACGGATGCGGGCCAGAAGCTCGCGGGGATTGAAGGGCTTGGCGATGTAGTCGTCGGCGCCGAGTTCGAGGCCGATGATGCGGTCCGTATCCTCGCCCATGGCGCTCAGCATGACGATGGCGACGTCTTCCTGGTCGCGCAGCCAGCGCGCGAGATCGAGGCCGCCTTCGCCGGGCAGCATGAGGTCGAGCACCACGAGCTGGAAGGCGCCGCGCGTCCAGGCGCGGCGGGCTTCGCGCGCGTCGCGCACGGCCGTCACGCGAAAGCCGTTCTTCTCCATGAAGCGGGTGAGAAGCTCGCGGATTTCGTGGTCGTCATCGACGACGAGAAGGTGCGGACGGATATCCATGCGCAGAAGATAAGCGAATCATAACGGATCGTGCAGATGTCTTGCGGCGTTGTTGCACTTTGTCGCGTACCGGTCCTGTGCCCGTCACACAGGCAGGGCAGGGTGCGGGTGTTGCGATAACCAGAAAGGACATTCCGATGGGACGCATCACCACAGCGGCAATCATTACCCTGGCCCTGGCCGGCGCCACGGTGCAGAGCTTCGCGGGCGACCTGCCCAAGACGGACCCGGCGGCGAGCCAGCCCAAGGCGGGCGAGCCGATCGAGCAACTCCTGGCCGATGCCTCCGCCCCGGCGGCGCCGGATGCCGGTCCCGCGGCCGACGCGCCGCCGCCCATGGGGCAGATGCCCCCGCCTCCTCCCGGCATGGGTCCGGGCCCGCATGGCATGGAGGGGATGGGCATGCCCCCGCACCCCGGCATGCCGGGCCCCTTCATGGAGCACATGCGCCACATGGCGGCGACCTGGGGCCTGTTCTTCAATCAACCCGACAAGAAACTCAGCACGGGTGACGTACAGACCCTGGCTCAGGCGATCCTGCTGATCCACGGCAACCACAGCTGGAAGGTGGCGGACGTCGCTCCGGCGGCAGACGGCGCCATCACCTTCGCCTACACGACGGAGGATGGCGCCGTCATCGCGCGCTTCTCCGTCGATCCGCATAGCGGCCGCCTCAACCGCATCGGCTGAGGCCCTGAGCGAGACCCCGCCCGCCCCCCGCGGCGGGCGGGGCTTGATCATCGATGCACGAACCGGCGATAGAAGACGGAGACCGGGGGTGTATCGATGGCGAAGACGTCCAAGCCTGCTCGTCCTCGCACGGCGGCGGCCACCCGGCCCGCTCGGGCTCGGGCTGACGGCGGGCTGACCCTTCTCGACGGCGTCGCAACCCTCAGCGCGGATGATGGCGCGCTTTTCGCGGCCGGCGTCTACAACGTTCTGCTGGATGGCCATGCGCTGGCGCAGGTGTCGCTCGCCGCGCCCGCGGCTCAGCTGGCCTTTTCTCTTCCGCCCCATATCCTGCCGCAGCGCGTCGACCTGATCTCCCGCGAGACCGGGCGCAGCCTGCTGCCCGAACCCATCCAGCTGGACCGCGTGCTGGCGCTTCTGGTCGAGCGCGTGGCCCTCGAAAAGGCGAGCCTCGCCGTCTCGGCCACCATGGCGGGGCGCCCGGTCGCCTCGCTCGCCGTCGTCGCGGTGGACGAGGAGGGCCAGGTGCAGGCCGCAGGCCTCGCGCTGCCCGACGAGACGATGGAGGCGGGGCGGACGCGCTACAGCGCCATCCTGCCCCTGGTCACCCTTCTGCCCTTCGGCGAGCCGCGGCGCTTGACCGTGCATCTGAGCGGCGTGCGCGTGGAGCCTGCCATGGAGGCGACGGCTAAGGCCGCGGGGATCGCGGGCTATGTCGATCAGGTCTCGCAGACCCGGATCACGGGCTGGCTCGCCGATCTGCGCGACCCATCCCATCCCCTGACGCTTTCGGTCATGGCGGGGGAGCGCCTGGTCGCGACCGTGATGGCGAACAAGCTGAGGCCCGATCTGCAGGTGCATGGCTTGCCCGCCGCCTGCGGCTTCACCGTCCCCGGGGAGGTCGTGGGCCATCTGCGGGACGGTGAAACGCTCTCCATCCTGCTCGCCGGCACGACGACGCATCTCATCGGCAGCCCGCGCCGGCTCTCCGTCGCCGCCGACATCCGCGGCCTGTTCGACAACATCGACGGCAATCTCGCCTGCGGCTGGGTGATCGACATGCGGCGGCCGGACGAGCCCTGCACGGTAGAAGCGGTCTGCGACGGCCGCGTGGTGGGGGAGGCGGTGGCGAGTGGCCTGCGCCGCGACGTGCTGGAGGCAGGCATGCCGACGGCCCGCTGCGGCTTCCGCATCCCCTTCAACCAGCCACTGCACACGCTGTTCGACCGCGACATCACGGTGCGCATCAAGGGCACCGAAATCGTCCTCAACGGTGGTCCGCAGCAGCCCACCCTCAATCCCAACATCCGCCGCTATCTGCTGCCTGATCGCGGCATCGCCCCGCGCAGCCTCGAGCGTTTGCGGCGCCACATCAACCACGCCGCCCACGGGCAAGGGCTCTCCATCGTCATGCCGGTCTACAACACGCGGCGGGAATGGCTGATGGAAGCGCTGCGCAGCGTGTGCACCCAGTGGTGCGACGCCTGGGAGCTGATCTGCGTCGATGACTGTTCAACGGAACCGCAGGTGAAGCAGATCCTGGGCTGGTTCGCGCAGACCGACCGGCGCATCCGCGTCTTCAGCGCGCCGCGCAACCTCGGCATCGCCGGGGCTACCAGCCTCGGCATTCGCGAGGCACGGCATCCCTATGTGGCGCTCATGGACCATGACGACGTGCTGGAGCCCGATGCGGTGCATCACCTGCTCAAGACCGCGCGGGAGACGGGGGCGGACTTCATCTACAGCGACGAGGCGATCACCACCGAAGACAGTTCCGTGGTGCTGGACGTGCGCGCGCGCCCGGCTTTCTCGCACGACTATTACCTGTCGCATCCCTATTTCGTGCACATGCTGGCGCTGCGGACGGAGATTGCGCAACGGATCGGCGGCTTCGACGAGCGGCTCGCAATCTCGGCAGACGTGGATTTCGTCCTGCGCGTGATCGAGGAAAGCCGGGTGATCGCGCATGTGCCGCGCGTGCTCTACCGCTGGCGCACCCATGAAACGAGCACGGGCCATGCCAAGCAGGCGCAGGTGATGGACGCATCGGCCGCTGCCCTGCAGCGCCATCTCGACCGCCTGGAGACCGGTGCGCAGGCGAAACCGGCCGCCGAATTCAACCAGTTCGAAATCACCTGGCCCGATCCCGGCGGCCGCGTGCTCATCGTCATCCCGACGAAGGACGGGGTGGACGTGCTGCGCCAATGCATCGCCTCGATCGAACGCACGACGCCGGCGGAGGAGTATCGGCTCGTCGTCATCGACCATGAGTCGAAGCAGGCGCAGTCGAAGAAATACCTGGCGGAGGTGGCGCGGCGGCACAGGGTGATGCCGTACAAGGGCGTCTTCAACTACGCGCTGATGAACAACCGGGCGGTGCGGGAGGCAGGGCAGGGCGAACCCTTCGTCGTCTTCATGAACAACGACATCGAGGTGGTGGAGCCCGGCTGGCTTGAGCGCATGCGCTCCCTCGCGGCACGGCCGAAGACGGGCATCGTCGGCACCGCGCTGATGTACAGCGACAAGCGCGTGCAGCATGGCGGCGTCATCGTCGGCATCCACGATCTGGCCGACCACGCTCTGCGCTTCGAGCCGGTCTGGCAGGAGGACGGCAGCCGCACCCTGGGCTACAACGCGACGCTGCCCGCGGTGCGGGATTTCTCGGCCGTGACGGCGGCCTGCATGATGATGCGCCGCGCGGTCTTCGACGAAGTCGGCGGCTATGACGAGAAGTTCGTCGTGGGGTTCAACGACACTGATCTCTGTCTGCGGGTGGGCCGGGCCGGATACAAGATCATCTATGACGGCCGCACCGTGCTCTACCATCATGAGTCGGTGACGCGGAGCGCCAGCGGCGAGCTCAAGCACCCGCAGGACAATGCGCGCTTCAAGCGCCACTGGGCGGAGCTGCTGCGCCGGGGCGATCCCTATTACAACCCGATGCTCGAACTCTTCCTCTACGATCACCGGCTGCGTGCGGAGGAAGGCTGCGGCGACGCTTCGCCGCGCGTCGTCATCCGGACAGAGGCGGCCGGTGCCACGCAGCCGGCGCCTGCGAAGCGCCCGCGCCGGCGCAAGGTCGGGTCAGCGGAAGGCGTCGTCGCGGCGGAGTGAGGAGCGTGCGGCCTCGGCCTTCTCCTCCCGCTGCAGCATGTCGTGCGGCAGCATTTCCTGCCTTTCCGCCTCCTCTGCCGGGTGGTGGCGCCGCATGCGGTCGATCTGCGCGTTCAGTTCCGCCCCGAAGAGCACGACATAGGCGCTGACCCAGAACCACATCATGACGCCGACGGCGGCGCCCAGCGCGCCATAGGCCGCGCTGTAACTCGCGATGTTGCTGACGTAGAGCGAGAACAGCACGGAGACGAGCAGCCAGAGGACGGAGGCGGTGAGCGCGCCGGGCAGCACCGGCCCCACGCCGTTGGGGTGCGGGGCCGGGCCGAGCTTGTAGAACAGCATCAGCATGCCGAGGATGAAGACGAAGAGTCCGGCAAGGCCCGAAAGATGGGCGAGCTGCGCGGTGTATTTCGAGAGGCCGAGGGCGGAGAAGGCGGTGGGCAGACCCACCAGCACGCCGATGCCGAGCACCGCCGCCAGGATGGCGCCGAAGGTCATCACCATCGCCTGCGCCTGGAATTGCAGCACGCCCCTCGTCTCTTTGCGCCGATAGGCGAAGTTCAGCGCCCAGATGAGGGATTTGGTGCCGGAGGCGGCGGACCAGAAGGCGATCATCAGGCTGACGACCAGGCTGATGCTCAGACTGCCGCTGCGATTGCTCACCAATTCGTGCACGCGATCCGACAGGAGCTGATAGGCGGCGGGCGGCATGATCTGCCGCAGATAGGCGAGCTGCGGCTCCACCGTCACCGGATCGAAGACCATGCCGTAGATCGAGATCAGCATGGTCATGGCGGGAAAGAGCGCGAGCGTCGCGTAGAAGGCGCAGCCCGCGGCGTTGAGGGACATGTAGTCCGAGATCATGGCGAGCGTCGTATCGCGCAGCACCCGGCCGCGCGGAGTCTTCATCTGCTCCTTGATCTCGCGCTTCAGCGTGTCGTTGACGATCGGCATGAAGAGGTCCTTGCGCGCTCCTCGTTAGGGGCGGATGCGCCCTCCGATCAACCGCAAAGATAATCTTGGCTCTTCTCCCGCCATTCAAGCCGCCGCCCGCTTTGGGCTCAGTGCGTGGCTGAGGTGCTGCGCGATCAGAGCCGCGGGGCAATCGACACTTGCGGTCGGGGGGCGGGGGGTCTATGTGCCACCCCCACGCAGCAACGCACGTGCCTCTGGCCCTCGGGTTTACGCAACGACGTCAAGCGTTCTGGCAACTCCTCGTTGGTCGCTGGTTCGTTCGACCGTTTCGCAACCTCGCCACCGCCTGAACAGGTGGCGCTCATCATAGGGGGACAGTGCGATGACACCAAAAATCGCGCAGTTTCTGGACAGCCGTCAGCCGGCAACGCCGTGCCTCGTCCTCGACCTGGACCAGGTGGAGGCGAATTATCGCACGCTTCGCCGCGTCCTGCCGCTGGCCACCGTCTATTACGCGGTGAAGGCCAATCCGGCCCCGCAGATCCTCGACCGGCTGACGCGGCTCGGCAGCGCCTTCGATGCCGCCGGCATCGAGGAGATCGAGCAGTGCCTGGCCGCCGGCGCGCAGGCGGCCGCCATCAGCTTCGGCAATACGATCAAGAAGGCGAGCGCCATCGCGCGCGCCCATGCGCTCGGCGTCGATCTCTTTGCCTTCGACTCCGAGGAGGAGCTGCGCAAGATCGCGGCGCATGCGCCGGGTGCGCGGGTCTATTGCCGGCTCATGGTGGTGAACGAGGGCGCGGAATGGCCCCTCTCCAAGAAGTTCGGCACCTCCGTCGGACAGGCGCGCCTGCTCCTGCCGCTTGCGGCCGAGCTCGGTCTGCGCCCTTGGGGCCTCTCCTTCCATGTCGGCAGCCAGCAGACCGATCCGTTGGCCTATGCCCGCGCAGTGGGACAGGCGGCGATGCTCTTCACGGATCTGAAGCGGGCCGGGCTCGACCTACGCTTTCTCAACCTCGGCGGCGGCTTCCCGACGCGCTACCGCCGCGACGTGCCGGCGCCGGATGCCTTCGCCGATGCGATCATGACGGCGATGACCGATCATTTCGGCAATGATCTGCCGGATATCGCGATCGAACCGGGCCGGGCCATGGTCGGCAATGCCGGCGTGGTGTCGAGCGAAGTCGTGCTGGTCAGCAAGCGCAATCCGGATCCGGACGCGCCGCG
Organism: Acidisoma sp. 7E03; assembly: GCF_054665075.1. Lineage (NCBI taxonomy): Bacteria > Pseudomonadati > Pseudomonadota > Alphaproteobacteria > Acetobacterales > Acidocellaceae > Acidisoma > Acidisoma sp. 7E03. The sequence goes on from NZ_BAAFHE010000002.1 coordinate 502,622, forward strand.
CTGGGTCTATCTCGACATCGGCCGCTTCGGCGGTCTTGCCGAGACCGAGGGCGAGGCTATCCGCTACCGGCTGACGACGGCCCATGACGGGGACGAGACAGGCCCGGTGGTCCTCGCCGGCCCCACCTGCGACGGGGCGGACATCCTCTACGAGCGCAGCGACTACCGGCTGCCGCTTGCGCTGAAAGATGGCGACCGGGTGACGATCGAGACGGCGGGCGCGTATGTGACGAGCTATGCCGCCCAGGGCTTCAACGGCTTCGCGCCGCTCGCCGAGCACTACATCTGAGCGGCTAGAGGTCGTAGGTCTCCTGCAGGGCGGAGGCGACGCGCGCGAGCGCCGCCTCCAGCTCTGACAGCGCGGCCCGGGTCGCGGGCTCATCCGCGAGCGAAAGCCCACGCAGACCGCGGCAGAGCCGCCCCACCTCTTCGGCGCCGATATTGACTGCCGCGCTGCTCAGCGCATGGGCTTCCGCCTGGAACAGCCCGTGATCGCGCACGGCGGCGGCGGCGCGCAGGCTCAGCACCAGACCTTCCGATTCCGCGATGAAATCCCGCCCGAGATCGGCGGCGAAGGCCGCACCGCCGAGGCTTTCGAGATCCTTCAGCATGCGGGCGCTCAGGACCTGGGCGGGCTTCTCGGCGCCCCCCTTGGCCGGCGCCGCCGACGGCCCCGCGCCCTGGCCCTCCGCGATCTCGGCGATAATGTCGAGCAGCTGTCCGGCCTCGACCGGTTTGACGATGCACATGTCCATGCCGGCTTCGCGGCAGCGCTCGGCCATTTCGGGTGTCGCATCGGCGGTGAGCGCCAGGATCGGCAGATGGGGGCGGCCGACGGCGCCGAAGCGGTAGAGCTTGGTCGCCTCGATGCCGTTCATCACCGGCATGTTCACGTCCATCAGCACGAGGGCGAAGTCCTCGCGCTCCAGCGCATCGAGCGCCTCCTCGCCATTGCCGACGACGACGAAGCTGTGGCCGCCGCGTTCCAGAATCTTGGAGACGACCGCCTGATTGATGCCGTTGTCGTCGGCGACCAGCACGTGCAGGGACCGGCCTTGGGAGCGGGCACCGAGCGGCCGCGTGGCTCCGGCTTCGGTCTGTGCGGCGAGGAAGCGGAGCACGTTGTCGAGCAGTGCAGGCTCGGGCTCCATCGGCAGGCAGGACAGGCAGTGCCGCTCCATGACGGGGTCGGCCGCGAGGTGGCCTTCCTCCGACAGGAGAATGACGGGCGGCAGCGCCTCCTCCAGACGCAGGGGCGAGTGGGCGAGTTGCGATAGTGTCGCCGCATCCAGCAGCAGGCCCTGAAGCCCGCTGGTTTCGGCGAAGGCCTGAAAGAGCCGTTCCGCGTCCGCGGTTGCGGGCAGGCGCTGAGTGAAGACCGAACAGCCGCGCGCCTCCAGTTGGCCGATCAGCGCTGCGCGGTCGCTCGGTTCCGGGGTGATGAGGGCGAGGCGAAGCGGGGGAACGGGGCTATCGGCCGGCGCGGCCGGATGCAGCGGCAGATCGAGGGTGAAGGTGCTGCCGGCGCCGACCTGGCTCTGGAGGGTGATGCGGCCCTCCATCAGCTCCGCCAGGCGCCGGGCGATGGCGAGGCCGAGGCCGGTGCCGCCGAACCGGTCGATGATCGTCTCGTCCGCCTGGGTGAAGCTTTCGAAGATGCGCGCCTGGGCGGCGGTGGCGATGCCGATGCCACTGTCTGTCACCGCGATCGCGAGCCGCGGCGTGCCGGCCTCGCTCATGGCGATGCGCGCGGTGATCAGCACGAAGCCGCTCGGTGTGAATTTCACCGCGTTGCTGGCGAGGTTGCGCAGCACATCCGTCAGCGCGCGGGGGTCGCCCATCAGCCGCGCCGGCAGCCCCGCGTCGATGAAGGTGGAGATGGCGAGACCCTTCGCCGCGGCCGGGACGGAGACGAGCCGTTCGATCTCGTGCAGCAACTGGGCCAGGTCGAAGGCCTGGGTCTGCACCGGCATGCGGCCGGCTTCCAGGCGCGAAAAATCGAGAATGCCGTTGATGAGGCCGAGGAGGGAGCGCGCGGCGGTGCCGGTGGTGCCCACCATCTCCTGCTGCTCGCGGTCGAGCCGCGTGCCTGCCAGCAGATCGCTCATGCCGATGACGGCGTTGAGCGGCGTGCGCAGCTCGTGGCTGACGCTCGCGAGGAACAGGCTCTTCGCCTGGTTTGCCTCCTCCGCCTGGCGCTTGGCCGCAGACAGCCCGCGGATGAGGGAGACCGTGTAGAGGGGAATGGCGATGAGCCCGGCCAGCAGGCCGGCCGACAGATAGGGGTCGTGGCGCCAATAGGGGGTGGTGAGGAGGCAGAGGCCGAAGCCCGCGACGGCGCAGGCGGTGGCCGCCCGCAGATAGCCGAGGCCGAAGCGGAAGCCGTACCCCAGCACGGCCCAGAGATAGATCGGGTAGAGCGGGGCAGCGATGCGGCCGCCGATATGCATGCCGGCGGACAGCGTGCCGGTATCGACGATCAGCTGAAGCACGAGCCGCAGCCGAGAGGGCCGGGCTCGGATCACGAGATCGAGAAAGAAGAGCAGGCCCATCAAGGCATAGAGGCCGCTCGTGAGCAGGGGCAGCAGCGGCCGCTCCAGCGCGCCCTCCACCCGCAAGATGAGCAGGTAGAGGAAGACACCGAGCCCGATCACCAGGCGGTTGATGATGATCTGATGTTCGGTACCCTGGCCCTGTTTCAGCCGCGCGACGAGCGCCGCGAGCCTGAGGCGGCCCCGCGCCGAAAGAGGCTGGGGCGGGCCGGCGGGCGCGGGACGGGCGTCTGCGTCGGGCATGGCATGAGACATGGTGTGGTGGGCGCGGGTTCGAGCCGCGGATCAGCCCGTCAGCCTTGGCCGCCCTCATAGCCGGGCAACCCCGTGACTGCCACATCACGATAGAACTGAGCCAGTTCCTCAGCCGGCAAGGGCTTGCTGAAAAAATAGCCCTGCACCTCGTCGCAGCCCTCGCGCCGCAGGGTCGCCAACTGCTCGGCCGTCTCCACGCCCTCCGCGATCACCCGCATGCGCAGGTTATGGCCGAGGCCGATCATGGCGCGGATCACGGCGAATGCCTCCGGCTGGGTGGAGATGTTGCGGATAAAGCCGCCGTCGATCTTCAGGCGGTTGACCGGCAGCTTGTCGATATAGGTGAAAGAGGCGTAGCCGGTGCCGAAATCATCGACGGAGAAGGTGACACCGCGCGCCTGCAGCCGGGCGATCTGCGTGCGGGCAGCCTCGTGATCCTCCAGCAGGATCGTTTCGGTCAGCTCAAGATCGATAAGGCTGGCGGAGACGCCGGTGCGGTCGATCGCGGCCAGTACCAGGCTGGCGACGTCGTGGTTCCGGAACAGAGAGGCGGAAAAATTGACGCCGACCCGTGTCGCCTGGCCCGCCTGCTCCCAGCGGGCGGCCTGCTGGCAGGCGGCATCCAGCACCCAGAGGCTGAGCGCCGTCATCAGATCGGCCTCCTCGGCGACGGGCAAGAACGCGTCCGGGTAGACGAGTTCGCCGCCGTTGCGCGCCCAGCGGATCAGCGCCTCCACGCCGAGAATCCGCCCCGTGACGAGGTCGACCTGTGGTTGGTAGTGCAAGACGAATTCGTCACGGGCGAGGGCGGCGCGCAGGTCGATCTCGATTTGCGCGGAGTCGCGGACGGCCGTCTGCAAAGCGGGTTCGAATTGGCAGACCGTGTTCCGGCCGAGGGATTTCGCACGATACATAGCGAGGTCGGCGCTCTGCTGCAGCACGTCCTGGTCCGTCCCGTCATGCGGGAAGAGAGCAGTGCCCAGGCTGCAACTGGTGTGGATGCTGCGCCCGTCGATGGCGAAGGGCACATCGAAGGCTGCACGTATCGTTTCGGCAAGGCGGCGCGCCGAGGCCCTGGCCTCCGCGCCCTGGCCGATCCCGGTCTGGATGATTGCGAATTCGTCACCGCCGAGCCGGCCGATGAGATCATCGGGCCCGATGAGGCCGGACATGCGCTGCGCCACCGCGCGCAGCAGCCGGTCGCCGTTGTGATGGCCGAAGGCGTGGCTGATGCTCTTGAAGCGGTCGAGATCGAGGAAGTGCAGCGCGAATTCCTGGGACCGGGCGGCGGCCGCGTCGATCGTGTCTTCCAGCCGCAGATGCAGGGCATGGCGGTTGGGCAGGCCGGTCAGTGCGTCGTGGTGCGCGACGAAATGCAGATGCTCTTCCGCGCGCTTCCGCTCGGTGATGTCGAGCGAGGTGGTCAACACACCGCTGACCGCGTGATCGGCGCCGCGGAGCGGCGTCTTGGTGGTGAGAAAGACGCGACGCAGCCCGGTCGGGTCCGTCACCTCCTCTTCGTAGGCCGGCAAGGGCAGGCCGGTCGCGAAGATCCGCGCGTCGAGCTGTCGCGAGCGCTCGGTCTCGGGGCCCGAGCCTTCGACGGCGTCGGTCTCGCCCTTGCCGAGAACGGCGGCCTGGTAGGCATTGGCGAAGATGCACTCCCCCCGCCGGTCGTGGGCGCTGATCATGGCGGGCACGGTGTCGATCACCTGGGCCAGACGGTCGCGGCTGTTGCGTAGCAGTTCCAGCCGTTCTTGCTCCACGCCCTCAAGTTCGCGGGCCAGAGCATTGGCACGATTGCGGATTTGCTTCTGGCGCGAGCCGATCTTCAGCAGGTTGCGGGCGCGGGTGATGAATTCCTGATGGTCGATGGGGGTCTGGACGAAGTCGGTCGCGCCCGCCTCCAGTGCCTCGAGGCGGAACGCCCGGTCGTCATAGGCGGTGATGACGATGATCGGCACATCGGCACCATTCGGGAGCGAGCGGATGTGCTGGGTGAAGGCTGCCCCCGTCATCTGCGGCATCTTGTAATCGGTGATGACGAGGTCCGGCATCTTGGCGCCGATGACGCGGAGCGCAGGGTCGGGATCGGCGAAGGCTTCGACCTCTACGTTTTCGTCAAGAAAGCCCGCTAATCGCGAGAAGATGCTGCGATTTGTGGCGCGGTCGTCGACGATTACTACAAAGGCCATGTCCACTCCGTGAGCCGCCGACCGGTGCACGCCGCAGGGGTGGGTGACTCCGCGCCGCCGCCAACCCTCTCATTATAGGGGCGATCGGGGTAGTTTTACCAAGGCCTCCCTCGATAGGCGTACTCGAAGCGGTTCGGACGACACATCCCTTTGTGCAGTGCGGGAATCTCGCGACAGGCGCCAAAAAAACGAGAGAGAATGGGATGCCCGATCATCGCCGGGATCGTCTCGGCGGGTCTCGGGTCGCGGAAAACTCCGCGTTCTCGCAGGAGAAGTCTCATGACTTTCGTAAACCCCGCGCTCGGCCTTGTCACCGCACCCGAGGAAATGTCGAATCCCGCAACCCTGCCGGCGCTGTCGTCTTTGCTTCGAAACTATCACCCGACGATGCAGGTGGAGCTGGATTCGGCGGCCCGCGCGCTTTTTTGCTTCATGCGCCCCGAAGGCCGCCCGAGCTATACCCCCGACCTGCTGCGGGACATGAGTCGCATTCAGGCCGACATCTATCGGGCGACGACGGAGGCCGAACCCTTTCGCTACGTCGTCGTCGGCTCCCGCGTTCCGGGGATCTTCAACCTGGGCGGTGACCTCGACCTCTTCGGCGCCAAGATCCGCGCCCGCGCGCGGGACGATCTGCGGCGCTACGCCCATGCCTGCGTCGACATCGTCTATCACAATGCCGTGGGATACGACCGGCGGGTGACGACGGTGGCGCTGGTGCAGGGGGCGGCTTTGGGCGGCGGGTTCGAGGCGGCACTCTCCTGCCACCACATCGTCGCCGAGCGCAGCGCGACCTTCGGCCTGCCGGAAGTGCTCTTCAACCTCTTCCCCGGCATGGGGGCCTATTCCTTCCTCACCCGCCGGCTGGATGCGGTGCGGGCGGAGAAGCTCATCCTCAGCGGCAAGATCTTTTCCGCGGCCGAGCTTTACGACATGGGCCTGGTGGACCATGTGGCGGAGGATGGGGAAGGCGAAGCCGCCGTTCGCGACTATCTCGCCCGGCTCGACCGTCGCTTCAATGCACATCAGGCGGTGCTCCAGGCGCGCCATCGCGTGCATCCGCTGACCCGCGCGGAGCTGATCGAGGTGGTGGATGTCTGGGTCGAGGCGGCGATGAAGCTCGAAGAGGCCGATCTCAAGAAGATGGGCCGCCTGGTGCGAGCCCAGACGCGGCGGCATGGAAGCGGCGCTGAAACCCGCCTTGCAGCGGAGTGAGCGCCGCCGAACATAGGGAGAGGCTCACGTCTCGGCTGGCGCCCGCAGGGCGCTATGACCGGGCGGAGGCTTGCCCTAGAGTGCCCCGGGATAGTCTGGAGATTGCCTGCCATGGTTCGAGTTGAGACACCGCAGCTGCCGTATGGCCCCGGCCAGGGGACGACGACCGGCGCGGTGGACCTGCCGTCCTGGAATCTCGGTGACCTCTATGACGGCATGGAAAGCCCGGATCTCGCCCGGGATCTGGAGGAGGCCAAGGCAGAGGCGGCGGCATTTCGCGCCGCCTTCGCGGGCCGCCTGAGTGGGCTTTCGGGTAGCGACCTCGCCGCGGCGCTCGGCCGTTACGAGGCGGTCGAGGAACGCCTGGGCCGCGTCATGTCCTATGCTCAGCTGCTGTTCAGCAGCGACAGTTCGGACGCGACGAACGCGCGTTTCTACCAGTCGATGAGCGAGCGGGTGACGGAGATTTCGACCGATCTCCTCTTCTTCACCCTTGACCTGAACCGGCTGGACGAAGCGGCGCTGGCCGAAAAGCTGGCCGATCCCGCGCTCGCCGGCTGGAAGTCCTGGCTCGACGATCTCCGGGTCTTCAAGCCGCATCAGCTGTCGGACGAGATCGAGCAGCTGCTGCACGAAAAGGAAGTGACCGGCGCCTCCGCCTGGAGCCGGTTGTTCGATGAGACCATGGCGGGCCTTCGGGTCGCGATCGGAAGCGAAAGCCTGACGGTGAGCGACGCGCTCAACCGCCTCTCCGATCGGGAGAGGAGCGTGCGGGAAGCGGCGGCCGCCGGCATCAGCCGGACGCTGGCTGACAACATCCGTCTCTTCTCCCTCATCACCAATACGCTCGCGAAGGACAAGGAAACGATCGACCGCTGGCGGCACTATCCGACCCCCGGCAGTTATCGCAATCGCTCCAACATGGTGGAAGACGAGGTCGTCGAGGCGCTGGTCTCGGCCGTCGTCGCCAATTACGGGCGGCTGTCCCACCGCTATTACACCCTCAAGGCTGGGTGGCTCGGTCTCGACCGGCTGCAGCACTGGGACCGCAACGCGCCGCTGCCGACGGACACGGACCGCAAGATCGATTGGCCGGAGGCGCGGTCTCGCGTGCTGTCCGCCTATGGCGCCTTCAGCCCGAAACTCGCGGAGATCGGCCAGCGCTTCTTCGACAATCCCTGGATCGACGCGGCGCTGCGGCCGGGGAAGGCGGGCGGCGCCTTCGCGCACCCGACCGTTCCCTCCGCCCATCCTTATATTCTGATGAACTATCACGGCCGGACGCGGGACGTGATGACGCTGGCCCATGAACTCGGCCACGGCGTGCACCAGGTGCTGGCAGGCGAAGCCCAGGGCTATCTCCGCTCAGGCACGCCGCTGACGCTGGCCGAGACCGCCAGCGTCTTCGGCGAGATGCTGACCTTCCGCGCCCTGCTCGACGCCGAGACCGATCCGGCGCGGCGCCGCATCATGCTCGCCGCCAAGGTCGAGGACATGCTGAACACCGTGGTGCGCCAGATCGCCTTCTATCGCTTCGAGACTCGGCTGCACGACGCGCGCCGTACGGGCGAGCTCCTGCCCGAGCGCATCGGCGAAATCTGGCTCGAAGTGCAGAGCGAGAGCCTCGGGCCGGCCTTCAGCTTCACCCCGGACTACGCAAACTACTGGGCCTATGTGCCGCACTTCGTGCACTCGCCCTTCTACGTCTATGCCTATGCCTTCGGCGATTGCCTGGTCAACGCGCTCTATGCCGAATTCCAGAGCGGGCATCCCGGCTTTCAGGAGAAATATCTCGACATGCTGCGGGCGGGCGGCACCAAGCGGCATCGCGAGTTGCTGGCGCCCTTCGGCTTGAACGCCGCCGATCCGGCCTTCTGGACGCGCGGGCTCGACGTCATCGCCGGCTTCATCGACGAGCTGGCGACGACGGACGGGAAAGGCGGGGTCTGACCCATGTCGGATAAGACAGGCGGGCGGGACGCCACTTTCCTCGGCAGCGTGCGCCGCTTCGCGCGCACATCGGGCGCGGTCGGCGGCATCGCGGCGCGTGTCGCGGGCGAGCGCGTCTTCGGCATCAAGACCGACCGCGCGGCCCATGCCGAGGATCTGCGCCAGGTGCTCGGCGGTCTCAAAGGACCGCTGATGAAGGTGGCGCAAATCCTCACCACCATTCCCGATGCCCTCCCGCCGGAATATGCGGCGGAGCTGTCCGAGTTGCAGGCGAATGCGCCCTCCATGGGCTGGGCCTTCGTGCGCCGGCGCATGGCGGGGGAGCTGGGGCCGGACTGGCAGTCCCGTTTCCTGAGCTTCGGGCAGGACGCGGCGGCTGCGGCGAGCCTGGGCCAGGTGCATCGCGCCGTCCTGCCGGACGGCACGCAGGTCGCCTGCAAGCTGCAATATCCCGACATGCCGAGTACGGTGGAAGCCGACCTCCGCCAGCTCAAGATTGCCATGGCAATCTACCATCGCATGGACAACGCCATTCACCACGACGAGATCTACAAGGAACTCTCGGAGCGGCTGCGTGAGGAGCTGGACTATACGCGTGAGGCGGCGCAGATGCGCCTGTATCAGGCGATGCTCTCGGGCGTGTCCGACATCCACGTGCCGACACCGGTTGCCGATCTCACCACCGCGCGCCTGCTGACGATGACCTGGCTGGACGGAGGGCCGCTGCAGCGCTGGCTGGACACCCAGCCCTCCCTCGAGGCCCGCAACCGGGTCGCCGAAGCCCTGTTCCGTGCCTGGTACGTGCCCTTCTATCACTACGGAATCATCCACGGCGATCCCCACCTCGGCAATTACCAGGTGCGGCCCGATGGTGCCGTCAACCTGCTCGACTTCGGCGCCATCCGCGTCTTTCCGCCGCACTTCGTGCGTGGGGTGATCGACCTGTTCGAGGCGGTGCGCGACGAGGATGACGAGAAGGCCGCTGCCGCCTATCGCAGCTGGGGCTTCGACGACGTGACCGAGCAGAAGGTGCGCGTTCTCAATGGCTGGGCACGCTTCCTCTACGAGCCGCTGCTGGACGACCGGGTGCGGCGCATCCAGGAGAATGGCGAGGGCAATTTCGGCCGCGCGGTCGCCGAGGAGGTGCATTCCGGCCTCAAGAGCATCGGCGGGGTGCGGCCGCCGCGGGAATTCGTGCTGATGGACCGGTCCGCGGTCGGCCTGGGCAGCGTCTTCCTGCGCCTCAAGGCGGAGCTGAACTGGAGCAAGCTGTACCGCGAGGTGACGGAGAATTTCGACGAAGCGGCGCTCGGCGAGCGCCAGGCACAGGCTCTGGCTGCGGCGGGTGTGCCGCCGCCGAAATAGCGGCGCCCGCTCCGGCTCCCGGATGATTGCCCCGAACATTACGACTTGGTAGGCAGGGCGCGTCGCGCCCGTCCGGGGCGCTGCCGGAGGACGCCATGCCAAAACCATCCCGCCCGCGCGCCAGCCTTTGGCGTGTTCTGCTCATCCTGCCCGTCATCGCCGTGCTCGCCGTCGGCTGCTTCAACCGCACCACGCCGACCCTCTGGGGCTTTCCCTTCTTCTACTGGTACCAGATGCTCTGGGTCGTGCTCTGCTCGGCGGTGGTGGGGGTGGTCTTCCTCATCGAGTCCGCCTCCGGCCCGCATGAGGATGACGCCTGATGGCTCCGCTCGCGCTCCGGCCCGTCGCCCTCGTCGTCTTTCTCGCCCTCTTCGCCCTCGTCACGGTGCTCGGCTTCCTCGGCGCCCGCTGGCGCCGCGGCGATCTCGACACGCTGCATGAATGGGGCCTTGGCGGCCGCCGCTTCGGCACGCTGATCTCCTGGTTCCTGCTCGGCGGCGATCTCTACACGGCCTATACCTTCGTCGCCGTCCCGGCGCTGATCTACGGGGCAGGTGCCATCGGCTTCTTCGCCGTGCCCTACACCATCATCATCTATCCGGTGCTCTTCGTCGTCTTTCCGCGCCTGTGGCGGATCTGCAAACGCCACGGCTATCTGACGGCGCCCGAATTCGTCCGCGGCCGTTTCGACAGCCGCGCCCTGTCGCTCGCCGTCGCCGTCACCGGCATTCTCGCGACCATGCCCTACATCGCCTTGCAGCTCGTCGGCATGGAGGTGGTGCTGGCAGCCCTCGGCCTGCAGGGCGGCCATGGCATCTGGGCGGACATCCCGCTCTTCATCGCCTTCGTCGTGCTCGCCGCCTTCACCTATACCAGCGGTCTCCGCGCGCCGGCGATCATCGCCATCGTCAAGGATCTGCTGATCTATGCGACGGTGATCGCCGCCGCGATCGTCATCCCCCTGCAGCTCGGCGGGTGGAGCCATATCTTCGCCGCCGTGCCGGCGGCAAAACTCACGCTGCCCGTGCCGGCCGCGGGGAGCCTCGGCAGCTACAGCGCCTATGCGACGCTCGCTCTCGGCTCGGCGCTCGCGCTCTTTCTGTATCCGCATTCCATGACGGGCATCCTGGCCGCCTCCAGCGGGCGGGTGATCAAGCGCAACGCCGCCTTGCTGCCGGCCTATTCCATCGTGCTCGGCCTGCTCGCGCTGCTCGGCTTCATGGCCATCGCCTATGGCGTTGCCAAGGATCCGCAATTCGCCGCGGGCTTCGCGCAGTACAAGGGCAACTTCGCAGTGCCGGCGCTGATGCTGAAGGCTTTTCCGGAATGGTTCGCAGGTGTCGCCTTCGCCGCCATCGCGATCGGCGCACTGGTGCCGGCCTCGATCATGTCGATCGCAACCGCCAACATCTTCACGCGTGACATCTACAAGGCCTTCCTGCGGCCGGATGCGACGGACCTGCAGGAAAGCCGGATGGCGAAACTCATTTCGCTCATCGTCAAGCTCGGCGCGCTCGGTTTCATCCTGGGCCTGCCCGCGGCGACCGCCATCCAGTTCCAGTTGCTGGGCGGAATCTGGATCATCCAGACGCTGCCTGCGATCTTCTGTGGTCTGACACGTCTGCGGCTGCGCGCAGGTGCACTGCTCGCCGGCTGGGCCTGTGGCATGCTGCTCGGCACGCTGATGGCCGCCTCGACCGGCTTCAAGTCGGCAACGTACGCGCTGCATCTCGGCGGCCTGCTCGCCCCGGGTTATGCCGCGCTCTACGCCGTCATCGTCAATCTTGTGGTGAGCTTCGCTCTCTCTTGGCTGCTCAACGCCATGAGCGGTGTGCGTTCGGCGGACGATCCCGCCGCGCGCTTCGAGTTCTGAGTGCGGACGGGGCGGGTGACAGCCTCACCCGCCCCGGCTGCGTCAGGTGCCGCTGCCGTTGCCGCCACCGGGCGCGGTGGGGGCGGCGCCCGTGGTGTTCGTGCTGGGCACGCTGCCCTGCACGGGGTTGACGGGCGCGGCCGAGGCCGGCGAGTAGGGCGCAGGCGAAGTGGGGGCGGGTTCCTTCGCCATCGTGCCGGGCTCGGCACAGGCGGCGAGGCCGAGGAGCATGCCGCCCACAGGCAGCATCAGCGCAAGTTTCCTGGTCACGTCTTCTTCCTTTTTCTGTCTGTCTCCGAGTTGTAGATGAAGCTCGGTGATGTCACTTCAACGCGTGGGCGGCGCACGATGCCGTGACGGCGCCCATCGTTTCGCAGGATTGCCGGTGCCGGAACCCACGATGCTGACGCGTCTGGACGACCTCTTCGACGAGGCGGATGCCTTTCTCCTCGATCAGTTCGGTACGCTGCACGATGGGGTCGCGCTCTATCCCGGCGTGGCAGAGGCCATGACGCGCGTGCGACAGGCGGGCAAGCGGGTGCTCATCCTGTCCAATTCCGGCAAGCGCGCCGCGCCGAACGTCGCCCGTCTCGCGCAGATCGGGCTGCCGCCTGAACGGTATGACGGCTTCCTGACCTCGGGCGAGGTGGCCTGGCGGCTGCTGGCCGAAAGGCGCCTGCCAGCGCTCGCCGGGGCGCGCCGCTGCCTCGTGCTCTCCCGCGGCAGGGACCCCGAGGCGCTGGCTGGGCTCGACCTGACGGAGACGGAAGATGCGGCGGAGGCCGACCTCGTGCTGCTGCTGGGCAGCGAGGCCGACCGCATCGGGCTCGAGGCTTATCGCGCCCGGCTCGCGCCCGCAGCCCGCCGCGGCGTGCCGTGCCTTTGCGGCAATCCCGACCGGCTGATGGTGCTGGGCGATGGCGGGCTTGCCCCGGCGCCCGGCCGCATCGCGGAGATCTACGCCGAGATGGGCGGGCCGGTCGTCTGGATCGGCAAACCGCATGCCGCGATCTATGAGGCGGCCTTCGCCATGTTGGCGCCCGTGCTGGAAGGCCCGCTTGACCGCCGCCGCATCTGGGCGGTGGGCGACAGCCTGGAGCACGACGCCGCGGGGGCCGCGGCGCAAGGCTGTCGGGCCCTGCTGGTTCTCACCGGCATCATGGCGGGCCGCGGCGCCCGCGCGGTGGAAGCCGAGATCGCCCGCACGGGCCTCAGCCCGGATGCGATCCTTCCTGCCTTCGCCTGAAGCTCAGTACAGTTCCGGCACGTGCATATCGTCCGGAATGGGGCCGCGGATGTAATCGGGGTTGCGCACGCGGGCCGGCAGCACGACCGGCGGATGCGCGACGGTGCCGTAGGGAATCTGCGTCAGCAGGTGGTGGATGCAGTTGAGGCGGGCGCGCTTCTTGTCGTTCGCCGCCACCACCCACCAGGGCGCCTCGGGAATGTGCGTGCGCTCCAGCATCGCTTCCTTGGCCTTGGTGTACTGCTCCCACCGCTTGCGGGATTCGAGATCCATCGGGCTCAGCTTCCACTGCTTGAGCGGATCGTTGATGCGCATCTGGAAGCGCAGATGCTGCTCCTCGTCGGTGATCGAGAACCAGTATTTGATGAGGATGATGCCCGAGCGGATCAGCATCCGTTCGAATTCGGGCACGTCGTGGAAGAAGGTTTCCACCTCTTCCTCGCTGCAGAAGCCCATCACCCGCTCGACGCCCGCGCGGTTGTACCAACTGCGGTCGAAAAGCACGATCTCACCGCCCGCCGGAAGATGCGAGACGTAGCGCTGGAAATACCATTGCGTGCGCTCCCGCTCGTTCGGGGCGGGGAGGGCGGCGACACGGCAGACACGGGGGTTGAGGCGCTGGGTGATGCGCTTGATGGCGCCGCCCTTGCCGGCCGCGTCGCGGCCCTCGAAGAGCACGACGACCTTCAGCTTGTTGTGCTGCACCCAGTCCTGCAGGCGAACGAGTTCGCCCTGCAGCCGGAAGAGTTCGGTGAAGTAGAAGCGGCGGTCGATGCCGGGATGATGCCCTTCGGCGGCGGGGCGATCGACGAGGCGGGCGAGACGGTCGTCATCCATCTCCATCTCAAGTTCCTCGTCGAAGCTGTCGAGGAACTCGTTCCGCACGTTGTCGAGGAGCGCCTTGTGGTCAACGGTCTCGGTCATCTTTGAACTCCGGCTCGGCCTGTCGTCCGAGACTAAGGGGCGCCTGCCGCTCTGACCAATGACGGTACGGCTGCAAAAGAAAACGGCCATCCGCCCGGGGCGGATGGCCGTTCCATACCACCCCGGTGAAGGGGTGACGGCTCAGTTCTTCGCCTTGTCGACCAGGCGGTTCTTCGAGATCCAGGGCATCATGCCGCGCAGCTTCTCGCCCACTTCCTCGATCTGGTGTTCGGCCAGACGGCGGCGGGTCGCCTTGAAGCTCGACTGGTTCACCTTGTTCTCCAGCATCCAGTCGCGCGCGAAGCGGCCGGACTGGATGTCGTCCAGCACGCGCTTCATCTCGGCCTTGGTCTCGGCGGTGATGATGCGCGGGCCGGTGACGTATTCGCCGTATTCCGCGGTGTTGGAGATCGAGTAATTCATGTTGGCGATGCCGCCCTCATAGATGAGGTCGACGATCAGCTTCACTTCGTGCAGGCACTCGAAATACGCCATCTCGGGCGCGTAGCCGGCTTCCACCAGCGTCTCGAAGCCGGCCTTGATCAGCTCGACCAGGCCGCCGCAGAGCACCGCCTGCTCGCCGAACAGGTCGGTCTCGCATTCTTCCTTGAAGGTCGTCTCGATGATGCCGGCGCGGCCGCCGCCGACGGCGGAGGCGTAGGAGAGGGCGATGTCCATGGCATTGCCGGACTTGTCCTGTGCCACGGCGACGAGGCAGGGCACGCCGCCACCCTTCTGGTATTCGCCGCGCACGGTGTGGCCGGGGCCCTTCGGTGCGATCATGAAGACGTCGATGTCGTCACGCGGGTCGAGCAGGTTGAAATGCACGTTGAGGCCATGCGCGAAGGCGAGCGCCGCGCCCGGCTTCATGTTGGCGTGCAGCTTCTCGCGGTAGAGATCGCCCTGGCCCTCGTCCGGGGTCAGCACCATCACGACGTCGGCCCACTTGGCCGCATCGGCCGGGTCCATCACCTGGAAGCCGGCGGCTTCCGCCTTTTTGGCGCTGCCGGAGCCGGCGCGGAGACCGATCGCCATCTCGCGCACGCCGCTGTCCTTGAGGTTCAGCGCATGGGCGTGGCCCTGGCTGCCGAAGCCGATGATCGCGACCTTCTTGCCCTTGATCAGGTTCACGTCGGCGTCGCGATCGTAATAGACTCGCATCTTCACTCGTCTCCCGTTGAAACAGTCTCGGTCCGCGGCCCGCCCGGGCCGCGGCGTCAGATGATGGTCCTGGGGCCGCGGGCGATGGCCGCGACGCCGCTGCGCGAAATCTCGGCCAGGCCGAGCGGGCGCATCAGGTCCAGGAAAGCGTCGATCTTCTCGGTGGCACCGGTGATTTCGAAGACGAAGCTTTCGATGGTGGTATCGACGATCTTCGCCCGGAAGGCATCGGCGATGCGAAGGGCCTCGACCCGCGCCTCGCCCCGGCCCGCGACCTTCACGAGGGCCAGTTCGCGCGCGACGTGCGGGCCCTCTGCCGTCAGGTCCGACACCTTGTGGATCGGCACCAGCCGGCCGAGCTGCGCCTTGATCTGCTCGATCACCAGATCCGTGCCGCGCGTCACGACGGTGATGCGGCTGCGCGACAGGTCCTGGTCGACCGGCGCCACCGTCAGGCTATCGATGTTGTAGCCGCGGCCGGAGAAGAGGCCGATGACGCGGGCCAGCACGCCCGCCTCGTTATCCACCAGCACCGCGATGGTGGCGCTGCGTTCAGCGGTCATTTCGGCCATTACACGAGCACCATGCCGGCATCGGTCACTTCAGCGTTGTTGCGGGTCTTGTCCGGACCCAGCAGCATTTCGTTATGGGCGGCGCCCGAGGGAATCATGGGATAGACGTTCTCGCCCTGGTCGACCGCGATGTCGGCGATGACGGGGCGGTCGCACTTGATCATCTCGAGGATGACGCGGTCGAGATCGCCCACCGTCGTCGCCCGCATGCCGACGCCGTGGAAGCTCTCGGCGAGCTTCACGAAGTCCGGCAGCGCTTCACTGTAGCTTTCGGAATAGCGGCTGCCGTGCAGCAGTTCCTGCCACTGCCGCACCATGCCCATATACTGGTTGTTGAGGATGAAGACCTTCACCGGCAGGCGATACTGCGCGAGCGTCCCCATCTCCTGGATGTTCATCAGGATGGAGGCTTCGCCCGCGATGTCGATCACCAGCGCATCGGGATGGGCGATCTGCACGCCCATGGCGGCCGGCAGGCCGTAGCCCATGGTGCCGAGACCGCCGCTGGTCATCCAGTGGTTCGGCCGTTCGAAGCCGAAATGCTGGGCCGCCCACATCTGGTGCTGGCCGACTTCGGTGGTGATGAAGGTCTCGCGGCCGCTCTGCCGGGTCAGCTCATAGAGACGGCGGATGGCGTGCTGCGGCTTGATGATGGCATCCGGCGCGTCGGACTGGACGAAGGCCAGGCTGCGCTTCTCGCGCCAGCCGTCGATCTGCCGCCACCAGGCGGTGATGGCGGCGCGGTCGGGCGCCGCGTTCTCGGCGCGGATGCGGGCGAGGAGGGCGCGCAGCACGGATGCGGCGTCTCCCAGGATGGGTACGTCGACCGGCACCACCTTGTTGATGTTGGAGGCGTCGATATCGGCGTGGATCTTCTTCGAGCCGGGGCTGAAGGCGTTCAGCCGGCCGGTCACCCGATCGTCGAAGCGCGCGCCGATGTTGATCATCACGTCGCAGCCGTGCATCGCCATATTGGCTTCGTAGGTGCCGTGCATGCCGAGCATCCCGAGGAAATGCGGGTCGCTCGCCGGCAGGGCGCCGAGGCCCATCAGCGTATTGGTGCAGGGGATTCCGGTTTCGGCCACGAGTTCGCGCAGCAGGGCGGAGGCTTCGGGCCCGGCATTGATCACGCCGCCGCCGGTGTAGAGCACCGGGCGGCGCGCATCGCGGATCAAGGCCACGGCTTTCTCGATCTGGGCGGCGTCGGGCTCGGTCTGCGGCCGGTAGCTGCGATGCGGCTCTGAGGGCGCCGGCGTATAGGGGGCCGGGTTGATCAGGATGTCCTTCGGCAGGTCGATCACCACCGGGCCGGGGCGGCCGCTGCGCGCGACGTAGAAGGCCTCGTGCACCACGCGGGCGAGATCCGCCGAGCGCTTCACCAGATAATTGTGCTTGGTCGCCGGCCGGGTGATGCCCACGGTGTCGGCTTCCTGGAAGGCATCGTTTCCGATGAGATGCGTCGGCACCTGCCCGGTGAGGCAGACGAGCGGAATGCTGTCCATCAGCGCGTCCACCAATCCGGTAACGGCGTTGGTCGCGCCCGGCCCGCTCGTCACCAGCACGCAGCCCACCTTTCCGGTGCTGCGGGCATAGCCTTCCGCCGCATGCACCGCCGCCTGCTCATGCCGTACAAGGATGTGGCGGATGGAATTCTGCTGGAACAGCGCGTCATAAATCGGCAGGACCGCGCCGCCCGGATAGCCGAAAATGACCTCGACGCCCTGCTCCTTGAGCGCGCGAAGGAGCACCTGGGCGCCCGCGGCAGGAGTTTCGGCGTGGTTCATTTCGGCATTCATGGCAGGTCCTCGACAGTGCAGCCTGATTGCTGGGAGCCGGTAATGGACCTGCCCCCGCCCTGCCGTCAACCAAGATCGCGAATAAAACGAGTCAGATCAGCTATTCCGCTTTCCGAAAATTGCGCAGGATACGTGATTTGCGCATGGATCATATGCACATGGCCGTCATCGGCTAATGCGTGGTGCCGGAACCAGGTCGCCTGCCGCTTGATGTAGCGGTGGGTATTGGTGACCGCCTGGGCGCGCGCGGTCTCCATCGTCATCTCGCCCCGCAGATAGGCGGCGAGTTCCGGCACGCCATGCGCCCGCATGGCCGGCAGCGCCGGGTCCAGCTTCTCCTCCAGCAAGGCGCGCACTTCCTCGACCGCGCCTGCGTCCAGCATGGCATCGAAACGGCGGGCGGCGCCCGCATGCAGGCTGCTGCGCGGCGGGTCGAGCTGGATGGCGCGGAAATGCCAGGGCGGCGGGGCCTGTCGCCGCTCCCGGCGCCAGGATTCGAGGCCACGGCCGGTACTGAGCCAGACCTCGTAGGCGCGGGCGATGCGCTGCCCGTCACTCGGCAGGATGAGGGCTGCGGTCTCTGGGTCTTCCGCCGCGAGCCGCGCATGCAGCGCCTCGGGCCCGAGAGTGACGAGTGCGGCGCGCGCTTCCGTGCGGGCCGCCGGCAGAATGGCTGGCACTTCGGCAAGGCCCTGGCGTAGGGCAGAGAAATAGAGGCCCGTGCCGCCGCAGAGAATGGGCATCAGCCCCTGGGCCTGGGCATCCGCCATCTGGCCCAGCGCCTCTTCGCGCCACCAGGCGACGTTGCCGGGCTCGGCCGCCGGGCGCACACCATAAAGGGCATGCGGCACCGCGGCTTCTTCGGCGAGGCTCGGCCGCGCCGTCAGGATCCGCAGCTCACGGTAGATCTGCATGGAATCCGCGTTGATCACCATGCCGCCGAGGGCCTGCGCCAGGCGTAGCGCCAGCGCCGACTTCCCGCTGCAGGTCGGCCCCGCGATGAAGAGTGCCAACGGCAGCCGCCGCGGCGTGGTTCGTGTCTCGGTTTTCGTCCCCGTCACCAGCCCATCCGCTTCGTCAATTCGACCCACCCATTCCCCAACACCACCTTGCGTGTCCTGCTGTGCGCGGCCACTCTCCGCGCCCCATGCGCCATATCCTGACCCTCGTCGCCGACCGTCAATCGACCACGCTCACGCCTGCCGTCCTCAGCAGGGTACAGGAAGCCGTCCGCGGGGGCGACCCCGCGATCCTGAGCGAGGGCGAGGCGGCCGACATTCCTGTCGATCAGCCGCCCGATCCCGTCCTCATGCAGGAGGTGCTGGAGAACGCGCCGATCGATTGGATCGTCACCAAGTCGCGCGGCCGCCGCAAGGGTTTGCTGGTGGCGGACATGGACAGCACGATCGTGACGAGCGAGACGCTGGACGAACTGGCCGCCTATGCCGGCGTGAAAGACGAGATTGCCGCCATCACCAAGCTCAGCATGAACGGCGAGATCGACTTCTCCGAGGCGCTGAGGCGCCGCGTCGCCATGCTGCGCGGCCTCTCGCTCGAGGCCTTGCAGAAGACCTGGGAGACGACCGAGCTGATGCCCGGTGCACGCGAGCTGATCGCCACCATGCGCGCGCACAACGCGCTGACCGCGCTCGTCTCCGGCGGCTTCACCTTCTTCACCGGGCGCGTCGCCGAAGTGGTGGGTTTCGACCGCCACCATGCCAACGTCCTGCGCGACGACGGCGTGGCGCTGACCGGGGAGGTTGCCGAACCCATCCTCGACCGCGATGCGAAGAAGGCGACACTCCTGGCCCTGGCGGAGGAGCGCGGGCTGAAGCTATCCGCGACGCTCGCGGTGGGGGATGGGGCGAACGACCTCGCCATGCTGGCGGTGGCGGGCTTGGGCGTCGCCTACCACGCCAAATCCATCGTCGCCCGGGAAGCGCGGGCGCGCGTCGACCATGGAAATCTGCGCGCGCTCCTCTTTGCGCAGGGCTATCCGGCGTCTAGCTTCCAAAGCTGATCTTCGACAAGGAACGGTCGCCATGCCGACGCCTGTGCATGACTGGGTGAAGCCGCGGCTTGACGCGCTGGTGGAAGAGGCGGTGGCCGCCGGGATGGACCGCGAGGTCATCGTCGCCGTGCTGACCGACATCGTCGAAGGTCCGGGCTACAATCGCGCGGTGGTGACGGAAGACGACGTGCCGCAGCCGGACGGCCGCACCGACCCGCGGCAGGAGCCGCTGTCGGACCGACCGCTCCCGGTAACCCGGGGCGAATGGTATCCCTATTCCATCGACACCCAGCCCGATCCGGAATAGCGGGCGGCCGCGCCCGTGGCGTCACCGATCGCCTTTTCCCTTCGCCACGGCCGACGCTGGTTGGCCGCACTGGTCCTGGCTCTCTGGCCCTGTGTGGTGTCTGCGCAACCCGCGTCCGTCGGGACAGCGTCCCAGATCTTTCCGCCCGGCCATCAGGTCACGGTCGGGGTGGCACCGCTGCCGCCCTTCGCCATGGAAGTGGGCGGGCACTACACCGGGCTTGCGGTCGACCTTTGGCAAGACGCCGCCACGCGCATGGCGCTCTCCTACCGCTACGTGGCCTATCCTAACTTCGAGCAGCTGCTGCAGGCGGTGATCAGTCACCAGGTCGACCTCGCGGCCGTCGACGTGACCATCACCAAGAGCCGCCTGCAGGAGATGGACCTCACACAGCCATGGTTCGACGGCGGGCTGCGGGTCATGATCGATCAGGACCGCCACCAGTCCTTCGGTTCCCTTGTGCATGCCCTCTGGGTGAGCGGTCATGTCCGGGTCTATCTCTGGCTGCTGGGCCTTATCCTCCTCGGCACCCTCGTCCTCACGCTGATCGACCGGCGTTTCGACGAAGAGTTTCCCCGCAGCTGGGGCGCGGGTCTGTCGCACAGCTTCTACCACGTCATGTCCATCGCGACCTCCGGCCGGGCGAGCGCGCATAAGCCGATGTTCGGCTCCTGGGGACGGGTGCTGGCGGCGATCTGGATGATCTTCGGCACGCTGGTCGTCGCCTATGTCACCTCTTCGGTGACGAGCGTCATGACGACGACGACCCTGCTGAACCAGATCAACGGCGTCGCCGACCTCGGCGGCAAGACGGTGGGCGTCGTGCAGGGGACGGTGGGGGAGGCCTATTGCCTGGATGCGGCGCTGAACACGCAGAGCTATCCGGACCTGCCGACAGCGGTTGCGGCGCTCGTCAAACATCGGGTGGATGCAGTCGTTTCGGACGCGGCGCTGCTCGAATATTACGACAACAGCCATCCCGAGTTGCCGATCACCGAAGTCGGCGCGCTGTTCCGCCCGGCGAAATACGGCTTCGCCTTGCCGCTCGGCAGCCCTTTGACCCGTCCGCTCAGTGTCCAGCTTTTGGCCGAGCAGGAGAGCGGTTTCATCGGCCGGCTGAAGCGGCGTTACCTGGGGTCCGAGCCCTAGGCGGCGGTCACGGTAGCGCTTGCCAGCCGTCGGGATGCCCGAATACACTCATCCAAGTTTCAACACCGAAGGCGGGAGGGTTGCATGTCGTCCTACAATCAGCACCACCCGCGCGGACCCGTTTCCGCCCTGCGATAGACCATCATCGCAGGGCAGCACCGGATGACGCTCAGCGCTTCATGACGGACTGCCCTTGTCGCATCCGCCGGACCCTCTTGGGCCGGCGCCCGCTCAGGCAGTCTCTCCATGTCTCTCATCCGTCTGCACGACCTCGGCGTCGTTTCCCCGCATCCCTTGTTTCGCGGTCTCACCCTCGATCTTGCGCCTGGTCAGCGTGTCGGGCTCGTGGCCGGCAACGGCCAGGGCAAATCCACGCTGCTCCGCTGTCTCGCCGGCCTGCAGGAGCCGGACCACGGCACCATCACCCGCGCCCGGGGCTTGCGGATCGGCTTCGTGCCGCAGGAGGTGCCGGAGACGCTCATGGGGCTTTCCCTGCAGGAGGTCGTTCGCCGCGCTCTGCCCTCCGCCGCGCGGGAGACGGAGAGCTGGCGTGTCGGCAGCATCCTCGATGCCTTCTCTGCGCCGGAGGCGCTGCGCGGACGCGCCCTAGGCGGTCTCAGCGGCGGTTGGCAACGGCTTGGGCTTCTCGCCCGCATCTGGGTGACGGAGCCCGATCTGCTGCTGCTGGACGAGCCGACCAACCATCTCGACGCGGAGGCGCTCGACCGGTTGGAGGGTTGGATCTTGGGTCTGGCAGGTGACACGCCGATGCTGGTCGCGAGCCATGACCGGAGCTTCCTTGATGCCTGCACAACCCACACGCTGTTCCTGCGGCCGGAGACGAGCCGGCTCTACGCGCATCCCTATGGCCGTGCCCGTCCCCTGCTCGACGCGGACGAGGCGGCGGCGTCCCGGGTTTTCGCCAAGGGCGTGAAGGAAGCGGATCGCTTGCGCCGTCACGCGGCCGAGTTGCGCAACGTCGGCGTCAACAGCGGCAGCGACCTGCTGCAGAAGAAGTCCAAGCAGCTACGGGACCGCGCCGAGAAGGTGGAGCAGGGCCTGCGGCCCGTCGCCAAGACGCGGAGCGGCGAGATCCGCCTCGCCACGCGCGAGAGCCATGCCAGGGTGCTGATCGCCCTCCGCGACCTCACGGTGACGAACCCGACCGGCGAACGACTGTTCCGGATCGAGCGGCTCGACATCCGCCAGGGTGACCGGCTGATCCTGTCGGGCGCCAATGGCAGTGGGAAATCCACTCTGATGGGCCTGCTCGCCCGTGCGTTCGGCACGGAGGTCGCGGGCATCCGTGTCAGCCCCGGTCTGGTCCTCGGGCATGTCGACCAGGCGATGCACCATCTGCCGCTGGCGGAAACGCCGCACCGGCTGGTGGCGGTGCGCGGCGAGACGGGGGATCAAAGGGCGACGAGCCTACTGGCGGCGGCCGGGATCGACGTCGCCGCGCAAGGGCGGCCCATCGCGCGCCTGTCTTCCGGCCAGAAGGCCCGGCTCAGCCTTCTGCTGCTGCGACTCACCGAACCGCACCTCTATCTGCTGGACGAGCCGACCAACCATATCGACATCCCAGGCCAGGAACGGCTGGAGGCGGAGCTGGTGACGCGCGGAGCCAGCGGCGTGATCGTGAGCCATGACCGCAGCTTCACTGCCGCCGTCGGCACGCGCTGGCTGAGGATAGAAGGCGGCCGATTGGTGGAGGAGGTGCCGCCGGCTCAGGCGGGGAAGAGCGGCGGCTCGTAATCGACGCTCATGAAGGTGAGGCCGTCGGGCGGCGCTGTCGGCCCGGCGGCCGCGCGGTCGCGGGCTTCCAGCGCCTCGGCCACACGGGCTGGTGCCCAAACGCCGTCGCCCACGAGCTTCAAGGTGCCCACCATGTTGCGCACCTGGTGGTGCAGGAAGCTGCGGGCCTCCGCCTCGATGATGACGTGGACACCATCGCGCCGGACCTCGAGCCGGTCGAGCGTGCGGAGCGGCGATTTCGCCTGGCAGCTCGCGGCGCGGAAGGAGGTGAAGTCGTGCCGGCCGAGCAGGTGGCGTGCGCCCTCCGCCATTGCGTCCGCATCGAGCGGATGGGGCAGGTGCCACACGCGCCCGGCTTCGAGGGCGGGACGCGCCCGGCGGTTGAGGATGACGTAGCGATAGCGCCGCCGCTTGGCCGCGAAGCGCGGGTGCCAGCCTTCGGGCGCGACACGTGCCGCCTGCACCACCACGGCATGCGGCTTCATGTGGAAGTTCAGCGCCTCCGCCACGCGGTCTGGCGGCAGGTCCTTCGGCAGCGTGATCATCGCGACTTGGCCTTCGGCATGCACGCCGGCATCCGTCCGCCCGGCGATGGCGGCCGCGACGGGCTGACCGCCCGAGAGCTTGGCGGCCGCCGTCTCCAGCACCTCTTGAATCGAAAGCCCATTGGGCTGGCTCTGCCAGCCGACGAAGCCCCGCCCGTCATATTCCAGGCGCAGGGCATAGGCCGTGGTCATGTGCCGAGCCGGGTGCCGGGTGGGATGGGAAGGCCGCGGAGGAAATCAGCGGCCTGCATCGGGCCGCGCCCTGCGCGCTGCAGGCGCAGGATGCGCAAGGCGCCTTCGCCGCAAGCGACGGTCAGCCGATCGTCCAGCACGGTGCCGGGTTCGCCTGCGCCGGCCGCGGCTTCGGCATCGAGGATCTTCAGCGTCTCGCCGCCGAGCGTGGTGAAGGTGCCCGGCCAAGGATCGAAGGCGCGGATCTGCCGCAGGCAGGCGGTGGCGGGATTCGCCCAGTCGATGCGCCCGTCCTCGCGCGTCAGACGCGGCGCATAGGTGGCACCCTCGGCTGGCTGCGGCACGGGCGTGGGGTTTTCGGTGAGCACGCGCAGCACCAGGGCCGCGCCGATCGTGGCCAGCCGGTCATGCACGTCTTGCAGCCGGTCAATCTCCGTGATCGGTGTGCGGCCTTCGAGCAGCATCGGGCCGGTATCGAGCCCTTCATCCATCTGCATGATGGTGACGCCGGTCTCCGCGTCCCCCGCGAGGATCGCCGCATGGATGGGGGCGGCGCCGCGCCAGCGCGGCAGCAGGCTCGCATGGATGTTGATGCAGCCGCGCGCCGGCACCGCGAGCCAGGCGGCGGGCAGAATCAGCCCATAGGCAGCGACGACCGCGGCCTCCGCCCCCAGGGCCTGGAACTCCGCCAGGGCTTCGGCATTACCGCGCAGCTTCGCGGGATGGCGCACCGGCAGGCCCAAGGCCTCCGCCGCGATCTGGACCGGGCAAGCCTGCAGCCGGTGGCGACGCCCGGCGGGTTTCGGCGGCTGGCAATAGACCGCCACCACCTCGTGCCCGGCCGCGACCAGCGCGCGCAACGCCGGCACGGCGAAATCCGGGCTGCCCATGAAGACGAGGCGCATGGCGGGCCGTCCCTCAGCCCTGCTTCCGCAGGCGCTTTTCCTTCACCATTTTGCGCATGATCATGTTGCGCTTCAGCGCCGAGAGGTGATCGGTGAAGAGCACGCCGTCGAGATGGTCAATCTCGTGCTGCAGGCAGGTCGCGAGAAGCCCATCCGCCTCCAGACGATGGGGCTGCCCGTCGAGATCCTCGTAGGCCACGGTCACGCGGGCTGGCCGGGTCACGTCAGCATATTGCCCGGGAATGGAGAGGCAGCCTTCCTCCCGCGTCGATTCCTCGGCACTCGCCTCTTCCACGCGCGGATTGATGAGGACGATCGGGGACTTCTTGTCGTCCGTCTGCAGATCGACCACCGCAAGGCGCAGGTTCACGCCGACCTGCGGGGCGGCGAGGCCGATGCCGGGGGCCGCGTACATCGTCGCCAACATGCGCGGCGCGAGGGCCTGCACCGTCGCCCGGTCCGCCTCCGTCACCGGTTTCGTTTTGGTCTTGAGTCGCGGATCGGGGGCGATGACGAGCGGCAGGGTATCGGCCGTCGGCGCGGCGGCGTCCTGGGGCTGGTCGGGGGTGGGAGCGGTGAGGGCGGTCATCGCCGGGATGTAGCGGGCTGGCCCGCATGGATCAACGGAGAGCGTTGCATTCCCGCTCTTGCAAGCGTGCGACGATCCACCCACTATATGTTGAGCACGAGTGCCGCTTCCGGGCTCGTCAATGCTTCGCTCTACGCAGAGGAGGCTCAGGCCTATGACGACGCGTGTCTTTACTTCGCCCTTGTTTCTCGGATTCGACCACCTGGAGCAGATGCTGGAACGGGCCTCCAAAACCCAGTCCGAAGGCTACCCGCCTTACAATATCGAGCAGACCGGCCCCGCCGGGCTGCGGATCACGCTGGCGGTGGCGGGCTTCAGCATGGAAGAGCTGCAAATCACCCACGAGGACAACCAGTTGGTGATTCGCGGACGGCAGGGTGAGGACGCGCAGAACAGGGTCTTCCTCTACCGCGGCATCGCCTCCCGCCAGTTCCAGCGTGCCTTCGTTCTGGCCGAGGGGATCGAGATCAAGGGGGCCTGGCTGCACAACGGATTGCTGCATGTCGATTTGATCCGGCCTCAGCCGGAAAGCCGGGTGCGGACAATTCCGATTGATACGGTGGCCAAGTCGACGACGGCCGTGCCGGGGCGTGCCCGGCGGGATGTTCGCGAAGTCGCGGATATCGCGCCGCAGATGGGCATCTCCCGGATCGTGGACGAGCATTAAGCCTCGCGTCTTGACGAGGACGGGCCTTTGGGCCGTCCGATGAAAGGAAATGGATCATGCGCAGTCACGACAGCGCTGATAACGGTAACAAGGTGGCGGCTCCGGTTCTCGACATCCGTCACATCACCACGGCCCAGCTGGCGCAGCTCGGCGTCTCCCAGCTCGCCTACATCAAGCCCGTCACGGTCGGCGGCGAGGACGTCTTCGCGATCCATGCCGCGGACGGTACGCCGATGGCCGTCGCGCCGAACCGCGAACTGGCCTGGGGCGCCATTCTCGAGCATGAGATGGTGCCGGCCCTGGTGCACTGAACGGCACCGTCCGGCTGCGCCGGCTATGAGCGGAATGGCCCCATGACGGGGGCGGCGGCGATTTTCGCTTTCGTCCCCGGCGGGTCCTCGGGCATGTCTCGCTGATGGCGAAATCCACTGCCCGCTACGTCTGCCAGAGTTGCGGCGCCGTCTTTCCCAAATGGGGCGGCCGCTGCGAAGCCTGCGGCTCCTGGAACACGATCGTCGAGGAGATCGCGCCAGCGGGGCAGGGGCGGGCCACTGGCCCCGCCGCATCCGGCCGGCGCATCCCGCTGGTCGGGCTGGAGGGGGAAGCCGCCCCGCCGCCGCGCCTCCAGATCGGTCTGACGGAACTCGACCGCGTGTTGGGGGGCGGGCTGGTACCGGCCTCGGCCATCCTGGTGGGCGGGGACCCCGGCATCGGCAAATCGACGCTGATGTTGCAGGCGGCAGCGCAGCTTGCGCGCTCCGGCCGCCGGGTCGTCTACATCTCCGGCGAAGAATCGGTGGATCAGCTACGGATGCGCGCCCGCCGGCTGGGGCTGACGGATGCCCCCGTCGAACTCGCGGCCGCCACCGGTGTGCAGGACATCGCGGCGACGCTGACCGGCACCGCACGCGGCGGGGGCGGGGCCGTTTCTCTGCTCATCATCGATTCCATCCAGACGATGGCGCATGAGGCGCTCGATTCCGCGCCCGGAACCGTCGGCCAGGTACGCGCCTCGGCTCTGGAACTCATCCGCCTCGCCAAGGCGGAGGGCTTCGCCCTCCTTCTCGTCGGCCACGTGACGAAGGACGGGGCACTGGCGGGGCCGCGGGTGATGGAGCACATGGTGGACGCCGTGCTCTATTTCGAAGGCGATCGCGGCCACCAGTTCCGCATCCTGCGCGGGGTGAAGAACCGCTTCGGCGCGACGGACGAGATCGGCGTTTTCGAGATGACCGAGCAGGGCCTGGGCGAAGTCGCCAATCCCTCGGCGCTGTTCCTGGCCGAGCGGCGGGGCAATATCGCGGGCAGCGCGGTCTTCGCCGGGTTGGAGGGGACACGCCCGGTTCTCATGGAAATCCAGGTTCTGCTCTCGCCCAATCCCGGCGGCTCCCCGCGCCGATCGGTGGTGGGCTGGGATTCGGGGCGGCTCGGCATGCTGCTTGCCGTGCTCGAGAGCCGCGGCGGGCTGCGGCTCGCGCAGCAGGACGTCTACCTCAACGTCGCCGGGGGCTTGCGCATCAGCGAGCCTGCGGCCGATCTCGCGGTCGCCGCCGCCATCGCCTCCGCCGCCTGTGGCCAGCCGACCGATCCGAGCCTCGCCTTCTTCGGCGAGATCGGCCTGTCGGGAGAGGTGCGCCAGGTGGCCCAGGCGGAGTCGCGCCTCAAGGAGATGGCGAAGCTCGGTTTCGCGGCCGCGGCCATGCCGCGGCGCCTCGGCGCGGGCAGCAAACGCGCCATTGCCTCGCCTCCTGGGCTCACTGTGCTAGAGATCGGGCATGTGAGCGACCTGCTGGGCCGCTTCAACCAGCCACCTCCGGGCGCCTCGCCCGCCTCGCCCTCGATTCGCAAAGCGGAGCCTGCCTTGGACGTTTCGGAATGACCTGGTTCGACCTCGCCATGCTGGGCGTGCTTGCGCTCTCCGCGATCCTCGCTTTCTTCCGGGGCTTCGTGCGGGAGGTGATGGGTGTGGCCGCCTGGGTCGGCGCCATCGTCGTCGGCTTCTGGTTCGAACCTTTCGTCGCGCCCAAGGTCGAGCACTGGATCGCCGATCCCAAGATTGCCGAGCCGGCCGCGATCGCCATCGTCTTCATCATCGCGCTGATCGTCTTCTCGGTGATCAGCGGCTGGGTGGGTGCACTGGTCCGCGGCTCGGTGCTCGGCGGGGTGGACCGCACCCTCGGCATCGTCTTCGGCATCGTCCGCGGCGCCGTGCTCCTCATCTTCTGCTATGTCGCCGCGGGATTGGTGACCACACCGCAGGACTGGCCCGAGCCGATACGTGATGCACGACTGCTTCCCTATGTGTATGAGGGTGCGCAGCAAGCGGTCTCCTACCTGCCGGCACAATTCCACCCGCATCTGGCGGCGCCGCCGACGACGAAACCGCCGAGCTTGAATGATCTGCTGCAGCCGGCGCCGAAAGGCTCGGCCTTGTCGCCGGCCCAGGGGCAAACCGGGCAGGCCCAGTGAGACCGCCCTGCGCGGGGGATCTGGCTGAGAGGATGGTTCGATGATCGACGTGTATGGCGCGGTTCGGGCGGAAGAGCCTGGTGACGACGACAAGATGCACGAGGAATGCGGCGTCTTCGGCGTCTGGAACGCCCAGGACGCCGCGGCCATCACCGCGCTCGGCCTGCACGCGCTCCAGCATCGCGGGCAGGAGGCGACGGGCATCGCCAGCTTCGACGGCGAACGCTTTCACATCCACAAGGGCCTCGGCCTCGTCGGGGACAATTACAGCGACGCCAAGGTGATCGCGGGCCTGCCCGGCGGCCATGCGATCGGCCACAACCGCTACGCCACCACGGGCGAGACCGTGCTGCGGAACGTGCAGCCGCTCTACGCCGATTTCGCCTTCGGCGGCTTCGCCGTCGGCCATAACGGCAACCTGACCAATGCCGCCGCCATCCGCCGCGACCTCGTGCGCCGCGGCTGCCTTTTCCAGTCCTCCATGGACTCGGAGGTCTTCATCCATCTCATCGCGATCAGCCTCTATTCCACGGTGCTGGACCGGCTGATCGACGCCCTGAAGCAGGTGGTGGGCGCCTATTCGCTCGTCGCTCTCAGCCAGGACGGGTTGATCGGCGTGCGCGACCCGCAGGGCGTGCGCCCGCTCATCCTCGGCCGCCTGCCGCATCCGGATGGCTCGGACGGCTGGGTGCTGGCGAGCGAGACATGCGCGCTCGAGATCGTCGGCGCCGAATTCGTGCGCGACATCGAGCCCGGTGAGGTCGTCGTCATCAACGACCAGGGTCTGCGCAGCGTGAAGCCCTTCCCGCGCACAACCTCGCGCTTCTGCATCTTCGAATACGTCTATTTCGCCCGGCCGGATTCGGTGATGGAGGGCAAGCCGGTCTATGAGGCGCGCAAGGAAATCGGCGCCGTGCTGGCGCGCGAATCGGCGGTGGACGCCGATGTCATCGTGCCCGTGCCGGATTCCGGCGTGCCTTCCGCCATGGGCTATGCGGCGGAGAGCGGCATCCCTTACGAACTCGGCATCATCCGCAACCACTATGTGGGTCGCACCTTCATCGAGCCGACCGACCAGATCCGCAATCTCGGCGTCCGCCTGAAGCACTCGGGCAATCGCGCGGTGCTCGAGGGCAAGCGGGTGATCCTGGTGGATGATTCGATCGTCCGCGGCACGACCAGCCGGAAGATCGTGGAGATGGTGCGCGCCGCCGGCGCGACGGAGGTGCATATGCGCATCTCCTCGCCGCCGACCACGCATTCCTGCTTCTACGGCATCGACACGCCGGAGCGCGGCAAACTGCTGGCCGCCCGGCACGACGTGGCCGAGATGGCGGAACTGATCGGCGCCGACAGCCTGGCCTTCATCTCCATCGACGGCCTCTACCAGGCGCTCGGCGTGGCAAAGCGCAATGCGGTCGATCCGCATTTCTGCGACGCCTGTTTCACCGGCGACTATCCCATCGCGCTGCATGACCTCGACGCCTCGGCCGGGCGCGTGACGCCGCTGCTCACCAAGGTCGGCTGAGCTTTCCGAGGCGCCTGGAACCCCCGGGCGCCTCTTCTCCTCTTCTGTCATCGGAAGCCCTGGGGGGCGGAGCGGCACGCTGCTTCGCCCCGATTAGCGCGCGCACGCAGGTGATAGGACCATTGTCCTAATCGTGAGCCGCGAACCGCGCCGCTTTTGTCGAAATGGCCACTTGACACAGAGAATGCGCCTCTCGCGGTTGCGTGAGCCGCCGTCGATGCTCTACCCATGCATCGCACGCGCAGATGGGCACTCTTCCTTGCGGATTCTGGAGAATTCTTTCGGAGAGATGCGTCGTTGTTTTATCATCCGCAGTGCGTGGATATGATGGTTTCTAGGCGAAGACTGAAGGCTTCATGATTCGACTACACAACGGTATTCGTCGCCAGCTCCTCCTCGCTTCGGCTCTGGTTGCTTGTCTCATCGGTCAGACGAGCCATGCCGAGGCGGCGTCGCATCACGCCAAGCACGCTTCGGCCAAGGCGACGCATCATGCGAAGCGCACGCATGTCGCGCATCGGACGACACATGCGTCCCGCCACTATGCCGCCCGCAGCCATGGCCGGCAGGCCGCCCACCGGGTCACCTGGCTGCAATGCGTGCCCTATGCCCGGCGGGTGTCCGGCATCGAGCTCAAGGGCGATGCCTATACCTGGTGGCGGCAAGCCGACGGGCGCTACGACCGCGGGCAGGCGCCCGAGCCTGGGGCCGTGCTGAGCTTCAAGCGCACGCGCGGCATGTGGCTCGGCCACGTCGCGGTGGTGACCGACACGGTGAGCCCACGGAAGATCCTGATCACCCAGGCGCATTGGCCGGCCCCCGGGCAGCGCCACGGGGATATTTCCAAGTCGGTCTCGGTGATCGACGTCTCGCCCGACAACGATTGGACGGCGGTTCGAGTCGAAATCGGCCATAGCGGCCGCTATGGTTCGGTCTATGAGACCAATGGCTTCATCTATGGCCGTCGCCCGGACGAGACGATGATGGCCGAGGCCTCCACCGCGCGTGACGCGGCGGCGACCGCGCTGGCCGGCACGGGTGGCTGGTCCCAGACGGTGCAGTTCGCCTCGGCGCCGAGCTTCGGCCCGACGGCGATTTCGGAATCGGCGCCGGATCGCTCGCTGCGCTAACCGGCGCAGCGTCATTGGCTCAGGCCCGGGCTGGACCGGGTTTGAGTCCGCGCGGAGGATAGGGCGGTGAAGATACCTCTGTCGGCGGCCATCGGCCTGCTGATGCTGGCCACGGCGCCCGCCCATGCGGCGGAGCATGTCGCGCGCTTCAAGGACTGGGCGGTGTCGAGCTACACCGCCAAGGGTCATCGCATCTGCTACAGCTTTACCCAGGCTCTCAGGACCCATCATGGCAAGGGTCGCTGCGGCGTCGCGGTTCTGGTGGTGACGCATGCGCCGCCGCGGCATGACCGTGTGGTGCTGAGCCCCTGCCAGCATTACGGCGCTGGACAGAAGGCCTTGACCATGGGGGTTGGCACCAAGCATCTCGGCTTCCACACGCGCGGCCAATATGCCTATGCCAATGAATCGGACGCCGCCATCGCTGCCTTCCGGCGCGGCATGAAGGCGCATGTGCCTGGGCCTGCTGGCAGCCGGGACGAGGTCTTCAGCCTACGCGGCTTTGCCGCCGCCTATGACGCCATGCGCAAGACCTGCGTGGGCTGAGGCCGCGGCATGCGGCAGGACGCGCAGTATCACGAGGCACGGCTCGTCGCCCTCTATGACCGGATGAACGGCGCCGATCACGACCACGCCTTCTACGAAACGCGCCTGGGCCCGGCGCCGCGGCGCGTGCTCGATCTCGGCTGTGGCACGGGGCTGCTCGCGCGCCGGCTGGCGCGGCTCGGCCATCAGGTGACGGGTCTCGACCCCGCGGCCGGCATGCTGGATTTCGGGCGCCGGACGCCGGACGGCGCGATGATCGACTGGCGCCACGGTACCATCGCGGCTCTGCCCGAGGCGATGCAGTTCGATACCGTCATCATGACCGGCCATGCCTTCCAGTGCCTCGTGACGGAGGCGGCGGTGGCGGAGACGATGGCGGCCGTTCGGCGTCACCTCCTGCCCGGCGGGCGCTTCATGTTCGAGAGCCGCAATCCGCTGGTACGGGAATGGGACGGCTGGACCCCGGAGGACGTCGACATCGTGACCGACGACCGCGGACTGCCGGTGCGGGTCTTCACGTCCATCGTTTCGGAAGAGCCAGGCCCGCGCGTGACCTTTCGCAATCATTTCGTCTTCCCGGAAGGTGAGGCATGGAGCGATTCGACGCTGCTCTTCCTCTCGCAGGAGGCGATCCTGCGCCATCTGCGCGCTGCGGGGTTCGAGGAGATCGCGGTCTATGGCGATTGGCACGGCCGCGATTTCACGGCGGCCAGTCCCGAGATCATCGTGATCGCGGGATAGAGCCTTCAGAGCTCGAAAGAAACGTCTTTTTAAAATCGTCATGCCCGGCCTTGAGCCGGGCATCTACCCAACTGAGTGCTCCGACAACGTACTGACTTCGCAACGGGTACAGCTGCGGGTGACGGTGACGGGGCCCCGCCAGCCACAGCGGACAAACCCTATCCCCCCAGCTCTTCCCGCAGCATTTCCAGTTCCAGCCAGCGTTCTTCGGCCGCGGCGAGTTCGGCTTCCGCGGTCGCCAGCTTTTCAGAGGCCGCCGCAAAGGCCTTCGCATCCTTGGCATAGAGTTCAGGATCGGCAAGCAGCGTCTGCAGCCTGGCGATTTCGCCTTGCAGCTTGGTCATCTGCCCGGGAAGTTTCTTCAACGCATCGACGTCCTTGAAGCTCATCTTGCGCGAGCCAGGCGTCGCGGCCGCCCTTTCGGTGGGCGCCGCCGCCTTCGCCGTCGTCGCCTGGGCCGCGCCACGCGCCGGCAGATCGGCCTGGCGTTGCGCCATCATGTCCGAATAGCCGCCGGCATAGCCGGTCCAGCGCCCGTCCCCTTCGGCGGCGAGCGTCGCGGTCACCACGCGGTCGAGGAAATCGCGGTCATGGCTCACCAGCAGCACCGTGCCCGCATATTCGGCCAGCATGTCCTGCAGCAGATCCAGCGTCTCGAAATCGAGATCGTTGGTCGGCTCGTCGAGGATGAGCAGGTTGGAGGGGCGGGCGAGGGCACAGGCCAGCAACAGCCGGCCGCGCTCGCCGCCCGACAGCGTGCCGACGGGCGTGCGCGCCTGTTCGGGCTTGAACATGAAGTCCTTCATATAGCCGATGACGTGGCGCTTCTCGGTGCCCACCTGCACCATCTCGCCATGCCCGTCGGTCAGCGTGTCGGCCAGGGTGCGCGCGGGATCGAGTGCTGCGCGCTGCTGGTCCAGCGTCACCATCTCCAGATTGGTGCCGATGCGGATGCTGCCGCGGTCAGGTTCGATCTGTCCGGTCAGCAGCTTGAGCAGTGTCGTCTTGCCGGCGCCGTTGGGGCCGACGATGCCGAGCCGATCACCCCGGATCACCCGCAGATCGAGATCCCGCACGATCGGCCGGTCATAGCTTTTGGACACGCCCTCGGCGACGAAGACGAGCTTGCCCGACCCTTCGGCCTCGCTCGCTGCCATCTTCGCGCCCGTCGCGATGGTCTGGCGGTCGCGATACTGTTGGCGCAGGGCGGCGAGTTCGCCGACGCGGCGGACGTTGCGCTTGCGCCGGGCGGTGACGCCATAGCGCATCCAGTCTTCCTCGCGCGCGATCTGCCGGGCGAGCTTGTGGTGCTCGGCCTCCTCCTGCGCCAAGAGCTCTTCGCGCCAGTCGTCATAGGCGGCAAAGCCGCGGTCGATGCGCCGGGTCGTGCCGCGGTCGAGCCAGACGAGGGAGCGGCCGAGATTGGTCAGCAGCCGCCGGTCATGGCTGATGAGCACGAGGCCGGCGCGCAGCCGCCCGAGTTCGCTTTCCAGCCATTCGATGGCCGGCAGGTCGAGATGGTTGGTCGGCTCGTCGAGCAGCAGCAGGTCGGGCTCGGGGGCCAGGGCGCGGGCGAGGGCGGCGCGGCGCGCTTCGCCGCCCGAGAGATGGGCTGGGCTTTCCTCCCCGGTGAGGCCGAGGGCGGCGAGCAGGCTGACGGCGCGGTAGGGGTCGTCGCCTGGGCCCATGCCGGCCTCGACATAGGCAAGGGTGCTGGCGAAGCCGGAAAGGTCCGGCTCCTGCGGCAGGTAGCGGATGGTGGCGCCGGGCTGGATGAAGCGCGTTCCTTGGTCCACCGGCAGTAGCCCGGCCGCGATCTTCAGTAGCGTCGATTTGCCGGAACCGTTGCGGCCGATGAGGCAGATGCGGTCCCCCGCACCGACGCCGAGCTCCGCCCCGCGCAGCAGCGGCGTGCTGCCGAGATTGACGTGAATGTCCTGGAGCATGAGCAGAGGAGGGGCCATGGCGGGCTTGTCGCCGATCCCGGCCGCCTCGCGCAAGCGGGGCGCCGGCGCAGCTGACCCGAGGCGCCGGGTGACGCTTCCTCCATGCGGGGCTGCCCTTGCTTGACAGGCCCACACCTTTCCGCGACATCGCCTCAGCGTCTTATGAGGTCAGAAACTCCTATGGCTCAGCGTAAAGCAGGCGGCTGGGGCGACAGCCTCAAGACGGTGATCTATGCCGCACTGATCGCGATCTTCATCAGAACGTTCCTCTACGAACCGTTCAATATCCCGTCCGGCAGCATGATCCCGACGCTGCTCGTCGGCGATTACCTGTTCGTCTCCAAGTTCAGCTACGGCTATTCCAAGTATTCCTTCCCCTTCTCGCCCAATCTCTTCCAGGGCCGCATCTTCGGCAGCCTGCCCAAGCGCGGTGATGTCGCCGTCTTCCGCCTGCCGCGGGACCCGAGCATCGACTACATCAAGCGTATCGTCGGCCTGCCGGGCGACAGCATTCAGATGATCCAGGGGCATCTCTACATCAACGGCAAGGAGCTGCCGCGCGACCCGGACGGCACCTACATGACCGAGGGCGACAATGACGGGCCGCCCATGCTGCTCAAGAAATACATCGAGACCATGCCGGACGGGCTGAAGCACCCCATCCTCAAGGCTTCCGATGACGGGCCGCTCGACAATACCCAGGTCTATCACGTGCCGCCGGGCTACGTTTTCGGCATGGGCGACAATCGCGACGACAGTCTCGACAGCCGGGTGCTGGATGCGGTGGGCTATATTCCCGTGCAGAATCTGGTGGGCAAGGCGGACTTCATCTTCTTTTCGATCGATGCCCGCTACCCCTGGTGGGAATTCTGGGAATGGCCGTTCGAGATCCGCTGGAGCCGCATCTTCCGTCCGATCCATTGACGTCTGAGCGTGCCGGCGGCGCGCCGCAGGGAAGGGCCGTTCCCCTGCCGGCCGCCGCCATCAGTGACGACACCTTGGCCGCGGCCGAAGCTCTGCTGGACCATCGCTTCGCCAACCCCCGCCTTCTCCAGGAAGCGCTGACCCACCGGTCGGCCGCCGGCAGTGGGTTTCTCTCCAACGAGCGGCTCGAATTCCTCGGCGACCGCGTGCTCGGCCTCAGCATGGCGCTCTGGCTCAGCGAGCAGTATCCGCGCGAGGCGGAAGGGGCGCTGGGCCGGCGCCTTGCCCATCTCGTTTCCCAGCCCGTCCTCGCCGAGATTGCCGAGACCCTCGGCCTGCCGGCCCTGCTGGCCGTCGCGCCTGGGGAGGCGCGCGCCGGCGTACGCCGCCGCGCCTCCGTCGTCGCCGATGCGGTGGAGGCGCTGCTCGGCGCGCTCTTTCTCGATGCCGGGCTGGACCCGGTGCACCGCTTCGTGCGCCAGCATTTCCTCGCCGCCATGAAGGCTGAGGCCGAGCCGCCCAAGGATGCGAAGACGGCGCTGCAGGAATGGGGCCAGGCGCGCGGTCTCGGCCTGCCCTCTTATGAGATCGCGGCACAGGAAGGCCCCTCGCACGCGCCGCGCTTCGTCATCCGCGTGAGCCTCGGCGGTGCGGCGGCGACCGGCGAGGCCGGCAACCGACGCGCGGCGGAGCAGGCGGCCGCGCAAACGTTGCTCGCCCGCATGAAGGAGGCTACGGACGGCGAAGCCGCCGCCCGCAAGACATCAGGACCGAAAAAGCCATGAGCACGCAGCCGACCGAGACCACCCGCTGCGGCTTCGTCGCCATCATCGGCGCACCGAACGCCGGCAAGTCGACGCTGCTGAACCGCATCGCTGGGGCGAAGCTCTCCATCGTCAGCCCCAAGGCGCAGACCACGCGCTTCCGCATCATGGGCATCCTCATGCAGGGCGCCTCGCAGATCCTGCTCGTCGATACGCCGGGCATCTTCAATCCGAAGCGCCGGCTCGACCGGGCGATGGTCAACGCCGCCTGGACCGGCATGCAGGATGCCGACCTCACCGTGCTGCTGGTGGATGCGAAGGCCGGGATATCCGAGCTGACCGATGCGATCATCCAGAAGCTCGCCGACAGCAAGCGCGCCGTATGGCTGGTGCTCAACAAGGTCGATCTGGTGGAGCCTGCGCGCCTGCTGCCGCTCATCGCCGAGATCAACAAGCGCATCCCCTGCACAGAGACCTTCATGGTGAGCGCGACCACGGGCGACGGTGTCGCCGAGCTGCGTGATGCGCTGGCGGCCGCCGTGCCGGAAGGCCCGCATCTCTATCCGGATGACGACCTCACCGATCTGCCGGACCGGCTGCTGGCGGCCGAGATCGTGCGCGAGCAGATCCTGCTGCAGACGCATCAGGAAGTGCCGCACGAAACCACGGTAGAGACCGAGAGCTTTCAGGAGCGGCGCGACGGCTCGGTGCGCATCGATGCCGTCATCACCGTCTCCCGCCCCGGGCACAAGGCCATCCTGATCGGCGCCGGCGGCGCGCGGATCAAGGAGATCGGCGCGCGCGCCCGCGTCGAACTTTCAAAGCTCTTCGACCGTCGCGTCCATCTCTTCCTCAACGTGAAGGAGCGGGCGGGGTGGGACGAGAAGACCCAGCATCTCCGCGCGCTCGGTCTCGACGACTGAGGCGCCGCCCGAACCCCTGACGGACTGGACTGCTCATGAGCCGCATCGCCTATGTCAATGGCCGCTACCTGCCGCTGGCGGCAGCCCGGGTTCGGGTCGAGGATCGCGGCTTCCTCTTCGGGGATGGGATTTACGAGGTCGTCTATGTCGCCCGCGGCCGGTTCATTGACGCGGAGAAGCATCTCGCGCGTCTCGAACGCTCGCTGGGCGAAACCCGCATCACCATGCCGATCGGCCGCCGCGCGCTTGAGGGTGTGCTGCGCGAGGTGATGGTGCGGAACCACATCCGCGAGAGCGGGCTGATCTATATCCAGGTGACGCGCGGAGCGGCACGGCGCGAGCATGTCTTCCCCAAGGCCGGCACGCGGCCGACCTTGGTGGTGACGGCGCGGGCACTGCCGCCTTTCCCGAAGGACGTGGATGCCTGGGCGACGGCGATCATCACCGGGCCCGACCAGCGCTGGGACCGCTGCGACATCAAGACGGTGAACCTGCTGCCCAATGTCCTGGCCAAGCAGGCGGCGAAGGACGCCGGTGCCTTCGAGACGGCCTTCATCGACGCCGAGGGCATGGTCACCGAATGCGCCTCCTCCAACATCTGGATCGTCGATGCTGCCGGCCGGCTGCGCACGCGGCCGCTGAGCCACGACATTCTGCCCGGCTGCACCCGCGCCGCACTGGCTGAGCTTCTGGCCGGGGAAGGGGTGACGCTCGAGGAACGCGCCTTCAGCGCGGAAGAGCTGCGCGCCGCGCGCGAAGTGTTCATCACCAGCGCCACGAGCTTCGTGCGCCCCATCACCCGCGTGGACGGTGCGGCGGTCGCCGATGGTGCGGTGGGTCCGGTCACCCGGCGGCTCTTCGCGGCCTTCAGCCGCCATGTTCTGGGCGGCTTGCCCAACGCTGCCTGAGCGCCGCAGGATAAGGCCGGCCCGAGGGCCGGATAGGGAAGGACGGTCCGTCATGAGCACGCTTCGCCGCTCGATCATTTTGCAGAGCCGCCCCAAGGGCGCGCCGACGCGGGAGAATTTCGCCCTCTCGGAGGAGGCGACGCCGCATCCCGGGCCGGGCGAGGTGCTGACGCGCACGCTCTGGCTCTCGCTCGATCCCTATATGCGCGGCCGCATGAGCGATGCCCCCTCCTACGCCGCGCCGATTGCGATCGGCGCGCCGATGACGGGGGAGACGGTGGGCGAGGTGGTGGAATCCGCCGATCCGCGTTTCGTGCCCGGAGACGTGGTGGCCGGCGCCTTCGGCTGGCAGAGCCACATCGTCACCCCGGGCGAGCGGCTGTTCAAGATCCCCAAGGGCGGCGCACCCTATTCCGCCTATCTCGGCGTGCTCGGCATGCCGGGAGCGACCGCCTATGCCGGCATGACCGAGATCGGCAAGCCGAAGAAGGGCGAGACGGTGGTGATCTCGGCCGCCTCCGGTGCAGTGGGCGCGGTCGCGGGGCAGATCGCCAAGCGCGCCGGTGCGCGCGTCATCGGCGTTGCCGGCAATGCCGACAAATGCCTCTACGTGCAGGAAACCCTCGGCTTCGATGACTGCATCGACCATCGCGCGGTGATGGACCTCGACGCAGCGCTCCGGGATGCCTGCCCGAACGGGATCGACGTCTATTTCGAGAATGTCGGAGGGGATCTGCAGGCGGCGGTCTTTCCGCTGCTGAACGACTTCGGCCGGATGATCATGTGCGGCATGGTCGCCGAGTACAACGATACGAAGCACCGGCCCGGTCCCAATCTGATGTCCGTCGTGAAGAAGCGTCTGCACATCGAAGGCTTCATCGTGACCGACCGGATGGCGCGGTTCGAGGAATGGCGGGCCATGGCGACCCCCTGGGTCATCGACGGCAGCCTGCATTTTCGCGAACATGTGGTGGACGGGCTGGAAAACGCGCCCGATGCTTTCATCGAACTGCTGCGCGGCCACAACTTCGGCAAGCTCGTGATCCGCGTCGCCGAACCCGCCAAGGGGGTCTGAGCCATGACGGAAGCCCTGAGCCCGCAGGATGCGGCCAAGCAGGCGGCGGCGGATGCCGCGGCGGCCCTCGTGCAGGACGGCATGCTGGTGGGCCTGGGCTCCGGCACCACGCTGCGCCGCTTCGTGCGCAGCCTCGGCCTGCGCTGCCAGGCAGGGCTGAAGATCACCGGCGTGCCGACCTCCGAGACGACCAAGGCGCTGGCCATCGAGGTCGGCGTGCCGGTGGCGGACCTGAACGAGGTCGGCGAACTCGACCTCGTGCTGGATGGCGCCGACGAGATTGACCCGCAGGGCCAGATGATCAAGGGCGGCGGCGGCAATCTGCTGTGGGAGAAGATCGTGGCGACGGCGGGCAGCCGCTTCGTTGCCGTCATCGACGACAGCAAGACCAAGGCGACGCTGGGCGCGTTTCCCCTGCCGGTGGAGGTGGTGCGCTTCGGCTGGCGCGCGACGGAGCGGCTGGTGCGCGGCCTGCTGGTGGAGAGCGGTTACCTGGAAGCGGCGATTACGCTGCGTGGCGGGATCGATTCACCTTTTGTTACGGACAGCGGGCATTACATCCTGGACTGCGCACTCGGGCGTATCGAGCATCCCGAAGCGCTAGCGATTGCCTTGAACCGTATTCCGGGCGTGGTCGAAAACGGGCTGTTCATCGATATCGCCCGCTCCGCGATCATAGGCCAGCCGGACGGCACGGTGCGGACGATCGTCTACGAATGAGCGGCGCAGGAGCCTGAGCAGGCGCCTTCTCCGCGATCGCCTGCGGGGGAAGGGTCGTCAGCGTGCCGCAATTCAATCTCGATCAATTCGTAAAGGCGCAAGCGCCGGTCTACGACCAGGTGGTGCGGGAGTTGCGGGCTGGGCGCAAACAGACGCACTGGATGTGGTTCATCTTCCCACAGCTTGTGGGCCTCGGCAGTAGCCTGATGTCGAAGCAGTTCGGCATCCCCGGCCTGAATGAAGCGCGGGATTATCTGAGCCATCCCATCCTTGGCCGGCGCCTGCTGGAATGCACGCGGATCGTCAACCGGTTGGGCGAGCGCTCACCGCTCTCGATCTTCGGCAATCCCGACGACATGAAGTTCCATTCCTCGATGACCCTGTTCGATCGCGCCCATCCCAGCACCAGCTTCAGGGAGGCGCTGGATACCTTCTTTCACGGTCGTGGCGACCCCCGCACCCTGGAATTGTTGCAGCGCGCGCGGGTCATCCGGCCTGGGGGAGGCTAGTCTCGGCGCTTGCGCGCCGTGACTTCGATTTCGATCTTCATGCGCGGATCGACGAGCCCGGCCACGATCGCCATCGATGCGGGCCGAACCTCTCCGAAATAGCGGCGCAGAACGGGCCAGCAGGCCGGGAAGTCGGCCCCGTTCGGCAGCACGTAATTGGCGCGTACGACGTCAGCGAGGCTTGCCCCTGCCTCGCCCAGAGCCGCGGCGATGTTCTTCAGCGTCTGCTCCGTCTGTTCGGCGACGTCCTCCGAGATCGTCATCGTCGCATAATCGAAGCCGGTGGTGCCGGAGACGAAAATCCAGTCGTCCACCACTACGGCGCGGGAATAGCCGATCTCGGCCTCGAAGGGGGAGCCGGAGGAAATCAGGCGGCGCATGGGAAGCCTCTCTCGGTGCGACGGGCCGCCGGCCTATCCGGTGGCCCACCGCGATCCTATGGCAAGCCCGGGTGCCGCGACAGCCGCGCGAGACGGCCTCATGGCCCGGTGCGCGTTCCAGAGACGGGGGAGGACCGGCGTCTCGCGCCCGCGAGGCCAAAGAGGCCGAGGAGGCCGACCAGACCCCACCAGCCACCGCCACCGGTGGGGCTTGCGGCGGCCGCTGCGCTGACGCCTGCGTCACCCGTGCCACTGCCGGGCGCGGCATTCGCCGAAGGCGCGGCCCCTGCGGCCGTGCCGGCATCCGTGCCCCCAGGCGTGCCGCCGCCCATGCCGACCGACCCGGTGCCGCCTGCCCCAGTGCCCACGCCGGAGCCGCTGCCGGCGCCGCCACCACCCGCTTGCGCAAATTGTTGACCGGCCAAGCGTCCCTGTGCATGGCCGCCGGGGACGGCGGCGAAGACGGGCGCGGCACCCAGGCTCACCCCCAGGGCGGCGGCCAGCGCGCAGGTCCGCAGGGACGCGGCCGGCGCATTCAGATGCATCATCATCTTGTTCTTGGTCGTCATGATCATGAAAATCTCCCTCGTCACTATTCGAAAGGTCGCCAGATGAGGGCGGAAATTCAATCGGAACCGAGTCCCGATGTCTTGAGACGCTCTGGCTGGCGATCAAGAAAGGATGAGACGGCGCCGGTCGCTTCCCGTGCCGTCAGAGTGCGCGCGCGTGCCGCGGGCTTTCGGCCGGCTGCTTGAGGTAGCCGTCGAAAAGGGCCGCCACGTTGCGCACGAAACTTCGGCCGCGCCCGGTGATGGTGAGGCGCCGGCCGTCCCACTCCACCAGACCGTCGGCGGCGAAGGTGGCGAGCGATCCTGCGTCCTGCAGCAAAGGGCTGGGGCTCATTCCCATCTCTGCGGCCTCCGCCACCAGATCGACGCTTTGGCCGCACATGATCGCTTCGATCACCTGTCGGCGCAGCCGGTCATCCGCGGTAAGCGCAACGCCCCGCGCGGTTGCCAGCCACTGCTTCTGCAGCGCAGCGGCATAGGCCACAGGCTGTGTCGCATTCTGCACATAGCCCTGCGGCAGGCTGCCGATGGCGCTGGCGCCGAGGCCGATCAGCACGGGCGCCGTATCCGTCGTGTAGCCTTGAAAGCCGCGGCGCAACTGTCCCTCGGCCATCGCGCGTGCCATGGAATCCTGCGGCAGGGCGAAGTGATCGAGCCCGACGGGCAGGTAGCCGCCTTCCTCTTCCAGGATCTGGCGGATCGCGGCCTCTTGCGCCAGGCGGGCGGTGGCCCCCGGCAGGCTGGTCTCCGGGATCAACGCCTGATGCTTCTTCATCCAGGGCACGTGGGCATAGCCGAAGACGGCGGCGCGTTCGGCACCGAGGCCGATCGCCTGGCGCGCCGTGCGGATGACGGAGCCTTCCGTCTGTCGCGGCAGCCCGTAGATGAGATCGAGGTTGATGGAGCCCACGCCGATGCGGCGCAGCCCGGCGATCGCGGCCGCCGTCTCCTCGAAGCTCTGCTGGCGGCCGATCGCCGCCTGCACACCCTCGTCAAAATCCTGCACACCGACGGAGGCGCGGTTGACGCCCATCTGCCGCATGGCGGCGAGGCAGGCTTCGCTCAGCGTCGTCGGGTCAACCTCGATGGCGACCTCCGCATCTGGGGCAACCGCGAAGCGCTGGCGGATATGCGCCATGATCGTCGTCAGGCAATCGGGCGGCATGGCGGTCGGCGTTCCGCCGCCCCAGTGGATCTGCCGCACCTCCACCCGGCGGCCGATGAGCGCCGTCACCGTCTCGATCTCGGCCATCAGCTGGGTGGCATAGGCGCGTTTCGGCGCCTCGCGCCGCATCACCGCCGTGTTACAACCGCAATAGAGGCACAGCCGCTCGCAGAAGGGCACGTGCAGATAGAGCGAGACGGATTGCCCCTCGGGCAGGGCGGCCAGCCATTCGGCATAGGTCTCGGCGCCGATACCGGGGTGGAAATGCGGCGCCGTCGGATAGCTCGTGTAGCGCGGCACCCGCCCGTCATAGCGGGCGATGAGGTCGGGCGGGGCGGCGGGCTGCGGCATCATGCGGGAAGGATCGCATGCGTCCGGTGGCCCGCGCCTTGATCGGGATCAAGGCGCGGGCATCAGCCCGCTTCGCCCGGATTTTCCGGCCAATCGTGCTTGGGGTAGCGGCCGCGCATGTCGCGCCGCGCATCCGCCCAGGCGCCTTGCCAGAAGCCGGCAATGTCCGCCGTCAGGGCGATCGGCCGCCCGGCCGGGGAGAGCAGGGCGAGGCGCAGGGGCACGCGGCCGCCGGCAAGCTTTGGCGTCTCCTTCAGTCCGTAGAAATGCTGGGCGCGGGCGGCCGCGATCGGCACCGGCTCGCTGTAATCGACCGCCGCCCGTCCGCCGGGCAGTGCGAGATGGGTCGGCAGCTCCCGGTCTAGCCGGCTCCTCAGAGACCAGTCCAGCCGGTCAAGCAGCAGGCTGGCGAGATCGAGGGAGGCGAGGTCGGCGAGGCGCGTGAGGCCGTGCAGATGCGGGGTAAGCCAGTCGTCGAGGTGCGCAAGCAAGCTCTGGTCGTCGCTCGCGGGCCAGACCTCCGGCTCCAGGCCGTGCATCAGTCCGAGCCGCGCCTGGATGCCGCGGGCCGCGTCGGTCCAGGGCAGGCGGCTCGGGTCCCTGCGGATCGCCTCCCGCAAGGCCTCCGCCGCTTCCGTCGCATCCGGTGGTCCCGAGCGGTCTTCCAGCACCAGGGCGCCGAGCCGGCGGCGTCGGCGGGCGAGGATGCTGCCGGTAACGGGATCGAGGCTGGTCTCCACCGTCTCCGTCACCCGGGCGGCCAGATGCGCGGGGAGAGCCGTGGGGTCCAGCGGCGCGGCCAGGCGGATGCGGGCCGAGGTCTTCATTTCGAGTGCAGCAACGGCCAGCAGCCCGGCGCGGGCCAGCGTGTCGGCGGCCGGCAGCTTGGCGCCACCGCCGCCCGAGAGGCGGAAGCTGCCCGGCTCGCTGCGGCGTTGGGCCAGCCGGTCGGGGAAGGCCGTCGCGATCAGCGGTGCCGGGTCCCCGGCCGCGACCGCATCGCCGCGCAGGCCGAGCCGGGCGCGATACTGCCGCGCGCCCTGGCGGATGCGGTGCAGGGTGCCGCGGTCGATCTCGGCGCCGCTCCGTTCGGCCAGCGCCTCCAGCCGCAGGGTGACGTCGGCCGGCGCGTCCGGCCCGCCGCGCAGCGGGTCGCGCTCCTCCAACAGCGCCGCGAGATCGCAGGCGAGAGCCCGCTCGGTCGGGCTTTCGGCGGCCAGCATCATGGCGGCGAGGCGCGGATGCGCGCCGAGCGCGCTCATCCGCTGGCCGAGCGTCGTGACGGTGCCATCAGGCGCGAGGGCGCCGAGATCGGTGAGCAGTGCACGGGCAGCCGCGAGCGCGCCTTCCGGCGGCGCATCGGGGAAGGGGAGAGCCGCCGGCGGGGTGCCCCAGGCCGCACAATCCAGCACGAGGCCCGCAAGCTCTGCCTCCAGGATTTCCGGCCGGTCGTAGGGGCGCATCCCGCGATGGGTCGCCGTCGTCCACAGGCGAATGGCGAGGCCCGGCGCCTCGCGTCCGGCGCGTCCGGCGCGCTGATCGGCCGCGGCGCGGCTGATCCGCTCAGTGGTGAGACGCGTGAGGCCGCTCGTACCATCGAGCCGGGGCGTGCGGCGATAGCCGCCATCGATGA
This sequence comes from Acidisoma sp. 7E03, assembly GCF_054665075.1. NCBI lineage: Bacteria > Pseudomonadati > Pseudomonadota > Alphaproteobacteria > Acetobacterales > Acidocellaceae > Acidisoma > Acidisoma sp. 7E03. Next base: position 546,127 of record NZ_BAAFHE010000002.1, read on the forward strand.
CGATGCGCACGCCCGGCACCGTCAGCGAGGTTTCGGCGATCGAGGTCGCGAGCACCACGCGCCGCCCCTCGGCGGGGCGGAGCGCGAGTTCCTGGGCGGCCGGGGGCAGGTCGCCATGCAGCGGCAGCACGCGCGCGGCGACACCGGCCAGGGCCGCTTCCGTCCGGCGGATTTCGCCCATGCCCGGCAGGAAGGCCAGGATGTCCCCCTCCGCCTCGGCCAGTGCCGCACGGATGGCGCGCGCCATGGCGTCCGGCAGGTCGCGCGGCTGGGCGATGTCCCGCTTCTCGTGCCGGATCTCCACCGGATGCATGCGGCCCGCACTCTCCACGACCGGTGCTGCCATCAGCTCCGACAGCCGGGCGCCGTCCAGCGTGGCCGACATGGCGAGCAGCCGCAGATCGGGCCGCAGCAGGCGCTGGGCGTCGAGGCAGAGCGCCAAGGCGAGATCGGCCTCCAGCGAGCGTTCGTGAATTTCGTCCAAAATGACGGCGGAGATGCCATCGAGGCCGGGATCGCCGATCAGCCGGCGGACGAGGAGGCCGGTGGTCACCACTTCGATGCGCGTGGCCGCCGAGACCGCGCTTTCGATGCGCGTGCGGAAGCCCACGGTCTGGCCCATGGGCTCGCCGATCAGGGTCGCCATGCGCTGGGCGGCGGCGCGGGCCGCGAGGCGCCGCGGCTCGAGCATGACGATGCGGCCGGTGGTCCAGTCTCCGCGCTGCAGCAGGGCGAGCGGCACCGTCGTGGTCTTGCCGGCGCCCGGGGGCGCCACCAGCACGGCATTGGGGCCTTCGGCGAGATGCGCGAGCAGCCGGGGCAGGGCCTCGGCGACGGGCAGGGTCGGGCTGGGATCGTTAGGCAAACGAGGCGTTCCGGTTTCGGGGGCACCGGCATTCTACCGTAACCCTGGAGGCTGCGGCTGCAGGCCGCTAAAAGAGGTGCATGACACATTCCGGCCGCCCGGCGAAATTCCCTCTCGGCGCATGGCTCGTCCTGGGGGCGATGCTCGTCTTGGGCCTGGTGCCGCGTGCGGTGCAGGCCGCGCAAAGCCTGCCGGCGACGACGCTGAACAACGAGGTCAGCCTGGTGTCGGACGTCGATGCCGTGGCGCCGGGCCAACCCTTCCGCATCGGCCTGCTCTTCGACCTCGGGCAGAAGTGGCACATCTACTGGGCCAATCCCGGAGATGCGGGGGCTGCGCCGCAAATGGCGGTGACCTTGCCCGAGGGCGGTACGGCCGGTCCGATCCAATGGCCGACCCCGAAGGTCATCAACGACGGGCCGGTGACGAGCTACGGCTATACCCGCAAGATGGAGCCGGTGCTGCTACCGCTCACCGTCACGCCGCCCAAGGACCTCAGGGGAAGCACCTACCATCTGCAGGTTGCGGCCCAGTGGCTGGTCTGCAAGGACATCTGCGTGCCGGGCAGCGCCACCTTCTCCCTGGCTCTGCCGGTAAAGGCGCAGCCCGCGCTGGCTCCGCAGGCTGCGCTGTTCAAGGCGGCCGAGAAGCGGATGCCTCTCTCCCGCCCCTGGAAGGGCTGGATCGAGCCGGACGGCAAGCTCAGCGTCGACGGCGCCGAAGCCTTTTCCGGCACCGTCGCCTCCGCCTATTTCTTTCCGAACGCACCGGGGCAGATCAACCCCGACTATTACCAGCCGCTGCGGCTCGATCACGGTCGGCTGATCCTGCGCCTGCATCCCGATTCTGCCTTCCAGCCGCAGGCGCCCCTCGCGGGGCTGCTGGCGCTGACGGCGCCGGATGGGACGGAGACGGCGGCCGCGATCACCGCCCAGCCCGGCATTCCCCCGGTACGGATACCGGATCATGCGCTGTGGTCCATGCTGCTCGCAACCGTCACCTCGGCCCGCTATCTCACCCTGGTGGGGGCCGCCTTCCTGGGCGGGCTGATCCTCAACCTCATGCCCTGCGTCTTCCCTGTTCTCGCGATGAAGGCCGCGCACCTGGCGCAGCATGCGCATGGGGCGGAAGCGCGTAACCGCCGCCTCGGCCTCTCCTATGGTCTCGGGGTGGTGCTGAGCTTCCTGCTGCTCGGCTGCCTGCTCTTCGGCCTCCGTCAAGCCGGCATCGCCGCCGGCTGGGGGTTCCAGTTCCAGTCGCCGGTCTTCGTGCTGGCCATCACCTGGCTGCTCTTCGCCGTCGGCCTCTCCTTCTCGGGCGCCATCGCCATCGGCAGCCGCTGGATCGGGCTCGGTCAGGGGTTGACCACGGGCGGCGGCGCGACGGGCAGCTTCTTCAGCGGCGTGCTGGCGGCGGTGGTCGCGACGCCCTGCACGGCCCCCTTCATGGGGGCGGCGCTAGCCGCGGCCCTGGCCGGGCCGCCACTGCCCGGGCTGCTGATCTTCCTGGCCCTGGGTGTGGGCCTCGCCTTGCCCATGGTCGTGCTGAGCCTGACCCCGGCCATCGGCCGCATTCTGCCGCGGCCGGGCCGCTGGATGCAGGTGTTGCACCAGGCGCTCGCCTTTCCGATCTACGCGACGGTGCTGTGGCTGGTCTGGGTCGCCTCCCAGGAGGGTGGGCCCTCCCTTCTGCTCGCCCTCGGCGGCGGCCTGCTGCTGATCGCCTTCGCGGCCTGGCTCTCCCAGCTCGGCGGCCGGATCGCGGCGGGTCTCGCTGCCGTCGCCCTGGTCGCGCTGCCCGCGATCCTGTGGACGGCGCAGGATCTGCGGGGGGGCGCGGCGGCGCAGGGACCGGCGACGGCCGAAGCCTTCTCCATCCCGCGTCTGGCCGAGCTACGGGGCGAGGGCAAGCCGATCTTCGTCAACCTGACCGCGGCCTGGTGCGTCACCTGCCTCGTCAACAACCGGGTGGCGCTGGACCGGGCGGACGTGCAGCGCGGCTTTCAGCGCGAAGGCGTTACCTATCTCGTGGGGGACTGGACCAATGCCGACCCCGCGATCACCGCCTATCTCAAGGCGCATGGGCGGGATGGCGTGCCGCTCTACGTCTATTATCCGCCACGCGGCGCCCCGGCGGTGACGCTGCCGCAGCTTCTCACCCCAGGGCTCGTCCTACGGACGATCGGCGCGACGGCGGATGGCGCGGCGGCTTCCTCAGGCCAGCTCGCGAGCACCGGGCGAGGCGGCTGAGCGCGCCTCGGCCTCAGCCGAGAGAATGGGGTGGCATCCGGCAGTCGGCCGGCGGCATCGGGCCGGTATAGCGGGACCAGAAGCGGGTGGCGCCGAGCATGGGCAGCAGAAAATAGCCGCGCAGGCGCAGCTGGTCCTGTGACATCAGGCGCACCTTGGCGCTGTAGCTGTGGCCGCTCTGCGGATTGACGATGCTGCCCATCCAGGCGCGCGTGCGCGGGTGCAGGTTGCGGATGAAGACGAAGCGGCATTGGGACTTGTGGTCCCAGGTCTGCGGCAGGGGATCGCCCGGATGGTCCATGGGAAAGCCGACCAGGGCCCCGCACAGCGTGTTCTCGCCGCAATGGTAGATCTGCACCACGGCCTGATCGCGGCCAGTGGACCACAGGCCGCTCGGATCCGGCGGCGCGGCCGCGGCGGGCCGCGCCAGCGCCGCGAGGGTCAGGAGGCCAAGCCCGAGACTGAACAGCTTCTGCATGCGGCCGAAACTAACACGGCGTCACCGGGGCGCGTCCAGCCTCCCGGCTGCCCCGTTCACGCCGCGCGGGCGAGGCTGTGCGAGAGTGCCTCCATCGCGTTTTGGACGCGGGCGGTTTGGTCTGGGGTGAGGCGGAGGCCGAGCTTGGAGCGGCGCCAGAGGACGTCGTCTGCGGAGCGGGCCCAT